>NZ_JADGLL010000003.1 GCF_015235415.1 Microbacterium paludicola | reverse complement strand
GCAGTAATCAACGACAGGATGACCGTTGCGTCCCCTCGCTCTCATTCCCTGGCTGGATCCCCAGGCCATCATCGACGCGGCCGGCCCGTGGGCCCTGCTCGTCGTCTGCCTCATCGTGTTCTCGGAGACCGGCCTGCTCGTCGGATTCCTGCTGCCGGGCGACACGCTGCTGATCATCTCGGGGCTGCTGACGAACACGCACAACGTGTTCGGCGTGAACATCTGGATCGCCAGCGGGCTGATCGCCCTCGCCGCGTTCATCGGCGGAGAGGCCGGCTATCTGATCGGCCATAAGGGCGGGCCGGCCGTCTTCGAACGCAAGGAATCGGGGCTGTTCAGCACGAAGAACGTCGAACGCACAAATGCCTTCTTCGAACGATTCGGCGGCATCACGATCGTGCTCGCCCGATTCGTCCCGATCGTGCGCACCTTCGCGCCCGTCGCGGCCGGCGTGGGTCATATGCCGTGGAAGCGCTATTCGCTCTACAACCTGATCGGCGCCGTGCTGTGGGGCTTCGGCCTCACGATGGTGGGCTACCTGATCGCGTTCATCCCGTGGGTGAGCCACTTCGTCACCGAGTACATCGACCTCATCCTGCTGGCTGCGGTCGGCGGCACGGCGCTCGTCACGCTCTGGCACTACTTCGCCGAGCGTCGCAAGGCCCGCCGCGAGCCCGCCCCCATCCCGGTGGAGGAGCTCGTCCTCGAGCCCGAGGTGTTCGAGCGCGGCGCCGACATCGACGGCGACGGCAAGCCCGACATCAAGCTCTGACCGCGGTCAGGGCGGGCTGAGCCTCACGAGGCCTTCTTCGTCGACCGCTTCCGCTTGGGCTTCTCGGCCTTCTCCTCGGGCTCGGCGTCGTCCTCGGCGTCCTTGCCCGCGTCCCCCTTGTCCCGAGAGGCACGCGAGCGCTCGACGCTCGCACGCAGCGCGGCCATGAGGTCGATGACCTCGCCGCCCTCCTCCTCCTGCTCGCCGAAGGTGGCGTCGGTGTCGATGGCGTCGCCCTTCTCGAGCTTCGCCGCGATCAGCGTCTTGAGCTCCTTCTGGTACTCGTCGACGAACTCATCCGGATCGAAGTCGCTCGAGAAGCTCTCGACGAGGCTCGCCGACAGCTCCAGCTCCTTCGCGGAGATCCTGACCGACTCGTTCAGCGACGGGAACTCGGCCGCCCGCACCTCATCCGCCCACAGCAGGGTCTGCAGCATCAGCACGTCGCCGCGCACGCGCAGGGCCGCCAGGCGCGTCTTCTGGCGCAGCGAGAACCGCACGATGGCCGTGCGATCCGTCTGCTCGAGCGTGCGGCGCAGCAGCACGTACGCCTTCGGCGACGCCGAATCGGGCTCCAGGAAGTACGACTTGTCGTAGGTGATCGGATCGACCTGCTCGCTCGGCACGAACTCCACGACGTCGATCTCGCGGCTGCGCTCGGACGGCAGCGACTTCAGATCCTCGTCGGTGAGCACGACGGTGCGGTCGCCGTCGTCGTAGGCGCGATCGATGTCCGAGTACGCCACGATCTCTCCGCACACCTCGCAGCGACGCTGGTAGCGGATGCGTCCGCCGTCGGCGTTGTGCACCTGGTGCAGGCTGACGTCGTGGTCCTCGGTGGCCGCGTAGACCTTCACGGGGACGTTCACGAGGCCGAACGTCAGCGCGCCCTTCCAGATCGATCTCATGGTCCCAGTGAACACCTGTCACACCCGTCACTGCCAGGGGCTTGATTTCGGGGCCGACCGGCGAAATAAGCTCAGGCCATGGCAGGCGAGCAGATCGTGCGGATCGGCGGCCGTCGCCTGCGCGTGACGAACCTCGAGAAGGTGCTCTATCCCGAGACCGGGACGACCAAGGACGAGGTGATCGACTACCTCACCCGCATCGCGCCCGTGCTGCTCCCCCACGTCGCGGGCCGCCCGGTGACGCGCAAGCGCTGGGTCGAGGGCGTGGGCACGGCCGACGAGCCCCTCCCGTCGTTCTTCGCCAAGGACCTCGAGCGCGGCGCGCCCGACTGGATCCCTCGTCAGCCGATCGAGCACTCGACCGGGTCGAAGGCCTATCCGCTGGTCGACGACGTCGCCACACTCGCCTACCTCGCGCAGGTCGCGAGTCTCGAGCTGCACGTGCCGCAGTGGCGCTTCGCACCGGACGGCTCCCCGGGCCTGCCCGACCGGCTCGTCCTGGATCTGGATCCGGGGCCCGGGGTCGGCCTGCCGGAGTGCGCGGAGGTCGCCCGCGAGGCGCGCGCCATCCTGACCGACATGGGGCTCGATCCCCTGCCGGTCACGAGCGGCAGCAAGGGCATCCACCTCTACGCGCGGCTGCCCGGGTCGCAGACGAGCGCGCAGGTGTCGGCGGTCGCGAAGGCACTCGCGCAGGCGCTCGAGGCCGACCATCCTGAGCTCGTCGTGAGCTCGATGAGCAAGGCGGTGCGCCCGGGCCGGGTGCTCGTCGACTGGAGCCAGAACAACGGCAAGAAGACGACGATCGCGCCGTACTCGCTGCGAGGGCGCGCGCAGCCGTGGGTGGCCGCGCCCCGCACGTGGGACGAGCTCGACGATCCGGGCCTGCGGCACCTGCTGTTCCACGAGGTGCTGGAGCGGATGGAGCGCATCGGCGACCCGCTCGCGCCGATCGACGCGCCGGATCCGGATGCCGCGCTCGCCCCGTACGTCGCCAAGCGCGACGCGGCGAAGACGCCCGAGCCGATGGGCGGGCCCATCGAGCCGACGGTCGGCGGCGAGCCGCGCTTCGTCATCCAGCGGCACGAGGCGCGTCGGCTTCACTACGACCTGCGGCTCGAGCGCGACGGGGTGCTCGCCAGCTGGGCGGTGCCCAAGGGAATCCCCGAGACGACCGGGAAGAACCACCTCGCGGTGCAGACCGAGGACCACCCGCTCGCCTACGCGACGTTCGAGGGGGACATCCCGAAGGGCGAGTACGGCGCGGGCCACATGGACATCTGGGAGTCGGGCACCTACGCGCTCGAGAAGTGGCGGGCGGACGAGGTGATCTTCACCCTCCACGGCGCGGGCCCGCTCGCCGGCGGCGTGCGCCTCGCGCTCATCCGCACGAGCGGCGACGGCGAGAAGTCGCAATGGCTGCTTCACCGGATGAAGGATCAGCACGCCGAGACGACCGCCGAGCCGGAGAGCCGCCCCTCCTCGCCGCTTGAGCGAGGGAGCGAAGCGACCGAGTCGAAACCCCCGAATCCGCCCAAGCCCGCAGCCCCGGCGAGGCCCCCGTCCCCCATGCTCGCGAGCAACGGCACCCCGGGGCTCGCGCGCGCGATGGGCGCCGGATCCTGGGCCGAGATGAAATGGGATGGCGTGCGGGCGCTGGGCGTCTGGTCGGACGGTCGGCTGCGCCTGTTCGCCCGGAGCGGCACGGACATCACCGACCGCTATCCCGAGTTCGCCGCTCCGGGCGCTGCGTTCTTCGCTGCGTCGGAGGCGGTCGTCGACGGCGAGATCGTCGCCCTGGACGAGCGCGGGCGGCCCAGCTTCTCGCTGCTGCAGAACCGGATGCACCTGACGAAGTCCGCCGAGATCACCGCCGAGACGCGGCGCACCCCCGCCCGCCTGTACCTCTTCGACGTGCTCGCCGCCGACGGCGAGGACCTGACCGGCCGCCCGCTGTCGGAGCGCCGCGATGTGCTTGAGCGGATCGCGGCCGACGCGGGGGCGGCGATCGACGTCCCGCCGGTGTTCCCCGACATCGACCTGGCCCTCGACATCGCGCGCGAGCACGACCTCGAGGGGGTGATGGCGAAGGACCCGGATGCCCGCTACCGCCCCGGCAGGTCGGACCGCTGGCTGAAGCTGAAGATCACGCGGACGCAGGAGGCGGTGATCGCGGGAATCCGCCCCGGCAAGGGGGGACGATCCGGATCCATCGGCTCGCTCCTGCTCGGGATCCCGGACGACGACGGCCTGCGTTACGTCGGCCGCGTGGGCACGGGGTTCAGCGAGCGGGCGCTCGGCCGGCTGTGGGATCAGCTGGAGCCGCTGCGCGTGACGGAGTCTCCCCTGCACGGCGTTCCCCCGCTCGACGCCCGGGACGTGCTCTGGGTGCGGCCCGAGCTCGTGGGCGAGGTGGAGTTCACGGAGTGGACGCCCGGCGGCAGCATGCGCCACCCGCGCTGGCGGGGCCTTCGCCCCGACAAGGCGGCTCAGGACGTGGTGCTCGAGTCCTAGCGGTGCGCCTCGTCGCGGTCCTCGTGGCCGACGGCCTCGAGCTGGAAGGTGGAGTGCGCGACGTCGAAGTGATCCGCCAGGCACCCCTGCAGCGAGGTCAGCAGCGCCGCGGACCCGCCGCGGTCCAGCACGTCCTTGTCGACCACCACGTGCGCGCTGAACACCGGCGCGCCGCGCGTGAGCTGCCACACGTGGACGTCGTGGACATCGACGACGCCGGGGGCCGCGCGGAGGTGATCCCGGATCTCCGCGACGCTCATCCCCTGCGGTGCCGACTCTGTGAGCACCGCGAGGCCCTCGCGCATCAGCACCCATGCGCGCGGCAGGATGAACGCCGCGATCAGCAGGGACGCGGCGGCATCCGCACGGTCCCAGCCCGTCGCGAGGACCACGACGGCGGCGAGGATCACGACGGCCGAGCCGATCGCGTCGCCGAGCACCTCGAGGTAGGCGCCGCGCACGTTGATGCTGCGGCGCTGGGCGCGCGCCAGCAGCCACAGCGTGAGCACGTTCGCGGCGAGGCCGATGACGGCGAACACGATCATCGTGCCGCCGTGCACCTCGCTCGGCGCGGCGAAGAAGAGTCGCCCGACCGCCGCCACCGCGATGCCGCCGCTCAGTGCGATCGCGAGCACCGCGTTGATCATCGCGCCGAACACCTCGAAGCGCCGATACCCGAAGGTCCGCCGGTCGTCGGCGGGGCGGCGGGCGATCGACTGCGCGATCAGCGCGACACCGAGGGCGGTCGCATCGGTGAGCATGTGCGCCGCGTCGGCCAGCAGCGCGAGGGACCCGGCGACGAGCCCGCCGACCACCTGCAGCCCCACGACGGAGAGGGTGATGCCCAGCGCGATGCCGAGCAGGCGACGGTCGTCGCCGCCCTGCTTCTCGTGCGCGTGGACATGCATGGTCCCAGGCTACGCGCGGCAAACCCCAGGTCCGACGGCTTTCGCCTACTCGGGAATGAGTCCGATTCTCACTCGCGTCAGTGCTCGCCGTCGCTCACGAGCTTCAGGCCCACGACGCAGCCGACGAGGCCCAGGATCAGCAGGATCTTCAGCCATGAGACCGACTCGCCACCGGTGATCATCGCGTAGCCGACGGTGAGCGCCGCGCCGACGCCGACCCACACGGCGTACGCGGTGCCGATCGGGATGTCCCGCATCGCGAACGCGAGTCCGAGCATGCTCGCGACGATGCCGACGGCGAAGACGGCCGTCGGTGCGGGCTTCGTGGAGCCCTCCGACTTGCCGAGGGCGGTGGCCCAGACGGCCTCGAGGACACCGGACAGGATGAGGACGATCCACGACATGGCACGACTCCTGGCAAGTCTTGTCGCGCGCCGGGTACTTGACCATCGTCCGGGAGCCTCTTGACGGGCTCTGATGTCAATGCTCGCACGCGTGCCTGTGCAGGGTCGGTGCACACCCCGGCCGTAGAATCCAGAGCATGACGCTCTCGCTCTGGCTGGCCCTCGTGGGCGCCGGAGCACTCATCTCCCTGACGCCCGGCGCGGGCGCGGTGAACACGATGTCGAATGCGATCGCGTCCGGGTGGCGGCGCTCCCTGTGGGGCATCCTCGGCCAGCAGGTCGCCCTGGTGGTGCACATCGTGATCGTCGCTGCAGGCGTGGGCGTGCTCGTGGCGAGCTCGCCGATCCTGTTCGAGGTCATCCGCTATGCCGGCGCCGCGTATCTGATCTACCTCGGGGTGCGGCAGTTCCTCGCGCGCCCGCAGGACGCGACGGAGGACGGATCCGCGATCCTCGTGCGCGAGAGCGCCTGGTCGATGTTCCGGCGCGGGCTGCTCGTGAACCTGACGAACCCGAAGGCGATCGTCTTCTTCCTCGCCTTCGTGCCGCAGTTCATCCGACCCGATCAGCCGCTGATCCCGCAGTACACGGTGCTGTCGGCGACGGTGGTGGCGATCGACATCGCGGTGATGTGGTTCGTCTTCGCCATCGCCGCGCGCGGCCTCGCCCGCCTCACCCGCACTCCGTCGGGGCAGAAGATCCTCGGCCGCATCTTCGGCTCGCTCTTCGTCGGCGTGGGCGTGCTGCTCGCCGCCGTTCACTGATCCGACGGGCCGCCTACAGCTGCGCGAGCAGCGGCTCGAGCGCCACGAAGGCGCGGGCGCGGTGCGAGATCGCGTTCTTCTCGTCCGCGGTCAGCTCGGCGACCGTGCGCTCGGGACCGTCCTGGTCGGCGGGGATGAAGATCGGGTCGTACCCGAATCCCGCCTCGCCGCGCGGCGCATCCGCGAGGCGGCCGGGCCAGAGCCCCTCCACCGTGTGCTCCGCACCGGCAGGCGTCACCAGCGCGATCGTCGAGTTGTAGTGGGCGCCCCGATGGGGATCGGCGACGTCGGAGAGCTGGTCGAGCAGCAGCGCCAGGTTGGCGCGATCGTCCTTCGCGTGTCCCGCCCAGTAGGCCGAGAACACGCCGGGCGATCCGCCGAGGACGTCCACGCAGATGCCGGAGTCGTCGGCGAGCGCAGGAAGACCCGTGTGCGCCGCCGCGGCCCGCGCCTTGATCAGCGCATTCTCGGCGAAGGTCGTGCCGTCCTCGACCGGCTCTGGGCCGTCGTAGGACACGACCTCGAGATCCGGGCGGACGCGGGCGACGATCCCCTGGAACTCGGCCACCTTGTGGGCGTTGTGCGTGGCGAGGACGATCTGCGCCATCGGCTCAGGCCCCCGCGGGCTCGTCGAGCGCGGCCTGCTGGTGAACGCGCAGCTCGGCCGCGCCGGCGACGGCGAGCTCCAGCAGTGCGTCGAGCTCGGCCTTGTCGAACGGCGCGCCCTCGGCGGTGCCCTGCACCTCGACGAACTTCCCGCTTCCGGTGACGACGACGTTCATGTCGGTCTGCGCGCGCACGTCCTCGACGTACGGAAGGTCGAGCATCGGCACGCCGTCGATGATGCCGACCGACACGGCGGCCACCGAGTCGCGCAGCACCTGGGCCTTCTGGCCGATGAACTTCTTCTCGCGGCCCCACTCGATCGCGTCGGCGAGGGCGACGTAGGCGCCGGTGATCGCCGCGGTTCGCGTGCCGCCATCCGCCTGCAGGACGTCGCAGTCGATCACGATGGTGTTCTCGCCGAGCGCCTTGGTGTCGACGACGGCGCGCAGCGCGCGGCCGATCAGGCGCGAGATCTCGTGCGTGCGCCCGCCGATCCGCCCCTTCACGCTCTCGCGGTCGTTGCGGTCGTTCGTCGCACGCGGAAGCATCGCGTACTCGGCGGTGATCCAGCCCTTGCCCTTGCCCGTCAGCCAGCGCGGCACACCGTTCGTGAACGACGCCGTGCACAGCACCTTCGTGCCGCCGAAGCTGATGAGCGCCGAGCCCTCTGCCTGGCTGCTCCAGCCGCGCTCGATCGTGATGGGGCGGAGCTGGTCGGGCGTGCGGCCGTCGGCGCGAGTGGTCATTGCTTCTCCTTGCGGATGGAAGGGATCAGGATCGCGCGTCGAGCGCGGGGAGGTCGATGGCGCCGGTGCGGACGAGGCGCACATCGCGCACCTCTCGGCCGAGCAGGCGGTTCGCGAGGGCGATGAAGTCGGCGGTGGCCGCTCCCGTCGCCTCGTACTCGTGACGCGGCGTCGCGTCCGGGCCCGCCAGCAGGTCGCGGCTCACGAGCTGGCGGTAGACGTCCTTCGCGGTCTCCGAGTCGCTCGAGACGAGCGAGACATCCGGGCCCATCACGTAGCTGATCGCGCCCTTGAGGAACGGGTAGTGCGTGCAGCCGAGCACGAGGGTGTCGACCCCGGCATGACGCAGCGGCGCGAGGTACTCCTCGGCGGCGGCGAGCACCTCGGGCGAGTCGGTGTCGCCCGCCTCGACGAACTCGACGAAGCGCGGGCAGGCGGCCGTGGAGACCTGGATGCCGGGGTTCACCTCGAGCATGTCCTGATACGCGCCGGATCCGATCGTCCCCACCGTGCCGATCACGCCGATCCGGCCGTTTCGCGTGGTCGACATCGCCGTGCGGACGGCGGGGCCGATGACCTCGACCACCGGCACCGAGTACCGCTCGCGCGCGTCGCGCAGCATCGCCGCCGACGCGGTGTTGCAGGCGATGACGAGCATCTTCACGCCCTGGTCGACGAGCGTGTCGAGGATCTCCAGCGAGTACCGCCGGACGTCGGCGATGGGCTTCGGGCCATACGGCGAGTGGGCGGTGTCGCCGATGTAGATCATCGACTCGCGCGGCAGCTGATCGCCGATCGCCCGGGCGACGGTGAGCCCGCCGACGCCGGAGTCGAAGATCCCGATCGGCGCGTCGTTCATGATGTCCCAGCGTACCCGCGGCGCGCGCACCGGAAGCCGCGCCGCGCTCGCTCGTCGGCCGCGTCGTCCGCGACCTGCGCATCCATGGCTAGGGTTTTCCCTATGAGCGCCTCCTCGGCCCTGTTGACCGACCGCTACGAGCTCACCATGCTCGACGCCGCCCTGCGCGACGGCACCGCCCAGCGGCACTGCGTGTTCGAGCTGTTCGCTCGACGACTCTCCGGCGGTCGCCGGTTCGGCGTCGTCGGCGGCACGGGACGCCTGCTCGCGCTGCTGCGCGACTTCCGCTTCGGCGACGACGAGCTGCGCTTCCTGCGCGACGGGAAGGTGGTCAGCCCCGAGGCCGTCGCCTACCTCGAGAACTACCGGTTCACGGGGTCCATCTCCGGCTACCGCGAGGGCGAGCTGTACTTCCCGGGATCTCCGATCCTGACGGTCGAGGGAAGCTTCGCCGACGCGGTCATCCTCGAGACCCTCGCGCTGAGCGTGCTCAACCACGACTCGGCCGTCGCGACCGCCGCCTCGCGGATGAGTATCGCCGCGGGCGATCGTCCCCTGGCGGAGATGGGATCGCGTCGTGCGGGCGAGTCCTCCGCCGTCGCCGCCGCGCGCATGGCGTACATCGCCGGCTTCGGCGCGACGAGCAACCTCGAGGCGGGCCGCCAGTGGGGCATCCCGACGATGGGCACCGCCGCGCACTCGTGGACGCTGCTTCACGACAGCGAGGAGGACGCCTTCCGCGCCCAGGTCGAGGCGCTCGGCACCGACACGACGCTGCTGGTGGACACCTACGACATCGCGAAGGGCGTCGAGACGGCCGTCCGCGTCGCGGGCACGGGCCTCGGCGGCGTGCGCCTCGACTCGGGCGACCTGCCGACGGTTGCCGCGTCGGTCCGCGCGCAGCTCGACGAGCTCGGCGCGACGCAGACGCGGATCACCGTCACCAGCGACCTCGACGAGTACGCGATCGCCGCGTTGGCGGCCTCGCCCGTCGATGCCTACGGCGTCGGCACGTCCGTCGTGACCGGATCCGGGTATCCGACCGCGGGCATGGTCTACAAGCTCGTCGCGCGTCAGGGCGCGGACGGCGGCTGGGTCTCGGTGTCGAAGACCGCTGAGGGCAAGGGATCGCAGGGCGGGCGCAAGACCGCGTTCCGCACACTGGAGAACGGGGTCGCCACGCAGGAGCTCGTCGAGGTCGCCGACGGCTTCGAGCCGCTCGCGCAGCCCTCGGAGTACCCGGATGCGCGCCCCCTGCAGGTGGCCCTCGTCGTCGAGGGCGAGCCGGTCGCGGAGTACGAGGGCCCGGCCGGGGTCGAGGCGGCACGGGAGCACCACCTGCGCGTGCGCGAGGAGCTGCCGATCCGCGCACTCGCGCTCAGCCGCTCGGATCCGGCGATCCCGACGGTCTACGTCGACGCGGACGAGAGCTGACGGCCGCGCCCGACGCGGGTCACGAGTTCAGCGACTCGTAGATCTCCTTGCACGTCGGGCACACCGGGAACTTCTCCGGGTCGCGGCCCGGCGTCCACTTCTTGCCGCACAGCGCGCGGACGGGCTTGCCGGTGATCGCCGACTCGAGGATCTTCTCCTTCTTCACGTAGTGCGAGAAGCGCTCGTGGTCACCCGGCTCGATGTTCTCCTCTTCGAGGAGCTTCTCGAGCTCGCGGTCGAGGAGGGCCGTTCCGCCGTCGCCGGGGGTATCGAGAGGAGTGCTCATGAGGCCCGAGTCTACGCCGCAGAGACCCCCTCGAGCATCGTCCGCGGGCGTCAGGTGGTGCTCGCGAATGCCATGATCCGCTCGCCGCGGCGCTCGAACATCCACGACCCGAGCAGCACGCCGACGAGCAGCACGCCGACCCCGACGCCGAGCCCCGTCCACATCGCCGCGCCGGCATGCGCGACATCATCGGTGACGGTGAGCCAGCCGAGCCACAGCGTCGGGGCGCTCAGCACGATCGTGCCGAGCATCACGAGCGCCTGCGCGGCGACGCCGGTCGAGTCGGCCCGCTGCGGCTGCTGGAAAGGACTGTCACCGGGGCGCGAGACGGCGTAGGGAGCGAGCACCGACGCGACGCTGGACAGGCCCAGGCCCGTCAGGAACAGGCTCGCCGCGACGCCGATCATCGCGGGCAGCACCGCCCATCGGCCGTAGAACGCGGCGCTCAGTGACAGCGCGATCGCCAGCACCGGGATGGCGATCACGAGCACGGGGACGAGGCGGCCGATCCGGTCGGATACGCCGCGGATGCCGCTGGCGATGTGCATCCACACGGCGCTCGAGTCGTAGGCGACGTCGTTGTGCGGCAGCCATCCGAAGAACAGCGCCATGATCGGCACGGGCACAAGCGCGACGACGGGTTCGGGCACACCCGCGATAAGCAGCGGCACGGTCGGCAGGAGACCGGCGAGCGGGATGATGGCGAAGTTCACGATGTAGCGGCTGTCGCGCAGCCAGTACACGAGGCCGCGCGCGGCGATCACGCCCGCGGGAGTGCCGGGCATGACAGCGAACCAGCCGAGCCCGCCCCGCCCGCTCGCGGCCGCGGGATTCTCGATCGTCGTCAGCGCCCGCTCGACGGCGAACAGCCAGGCCGCCGCCGCGAGCCCGAGCGTGGCGAGCGCCACCAGGGCCGCCAGCCATGCGGCTCCCGCGTTGCCCATCGCGATCGTCCCGGGCAGCGCCGCCGCGGCGCCGATCGGGGTCACGGCGAGCACGTCCGCCGCGGTGGCGAGCGCGCTCGGCACCCGCCCCTCCCACTCCAGCGACGACAGGAACACGATGACCGGCACGAGCACGACGATGACCCCGAGCACGAACAGGCCCGAGAGCTCGCGCGTGCGGCGCGTGCGCAGCACGGCGGCGCCGACGGCCATGCTCAGCCGAGCGAGCAGAACGCAGGTCGCGACGTGCAGGATCGCCATCAGCGCGCTGACGATGCCGGGGACTCCATGCGCCGTCCAGACGACGGCCGCGCACACGTCGAACACCGCCACCGCGAGCACCGGGACGCTCACGAACCCCGCACCTGCCAGCAGCCAGGCGAGCGGGCGCGGATCCATCCCGAGTACGGCGAAGCGGCGCGGATCGAGCGGATCGGTCGCCGCGGCGACGATGGGGCCGGCCGCGAACGACAGGGCGATCGCCGATCCGGCGAGCACGAGCAGTGCGAACGCGACGGGGGTCGAGGCGTCGACGAGGGACAGGACCCCGATGGCGACCGCGATGACGACCGCGACCAGGATGAGCAGCCCCGCCGCCCGGTAGGCGACACGGGTGGCCGGCCCTCGCAGGGCGCCGACCATCAGGGCGAGCCTCAGTCGGAGAACGTGTGCAGCCACTCGAGGCCCTCCATGCTGCTGACCTCGCCCGAGAGCTCGACGAAGCGCTGCTCGAGCGTGAGCTCGCCGCGCACCTCCTCGACCGTCCCCTCGGCGAGCAGCTGCCCCGCGACGATGACCGCGACCCGCGTGCAGACGCGCTCGATCAGATCCATGCCGTGGCTCGAGAGCAGCACCGTGCCGCCACGCGAAACGTACGTGCTCAGGATCTCCAGGATGTTCGCCGACGACACCGGATCGACCGCTTCGAACGGCTCGTCGAGGACGAGCAGGCGCGGCGAGTGGATCATGGCGGCCGCGAGCATGATCTTCTTCGTCATCCCCGCCGAGTAGTCGGACACAACGCGGCCGAGGGCATCCGTGAGGTCGAACGCGCGCGCGAGATCGGCCGTGCGGCTCTCGACGACGTCGGGCTTCAGCCCGCGCAGCACGCCGAAGTAGTAGAGGAGCTGCCGCCCGGTGAGACGGTCGAACGTGCGCAGCCGGTCGGGAAGCACGCCCATCAGCGCCTTTGCCGCACGCGGATCCTTCGCCAGATCGACCCCCGCGACGGAGATCTCACCCCGATCCGGACGCAGCAGCCCTGCGATCATCGACATCGTCGTCGTCTTGCCGGCACCGTTGGGACCGACGAGACCGTAGAACGATCCGGCGGGGACCGTCAGGTCGATGCCGGCGACGGCGGTCGTCCCGCCGTAGGAGCGCGAGACGCCGCGCAGCACGAGGGCGGGCGGCACCTCCGGCCGGGCCTCGGCGGCCGGGGCTGCGGCGGGGTCGGTCGCGGGGCCTGTCGCGGGAAGGACTGCGGTCTCAGGCTCCGCCGCCGGCGCCTCGGGCTCAACCTCCGCGGGCACCTTGGACTCAACCTGGACGGGCGCCTCGGGCGCAGCATCGGCGGGTGCCTCCGGAGCGTCCTCTGCCGGCGCCTCGGGCTCGTTCTCTGCCGGCGTCTCGGGCTCGTTCTCTGCCTGCGTCTCGGGCTCGTTCTCTGCCTGCGTCTCGGGCTCGTTCTCTGCCGGCGTCTCGGGCTGGACCGCCGGGGTCTCGGGCGCACCTATCTCCGCCACGGCAACGGTGGCGTCCTCGACCTCGACAGGGGCCTCTTCCGTCGTGGTCGTCTCCGCGGCGGCCGTCTCGGGCGCGGCGGCGGGCGCATCCGGTTCCGTCACGGGATCCGCAGGTCGCTCCACGACGTCCACCACCGGGACGACCGAGGTGGGCACATCCTGATCGGAGGGTGCGTCGGCCTCTGCGGGAGGCTGGGCGACCGCCGACCTGCCGGCCGCATTCCGCGCCGCCGACGTCTTCGTGCCGGAACGGGGCTTGGGCTTCCCGCCCTGCACCGGTCGCTTCGCCGCGGGCTTGCGCGGTGCGGCTGCGGACGGCGTGGTGGAGCTCTCGCCGGTGTCGCGCTCGGCCGCAGTCTTGGCCGTGGGACGCTTCGCCGGGCGCCTGATCGCGGGACGCTTCGCCGGGGACCCCGCCGAGCCAGGGCGCTGCACGGCCTCGCCGGGAGCGGGCGCGGCACCTCCGCTCGAAGTCGTGCCGGCGTCGTCATCCAATGGCGAAGTGGTCACGGCTTCACCGTAGCAACCGCCACCGACACCTGCCCGGATGTGCCCGTTCCGTGACGTGGTGCACAGAAACGCCGATCAGAGGCCATCTCTGCCGCTTCCCAGGCCACTGTGACTACCATGGGACAGCACATCGAGGTGACCGGTCGGTGAACCGATCGCGAACAGAGCACTTCAGGGGGCGCAACAGATGTCTTTCCGAATCGTCATTCTCGCCGCGGGCATGGGCTCGCGGCTCGGTCGCGCGCTTCCGAAGCCGCTCACGGAGCTCAACGACGGCCGCTCCATCATGCAGCAGCAGCGCGACAACATCCGTGCCGCCTTCGGACCCGAGGCCCGCGTCACGACGGTGGTCGGCTACCGCGCCGAGACCATCATCGACGCCTTCCCCGACGCCACGTACGTGCACAACGAGCGCTACGACCAGACCAACACGTCCAAGAGCCTCCTGCGCGCCCTCCAGGCGACGGGCAAGAAGGGCGTGCTCTGGATGAACGGAGACGTGGTCTTCGATCCCCGCGTCCTGGGACGCGCGATCTCGTTCATCGAGCAGGATGTGTCGTTCGTCACGGTCAACACCGCCAAGGTGAGCGACGAAGAGGTCAAGTACACGATCGACGAGGCCGGCCACATCGCCGAGCTCTCCAAGACCGTCGTGGGCGGCATCGGCGAGGCCGTGGGAATCAACTACATCTCCCGCGCCGACAAGCCCGCGTTCATGCGGCACCTCGCGCGAGTCGACGACCAGGACTACTTCGAGCGCGGACTCGAGCTCGCCATCCAGCACGACGGCGTGAATCTGCTGCCGATGGACATCTCCGACCTCTACGCGGTCGAGAT
The DNA here is from genome assembly GCF_015235415.1 of Microbacterium paludicola. GTDB lineage: Bacteria > Actinomycetota > Actinomycetes > Actinomycetales > Microbacteriaceae > Microbacterium > Microbacterium paludicola. The sequence goes on along the minus strand of NZ_JADGLL010000003.1, from coordinate 156,992 downwards.
CGACACGGCCGAGGATCTCGTCCACGCCAACGAGTACGTCTGACGGCGTTCAGGCGCCGTTCGCTTTCATCGCTGAGGATCTCGCGCGTGTCCGCCAAGGTCCACAAGATCCACTCGCTTCCTGCCGACGCGCCCTGGAAGGGCGGTCTGCCGCCCGTCGGGCATGAGGACCATCCGTTCCTCGTCCGCGTGCTCGACCGCGTCATCCAGGTCCAGCGGCCCGCGGTCGTCGCGCACATCCGATCCGTCCGGCTGCGCCATCCGGATGCGACGCCGGATCAGATCGTGCGCATCCTCGAGAACCGCTACCTCGCCGCCGTCACGACGGGCGGCGCGGCGGTGGGCGCGACCGCCGTCGTGCCCGGCTTCGGCACGGCCGTGACGCTCGGCCTGTCGGGAGCCGAGACGGTGGGCTTCCTCGAGGCGACCGCGCTGTATGCACAGTCCCTCGCCGAGGTGCATGGCATCACGATCGAGTCACCCGACCGGGCCCGCGCCCTCGTCCTCACGCTCATGATGGGCGATGAGGGAGTGAACCTCGTGCGGCAGCTCGCCAGCCAGGCCTCCGGCAGCGGCAGCCGGTCCGCCTACTGGGGCGAGCTGGTCACCAAGTCGCTGCCGCGCGCCACGGTCGGGCCGCTGCTCGACCGCCTGAAGAAGTCGTTCATCCACCGCTTCGCCGCCACGGGCGGAGCGTCGCTGCTCGGCAAGGCGCTGCCCTTCGGCGTGGGTGCCGCGATCGGCGGTGCGGGCAACCACATCCTCGGCCGGCGGGTCGTGGTCGCCTCGCGCAAGGCGTTCGGCGCTGCGCCGTCGGTACTCCCCGGCGAGCTCGAGCCCCTCCCGGGCGCCGAGCGACTGGGGCACAGCGCCATCCGCGGGGTGAAGAAGGTCGGGTCGGCGGTGAGCGGTGTCGTAGGCCGGGTGATCCCCCATCGCTCGTCCACAGGGCCGAAGTCGGTCGAGTCGTCCACGGATCGCACGCCCGACGGCTCCTGACGCCCTGCGGCGTCGCGGGCTGCTCGTAGCGTCCACGGCATGCTGCGAGCGATCGATCCCACCGAATCCCCTGCCCCCGACGCGCACCGCGTGCCCTGGCACGTGGATCGCGACGACCCTGCCCATCCCCTGCTGACGAACGAGGGGGCGCAGGCGGCCCAGTACGTGCGCCTCTACGTCGCCGATGGCCGCGAGCCCCCGGACGTCGAGACCTGGGGCCGCCTTCAGCCCGGCGAGTCGCGCGAGCTGTGTCTGTGCGGTTGCGAACTGGACGACGCCACCGTGACCGTCGCCTGGTTCCTGCCCGACGACGAGCGCGAGTGGGCGTGGTCCTTCGTCGTGTGAGCCGGACGACATTCGAATGAATGTCCGAGGTTGGTGAGACCATGAAGGCATGACCAGGACCTCCTTCGCCGAGCGGTGGGATCTCGATCCCGCGCGCCGCGAGGTCCTCTCGACAATCGTCGATGGGCTCGCCTCGGCCGAGCGCGTCATCGCGAACGCCGAGGCGGCGAAGGCGATGCTGCTGAAGGCGGCACAGGACAATGGCCTGGAGATCCTCGCCGAGATGGGCGCTCCGTCGGGATGGATCCTGCCGGTGCGGGCGATCGCGGCCGACATCGCGGTCGCCACCAACGCGTCCGATCGGACGATCCGAGGACGGATGGACGACGCCGCGGTGCTCATCGAGCAGTTCCCCGCCACGTTCACGGCGCTCGTCGACGGGCGCCTCTCCCGCGGGCACGCGACGGCCGTGACGGAGGAGGGGCTGCGGCTGACCGACCCGGACGCGCGCGGCCGGTACGAACAGCTCGTCCTGGAGCGCGCGGCGGGACAGTCCCCCGGCCGCCTGCGGGCGATCGCGAAGGCCGTCGCGGAGGAGTGCGACCCGACGACGATCGCCGAGCGCCACGAGGTCGCCTTCGCCCGACGGAAGTCGTGGGTGGAGGCGCGCGAGGACGGCATGGGCGTGTTCTGCCTGCTCACCGGCGCGACCGAAGCGCGGGCGATGCAGAACCGCGCGACGAGCCTCGCGATCACCATCCACCGGGCCAATCGCGCGGATGGCGCATCCGAGGACGAGCGCACCCTCGACCAGATCCGGGCGGATGTCGTCGCCGACGTGATGCTGACGGGCATCCCGTCCGCGCACGTCGCCGACGAGTCCGGGGGCAACGCCCTGGCCGCGATCCACGCGACGGTGCAGATCACGATCCCCGCCGCCACGCTCACCGGCATCGGCGACGACGCGGCGTTCCTCGCCGGGCACGGCCCCATCGACCCCGACACGGCCCGTCGCCTTGCCGGCGGTGCGACGCTGTGGTCTCGGCTGTTCACCGATCCCGACACCGGCTGCCTGCGCACCGTCGACTCGTACGTGCCCACGGCGGCGCAGAAGCGCTTCCTTCGCGCACGCGACGAGCACTGCCGGTTCCCCGGATGCCGCCGGCCCGTGATGCGCTGCGACCTCGACCACACGGTCGCGCACTCCGCGGGCGGCCCGACCGCCGTGACCAACCTCGCAGCCCTCTGCCGGGCGCATCACCTGCTCAAGCACTACGGAAACTGGACCGCCCACCACGGTGCCGACGGCACGATCACCTGGTGCAGCCCCACGGGGCGCACCATGCAGGACGTCCCCGCGCCGGTCGTCCGCTTCATCCCCTCTGACGACGTCGATCCGCCACCATGGGACGGTGACCCGCCCGACTTCTAGCCGGCGTCGCTCATCCTGCCGATCAGTAGGTCATCCTGCCGATCAGTAGTCGAGCGCCCCGTTGCCGGCGTAGTAGCGGCGGCGGGTCTGCATGTCGCGCGTGCTGTGCCCGTAGGGGCGGCGGGTGCCGGGCATGTCCTCCGGCTCGAGGTCTTCGACAAGGTGCGCCAGCGGCACCTCGAGGGCGACCGCGATCTGCATGAGGCTCAGCAGCGTGGGATTTCCGTGGCCTCGCTCGATGCGCTGGAGATGACGCACGTCGAGGTCGGCGCAGTCGGCGAGAGTGGGGCGGCTCAGGCGGGCGCGTCGCCGCAGCGCGGCGATGCGCTCGCCCACCTTCGCGGCCGCCGTGGAATGGGGATCGACCAGACGCGCCGTAGGGGTCGGTTCAGTCATGCGTCTCATGGTGGCGATATTTCACTATGACCAGGTGGGCACCTCTCCCCACATCTCCGCCATAGGCTCGATGGATGACCTCCCTCCTGGCCGCGCTCCTGCTCGGCAACGCCGCCTTCAACGCGCTCGTCTGGCCCACGTTCTATCGACGCGTCTCGCGCGACCCGCGCGCTCGCGACGACGCCGGCCGCCCGACGCGATTCCTGACGGTGCACGCCGTGCTGATCGGCGTCGCTCTGCTCCTCGCCCTCGGATCGGCGATCGCGGGCATCGCCGCCCTGATCCAGGGCTGATCCGCGCGACCCCACCCTCGCGCCGCTCATCCGGATCCGGATGTCGGATGTACGAACTAGGGTTCGAAGTAAGGTCGACTTCTTCGAACATCGGTTCTATTCTTGAGGGATGGGGATGGCACTTCACGAGACCGTCTCCCGATGGGGAGCCACGTCAGCACCGGCTGACGCGCAGGCGTCCCCGGCGCTTGCAGAGGTGCAGCGCCTGCGGGCCCAGATCACCCGCATGCAGCGCCGCAGCGCGCAGGTCGACGCGATGCCGGTGCACGCCGCGCTCGCTCCGCTGTTCCCCGAGGGCGGCCTCCGTCCCGGCTCGGTCTACAGCCTCGACACCTCCACCAGCCTGCTGCTGGCCCTGATGGCGGCGCCGTCCCGCGCCGGCTCCTGGTGCGCCGCGATCGGCATGCCCGAGCTGGCCGCCGAGGCGGCCGAAGGCTACGGCGTCGACCTCGACCGCTTCGCGTTGGTGCCCGACCCTGGCGACCGCTGGCTCGCGGTCACCTCCGCGGTGGCCGAGGTCTTCCCCGTGGTCGCCGTCCGCCCTCCTCGCGCCGCCCGCGACGCCGACACCGCGCGCATCGGCGCCAAGCTGCGCGACCGCGGCGGGGTGCTGCTCGTGCAGGGGGCCTGGCCCCAGGCAGAGGCGGCGCTGCGCCTGCGCGATCCCGCGTGGACAGGGCTCGGCCAGGGGCACGGGCTCCTCGCCGCGCGCGAGGTGACGGTCACCGCCACCGGACGGCGCTTCCCCGTACCGCGGTCCGTCCGCGTGCAGCTTCCCGGGCCGCTCGGGGCTCCCGCGGCGGTCGTCGGCGGCGCCGCCCAGCAGCCGACGTGGCGATCCGTGGGCCGGCTCGAGGCGGTGGCGGGATGACCTCCCCCACCCGCGTCATCGTCCTCTGGCTTCCCGACTGGCCGGTCACGGCGCTCCTGCGCAGCGAGGCGCGCGCCGCGGCGCGTCCCGTCGACGGCGTGGCCGCCGCGGCGGCGGATCCGGACGATGCGCCGATCGCGATCATGCACGCCAACCGGGTCGTCGCCTGCTCGGCCTCCGCGCGCCGCGAAGGCGTGCGCCGCGGACAGCGCCGCCGCGACGCCCAGGGCGCCTGTCCCCGGCTGCGGCTCGTGCCCGCCGATCCGGCACGGGACGAGCGCGCGTTCAGCCCCGTCCTGACCCGGCTCGAGCAGCTCGCCCCCGGCGTGCAGCCGCTGCGCCCCGGGCTGTGCGCGATCCGCGCCCGCGGCCCTGCACGCTTCTACGGCGGCGAGGAGCAGGCGGCGAGCGCCCTGCTCGACGAGCTGGCTGCCTGCGGCATCCCCGACGCGCGGGCGGGCGTGGCCGACGGCCTGTTCACGGCCGAGCAGGCGGCGCGCCTGATGAGCCCGGCGTCCATCCGGATCGTACCCAGGGGTGCATCCGCGGCATTCCTGTCTCCCCTCACGATCGCGGCGCTGAACGACGACGATCTCGTCGCGCTGCTCGCCCGCCTGGGAGTGCAGACCCTCGGCGAGTTCGCCGCGCTCGACATCGCCGCGGTGCGCGACCGTCTCGGCGACCACGGTGCCCGCCTTCATGCGCTCGCCGGCGGATCCGATTCGCGTCCCGTGGTGCCGCGGGTCCCGCCGCCCGAGCTCGCGCGCGAGGTTGAGTTCGAATCCCCGCTCGAGCTCGCCGAGCAGGTGGCGTTCGCCGTGCGCACCACCGCCGACGACGTCATCACCGGGCTCGACGACGCCGGACTGGTGTGCACCGAGGTGCGGATCACCCTGCTCGATGACCGCGGCGGTCGCAGCGAGCGGGTGTGGCTGCATCCCACCTGCTTCGACGCCTCCGCGCTCGTCGACCGCGTGCGCTGGCAGCTGCAGGCGACACTCGAGGGCGAGTCCGGCGCGTTCGGCGGCGAGAACGGGGGCGTCACCCTCGTCCGCATCGAGCCGGAAGCCGTCGATGACACCGCGCACCATCAGCCCGCCCTGCTCGGGCAGGGTCCGGACGAGCGGCTGCACCACGCGATGTCGCGCGTGCAGGCGATGCTCGGCCACCGCGGGGTCGTCACCCCGCTGCTCGCGGGCGGCCGCTGGCTCGGCGAACGCGAACGGCGCGTGCCCTGGGGTGATGCCGAACGTCCCGCCCACCCCCGCGATCTGCCGTGGCCGGGCAGCCTTCCCCAGCCGCTGCCGAGCGAGGTCTACCGCCCCCTCCGGCCCGCCGCGGTCGCGGCATCCGACGGCTCCCCCGTCGCGGTGGACGAGCGCGGCGGGATGTCGGCTCCCCCCGCCCTCCTCGACGGGCGCCAGGTCGCCGCGTGGGCCGGCCCGTGGCCCGTGATCGAGCGGCAGTGGGATCCGGCGAGGGCGCGGCGCGCCCACCGGTTCCAGATGGTCGACACGGATCAGACGGCCTGGCTGCTCGTGCTCGAGGACGAGCGCTGGTGGATCGAAGGGCGGTACACGTGAACGGGCGGGCCGGCTGATGGGCTGGCAGAATCCCCCGATCTCGTGGTCCGAGCTCGAACGCGCGCTCAGCGGACGTCGTCCCGAGGCCCGGCCCGCCGGGGCGGAGGGCGGCGACAGTCCCGCGTGGAGCCGGAAGCGGGGTGCCTACGAGGCGCCGCCCATCCGGCGCCCCGAGGATGCCGTCCCCTATGCCGAGCTGCACGCCCACTCGTCGTTCTCGTTCCTCGACGGGGCGTCCTCCCCCGAGGAGCTCGTCGAGGAGGCCGAGCGCCTCGGCCTGCACGCCCTCGCCCTGACCGACCACGACGGCTTCTACGGCCTTGTGCGCTTCGCCGAGGCGGCGGAGGAGACCGCGGTGAAGACCGTGTTCGGCGCCGAGCTGTCACTGGGGCTGCCGTCCCCGCAGAACGGCGTCGCCGATCCGGAGGGCGAGCATCTCCTGGTGCTCGCCCGCGGCGAGGAGGGCTACCGCCGCCTTGCCCGTGCGCTCACCCACGGGCAGCTGCGTGGGGCCGAGAAGGGCCGCCCGTTCTACGACCTCGACGAGCTCGCCCAGCAGTCAGACGGCCACTGGGCGATCCTGACCGGATGCCGGAAGGGCATGGTGCGTCAGGCCCTCGCCCGGGGCGAGGATCCGGCCGCTCCCCTCGATCGCCTTGTCGATCTGTTCGGCCACGGGAACGTGCAGGTCGAGCTGACCGACCACGGCGATCCGCTCGACTCGCGCCGCAACGACGTGCTCGCAGCCCTCGCCGCCGAGCGCGGGCTGCCGGTGATCGCCACGAACAACGCGCACTACTCCTCCCCCGAGAAGGCGCGTCTGGCGTCGGCCGTCGCCGCGGTGCGCGCGACCCGCAGCATGGCCGACCTCGACGGATGGCTGCCGTCGCACGGCTCGGCGCATCTGCGCTCCGGTGCCGAGATGGCGGCCCGGTTCGCCCGCTACCCCGACGCCGTCTCCCGCACCGTGGAGCTCGCCGACGAGCTCGCCTTCCCGCTGCGCCGCATGAAGCCCGCACTGCCGAAGCAGGAGGTCCCCGACGGCCACACCCCCATGTCCTGGCTGCGGAAGCTCGTGTGGGACGCCGTCCCGCGCCTGTATCCCGACCTCGGCGACGACGACCGTGCCCGCATCGAGAAGGAGCTCGCGGTCATCGAGCAGAAGGACTTCCCCGGCTACTTCCTCATCGTGCACGACATCGTCGCCGAGGCACGGCGCCGCGGCATCCTCTGCCAGGGACGCGGATCGGCCGCGAACAGCGCCGTCTGCTACCTGCTCGGCATCACCGCGGTCGACGCGATCGCGTACGCCCTGCCGTTCGAGCGGTTCCTGTCGACGATGCGCGACGAGGAGCCCGACATCGACGTCGACTTCGACTCCGACCGGCGCGAGGAGATCATCCAGTGGGTCTACGAGCGCTACGGGCGCGAGAACGCCGCCCAGGTCGCGAACGTCATCCAGTACCGGCCGAAGAACGCGGTGCGCGACATGGCCCGCGCGCTCGGGTTCTCCCCGGGCCAGCAGGATGCCTGGTCGAAGCAGGTGGAGGGCTGGGGCGCCGGCCTCGAGACGGGGCCGGATCACGACATCCCGGATCAGGTGATCGCGTACGCCTCCGAGCTGCTGAAGGCGCCGCGGCACCTTGGTATCCACTCGGGCGGCATGGTGCTCACCGAGCGCCCGGTCGGCGAGGTGGTGCCGATCGAGCACGCCCGCATGCCGGGCCGCACGGTGATCCAGTGGGACAAGGACGACGCCGCCTGGATGGGCCTGGTCAAGTTCGACCTGCTGGGGCTCGGCATGCTCGCCGCACTGCAGCACTGCTTCGACCTGATCCGCGACTCCACGGGTGAGGAGTGGACGCTGGCGACGCTGCCGAAGGAGGAGGCCGCGGTCTACGACATGCTGTGCCGGGCCGATTCGATCGGGGTGTTCCAGGTCGAATCGCGTGCGCAGATGGGGCTGCTGCCGAGGCTTCAGCCCCGCAGGTTCTACGACCTGGTGATCCAGATCGCGCTGATCCGGCCGGGGCCCATCCAGGGCGGTGCCGTTCACCCGTTCGTGCGCCGCAAGATGGGCGCCGAGAAGGTGACGTACGACCACCCGAAGCTCGAGCCGGTGCTCGCGCGGACGCTGGGCATCCCGGTGTTCCAGGAGCAGCTGATGCAGATGGCGATGGCCGTCGGCGAGTGCTCGGGCGAGGACGCCGATCTGCTGCGCCGCGCGATGGGGTCCAAGCGCGGCAAGGAGAAGATCGACAAGCTGCGCGAGAAGCTCTACGCCGGGATGGCGCGCAACGGCATCACAGGCGACCTCGCCGACGGCATCTACGCACGCATCCAGGCCTTTGCGAACTTCGGCTTCGCCGAGTCGCACTCGCTGTCGTTCGCGCTGCTCGTCTACGCGTCGTCGTGGATCAAGCTGCACTATCCCGCCGCGTTCCTCGCCGGACTCCTGCGCGCGCAGCCCATGGGGTTCTACTCCCCCGCCTCGCTCACCGCCGACGCCCGGCGCCACGGCGTCGAGGTGCGCCGGCCCGACCTCAACCGCTCGGACGCGACCGAGGTGCTCGAACCCATGGTGGACAGATCCGCGGGCGTCACGGGTCGCGACGAATGCCTGGTGCGGGTGCACCCGGCACCGGGCGAGTTCGACCGGGAGGCGCCCGACGAGTCGGCCGCCCACCGCCGCGACGGCGCGTTCGCCGTGCGGCTGGGGCTCGCCGCGGTGACCGGGATCGGCGCGGACACCGCCGAGCGGATCGTCGCCGAGCGCACGCGGGGCGGCCCGTACCGTGACCTTCACGAGCTTGTGCGGCGCACGGGCATCACGCAGAAGCACCTCGAGGCCCTCGCGACCGCCGGCGCGTTCGAGTGCCTCGGCCTGTCGCGGCGCGAGGCGATCTGGCTTGCCGGATCCGCCGCCCAGGATCGCCCCGAGTTCCTGCCCCATACCGTGACCCCACTCGGCGCGGAGGGAGTGCAGCCCCCGCTGTTCGCCGATCCGACCAGCTACGAGCAGCTCGCCGCCGACCTGTGGGCGACCGGCGTCTCGACCACGGATCATCCGCTCACCCATTTCCGCGAGGCGCTCGACGCCCGCGGCGTGCTGCCGTCCGCGCTCCTGCGCTCGCATGAGACGGGCCGCCGCATCGAGGTCGCGGGCCTCGTCACCCACCGCCAGCGACCGGCGACCGCCTCGGGCGTGACCTTCCTCAACCTCGAGGACGAGCACGGCCTGGTGAACGTCATCTGCTCGGTCGGCGTCTGGAACCGCTACCGCCGCGTTGTGCGCGACAGCCCCGCGCTCATCGCCCGCGGCATCCTCGAGCGTTCCCCCGAGGGCGTCACCAACATCGTCGCCGATGCCTTCGAGGACCTCCGCGTCGGCGTCAAACACGCCGCCCGCGACTTCCACTGACCCGATCTGGGACACTGAACCTCGTGACCTCGCGCCTGATGCTGCTCGACACCGCCAGCCTCTACTTCCGGGCCTTCTACGGCGTGCCCGACACCGTGCGATCCGCCGACGGCACGCCCGTGAACGCGGTGCGCGGGCTGCTCGACATCATCGCGAAGCTCGTCACCACCTACGAGCCGTCGCACATCGTCGCCTGCTGGGACGACGACTGGCGCCCGCAGTGGCGGGTCGACCTCATCCCCTCGTACAAGTCGCATCGGGTGGTCGAGGTCGTCGCGGGCGGCCCGGATGTCGAGGAGGTCCCGGATCCCCTCGAGGTGCAGGTGCCGATCATCCGCGAGGCGCTCGCGACGCTCGGCATCGCCACCGTGGGCGCCGCGCAGCACGAGGCAGACGACGTGATCGGCACGCTCGCCACGCGCGCCACGCAGCCTGTCGACATCGTCACGGGCGACCGCGATCTGTTCCAGCTGATCGACGACGCGCGCGACATCCGGGTGATCTATACCGCTCGCGGCATGAGCAACCTCGAGACCATCACCGACGAGGTCGTCTTCGCCAAGTACGGCGTCCACGCCGCGCAGTACGCCGACTTCGCGACGCTGCGCGGCGACACCTCGGACGGCCTTCCCGGCGTCAAGGGCGTGGGCGAGAAGACCGCCGCGACGCTGCTCGCCGCGCACGGCGACCTCGCCGGCATCCGCGCGGCCGTGGAGCGGGGCGAGGGGATGTCGGCCGCCGTGCGCGCGAAGTTCGCGGCGGCATCCGACTATCTCGACGTGGCACCCAAGGTGGTCGCCGTCGCCTCCGACCTCGACCTGGGCGAGTTCGACGCGACGCTCCCCCGTCCGGACGAGGCCGCGATCGCCCGGGCCACCGAGTTCGCCGGGCGCTGGAGCCTCGGCACCTCGATGGACCGCGTCCTCGCCGCGCTCGCCTGATCCGCGACGCGACCGCCTGCAGCTTCAGCGACGCACGCGCGCCACCGCGGTGAGCAGGCACGCACCGAAGCCCACGGTGAGCGCCACGATGACGGTCTGCGGAAGATCCCACGTCCCCGTCGCGTCGTGCAGCGCGCCGATCACGGGCGCGCTCGCGGCACCGACGACGTAAGCCCCGCCCTGCACCACGGCCGACATCGTCGCGGTCTCCGCGCTCGTCCTGGAGACGGCGACCATCACCGTGAAGATCACGACGAACCCGCCCGAGTGGGCGATGCCTCCGAGCACGACCCACAGCACGAACAGGTGCGGGGCGAGCAGCATCCCGCCCGCGAACCCCAGCCAGCACACCACGATCAGAGCTGCCGGCACCGCCAGCGGCAGCCGTCGCGCGAGCACGGGGACGACGAAGGGGCCGAGGATCGCGACGCCCTGGAACAGCGAGGCGAGGGCGCCCGCCACCGCCGCATCGGCGCCGATCAGGTCGCCGAGCATCGCCGGCAACCAGGTGGACATGCCGTAATACGCCGCCGACTGGCAGCCGAAGGCCGCCAGCAGCAGCCAGACCACCGGCTGGTGCAGGACGCGGCGGGAATGAGGGGCGACGACCGGCACGGTCGCGGTCGTCAGCGGCGTCTCGCCGAGCACCTGCTCGTCCCAGCGCACGCCCGGCAGCCGGTCGCGCCACAGGTGAAGCGCCCACAGCAGGATGCCCAGCACCGTCAGCGCGATCCACAGCAGCAGCGCGAGTCGCCATCCGGTGGCCTGGGCGATGGACGCGGTGGCCAGCGTGGTGACAAGCGAGCCGACATTCAGCGCCGCGGCGTACGCGGCTGTCACGCCTGAGACCTGCGCCGCGGGCACATCGCGACCGATGATCACCGGGATGACGACGTTGCCGATCGTGATGCCGGCGCCGATGACCGCCATCCCCACGAGCATCCAGCCGAAGCCGGGCAGAGCGCGGATCAGCGTGCCCACCGCCACCGCGACCAGGCATGCCATCAGCGCGATCTCGGCCCCGGCACGACGGATGACCAGCGCCGCCACCGGCGTCAGCGCTGCGAACATGAGCACGGGGAAGGTCGTCAGCAGCGACGCCGTCGCGCCGTCCAAGGTGTAGTCGCCCGCGATGTCGCGCAGCACGGGCGTGACCGCCAGGATGGGTCCGCGCAGACTGAGCGCGGCGACCAGCACCCCGGCGATCACCAGCCACGGGAAGACCCTCCGCGCGGACGTCACGCGCCCCACGCCCAGGCCTGAAGCCTCCCGAGCGGCCAGGTGGTGATGATGCGCTCCGCCGGCACGCCGAGCCGCTCGGCGCGCTCGGCTCCGTGATCCAAGAGCGACAGCTGCCCCGGCGCGTGGGCGTCGCTGTCGATGGAGAAGAGACATCCGATCTCCATCGCGAGCAGGATCAGCTCGTCCGGCGGATCCTCGCGCTCGGGACGCGAGTTGATCTCGACGGCGACGCCGTGCTCGGCGCACGCCTCGAACACGGCCCGCGCATCGAACTCGGACGGCGGGCGTGTGCCGCGCGACCCGGTCACCAGCCGGCCCGTGACGTGCCCGAGGACGGTCACGCGCGGGTTCGACACGGCCGCGACGAGGCGCCGCGTCATCGAGGCCGCCTCCATCCGCAGCTCGGAATGCGCCGAGGCGACCACGATGTCGAGCTCGTCCAGCAGCTCGGGCTCCTGGTCGAGTCCGCCGTCGCCCAGGATGTCGACCTCGATGCCGCTGAGCAGCGTGAACCCCTCGTCCCGGAACCCGGCCACCACCTCGAGCTGGGCGCGCAGGCGCTCGGGCGAGAGCCCGCGAGCGACCTTCAGCCGGGGCGAGTGATCCGTCAGCGCGAGGTACTCGTGCCCGAGTCCGCGAGCGGCGGCCACCATCTGGTCGATGGGGGTGGTGCCGTCGGACCACTCGCTGTGGGAGTGGAGGTCGCCGCGCAGCTGACCCCGCAGCTCGGACCGGCGCACATCGCCGAGGCGTTCACGCAGATCGCGGAGATAGTCGGGCACGTCGCCGGCGAGGGCCTGCTCGATCACGGCGAACGTCGAGGCGCCGATCCCCTTCGCGCGACGCAGGCGATCCGGATCCTTCCGCGTCGCCTCGTCGAGACCGGCGACCGTCGCCGCCGCCGTGCGAAAGGCCTTGGCCTTGAACTTCGACGCACGCTCCCGCTCGAGCAGGAACGCGATCTCGTTCAGCGCCTCGATCGGATCCATGCCCGAACCGCCTTCCTCCGCTCAGGCCGAGGGCTGCTGCGTGCCCAGCTCCTGCGACGCCGCGATCCACGTGTCGAGCTTCTCCGTGGCGCGGCCGTCGTCGACCGCGGCCGCCGCCTCGCCCAGCGCCTCGACGAGCCGCTCGACCATTCCGCGCTGCATCTGCGTCGGGTCCTGCGACAGCCGGAACGCGACGATTCCCGCGGCCGCGTTGAGCAGCACGATGTCGCGCACCGGGCCCTGTTCCCCCTCGAGGGTGCGGCGCAGGACTCCCGCGTTGTGCTCGGGCGATCCGCCCAGCAGATCCTCGAGCTGCGCGGTCGGCAGGCCCAGGTCACGCGGATGGATGTCGAACTCGTGCACGTCGCCCCGCGAGATCTCCCAGATCCGGCTGTAGCCGGTGGTGGTGAGCTCGTCGAGCCCGTCCTCGCCACGGAAGACCAGGGCCGTCGCGCCACGGGTGCGGAACACGCCCGTGATGAGCGGAACCACATCCGGGTTCGCGACGCCGACCGCGTTCGCCTCGGCACGCGCGGGGTTCACCAGCGGACCGAGGAAGTTGAACACCGTGGGCACGCCGAGCTCTGCGCGCGTGGGACCGGCATGACGGAACCCCGGGTGGAACGCCGCGGCCCACGCGAACGTGATCCCGGCGCGATCGAGCACGCCGGCGACCGACTCGGGCGGCAGACGGAGGTCGATGCCGAGCGCGCTCAGCACATCCGACGATCCCGACTGCGAGCTCGCCGCCTTGTTCCCGTGCTTGACCACGGGGATCCCGGTCGCGGCGATGACGATCGACGCCGTCGACGAGATGTTCACGGTGCCGACGCGGTCGCCGCCCGTGCCCACGATGTCGAGCACGTTGGGGTCGACGTCCAGCGGCACAGCCGCCTCCAGGATCGCGTCGCGGAAGCCGATGATCTCCTCGACCGACTCGCCCTTGGCGCGCAGCGCAAGCAGGAATCCGCCCAGCTGAGCGGGAGTCGCGCGGCCCTCCATGACCTGGCGCATCGCCCACGTGGCCTCCGACACGCTGAGGTTCGTGCGCGAGAGCACGGTCGTGAGCACATCCGGCCAGGTCGGTTCCGCCATACGAGCGATCCTACTCAGGCGGATTCACGGGGATCTCACGCGGGTGCCACAGCGAGCACTTAGGAGGCACTTACTTCGACGCGATGTCGAAGTTGCCGAAAACCGCCTTCGGGATCGGCAATAATGGACGAGTGACTGCACCAGCAACGTTTGCCCCGGCACCGAGAACAGTCAAGCGACCCGACCCTGTCGCCGTCGGCACGATCGTCTGGCTCGGCAGTGAGGTCATGTTCTTCGCGGGCCTCTTCGCCATCTACTTCACGCTCCGCAGCACCTCGCCGGAGCTGTGGGCTTCACGCACCGAGCTCCTGAACGTCCCGTTCGCGCTGGTGAACACGATCATCCTGGTGATCTCGAGTGTCACCTGCCAGATGGGCGTGTTCGCGGCCGAGGGCCTGAAGTTCAAGAGCGCCCTCATGCAGAAGCTCGTCGGCTGGGGCGTCGTGCCGTGGTTCTGGGTGTCCTTCGCCCTCGGCGCGTTCTTCGTGTCCGGCCAGGTGTGGGAGTACGCGACCCTCGTCAGCGAGGGGATGCCGATCAGCGCCGACTCCTACGCGTCGGCGTTCTACCTCACGACGGGCTTCCACGCCCTGCACGTGACCGGCGGCCTCGTCGCGTTCCTGCTCACCATCGGCCGCTTCTACGCGGTCAAGCGCGCCCGTCACAAGGAGGCCGTCACCGCCATCGTCGTGTCGTACTACTGGCACTTCGTCGATGTCGTGTGGATCGCGCTGTTCTTTGTCATCTACTTCCTCAAGTAAGAGCGGAGCTACATCACCCTTATGGCACGAGAGAAGAAGCGCCGCTCGAACGGTCGCCGCTCGCCCCTGGCCGCCGCTGCCCTCATCGGCATCGGCCTGCTCATCAGCGGCGGCGTCTACGCCGGCGCGAGCGCCGCGGTCGCTGCGACGTCCGAGACGAGCGCCCACACCGCCCTGACGGCCGACGACGGCAAGAAGCTGTTCCAGGCGAACTGCGCAACCTGCCACGGCCTCGACCTCGAGGGAACCGACAACGGCCCCTCGCTGTACGGCGTCGGCGCGCTCGCGGTCGAGTTCCAGGTCTCCACCGGTCGCATGCCCATGCAGCGCCAGGATGTCCAGGCGCCGCGGAAGCCCGTGCAGTTCACCGAGGACCAGATCGTCGCGATGGCCGAGTACGTGCAGTCCGTCGCGCCCGGTCCCGACTTCCCCGACGAGCACCTGCTCGACGGCGAGGGAGATGTGTCCCGCGGTGCCGAGCTGTTCCGCATCAACTGCGCCATGTGCCACAACGTCGCCGCTGCGGGTGGCGCGCTGACCGAGGGCAAGTACGCCCCGGACATCATGGGCACCAGCGCCCTCCACATGTACGCCGCCATGGTCACCGGTCCCCAGAACATGCCCGTGTTCAACGACATGAACCTGACGCCCGAGGACAAGCGCGACATCATCTCGGCCCTGCTCTATCAGCAGGAGGCTCCGGCCCCCGGTGGTTTCACGATCGGCTCGCTCGGCCCCGTGTCCGAGGGTCTGTTCGTGTGGATCTTCGGCATCGGCGCGCTCATCGCGATCACGGTGTGGATCACCGCGAAGTCCAACTGAGGCTGGCGCACGGAGCATGACGAACGAAGAAGACGTGACAAGGAACACCATGGCTCACGAGAACGAAGCGCACGCGGTGGAGGCCTACCGGCCCTCCCCCGGCCTGGCCGTCTCCACCGCCGACCCGGTGCAGAACCCGGGCCTGCCCCCGCACCGGGCGCGCATGACCGACAAGGACCCGAAGGCGGAGCGTGCGGCGAACCGCACGGTCTACACGCTGTTCTACGTGTCGGTCGCGGCGAGCATCTGGGCGGTTGCCGCCTACATGCTGTTCCCGATCGAGGACGGCTCGCTGCTCTCGATCCGCAACAACAACCTCTGGATCGGCCTGGGCATCGCCTTCGCGCTGCTCGCCATCGGCGTCGGCGGCATCCACTGGTCGAAGGCGCTGATGAGCGACAAGGAGTACGTCGAAGAGCGTCATTCCACGCGCGGCTCCGAGGAGACCCGCGCGGCGACCATCGAGGCGTTCTCGATCGCCAACGAGGAGTCGGGCTTCGGACGTCGCAAGATGATCCGCAACTCGCTGTTCGCGGCCGTCGCGGCGTCGATCCTGCCCGGCATCACGCTCTTCCGCGGCCTGGCCCCGCACTCGACGCCCGAGGACCCGATCGCCGGCGACCCGGTCGCGCTGCTGAACCGCACGATGTGGAAGGAGGGCGAGCGTCTCGCCCTCGACCCCAGCGGTCTTCCCATCAAGGCGTCGGACGTGACCCTCGGATCGGCCTTCCACGTCATCCCCGAGTCGCTCGCCGACCTCGGCCACGGCGACGGCTACCTCGAGGAGAAGGCGAAGGCGATCGTCCTTCTCATGCGGCTGCTCCCCGAGCAGCTCAAGGAGGAGGAGTCGAAGAAGTCCTGGTCGTACGACGGCATCGTCGCGTACTCCAAGGTCTGCACGCACGTCGGCTGCCCCGTGGCCCTGTACGAGCAGCAGACGCACCACCTGCTGTGCCCCTGCCACCAGTCGCAGTTCGACGTCACCGAGCACGCGAAGGTCATCTTCGGACCGGCCGCGCGCCCGCTGCCGCAGCTGCCCATCGCCGTCGATGACGAGGGTTACCTCATCGCGCAGAGCGACTTCCACGAACCCGTCGGCCCGAGCTTCTGGGAGCGTCATTGATGAGCACCACCACCGTCGCTGAGAAGCCCGACACCCGCACCCCCGACGCTCCCCTCGGCGGGAAGTTCGTCGGCGCCGCCGCGAACTACATCGACGAGCGCACGAGCATGTCGGGCTTCGTCAAGGCCCTCGGCCGCAAGGTCTTCCCCGACCACTGGTCGTTTATGCTCGGCGAGATCGCCCTCTGGTCGTTCGTCGTCGTGCTGATCTCGGGCACGTTCCTGACGTTCTTCTTCCAGGCGTCGATGGTCGAGACCCACTACAACGGCGCGTACGAGCCCATGCGCGGCATCGCGATGTCGTCGGCGCTCGAATCCAGCCTGCGGATCTCGTTCGACATCCGCGGCGGCCTGCTCGTCCGCCAGATCCACCACTGGGCCGCCCTGGTCTTCGTGGCCGGAATCGGCGTGCACATGCTCCGCGTGTTCTTCACCGGCGCGTTCCGCAAGCCGCGCGAGCTGAACTGGGTGATCGGCTTCGTCCTGTTCATCCTCGTCATGGCCGAGGGCTTCACCGGCTACTCGCTGCCCGACGACCTGCTCTCGGGCAACGGCCTCCGCATCATCGACGGCATGATCAAGGGCCTCCCCCTGATCGGCACGTGGACCTCGTTCCTCCTCTTCGGCGGCGAGTTCCCCGGCAGCCAGATCGTCGGCCGTCTGTACACGCTGCACATCCTGATCCTGCCGCTGCTCGTCATCGCGCTCGTCGCGGTGCACCTGCTGCTCATGATCGTTAACAAGCACACGCAGTTCGCCGCCCCCGGCCGTACGAACGGCAACGTCGTCGGCTTCCCGATGATGCCCGTGTACATGGCGAAGATGGGTGGGTTCTTCTTCATCGTCTTCGGCGTCATCGTGCTGATCGCGTCTGTGGTCCAGATCAACCCGATCTGGAACTACGGCCCGTACGACCCGTCGCCCGTGTCGGCAGGTACGCAGCCAGACTGGTACATCGGCTTCGCCGACGGTGCCCTGCGTCTTGCTCCGTCCAACTGGGACATCGTCGTCGGCAACTTCACGTTCTCGTTCGGCATCATCGCCCCGGTCATCGTGCTCGGCCTGTTCATCGTGCTCGTCGCGATCTACCCCTTCCTCGAGGCCTGGATCACCGGCGACAAGCGCGAGCACCACATCGCCCAGCGCCCGCGCAACGCCGCGACGCGCACCGCGATCGGCGCCGCCGGCGTGGTCTTCTACGCGGTGCTGTGGGCGGCTGCCTCGTCGGACATCATCGCGACGCACTTCATGCTCACGATGGAGGGCGTGATCCGCTTCCTGCAGATCTCGCTGATCGTCCTGCCGATCATCGTGTACTTCTTCACCAAGCGCGTGTGCCTCGCGCTCCAGAAGAAGGACCGCGAGATCGCGCTTCACGGCTACGAGTCGGGTCGCATCGTGCGGATGCCCGGCGGTGAGTACCGCGAGGTGCACCGCCCGGTCAGCGAGTACGAGCGCTGGAAGCTGGTCGACATCGAGACCTACGCTCCCCTCGTCCTGCGCCCCAACGACCAGGGCCGGATCCCCTTCAGCGAGAAGCTGCGTGCCGGCATGTCGCGCTGGTTCTTCGAGGACCGTCTCGCCCCGCTCACGCAGAGCGAGCTGGACGCGGCCGTCGAGCACCAGAAGCACGCGCTGCACGAGTACGGCCCGAGCCCGCGTGAGCTCGAGTCGGGTCACGACTCGCACTGAGCCCGTCCCCGAAGCCCCCGGTTCCTCGCGAACCGGGGGCTTCGTCGTTTCCGGGGTCGGGCTTCCAGCGGCCGGCGGGACCAGACGCGGATCGGCCGCCTACAGGCTGGATGTGACCAGAGTCACCTCCTGCGTCCGGCGAGCCTGCAGCATGCCCAAGCAGCCTGTACGGGGGCAAGGCGCTCCGCCGGAGTGCGAGGGCGGATCGGTCGCCTACAGGCCGGATGTGACGCCAGCGGCCTCCCGAGTCAGCTGAGCCTGTAGCACGTCCGTACAGCCTGTACGCGGACGACCGCGGCGGATGCAACCGGGCCGGGTTCGCCCGTTTCAGACGCCGGCGAGCTGCTTGCGGCCGACGAGCAGGTAGCCGCGAAGCGCGGCCTCGACGCGGTCGAGGTGGAACAGGATGTCCTCGGCCAGCGCGCGGTAGCTGGCATACCCGCGCTTCGCGAGCTCCTGGTCGCGGCGCCGGTCCTCGCGCTGCTCATCCCAACTCGAGTGGTGCGCCTTGCTATCGCACTCGACGACCAACCAGCCGTCCAGGAGCAGGTCCACGCGTCCGACGCCATCGATGTACTTCTGCACCTCGACGCGGAAGCCGAGCCGGATGGCCAGCAGCCGCACGATCGTCTCGGTGCCCGACTCGGCCCTGCCATTCACAAGCCGACGCAGAAGCCGTTTTGCCGGACGAACGGCGCTGAACAGCCGATCCAGATCACGTCTCGTCAGCAGCTGCAGGTGCAGTGCCGAGTCGACCGCGGCGACGAAGTCGACGTCGTCGACGCACTCGCTCGCGTGGATGAGAGCGTCGAGCACGCTCACGGCACAGAGCTCTGCGGGCGCTTCGGTCGAGAGGGGCCGCCAGTGGAGAACGCCGTCCCCCGGCACAGCCGTCCGCGACGCTGACCGGGGCACGTGAGCGTGCACGCCCTCTGGCTGCTCTCGTACGAAGACCCCGTACTTCGACAGCAGCGTCACGCAGGTCAGACGTGCCGAGATCGCGGCGGCGACGCACGCATCGTTATCCGCATCCCGTCGCACGTATCTCCCCCGCCGAGCGCGGATAAGGGACCCGGTGCTGACAGCGGCGGCGATGGAGTGCTTAGACATGCCAGACGCCCGCAGCTGCGCGGTCGTCCACATCCACAGGCTGTTCTGCTGGTCAAGCGTCAGAGGCGTGATCACGACCTCAGCGTCGCCGACCGAAGAGCTGCCGCCGCAGCGAACCGGCAACTGGGGACGGCGCGGGTGGAAACCGGCGCCTGGGGACGAGCCAACGGTGACTTGGCACCACAGGGGTCAACCCGCCTCCTCCCAAACAGGCTGGATGGGCGCGAGACAGGCTCATCCGCCCCGGCAGTGCGCTCCCGCACCATCCAGCCTGCCGTCGGCCGCTGCCCGGCATAGGCACCGCGGTCCGCACCGCCCGTGCACAGGCCACCGCGACCGCGTGCAGGCTCATCCGCCCCGCTGAGCCACTCCTGCACCACCGAGCCTGTACGAGGCCGTCGGGCCAGAACTGCGCACACGCAAAACGGCCCCGGAGCCGAAGCTCCGGGGCCGTTCGAGAGGTGCGTCAGCGCGCGAAGTACCCGCGGTAGTACTCGTAGACCCAGCCGACGATCGCGATGACGAAGAGACCGAGCGCGATCGGGATGAGGAAGTGGCCGACGGCGAGACCGACGATCATGATCGCGGCCGAGCCGGCGAGCACGAGCGGCCACCACGACCAGGGGCTGAACTCGCCCAGCTCGGTGTCGCCGTCGTCGATGTCCGCGTCGTCACGGTCCTCCGGCAGGTCCACGCCGTGCTGACCCTTGTGGATGACCTGGATGTAGAACGCGATCATCGCCGACATGAAGAAGCCGAAGCCGAGGGCCGTGGATCCGGCCCACTCGATCTCGCCCGTGGCAAGCAGGCTCCAGACCGTGTACGTGACGGCCATCAGGGCGAAGAAGCCTGCGAGCAGCCACCAGATTCCGATGTTGGAGCGCATTACTTGACCTCTCCGTCCGCAGCATCGATCACGGGGGCGTCAGGCGCGTCCTTCGCCGGTCCGATGCCGACGGGGATGCCGGCCTCGGGGTGGTTGAGGTCGAACGCGGGACGCTCGCTGCGGATGCGCGGGATCGACGTGAAGTTGTGCCGCGGCGGCGGGCACGACGTCGCCCACTCGAGCGAGCCGCCGTAACCCCACGGGTCGTTGACGGTGATCTTCGGGGCGGTGCGCGCCGTGATCCACACGTTCAGGAAGAACGGCAGCAGCGAGGCGCCGAGGATCATCGCGCCCACCGTGGAGAGCTGGTTCTGCCAGGTCCATCCGTCGGCGTACGAGTAGTCCGCGTAGCGGCGCACCATGCCGTCGACGCCCAGCCAGTGCTGGATGAGGAAGGTCATGTGGAAGCCGATGAACAGCATCCAGAAGTGCACGTACCCCAGACGCTCGTTCAGCATGCGGCCCGTCCACTTCGGCCACCAGAAGTAGAAGCCGGCGAACATGGCGAACACGACCGTGCCGAACACGACGTAGTGGAAGTGCGCCACGACGAAGTACGAGTCGGACAGGTGGAAGTCGAGCGGAGGCGCCGACAGGATGACGCCCGTCAGACCGCCGAACACGAACGAGACCAGGAAGCCGAGGGCGAAGACCATCGGCGTCTCGTACGTGATCGATCCGCGCCACATGGTGCCGATCCAGTTGAAGATCTTCACACCCGTCGGGACCGCGATGAGCATCGTCATCAGCGCGAAGAACGGCAGCAGCACCGCGCCGGTGACGTACATGTGGTGCGCCCACACGGCCACCGACAGGGCGGCGATCGCGATGGTCGCGTACACGAGCGTCTTGTAGCCGAAGATCGGCTTGCGGCTGAAGACCGGGAAGATCTCCGAGACGATGCCGAAGAACGGCAGCGCGATGATGTACACCTCGGGGTGACCGAAGAACCAGAACAGGTGCTGCCAGAGCAGGACGCCACCGTTCTGCGGGTCGTAGATGTGCGCGCCGAGCACGCGGTCGGCACCGGCGGCGAAGATCGCCGCGGCGAGCACCGGGAACGCCACCAGGATCAGCAGGCTCGTGATGAGCGTGTTCCAGGTGAAGATCGGCATGCGCCACATCGTGAGGCCGGGGGCGCGCATCGTGATGATCGTGGTGATGAAGTTCACCGCACCGAGGATCGTGCCGAAACCGGAGAGGCCGAGGCCGAGCATCCAGAGGTTTCCGCCGACGCCCGGAGAGAACGTCGCATTCGCGAGCGGCTGGTAGGCGAACCAGCCGAACGACGCGGCACCCGACGGGGTCAGGAAGCCGGCGACCGCGATCGTCGAGCCGAACAGGAACAGCCAGAACGCGAACGCGTTCAGACGCGGGAACGCCACGTCCGGCGCACCGATCTGAAGCGGCAGGATCGCGTTCGCGAAGCCCGCGAACAGCGGCGTCGCGAACATCAGCAGCATGATCGTGCCGTGCATCGTGAACAGCTGGTTGTACTGCTCCTTCGTCGGCAGCACCTGCATGCCGGGGGCGAAGAGCTCCGCGCGGATGATCAGCGCCATCACGCCGCCGATCGCGAAGAACAGCACCGACGCGATCAGGTACATGTAGCCGATGGTCTTGTGGTCGGTGGAGGTGATCCACTTGACCACGATGTTGCCCTTCTGCTCAGTCCGTGAACGGCTGAGCAGGGCTGCCTGACGCGGCGGGAGCGTGGTGCTGTGCTCCTGGAGTGTGGTCGCCATCAGTGGCCCTCTCCCTCGGAATCGGTGGTGTCGGGGGCGGCACCGGTCGTGCCGGGCGCGTTGGCCAGGCGGTCGTAGGCGTTGTCGATGTCGCCGGTCTGACCGGCGGCCTCGAGCTCGGCGAGGTAGTCCTCGTACTCGGCCTCGCTGACGACCTCGACATTGAACAGCATCATCGAGTGGTACTCGCCGCAGAGCTCGGCGCACTTGCCGGCGTACGTGCCCTCACGGGTCGGGGTGAAGGACCAGGTGTTGTCGCGCCCCTGGTACATGTCCTTCTTGTAGAGGAAGTCGATGATCCAGAACGAGTGGATGACGTCGCGCGACTGAAGGTGGATCGTCACCTGCTTGTCGACCGGCAGCACCAGCGTGGGCAGCTGCGCCTGGTCGATGTTGCCCTCGGCATCGGGCTGCGCCTGGATGCCCATTGTCCACACGGCGTCCGAGTTGTCCTCGGCCTCGCCGTTGTACTGGAAGTCCCAGGCCCACTGCTTGCCGATCGCGGTGATCTCGACATCCGGGTCATCCCACTGCGTCTCGATGGCCGACTGGTCGCGCGCCGTGAAGGCGAACAGACCGAGGACCAGGATCAGCGGCACCGTCGTGAAGAAGATCTCGATCGGCATGTTGTAGCGCAGCTGCACCGGCAGACCGGTCTGACCCTTGCGGCGGCGGTACACGACCATCGCCCAGAGCATGAGGCCCCAGGTGATGATGCCGACGGCGAGCAGAACGATCCACGAACTGGTCCAGAGCGATGCGACGCGCTCGACCTGGTTGGTGGTCGGCTCGGCGGCCTGGCCGTCGAGCTCGAACCCGGGAAGGTATCCGTGCAGCTCGGTCGGAGTGCATCCTGCTAGGGCCACGGCTGCGGCGGTTGCGACCGGGATCGCGGCCCAGCGGAGACGGCGTTTCGACGGCACGAATTCACCTTTCGAACGTGGATGAGGCAACGTCCAGTCTAGGGCAACCTCTCACCCGCTTCAGGACAACCGCCCAGCTCGGGGCGTGTCTCGCGGCGGCGTCCTGACACGCGAAAAAGCCCCATACCACGAGGGCTGGGGCTCTTTCGCGGAGCGGCTCAGTGGAAGCTGTCGCCGCAGGCGCAGCTGCCGGAGGCGTTGGGGTTGTCGATGGTGAAACCCTGCTCCGAGATCGTGTCCTTGAAGTCGATCTTCGCGCCGTCGAGGTACGGCACCGACATGTTGTCGACGATGACCTCGACGCCGTCGAAGTCGACGGTCTCGTCGCCCTCGAGGTAGCGCTCGTCGAAGTAGAGCTGGTAGATGAGGCCCGAGCAGCCGCCCGGCTGGACGGCGACACGCAGACGCAGGTCGTCGCGGCCCTCCTGCTCGAGGAGGTTCTTCACCTT
The DNA here is from genome assembly GCF_015235415.1 of Microbacterium paludicola. Taxonomy (GTDB): domain Bacteria; phylum Actinomycetota; class Actinomycetes; order Actinomycetales; family Microbacteriaceae; genus Microbacterium; species Microbacterium paludicola. The sequence continues at coordinate 133,935 of NZ_JADGLL010000003.1, read as the reverse complement.
GGTCGCGGCGGCGTCCGTGAGGCTCACGCCGTGAGCGCGCGTTTCGGCGACGCCCGTGTCGATTCCGGGGGTGTCGGCGAGGGTCGTGTCGGTCATGACGCTCCTAACGGGGTGCGGCCCGCCCGATCGGGATCGACCGGGACGGCGGGATGGCACGATTCTACCGCGCCAGGATGAGACGGGCCCCGACGATCAGACAGTCCGCGCGTTGATCCGCCCCAGCAGCAGCGTCTCGGCGCGCACCGCGTTGCGGAAGGTCTCCAGATGCAGCGACTCGTTGGGGCTATGGGCGCGCGAGTGCGGGTCCTCCACGCCGGTGACGAGGATCTGCGCACCGGGGAACTGCCGGACGAGATCCGCGATGAACGGGATGGATCCGCCGACGCCCAGATCGACGGGATCCTTGCCGTAGCCGTCGCGCATCGCGTCGCGCGCCTCGGCGACGGCCCATCCGCTGGTGTCGACGAGGAATCCGTTCCCCAGGTCGACATTCGCGAACGTCAGCTGTGCACCGAAGGGGGCGTTCGCACGCAGGTGCGCCTCGATGGCCGCGAACGCCTCCTTGGCGTCCTGCCCCGGCGCGACACGGGCGCTCACGACGACCGTCACCTCGGGAGAGAGCGTGTTGGAGGCGGCGGCGACGCTCGTGAAGTCGATCCCCGTCACCGTGATCGACGGCTTGTTCCAGATGCGGGACAGGATGGCCCCCTCCCCGATCGGCGAGACGCCGTCGGGCAGGCCGGCCTCGTCGCGCAGGGTCGCCTCGGTGTATTCGGGCGTCTCGGCGTCGCGGGCCGCCAGGCCCTCGACCGCGACGGCGCCGTTCTCGTCCCACAGGGTTGAGAGCAGCTTGATCGTGGCGAGCATCGCATCCGGCACCGCTCCCCCGTACATGCCCGAGTGCGAGGCGTGCTCGAGCGTGCGCACGGTCAGGTGGAACGTGGCGTTGCCGCGCAGCGAGACGGTGACCGCGGGGGTCTCGGAATCCCAGTTGCCCGAGTCGGCGACGACGATGACGTCGCTGCGCATCGCCTCGGCGTTGTCGGCGAGGAACTGCCCGAACGACCGCGACCCGAACTCCTCCTCGCCCTCGATGAACAGCACGATGCCGAGGTCGAGATCATCGCCCGCCACCTCGCGCAGAGCCCGCAGCGAGGCGATGTGCGCCATCACTCCGGCCTTGTCGTCGGCTGCGCCGCGCCCGTACAGGCGCCCGTCCCGCACCGTCGGCTCGAACGGCGGCGTCTCCCAGAGGGCGTCGTCACCCGGGGGCTGCACGTCATGGTGGGCGTACAGCATGACTGTCGGACGTCCGTTGCGCGCCCGGCGGGTGGCGAGGATCGCCGGCTGGCCGTGCTCGTCGGTGCCCGGGATCGCGGCGGTGAGGATCCGCACCTCATCGAAGACGCCGGTCTCCTCGGCGAGGCGGGCGATCTCCCGAGCGCTCAGCTGCAGCTGCTCCTGATCGAACGCGGGCCACGCGATGCCCGGAATGCGCACGAGACGTCCAAGATCGGCCAGCGCCGAGGGGATCCCTCCTTCCGCGGCGTCCAGCAGGCGGTCATCCACAGAAGGCTCCGAACTCATGCGGGTAATCTTAGGCAGATCCACTACTGCGATTCCCGGGCCGGAGCGGCGCCGGGACAGATCCGAGGTGCATACCCGTGAGCAAAACCCCGGCCGTGAACGACGGCACGACCAAGGGAACCGTCCTCAATGGCGAGGTCATCGGCGAGCTCGCCACCGGCAAGGGCCGCCCGACGCCGACGCGCGCCGAGCGCGAGGCCGCCCGCAAGCGCCCGCTCGTGGCGAACACCAAGGAGGCGAAGGCGCGCGCCCGCGCCGAGCTGCGCGAGCGCCAGGACCGCGCCCGCATCGGCATGGCGAACGGCGAGGAGAAGTTCCTGCCGCTGCGCGACAAGGGCCCCCAGAAACGCTTCGCCCGCGACTACACCGATGCCGGATGGCACCTGGGCGAGTTCCTGATGCCCGCGATGGTCGTCGTGATCGTCACCACGTTCATCCCGCTCGAGTTCTTCCAGTTCTGGTCGTTCGTGGCGCTGTGGGCGTTCATCCTCTTCGTCGTCGGCGACATGATCATCCTGTCGACGACCGTGAAGCGGAAGGCCGCGGCGAAGTTCGGCAAGGACAAGCTCGAGAAGGGCCTCGGCTGGTACTCGGCGATGCGCTCGGTGCAGATGCGCTTCATGCGCCTGCCCAAGGCGCAGGTCAAGCGCGGGCAGTACCCGGCTTCTTAACAGCTCGCTTCGCTCGCCCTCGAACTCTCGCGCCGACGCTCCGCGCCGGCACTCGCGTTCGAGACGCTGTCGCTGCCGCTCCATCGAGGGCGTGCGCTTCGCGCCCGCATTGGCCCCATCCGGGGCACGCTCGCTTCGCTCGCACGTGGCGTTCAGATGCCCACGCGGTCAGGCTCGGCAGCTCGTGCTGCGCCGTCAAGCCGGAGCTTGAGCAGGCCGCGGACCGCGGGCCCGTCCGGCACTGTCAGGCTCGGAGCTTGAGGAGGCCGCGGTTGATCTGGCGGGCCCAGAGGGGGCCGCGGTAGAGGAATGCCGTGTAGCCCTGCACCAGGGTGGCGCCGTTGTCGAGGCGCTCCTGCACGTCCTCCGCAGTCTCGACTCCGCCGACCGAGATGACGCAGAAGTCGTCGGGAACGGCAGCGCGGACGATGCGCAGCACCTCCAGCGACCGCGCCTTGAGCGGAGCGCCCGAGAGCCCGCCGGCGCCCATCGCCTCGACGCGCGCGGCGTCCGAGGCGAGCCCGTCGCGGGAGATCGTCGTGTTGTTCGCGATGATCCCCGCGAGCCCCTCGGATACCGCGAGGCGCGCGATGGCGGCGATCTCGTCATCCGGCAGATCCGGAGCGATCTTCACCAGCAGCGGTGTGGATCCCGCGGCATCCCGGACCGCGCGCAGCAGGGGCGCGAGCGTCTCGACCGCCTGCAGGCCGCGAAGGCCCGGCGTGTTCGGCGAGGAGACGTTGACGGCGAGATAGTCGGACAGCGGCGCGAGCATCCGCGCGCTGGTGACGTAGTCGGCGGTGGCGTCGTCGACGTCGACGACGCGGCTCTTGCCGATGTTCGCGCCGATAATCGCTCCCGAACGGCGCAGATGCGCGAGGCGACGTGCGGCCGCCTCCGCGCCGCGGTTGTTGAAGCCCATGCGGTTGATCACCGCGCGGTCGGCGATCAACCGGAACAGACGCGGCTTCGGGTTGCCGTCCTGCGGGATCGCGGTGACCGTGCCGACCTCGACGTGGCCGAAGCCGAGCGACTCGAGGCCGCGCACGCCGACCGCGTTCTTGTCGAAGCCCGCGGCGACGCCGAACGGCGACGGGAACACGTGCCCCAGCGCCTCGACGGCCAGCTCGGGGGCGGGGCGCGTGAAGCGTCCGACGACCGCGGCGACCGGCGCGATGCCCGCGAAGCGGATCACGGCCATTGCCAGGTGATGGGCGGTCTCGGGATCGAAGCGCGCGAGAACGTGCCGGAAGAGGAGGGGATACATCCCGTCCAGGGTATCGGTCGCCCGGAGGTCAGTCCGACGCGGTCGCCGCGGCGTCGTCCACGCGTGCACGCGCGTGGTCGGCACGGAGCTCGGCGATCGAGGCCTCGAAGTCCTCGAGCGACTCGAACGCCTGGTAGATGCTGGCGAAGCGGAGATAGGCGACCTCGTCGAGTTCGCGGAGCGGGCCGAGGATGGCGAGTCCGATCTCGTTCGCGTCGATCTGGCTGAGCCCGGTCTGGCGCACGGCCTCCTCCACGCGCTGGGCGAGGATGGCGAGGTCCGCGTCGGTGACGGGGCGTCCCTGGCACGCCTTGCGCACGCCCGAGATGACCTTGTCCCGGCTGAACGGCTCGACGGCGCCGGAGCGCTTGATCACGTTCAGGCTCGCGGTCTCGATGGTCGAGAAGCGGCCACCGCACTCGGGGCACTGCCGACGTCGCCGGATCGACAGGCCGTCGTCGCTCGTGCGGGAGTCGATGACACGGGAATCGCCGTGGCGGCAGAACGGGCAGTGCATAACGCGACAGCCTACGCGGAGGCGCCTGAGAGATCCTGCGGGCCCTGGTCGCCGGCGAAGCGGGCGGTGATCGCCTCGCCATGCGCGGGGAGAGCCTCCGCCTCTGCGAGTGCGACGATGCCGTCGCGCACCTGCGCGAGGGCGGCGCGGTCGTACTCGATGACCTGCTGCGGGCGCAGGAAGGTGTGGGATCCGAGGCCTGCGGCGTACCGTGCCTGTCCCCCGGTCGGCAGCACGTGGTTCGAGCCGGCGAGGTAGTCGCCGAGGCTCACGGGGGCGTACGAGCCGACGAACACCGCGCCGGCGCTTGTGCAGCGGGCGGCGGATGCGGCGGCGTCCGCCACGTGGATCTCGAGGTGCTCGGGAGCGTAGGCGTTGCTGAACGACTCGGCCGCGTCGAGGTCGTCGACGAGGACGATCGCCGACTGCTCCCCCGCCAGCGCGGCGGCGACCCGCTCGCGGTGCCGGGTGGCCGATCCGACGCGCTCGACCTCGGCGGCGACGGCCTCCGCGAGGCGTGCGGACGGGGTGACGAGGACGGCGGACGCCTGCTCGTCGTGCTCGGCCTGGCTCACGAGGTCGTACGCCACGAGCCGCGGGTCGGCGGTGTCGTCGGCGATGATCAGGATCTCGGTGGCCCCCGCCTCCGAGTCGGTGCCGACCACTCCGGCGACGGCGCGCTTCGCCGCGGCGACGAAGTTGTTGCCGGGACCGGAGACGACGTCGACCGGGTCGAGCCCGAGGGAGGGCACGCCGTGGGCGAGCGCGCCGATCGCGCCGGCTCCGCCCATCGCGTAGACCTCGTCCACGCCGAGCAGTCCGGCGGCAGCGAGGATCGTCGGGTGCACGCGGCCGTCGTGATCGGCCTGCGCCGGCGACGCGAGCGCCACGCTGCGCACCCCGGCGACCTGCGCGGGAACGACGTTCATGACGACGCTGGAGGGGTAGACGGCCTTGCCGCCAGGGACGTACACGCCGACGCGCGACACCGGCTGCCAGCGCTGCGTGACACGCGCGCCCGGCCCGAGCTCGGTCGTCCGCGGCGCCGGGACCTGGGCGGCGGATGCCTCGCGGACGCGACGGATCGCCTCCTCCAGCGCGGCGCGGACCTCGGGATCGAGGGAGGCGACCGCGTCCGCGATGTGGTCTGCGGGCACGCGGATCGCGTGGTCGGTCACGCGGTCGAAGCGCCCGGCCTGCTCGCGCAGGGCCTCCTCGCCGCGGACGCGCACGTCCTCGACGATCTCCGCGGCGACATGCAGCGCGGTCGCACGGGCCTCGGCGGCTCGGGGAACGACGGCGAGCAGTTCCGCGACGCGGAGCGACCGGCCACGGAGATCGATGGTGCGCATCCCCTCATTCTGCCAGCCCGCCCCCGCCGTTCCCTGCGGGTGCGCCGGCGTCAGCCGCGGGTGATGCCCGACGTGTCGTGGAGGAAGCCGATGCGGCCGTCGTCGTGGCGGACCACGTACGAGTCACCGCGGTCCTCGATGACGAGCGCCCACGCGGTCGGTCCGATGCGGAACAGCGGGGCCCCGTAGGCGTCGACGACGTCGCGCTCCTCCGGGGCGAGCGCCCAGAAGGCCTGCGGCGCGGACGCCACCGTCGTCCCGTCCTCGGCGGGCTGCGCGCCCGCCTCGTCCTCGGCCGGCTGCGGCTCGGGCTCGATGTCGGAGCGCGGCGTCGTCGAGATCGTGTGCTCGACGTCCTCCGCGGCGACCTCATCCGGGTCGTTGTCGGCCGCGGTCGCGTCTGCGAAGTCCTCCCCCGCGGCGGGCAGCACCTGGGTGACGGGCTCCTGCTCGACGGGCTGCTCGGGGCTCGCCTCCGGGGCGGGGACGGCGTCATCCAGTGGTGCGGAAGACTCGACCGCCGCGGTGCTGTCGACGACCTGCTCGGTCATCGCCTCGGCCTCGGGCGTTCCGTGCGGCGCCGGCGGGAACGGCTCGGTCGCCTGGGGCTCCGCGTCGACCTGCGGCCCGGCGGGAAGCGGGAACTGCTGTCCGTATGCCGGCGGCTGACCGTGCGGCGCACCGAACGCGGGCTGACCGAACGGCGGCTGACCGTACTGGGGCTGGCCGAACTGCGGCTGACCGTACTGCGGTGCCTGCCCATAGGGCTGCTGCCCGAACGGCGCCTGGCCGTAACCCTGCTGCCCATACGGGGGCTGGCCGTACGGGGGCTGGCCGTACGGCGGCTGCCCGAACGGCTGGGCTGCGCCCTGCGCCGGCGGCTGGCCGTAGGGCGGCTGGCCCTGCCCAGGCTGCGGCCACGCCTGCGGCGTGGGCTGTGAAGCGGGGCGCGGGCGCTGGGCGACCGGTCGCACGGCGCGCGCCACGGGATGCGCGGGCGACTCGGCGCGCACGAAGTCGTCCTTGAACGGGGCGACGAAGGGAGCCACCACGGTGAAGAAGACGCCGGCGAGCGTGAGAAGCAGCTCGATCCAGACGACCCACGTGATGCCGAAGCCGAAGCCGTCGGCGAGGTTCTGCACGCCGAACCCGAGCGTGCTGAACCACAGCAGCGCCGAGACCGAGAACGCGACGGAGGCGAACTGGTCGACGGAGAGCGAGCCCACGCGCAGGCGCGCCGTCGGCGAGACGCGGCGGATCACGAGCATCACTCCGGCGGCGACGGGAAGGCCCACGCCGAGCACCCAGTCGAGCGACGAGCTCCAGATCGGCGAGTACACGCGGTCGAACGTGTACATCGAGAAGAACGAGAACAGCAGGATCAGCGCCGCCAGGCCGATCAGGATCGCCTCACGGATCGTGAACGGGCCGACGCCGTGAAGCGGTGCGGACTCGTCCGCGCCGGGCTCCGTGGTGGAGGGCTGCTCGGGAGCCGGGGATGCCGGGTACTGGTCGGTCACGCTGATCCTCTCGAAGACGTGGCACGGATGCGGACGATCCTACCGGCGGCGCTCCGCCCCTTCCGGGGGCAGCCCGATCCGGCGGCCGCCCGGCTCACCCCAGGCACTGCGGGCCGAGCAGCGACTTGAGGTCGCCGAACAGGTCGGCAGTGATCTGCACGTGCATGGGCACCTCGAACACCTTCGCCGTGCGTCCCTTGTGCATCTTCAGCCGCACCTCGGTGTCGCCGCGGTGACGGCGCAGCACGTCGGCGAGCTCCTGGACGACCTGCTCGGTCGCCCGCTGCTCGGGAAGCACGAGGGTGAGGGGACCCGCCTCGTCGAAGGATCCGACATCCGGAGTGAACGCCGACTGGGCGTGGAGGTTCATTCCGTCATCGCGTCGGGACACGCGGCCGCGGACGACCAGGATGGCGTCCTGCTGCAGGATCGGCTGGAACTCGGTGTAGGTCTTGCCCATGAACATGACCGTGACCTCACCCTCGAAGTCCTCGATCGTGATCATGCCGTAGGGGTTGCCGCTCGACTTCGCCACTCGGTGCTGCGCGCTCGTGACGAGACCCGCCACCGTGACCTGGTCGCCATCCTGCAGGTCCTCGGAGGCGAGCAGGGCGCTGATGGTGATGGTGCGGTGCTTCGCGAGCGGCACCTCGAGACCGGCGAGGGGATGATCCGAGACGTAGAGCCCGAGCATCTCGCGCTCGAAACCGAGCTTGTCCTTCTTCGTCCACTCGGGTCGATCCGGCACCTTCTGCACGCTCTGCGGCTCATCCCACAGGCTGTCGAAGTCGAAGCCGATCGCACCGCCCGCCGCGTTGCGCTTGTCGTTGACCGCGACCTCGACGGCGCCCTCGTGGATCTCGACGAGCGCGCGCCGCGTCGATCCGGTGGAGTCGAACGCGCCCGCCTTGATCAGCGACTCGACCGTCCGCTTGTTCGCGACGTGCAGGGGCACGCGGTTCAGGAAGTCGTGGAACGACGTGTACGGCCCGTCTGCGCGCCCGGCGATGATGCCCTCGACGACGTTGGTGCCGACATTGCGCACGGCGCCGAGGCCGAAGCGGATGTCGGTGCCGACGGCCGCGAAGTAGTTGATCGACTCGGAGACGTCGGGCGGCAGCACCTTGATGCCCATGCGACGGCACTCGTTGAGGTAGAGCGCCATCTTGTCCTTCGAGTCGCCGACGCTGGTCAGCAGCGCGGCCATGTACTCGGCCGGGTAGTGGGCCTTGAGGTACGCGGTCCAGTACGACACGAGTCCGTACGCGGCGGAGTGCGCCTTGTTGAAGGCGTAGTCCGAGAACGGCAGCAGGATGTCCCAGAGCGCCTTGATGGCCGCGTCGCCGAAGCCGCGCTCCTTCATACCGCCCGAGAAGCCCTCGTACTGCTTGTCGAGCTCGGACTTCTTCTTCTTGCCCATCGCGCGGCGGAGGATGTCTGCCTGGCCGAGGCTGAAGCCGGCCACCTTCTGCGCGATCGCCATGACCTGCTCCTGATAGATGATCAGGCCGTAGGTCGTGTCGAGGATGTCGCGCAGCGGCTCCTCGAGCTCGGGGTGGATGGGCGTGATCGGCTGCAGGCCGTTCTTTCGCAGCGCGTAGTTCGTGTGCGAGTTGGCACCCATGGGGCCGGGGCGGTACAGGGCGATGACGGCCGAGATGTCCTCGAAGTTGTCGGGCTTCATGAGGCGCAGCAGCGAGCGCATCGGTCCGCCATCGAGCTGGAACACACCGAGTGTGTCGCCACGGGAGAGCAGGTCGTAGGCGGCGCGATCGTCGAGCTCGAGCTTCTCGAGGTCGAGCTCCTCGCCCCGGTTCATTCGGATGTTGTCGAGCGCATCCGAGATGATCGTCAGGTTGCGAAGGCCCAGGAAGTCCATCTTGATCAGGCCGAGGGACTCGCACGCCGGGTAGTCGAACTGCGTGACGATCTGGCCGTCCTGCTCGCGGCGCATGATCGGGATGATGTCGAGCAGCGGCTCGCTCGACATGATCACACCCGCGGCGTGCACACCCCACTGGCGCTTCAGACCCTCCAGGCCCACCGCGCGGTCGTAGACCGTCTTGGCCTCGGGGTCGGTCTCGATCAGCGAGCGGAACTCGCTCGCCTCCTTATAGCGCGGGTGCTCGGGGTTGAACATGCCGTCGAGCGGCATGTCCTTGCCCATCACGGCCGGCGGCATCGCCTTGGTCAGGCGCTCCCCCATCGAGAAGGGGAAGCCGAGCACGCGACCCGCGTCCTTGAGCGCCTGCTTCGACTTGATGGTGCCGTAGGTGACGATCTGCGCAACGCGCTCCGAGCCGTACTTGCGGGTGACGTAGTCGATCACCTCGCCGCGGCGACGGTCGTCGAAGTCGACGTCGAAGTCGGGCATCGAGACGCGGTCGGGGTTCAGGAAGCGCTCGAAGATCAGGCCGTGCTCGAGCGGATCGAGATCGGTGATGCGCATCGCGTACGCGACCATGGAGCCCGCACCCGAGCCGCGACCCGGGCCGACGCGGATCCCGTTGTCCTTCGCCCAGTTGATGAAGTCGGCGACCACGAGGAAGTACCCCGGGAAGCCCATCTGCAGGATGATGCCCGTCTCGTACTCGGCCTGCTTGCGGACCTTGTCGGGGATGCCGGCGGGGTACCGGTAGTGGAGACCCTTCTCGACCTCCTTGATCAGCCAGCTGTCCTCGGTCTCGCCCTCGGGAACCGGGAATCGCGGCATGTAGTTGGCCGACGTGTTGAACTCGACCTCGCAGCGCTCGGCGATCAGCAGCGTGTTGTCGCAGGCGTCGGGGTGATCCCGGAAGAGCTGGCGCATCTCCTGCGCGGTCTTGACGTAGTAGCCGTCGCCGTCGAACTTGAACCGGTTCGGGTCATCCAGTGTCGAGCCCGACTGCACGCACAGCAGCGCGGCGTGTGCGTCGGCCTCGTGCTGGTGCGTGTAGTGCGAGTCGTTGGTGGCGACCAGGGGGATGCCGAGATCCTTCGAGATCTTGATCAGGTCGGTCATCACCCGACGCTCGATCGAGAGGCCGTGATCCATGATCTCGGCGAAGTAGTTCTCCTTGCCGAAGATGTCCTGGAACTCGGCCGCCGCGGCCCGCGCCGCGTCGTACTGACCGAGCCGGAGCCGCGTCTGGATCTCGCCCGACGGGCATCCGGTGGTCGCGATCAGGCCCTTGCCGTAGGTCTGCAGCAGCTCGCGGTCCATGCGCGGCTTGAAGTAGTACCCCTCCATGCTCGACAGCGAGCTGAGGCGGAACAGGTTGTGCATTCCCTCGGTCGTCTCGCTCCACATCGTCATGTGGGTGTAGGCGCCGGAACCAGACACGTCGTCGCTCTTCTGATCGGGCGAGCCCCACTGCACACGCGACTTGTCGCTGCGGTGGGTGCCGGGCGTGACGTACGCCTCGAGGCCGATGATCGGCTTGACGCCGGAGGCCTGCGCGGCCTTGTAGAACTCGAAGGCGGCGAAGGTGTTGCCGTGGTCGGTCACCGCGATCGCCGGCATGCCGTAATCGGCGGCCGCCTGGGTCATCGCCCCGATCTTCGCGGCCCCGTCGAGCATCGAGTACTCGCTGTGCACATGCAGGTGGACGAAGGAGTCGGATGCCATGGATCGAGTCTAGGTTTCACCACCGACATGCCGGCCCGGCGACCCGGGTGTCGGGATCGCCGGGCGCGGCGTACGGAGGAGATCCGGCCGAAAGAGGACGAATCCGTCCGGGATCTCCTCCGCTCGCCGGATCTCCTCGCGACGACGGACGGGCTCAGTCGACCAGCGCGGGGGCGGCGTCCACGACGTCGTACGTGAACGTCGTGCGGCTCCCCCACTGTGGCAAGCCGTCGATCTTCACGTCCGCCCCCGTTTGCGCACCGGACTTCGTCACGCCGAGCACGACGCCCCGCGCGGTGTCGATCTCGATCAGCGTCCAGGCGTCCCACCACTCGGTCGACCAGGAGAAGCGGATCGTCGTGACGTCGCCCTCCACGGACTCGACCGTCGAGCCGTCAAGCAGCGCCAGCACCCGCAACCACGCGGCGCGACGCTCCGGCGGTGCCGCCGCGTTGCCGATGCTGTCGGTGAGCGTCTCGACGATCGAGCTGTCTGAGGCCGCACTGTCCGGATCCGTCTCTCCCATCGAGGTGCGCAGCCACGCGAGCAGCTCATGCGGGTCCGTGGGCTGTTCGGCCCAGTACTCCCGGCTGTCGAGGTAGTAGGTGTGGTCGGTCTCTCCGAAGGCCCCCGGCGCCTGGTAGACGCCTCCCGGAGCGATCAGCATGGTTGGTTCGCCCCCGAACCTGCCGTCCTGGGACGTGAACTCGGCGAGTGCCTGATCCGCCCGCTCGCCGTACGTCGCGACCAACTCCGTCTCGCCGCCCGTCTGAATCCAGTCGCCGCTCCGATCCGACGGGAGATACAGCTCGGTGGTTCCCTGCAGCTGAAGCACGGCCTCCGCGTCCGCCACGTTGCCGTTGTTGAAGCGCGAGGTCTCATCCGGCATGTCGACATCCCAAGGCACGAGCGATTCGCTGTCTGCGGAGACCCGAAGGTAGGACCCGGCCGGCACGTCGAACGCCTCGCCGGTCACGGCCACCTCGGCGGCCTCCTCGAACACCGCGGCCGCGGCGCTCTCCGGCGGTGCGATCGTGTTCGCGATGACGATCGCGCCGACGGCGCTCGCGGCGGCGAGCCCGGCCAAACCGACTCCGAGGCGGAGCCTGCGCCGCGCCGGCCGCCGCTCCGCTCCCGCGATCTCGCGCAGCAGCGCCTGCCGCGCGGTGTCCAGCTCCGTCTCGTCGACGTGCGCCTCGTCCGCCCGGATCTCACGCACGCATTCCATAAGCGACATCGCTCTCCTCCTTCGCCATCCAGGTCAGCCGGGTCGCGGATTGCGATCCCGGCGGCGCGAGCTTGCGGCGGACGCGGTTCAGCCGAGACCTCACGGTGCCGACGGGAACGCCGAGCGCGTCGGCGACCTGCTCGTACGTCAGGTCACCCCACGCGTACAGCAGGAGCGTGTCCCGGTCCTTCGCCGACAGCGACGCGATCCGCGGTCCGAGCTCGCGCAGGGCGGCGGACGCATCCATCCGCGCGTCCGCGTCGCCGGCGTGCGATCCGGAGATCCCATCCTCGGCTCCGGCGGCGTGCTCGAACGCCCGCCACTGCGCGGCCTCGGTCGCGCGATGCTTCTTGATCACGCGCGTCGCGATGCCGAGCAGCCACGGCCGCGCCGTGCCCCATCGCGTATCGAACGACCCTCGACGACGGAACGCCACGAGGAAGGTCTCGCTGAGGACGTCGTCCACCGCGTCATGTCCGACGCGTCGGCGGGCGTAGCCGCCGATCGCGGTCGCATGCCGCTCGAAGATCTCCGAGAACAGCCCTGGGCTGTCCACGGACCGCGCGATGATCTCGCTGTCTGTGCTCACACTTGGTATTGCCGAGACGGGCGGATCCGGTTCACGGATTCATTCTGACGGTCGCGATCCGGTTCGGCTCAGTCGGTCGGGGCGGCCCTGTCGTCGATCCGCGCGGTGAGGCCGTCGATGCGCGCGATCGCGTCGTCCAGGGCGGCGACGGATGCCCAGAGATCCGGATGCGCCGCGCGCACCTCGTCGAGGGTGTCGCCCGCCGAGCGCAGGGTCGCCAGGTCGTAGCTGAGGTTCGTGCGCGCACTCGCGAGGGCGGCGCGCAGGGCCGCCGCGGCGACGGCGACGTCCGCTACGAGGGCCGGATCGCCGTGCGCGGCCAGGTGCTCGAGATCCGCGATGGCGCCGCGGGCGCGCTCGCCAAGGCGCGCGGATGAGCGGGCGGCCTCGAGAGACGCCTCCCGGATCGCTTCCCTTCGCCCCTCACCCGCGTCCCGGAACGCGGCGCCGAAGGCCGCGGACGCCTCGGCATCAGCGTCGGCGGCGTCGAGCGCGGCCTGCCGCAGCTCGCCCGCCCGTGCGGCGACCTCGTCCGCGTGCGAGTACCGCGCGACCATCGAGATCAGCCCCGCCGCGAGCGCGAGCATCACCCCCGCGGCCGCTCCCCCGCCCGGATCGCCCTGCGCCTCGCCCAGGTGCGCGGTCCACCGGTCGATCGTCGCGTCGCGCGTCGTGATCCGGCCGGGCATGCGCCCATCCTCGCGACCGCGGCGCCTGGCGACCAGGGGTTGACTCAGCGCAGGTCGCGGCGCATGAGCACCCGCGGAAAGCCGCCGGACACCGACTCCGTGTCCGCGGCCTTGTGGAAGCCCGCCCGCTCGAACATCGACCGGAAGCCGACGAAAGCCATGGTCTGATCGACCTTCGCCCCGCGGTTGTCGACCGGATACCCCTCGATCGCCGGTGCGCCGCGCTCGCGCGCGAAGTCGACGGCGCCCTCCAGCAGCAGATCGAGGATCCGCTTGCCGCGATGCCCCGGCCGCACGCGGAAGCACCACACGGTCCACACGGGGAGGTCGTCGATCACCGGGATCTTCCGGCTCCGCGCGAACTGCGTGTCGACGCGCGGCGCGACGCCCGCCCATCCGACCGGCTCATCCCCGTCGTAGGCGAGCACTCCCGGCGGGAGATCCGACTCGCACATCCGCCGCACGAACTCGCCGCGCTCGGGTCCGTGCAGAGACGAGTTGACCTTGCCCGGCACCCGGTGACTGAGGCACCAGCACACGTTCGCATCGGGGTTCTTCGGACCCACGAGCACGCGCACGCCCTCGAAATCGGTCGCCGCCCGCACCTCGATCGTCATGCGGCCAGGATGCCAGCCGTCACCGACATCCGGAGCGCACGCTACTCGCCGCGCAGCACCGCCAGCGCGTGAGCCAGGTCCGCCGGGTAGTCCGAGGTGAACGTCACCCAGTCGCCGGTGGCCGGATGCGCGAACGACAGCTCGTGCGCGTGGAGCCACTGCCGGGTGAGACCGAGGCGCGCCGACATCGTCGGGTCGGCGCCGTAGAGCGGGTCGCCGACGCAGGGGTGCCGGTGGGCGGCCATGTGCACGCGGATCTGGTGCGTGCGCCCCGTCTCGAGGTGGATCTCCAGCAGCGACGCGCCGGGAAACGCCTCGATCGTCTCGTAGTGCGTGATCGAGTCCTTGCCGTCGTGCGTGACGGCGAACTTCCACGAGTGGCTCGGATGCCGCCCGATGGGAGCGTCGATCGTGCCCGCGAGCGGATCCGGATGCCCCTGCACGACCGCGTGATAGATCTTGTCGACCGTGCGCTCCTTGAAGGCGCGCTTGAGCACCGTGTAGGCGTGCTCGGTCTTCGCGACGACCATAAGACCGCTCGTGCCCACGTCCAGCCGGTGGACGATTCCCTGCCGTTCGGCCGCGCCGCTGGTGGCGACACGCACTCCCGCGGCGACGAGCGCGCCCAGCACGGTCGGGCCCTCCCAGCCGAGCGAGGGATGCGCCGCCACGCCCGACGGCTTGTCGACGACGACGATGTGGTCGTCCTGGTACGCGATGCCGAGATCCGGCACCTCGACGGGGATGACCCGCGGCTCCTCCTTCGGGCGCCACTCGATCTCCAGCCACCCGCCGGCGCGGACACGATCCGACTTGCCGAGCGTCACGCCGTCCAGCCGCACGCCGCCGGCCTCGGCGACGTCGGCGGCGAAGGTGCGCGAGAAGCCCAGCATCTTGGCGAGCGCCGCGTCCACGCGCGTCCCGTCGAGTCCGTCGGGAACCGGAAGGCTGCGCGACTCCATCAGCTCTCCCGCCGGCGGTCGTCCACGCCGTCGGTCGTGCCGTCACCGGTCGTCTCCGCGGCATCCGCCTCGTCCGCGGCCGACTCGGCCGCCGCCTCGGCCACGGTCTTCCGGCCGGACCCGTCGAGTGACACACCGAACAGGGTGAGCGCCGCGACGGTGATCATGCTGCAGACGATGAAGATGTCGGCGACGTTGTAGATCGCGGGCATCATCCACGGGGTCGAGATGAAGTCGACGACGTGCCCCACGGCGAAGCCCGGGTCGCGGAAGAGACGATCCGTCAGGTTGCCGAGGACGCCGCCGAGCAGAAGACCGAGGACGACCGCCCAGATGCGGGAGCCGACGCGGGTGAGCCCGATCCAGATAATCGCGCAGGCGACCACCGCGAGTGCGATGCTGAAGATCCAGGTGACGCCCTCGCCGATCGAGAACGCGGCGCCGGGATTGAGCACGAGGTACCACTGCAGAACCTCGCCCAGGACGGGGACGGGGGTCTGGAACTCGAGCGACCTCAGGGCGAGCTGCTTGGCGAACTGATCGGCGGCCAGCACCAGGACCGCGAGGATCGCGATGGTGGTGCTGGCCGCCGCAGTGCGCAGGGGTGCGCGGTCAGTCAAGACCGGCTCAGAGACCGATCGCCGAGACCGGCGTGTCACCCGAGGTCGAGCCCGAGGCGTCCAGGTCCTTCAGCTTCGACTCGAAGTAGCTGCGCATCTGGGCGCGGTAGTCGCGCTCGAACTGACGCAGCTCGGTGATGCGGCTCTCAAGCGTGGTGCGCTCGCGCTCGTACTTCTCGGTGAGCTCGCGCTGCTTGGCCTCGGCCTCGCTGCGGATGCGGTCGGCCTCGGTCTTGGCCTCGTCGACGAGCTGCTCGGCCATCTGGCGACCCTCGGCGACGTGCTCGTCGTGAAGGCGCTGGGCGCGCTCGATGATGCTGGCGGCGCTGGTGGCCGTGCTCGAGACGTCACCGGCGGGAGCGGCGACGGGCGCCGGGGTGGGCTCGGGAGCCGCAGCGGGCTCAGGCTGGGCCTCGGCCGGTGCCTCGACGGGAGCGGCCTGCTCGGCCGGAGCGAGCTCACCGGACTCGTACTTGGCCAGCTTGGCCTTGAGCTCGTTGTTCTCCTCGATCGTCTTGCGCCACTCGACGACGATCTCGTCCAGGAAGTCGTCGACCTCGTCCGGGTCGAAACCCTCCTTGAACCGGACGTGCTGGAACTGCTTGGTGACGACGTCATCCGGCGTCAATGCCATGGGTGGCTCCTCTTCCGTGGGGTGTCTGTGGCCGTGGGCCGAGCCCTGGGCACTTCTCCGGTTGCAAGCATAACCGTCCCCTCCGGCGCCGCGAGAGGCGAGACCGAAGGCGACGGAATCAGATCATGAAGGCCCGCGTCACCGACAGCAGCACAAAGCAGAGCAGCATCGTGAGCGCGAACCCGAAATCGATGGCGATCCCGCCGATCCGCAGCGGCGGGATGAACCTCCGCAGGAGCCGGATCGGGGGGTCGGTGAGCGTGTACGTCACCTCAGCCACCACGAGCAGCGCCCCCCTGGGGCGCCACTCGCGATTGAACATCGGGATGTACTCGAGCACCAGCCTCGCGAACAGCACGAGGATGTAGAGCAGGATGACGAGATTGAGGATCGAGGCGATCAGCCCGACGGGACCCACGACGAGACGAGGCGGTGTGCGTCAGGCCTGCGCGAAGGGCGCGGACTCGGGGTCCGCGTGCGCGATCCCGCCGTCACCCGACACGGCGATGTTCTCGGGCGAGAGCAGGAAGACCTTGCTGGTGACACGCTCGATGCGCCCGTAGAGGCCGAGCGAGAGGCCGCTCGCGAAGTCGATGAGGCGGCGCGCGTCGGCGTCGCTCATCTGCGAGAGGTTGATGATCACCGGGATGCCGTCGCGGAAGTGCTCGGCGATCGTCTGCGCGTCGCGGTACTGCTTCGGGTGCACCGTCACGATCTCGTTCACGGCAGCCGCCGCGGGCTGACGGATGACGGCCGGGCGTCGCAGCGGAGTGACGGGCGCCGGCTTGGCGTCGTCGTGCTGCGGCTCGTCCCGATGCGTGCGCTGAGGCTGCTCGTGCGCATCCTCGTACTCCTCCTCGTCGGCAAGGCCGAGGTAGACCATCGTCTTCTTGAGCGGGTTCGCCATGGCGTCCTCCGTAGTCTGCTCGTCTGTTTCGAGGCTACGCCCGGGGTGGGCGCGGTCCCGTGATTGCGGAACCGATCCGCAGGTGTGTCGCACCGCAGGCGATCGCCTCGGCGAAGTCGCCGGTCATGCCGGCAGAGATCCAGGTCGCCTCGGGCACGACGGCCCGCACGCGGTCGGAGTAGCCCGCGAGCCGCTCGAACGCAGCGACGGGCGCCTCGTCGAGCGGCGCCACGGCCATCACGCCCCGCAGGCGGAGGGTCGCGGCGGCGGCGATGCGCTCGGCGAGCGGTTCGATCCCATCGGGGCTCACTCCCCCGCGCCCGGCGTCGTCCGTGAGGTTCACCTGCACGAGGACGTCGAGGACGGCATCGCCGGGCTCGGCGGCCGCGTCGAGCGCATCGGCGAGGCGCTCGCGATCCACCGAGTGTACGACCGCGGCAGCCCGCCGGATGGCGCGCGCCTTGTTGGTCTGCGCCTGCCCGATGAAGTGCCACCTGGTGTCGGGGAGATCGCTCGTCTCCTCGGCCTTCGCGCTCAGCTCCTGCTGGCGGTTCTCGCCGAGATCGCGCACCCCGAGGGCGTGCAGCTCTCTCACGAGCGATGCCGGATGGAACTTCGTCACGACGATGCGCGTCAGCTCCCCCGGATCGCGTCCGGCCGCACGCGCAGCCTCGCCGATGCGGAAGTCCACATCGGCGAGGCGCTGCGCGAGGTCGGGCACCGGCGCTTACTTCAGGAAATCGGGGATGTCGAGGTCGTCGTCCCCGAACGCCGAGTCGAAGCCCGAGTCGGGCAGGACGGGCGCCTGCGCGGCGACCGCGACCGGCTCGCGCGTGGGCTCGTCCTTCTTGGCGGTCTCGTTCGACGAGCTGCTGCCGAGGCCGCTGCCGGGGAGCGTGGGCATCGACGCGCGGTTCGAGGCGAGCGACGGCACCTCGAGGCGCGTCTGCGGCTCGCCGCCGTCGAAGCCAGCGGCGATCACAGTGACGCGCACCTCGTCGCCGAGCGTGTCGTCGATGACCGTGCCGAAGATGATGTTCGCCTCGGGGTGCGCGGCCTCCTTGACGAGCTGGGCGGCGTCGTTGATCTCGAAGATGCCGAGGTTCGATCCGCCCTGGATCGACAGCAGCACGCCATGAGCGCCCTCGATCGACGCCTCGAGCAGCGGCGACTCGACGGCGAGCTCGGCCGCCTTGATGGCGCGGTCGGCGCCGCGGGCGGAGCCGATGCCCATGAGCGCCGAGCCGGCGCCCTGCATGACCGACTTGACGTCGGCGAAGTCGAGGTTGATCAGACCGGGAGTCGTGATCAGGTCGGTGATGCCCTGGACACCGGCGAGCAGCACCTGGTCGGCCGTGGCGAACGCCTCGACCATGGAGATGCCGCGGTCGCTGATCTCGAGGAGGCGGTCGTTCGGCACCACGATGAGCGTGTCGACCTCTTCCTTCAGCGCTGCCACGCCGGCCTCGGCCTGGCTCTGGCGGCGGCGTCCCTCGAAGGAGAAGGGCTTGGTCACGACGCCGATGGTCAGCGCGCCGATCGACTTCGCGATGCGCGCCACGACCGGGGCGCCGCCCGTGCCGGTGCCGCCGCCCTCGCCCGCCGTGACGAAGACCATGTCGGCGCCCGCGAGCGCCTGCTCGATCTCCTCGGCGTGGTCCTCGGCGGCGCGGCGACCCACCTCGGGGTCGGCGCCGGCGCCGAGACCGCGCGTGAGCTCGCGGCCCACGTCGAGCTTGACGTCCGCGTCGCTCATCAGCAGCGCCTGCGCGTCGGTGTTCACCGCGATGAACTCGACTCCGCGGAGACCGAGCTCGATCATCCGGTTGACGGCGTTCACGCCACCGCCGCCGACGCCGACGACCTTGATCACGGCGAGGTAGTTCTGGTTCTGGCTCATGCCGGCCTCCGTTTGCTCCGAACCCCTGGTCTCATCCGGGCTTGAACCTTCATGTTCGACGTGAGGGTTAAAGTATTGCCCGGTATGCAATTCCTTCCATGAAGGTATGCGCGCGGGCGCCGCACGCCCGGATTGGCCCTGGGCGTGTCGCGAGTCGTGTCCGCAACGCGCCGATCCGGCCCGCTCAGCGGCGCTCCACGGCCGATCGGATGGATCGCGCGCGGCTCAGCGGAAGATCAGGACGCCCGGCGACGACACGTCGTAGAAGCTCTTGCCGTCGGGGGCGGCGAGAAGCGTCCGCGCCTTGAGCGCGGACTTCTCCGCGCTCCCCCACAGCACCTCCGTGCCGTCGCGAAGAGTCAGGGTGACGTCATCCTGCGTCGTCGCGCGCGCACCGACCACGAGGCCGTGGACGTCCTCCGGCAGCGATCGCAGCACCTGCCCCACCGCGGCGAACGCGGGCGAGTCGAGACCATCGCGCGCATCGATCAACGGCTGGTCCTCCGGCTGCGCCTCCGTCGTCGAGAGCACAACGCCGGCGGCATCCACGACCGTGAATCCGGCGTCGGAGCGCACCACGCCGATCGGGGTACGCTCGACGATCTTCACCACCAGGTCGTGCGGCGGCCGCGCCTCGAGCGTGTACGTCTCGATCAGGGGGAACTCCACAAGCGCCGCCTTGATCTCGGCGTGATCGACGAGCGGGAGCGGCCTTCCCACCTGCGCCGAGAGCGCTTCCTGCAGGGCGTCGTCGTCGAGCTTCTCCGCCCCGACGACCGAGATGCGCTGCACGGCGAACAGCGGGCTGTAGGCCGCACCGACGCTGCCGATGACCAGCAGCAGGAGAGCCGAGATGGATCCGATCCAGATCATCCGCCGGCGGCGCGAGCGCACCGTGAACCGGCGGATCTCCGAGCGCAGCGCGCGGCGGCGGGCACGTGTGGCGCGCCAGACGTCACGCCAGCCGGTTCCCCGCGGCGCCCCGGCCGGTTCGTCCTGCTCCGGCGCATCCGGCTCCGCCTCGTCCCGATCGCGACGGCGGAAGGGAACCACCAGGGCACGCCGACGCGGCTCGTCCTCCAGCGGGACGAGTCCCTCCGGGTCGGCGAGCGGTCGCCGCCCGGTCCGCTCGGCGGCGCGCTCCTCCGGAGCAGGGAGCGGGCCGGGGCGCCTCACTGCGACTCGCTGCCCTCGCCCGTCCGCAGCGACTCGAGCACCTGCGGGATGATCTGGTACACGTTGCCGCAGCCGAGCGTGATGACGTAGTCGCCCTCACGCGCGACCGATGCCGTGTAGTCGGCGGCCTCCTGCCAGTCGGCGACGAAGTGCACGCGCTCGGGATCGTCGAAGGCCCCGCTCACGAGTTCGCCCGTCACGCCGGGGATCGGATCCTCCCGCGCGCCGTACACGTCGAGCACAACCGTGTGATCGGCGAGCTCCTCGAGCACGTGGGCGAACTCGCCCGCCATGAGCTGGGTGCGCGAGTAGGTGTGCGGCTGGTGGAGCGCGATGATGCGCCCCTCGCCCACCACCGTGCGCGCCGCCGACAGCGCCGCGGCCACCTCGGTCGGGTGGTGCGCGTAGTCGTCGTAGACCTGCACGCCGCGCTCGGTGCCGTGAAGCTCGAAGCGGCGGACGGTCCCCTCGAACCCGGCGGCGACGGCCTCGAGCGCGGGCTCGAGCTCGTGGCCCAGCGAGATCAGCACCGCGACCGCGCCGGCGGCGTTGATCGCGTTGTGCTCGCCCGGCACGGCAAGGCGCGCGGAGGCGCTGCGCCCGCCGTGAGTGAGCGTGAACGACACGGGCCCGTCGGTGACGATGTCGGTGATCCGGACGTCCGCGTCCTCGGCCCGCCCGAAGGTGACCACGTTCGCGTGGCTGAGCCCCGCGGTGACGCGCCGCGCGCCCTCGTCGTCGGACGAGATCACGACGGCCTCGCGCGCCGCGTCGGCGAACCGCACGAAGGCGGCGTCGAACGCGTCGTGCGAGCCGTAGTGGTCGAGGTGGTCGGCGTCGACGTTGGTGATCAGGACGATCGACGTCTCGTAGAGCAGGAAGGATCCGTCCGACTCGTCTGCCTCGATCACGAACAGCTCGTCGGAGCCGGTGTCGCTCGAGACGCCGAGGCCCGCGATCACGCCGCCGTTGACGAAGCTCGGGTCGACGCCGAGGCCGCGCAGACCCGTGACGATCATGCCGGTCGACGTGGTCTTGCCGTGCGCGCCGGCGACGGCGACGAGGCGGCGTCCGCCGATCAGCCAATGGAGCGCCTGCGACCGGTGGATGATCGGCAGGCCCCGCTCCTTGGCGAGCAGGTACTCGGGGTTCTCGGGCCAGATCGCGCCCGTGAAGATCACAGTGTCGGCGTCGCCGAGGTTGGCGGCGTCGTGACCGACGTGGACGGTCGCGCCGAGCGCCTCGAGATCGCGCAGATTCTGGCTGTCGGAGCGGTCGGATCCCGACACCTTCACTCCGCGAGCGAGGAACATCCGGGCAAGGCCCGACATGCCGGATCCGCCGATGCCGATGAAGTGCGCGGCACCGATGTGTGCGGGGATCGGGGTGCTGAGGTCGGGTCTGATCATGGCCCTACGAGTGTAGGTCGACGAACCGACGCGCGGCTGTCCGGCACGCGGGGCGCGGTCCGTCAGCGGCCCAGCGCGCGATCCAGCTGGGCGATCACGTTCTCGGTGCCGTGGCGCTCGCCGGCGTTCTCCGCGGCCGCGGCCATCCGGGCGATGCGGTCGTCGTCCTTCAGCAGAGGCACGATCTCCGTGCGCACGCGATCCGGCGTGAACGCCGCGTCGTCGATCAGGATCGCCGCGCCCGCAGCGACCGAGGAGGCGGCGTTGAGCCGCTGCTCGCCGTTTCCGACCGCGTACGGCACGTACACCGCGGGGATCCCGAGCGCCGCCACCTCGCTGACCGTCGACGCGCCGGCGCGCGAGACGATGAGGTCCGCGAGCGCGAAGGCCAGGTCCATGCGGTCGAGGTAGCGGACCATCGCGTATCCCTCGGCACCGGGATCCTCGAGGTCGGAGCGCTCTCCCGTCGCATGCAGCAGCTGCCAGCCGGCGTCGAGGATGTCGCGCCAGGACCCGGCGAGGGCCTCGTTGATGCGACGGGCTCCCAGCGATCCGCCGAATGCAAGCAGCGTCTTCTTGGCGGGGTCCAGCCCGAAGTACTCGGCGGCCTCGGAACGCCGCCCGGCGCGATCGAGCTCCACGATCTCAGGACGCAGCGGCATGCCGACGACCTCGGAGCCGCGCAGCGGCGTGCCGGGGAACGTCACCCCGACGCCGGCCGCGCGGCGCGCGCCGAGCACGTTCGCCAGGCCGGGACGGGCGTTCGCCTCGTGCACCACGAAGGGGATGCGCTCGCGCCGCGCCGCCACGTACGCGGGGGCAGACGCGTAGCCGCCGAAACCGACGACGACCTCGACGCCGCGCTCGCGGATGTATCCGCGGACACGCGCGACGGCACGTTGGAAGCGTGCGGGGAAGGCGACCGCGGCACCGTTCGGGCGCCGCGGGAAGGGAACCTTCGCGACGATCAGCAGCTCGTAGCCGCGTTCAGGCACGAGACGCGATTCGAGCCCCTCCTGCGTGCCGAGCACCAGCACGTCGTCATCCGGCTCGCGGCGGCGCAGGCCGTCCGCGACGGCGAGCAGGGGGTTCACGTGCCCGGCGGTGCCACCGCCGGCGAGGAGATACGTCGTCACGTGACTATCTTCCCGCCCGAGGGTGGTTCGGTCGTGCAGGACGACGCTTGGCCGACCCCGGAGTGTTGGTCGCGCCCCGCGCGGCACCCGGCCGGCGCATCGCCACCTGGGACGGATCGGGCAGGGTCCGGCAGAACGCCAGGAGCACGCCGCACGCAGCCAGCACTGCGACGAGGGAGCTTCCGCCCGCCGACAGGAAGGGCAGCGGCACTCCGAGCACGGGGAACACGCGCAGCACGACGCCGATGTTGATCAGCGCCTGACCGAGGATCCACACGGTGATGCCGCCCGCCGCGATCTTGACGAACGGATCGTCGCTGTTGCGGATGATCCGGAACGCCCCGACGGCGAATGTGGCGAACAGCAGAAGCACGACGATGCAGCCGATCAGGCCGAGTTCCTCGCCCACGATCGCGAAGATGTAGTCGTCTCCGGCGGCGGGAAGCCAGTTGTACTTCTCGAT
This sequence comes from Microbacterium paludicola, assembly GCF_015235415.1. GTDB lineage: Bacteria > Actinomycetota > Actinomycetes > Actinomycetales > Microbacteriaceae > Microbacterium > Microbacterium paludicola. The sequence continues at coordinate 111,084 of NZ_JADGLL010000003.1, read as the reverse complement.
CGAGTTGCCGAGGCCCCGTCCGAAGATCCCGCCGCCCGCGAGGCTCCAGATGCCGTGAAGGGGCTGGTAGCACTCCTTGATGTAGTCGCAGTCCGGGTCGAGGAAGCTCATGATGCGCCCCATCCGGTTGGGGCTGGTGATGGCGAGCGCCGCGACCACCAGAGCTCCGGCGATCACCGGAAGCACGAAGATGCGCAGCTTCACGCCCGAGAAGAACAGGCACGCGAGCAGGATGAGCACGAGCACCATCGAGGTGCCGAGGTCCTTGCCCGCGAGCACCGTGCCGATCGCGAGCATCGAGACCGGCACGAGCGGGATGAACACGTGCTGCCACTTCGAGAGCAGGTTGCGCTTGCGGTACAGGATCATTCCCGCCCACAGCGCGAGCGAGAGCTTCAGCAGCTCGGAGGGCTGCAGGGAGAAACCGGCGATCCTCAGCCAGTTGCGGTTTCCGTACACCTCGACGCCGAGCGGCGTGAACACGAGCAGCTGCACGACCAGCGCGAGCCCGAGCGCGACCCATCCGATCCGGCGGAAGAACCTCACCGGCAGCCGGCTGACGACGAACATCATCGAGAGGCCGAGCAGGGCGAACATCGCCTGCTGCATGCCGTCGTTGTAGGGGCTCTCGCCGCGGCTCAAGGCGGAGGCCGTCGTGGCGGAGGTCACCATCACCACGCCGAAGCCCGTCAGCAGCAGGGCGGTCGACGCGATGAGCAGGAACTCCAGCGGCACGGGCGCGAACACCCTGCCGAGCGAGACGCGCGCCGTCAGTGCACCGGAGCGCGGCTCCTGCTTCTCAGGAGTCGCGCGCGCCTTCGGGGTCCGCGTCGTCGTCGTGCTCACGGTCCGCTCCCCCCTCGATCCGAGCCCTCACCGCGGCGGCGAAACGCGAGCCGCGGTCGTCATATCCCGTGAACTGGTCGAACGAGGCGGCTGCCGGTGCGAGCAGCACCACGTCACCCTCCCGCGCGATCCCGGCCGCCAGCTCGACGGCCCGGGTCATGACGCTCTCAGTCTCCGTGTGGTCGACCTCGAACACCGGCACCCCGGGCGCGTGTCGCTCGAACGCCGCCACGACCTCCGCGCGCTCGACGCCGATCACGACCGCCGCGCGGCTCGCGGGCCCGCGCTGCGCGACGAGCGTACCGATGTCGACGCCCTTCAGCTGGCCTCCGACGATCCAGACCGCCCCCGGGTACGCAGCGAGCGACGAGGCGGCGGCGTGGGGGTTCGTCGCCTTCGAGTCATCCACCCACGTGATGCCGTCGGCGCGGCCGACGACCTCGATGCGGTGGGGGTCGAGGCGGAAGCCGTCCAGAGCCGAGCGGATCGCGCCCGGCTCGACGCCGAGCGATCGCGCCAGCGCCGCTGCCGCGAGCGCGTTCGCCACGATGTGCGGGGCGGCGAGGCCGCGCTGGTGCAGCGCCGCGACGGTGGTGAGCTCGAGGGCCGACGTGCGGCGCTCCTCGAGGAAGGCGCGGTCGACGAGGATGCCGTCGATCACGCCGAGGTCGCTCGGGCCCGGCACGCCCAGGTCGAAGCCGATCGCGCGCGCACCTTCCACGACGTCGGCGTCCTCGACCATGCGCATCGTCGCATCGTCCGCCTTGTTGTAGACGGCGGCGACCTTGGTGTGCCGGTACACGACGGCCTTCGCGTCGCGGTAGGCGTCGAAGGAGCCGTGCCACAGCAGGTGGTCGTCGGCGAGGTTGAGGCACACGGCCGCGTGCGGGGACGGCGATCCCGGGCCGTCGTCGAGCCCGAGGTACCAGAGCTGATGACTCGACAGCTCGACCACCAGCACGTCGAAGCCCGCCGGATCGCGCACGGCGTCGAGGATCGGCACGCCGATGTTGCCGCACGGGGCTGCGCGCAGGCCGCCCTCGACGAGCATCGTGGCGGTCAGCCGCGTGGTGGTGGTCTTGCCGTTCGTGCCGGTGATGAAGACCCACTCGGCCGGTGTCCCATCCGCCCGCGTCACCTTGTCGCGCACGCGCCAGGCGAGCTCGATGTCGCCCCATAGGGCGACGCCCGTCTCGCGCGCCCACGCGACGACGGGATGCGACGGCGGGAAGCCGGGCGAGGCGACGACGACTTCGGGCGCGAAGTCGACGAGCGCGGCCGGCACCTCGGCGAGCGACCCCTCCCACAGGCGCGCGCCGATCACGGGCACGAGGCGCGAGTACTCCTCGGCCGCCGTCTCCGTCACCACGAGCACATCCGCGCCGAGTTCGGTCAGGGTGTCGGCCACCGAGAATCCGGTCGAGGCGAGGCCGAGCACGGCGACGCGCAGCCCCTTCCAGTCGGCGTTCCAGCTGGTCAGGGAGTCGAGGCGATCGGTCATGTCCGGCTGAGCCATTCCACGTAGAAGAGGCCGATGCCTCCCACGGAGAGGAGACCGGCGATGATCCAGAATCTGGCGACGATCGTGACCTCCGGCCAACCGCGCATCTCGAAGTGATGATGGAGCGGGCTCATCAGGAACAGCCGCTTGCCGCGCGTGGCCTTGAAGTACAGACGCTGCAGGATGACCGAGCCGGACGAGATCACGAACAGACCCGCGATCAGGATGCCGAGCAGCTCGGTGCGGGTCAGCACCGCCATCGCGGTCACGACGCCGCCGATCGCCATCGACCCGACGTCGCCCATGAAGACCTGCGCCTTCGGCGCGTTCCACCACAGGAAGCCGACGAGACCGCCCACCAGCGCCGCGGAGACGATCGCGAGGTCCAGCGGATCGCGGGTGCTGTAGCAGGCCTGCGCGAGCTCGGGCTCGAGCAGCAGACGCGTGCACGCCTGGTTGAACTGCCAGAACGCGATGAGGCTGTACGCGCCGACGACGAAGACGCCGGCTCCCGCGGCGAGGCCGTCGAGGCCGTCGGTGAGGTTGACGCTGTTCGAGAAGCCGGTGCCGAGCAGCGACAGCCACGCGAGGTAGAGCAGCCAGCCGAGCACGGGAGTCAGGGCCATGAACGACAGCACGGGGATGTCGCGGAACAGCGAGATGTATCCCGTGCCCGGCGTCTGGCCGTACGCGTTCTCGAAGTTCAGCGCCGCGATGCCGAAGGGGATGATCGCGAGCACCTGACCGGCGATCTTGCGCCATCCGCTCAGGCCGTCGTAGTGGTCCTGCTTGACCTTCAGGTAGTCGTCGATGAAGCCGACCGCGCCGAAGGAGAGCATCAGCCAGATCACGAGCCAACCGGACGGCGTCGGCGGGTTGCCGCCCGCGAAGCAGCCGACGAGATAGCCGAACACGGTGCCGACGATGAAGATCGTGCCGCCCATCGTGGGCGTGCCCCGCTTGACCTCGTGATCGGGGGCGAGCATCTTCGCGCTCGCGACGCGGATCGGCTGGGCCCAGCCCCAGCGCCGGAACAGGCGCAGGAACACCGGGGTGAGGAAGAGCGAGAACGCCAGGGAGATCGCAGCCGCAGTCAGGAGTGATCTCACGAGAACGATTCTCCCAGACGATCGCCGAGGAACCTGAGTCCCGCCGCGTTGGACGACTTCACGAGCACGGAGTCGCCGGGACGCAGCTCGGTCTTCAGGTACTCGAACGCCTCGTCGGCACTCTCGAAGAACACCGCCTCGTCGCTCCAGGAGCCCTCCGCGACGGCGGCGAGGTACAGCGCGCGCGCCTCCTGCCCGACGACAACGATGCGCGGGATCCGCAGGCGCACCGCGAGCAGCCCGATCTTCTGGTGCTCCTCGACCGAATGCTCCCCCAGCTCGCTCATCGCACCGAGGACGGCGACCATGCGCTCGTCGGGGCCGGTGATCTGCGCGAGCGTGCGCAGCGCGGCCGCGACGGCGTCGGGGCTGGCGTTGTACGCGTCGTTGATGATCCGGATCGGAGACTGCGTGAGCACCTGCATGCGCCAGCGCTCGGCGAGCTCCATGGTCTCGAGGCGCTCGATCGCCGTCTCGGGGGCGATGCTCAGCGCGCCGGCGGCCGTGATGGCGGCGAGGGCGTTCTTGATGTGGTGCCCGCCCAGCACCCGCAGGTGAAGGGGAAGCTCCCGACCCTCGATCGTCACCGTGGTGTGCGTGCCGGTGGCGGTCACCTCGAGACTGCCGGAGCGGACGTCCGCGCGCTCGGACTCGCCGAACCAGCGCACCTCCAGCTGGCGCTCGTCGGCGATCGGGGCCATCCCCGCCACGCGGTGGTCGTCGGCGTTGAGCACGGCGATGCCGCCGGGGCGTACGGCGCGGACGAGCTCGGACTTCTCGCGAACCGTGCCGTCGAGACCGCCGAAGCCGCCGGCGTGGGCCATGCCGACCATGAGCACGACTCCCACGTCCGGGGAGACCAGGCCCGCGAGGCGCCCGATCTGGCCCGGCGCATCCGCGCCGAACTCGCACACGAGATACCGGGTCTCGTGCGTCACCCGCAGCATGGTGAGCGGCGCGCCGACCGCGTTGTTGTACGAGCCCTTGGGCGCGACGGTCTCACCCTCGGGGCGCAGGATCGTCGCGAGCATGTTCTTGGTCGTCGTCTTGCCGTTGGATCCGGTGATCCCGACGATCTTCAGGTCGCCGGCGGCGCGCACCCGCGCGACGACCTCGCGCGCGAGGTCGGCGATCGCGAGGACGACATCCGGTACCACGATCTGGGTGACGGGCTCGTCCACGACGCGCTCGACGAGCGCGAGCACCGCGCCCGCCTCGACGGCCGTGCCGACGAACAGGTGGCCGTCGGTCGTCTCGCCGGGCTTGGCGACGAACACCGCACCGGGCTCCATGGTGCGCGAGTCGGTGTCGACCACGCCGGAGACGACGGTCTCGGCGCTGTCGGTCCCGTGCAGGTGCAGTTCGCCGTTGACCGCCGCCGCGATCTCCGTGAGCGTCAGGGCGATCATGCGGCGCGCGCGATCATGTGGGCAGGACGGATCATGCGGATGGGATACCTCCGTGGCGCACGCACTTCCCGGGGATCAGGGCGGCGTGTCACTTCAACATGGGGAGCTTGGTCTCGGGCTCCGAGCGACCCGGAACGACCCGATATGACTGCAGCACGTACTTCATCGCCTTCTGAAGCGCGGGCGCCGTGGCCGCAGACGAGGTTACCCGCTTCGGTTCGTCGAGCGTAATCATGACGACGTACTGGGGGTCATCCGCCGGGGCGAAGCCGACGATGCTGGTGAAGTACACACCGGGCTTGTACCCGCCGCCCGCCGCCGGCTTCTGCGCCGTGCCGGTCTTGGAGGCGATGCTGTACCCGGGCACCTTGATCTGGTCGGCCACCGAGCTCTGGAAGCCGACGTTCTCGAGCATGAGCTGCATCTGCTGGGCGGTGCTCTCGCTGATGACGCGCTCCGGCTCGCCGGTCTCGGGCTTCTTCACCTCGCCGTCGGCCGTGGTGCACGACTCGACGAGCCGCAGCGGCACGCGCACACCGTCGTTGGCGATGGTCTGGTACGCGCTCACGACCTGCGGGATCGTCGCGGTGAACGCCTGCCCGAACGTCGTGGCGTAGTGCTGCTGGTTGTCCCACTTGTCCGGGGATTCGATCCAGCCGTTCTCCTCGCCGGGGAACCCGACGACGGGCCCTGCACCGATGCCGAACTTCTTCAGCCACTCGTAGCGCGTCTGGTCGGGAAGCAGCTCGCCGAACTTCGACAGCGCCACGTTGGACGAGTCGATGAGGGCGCCCGCGAGGGTGTAGGTCTGCTCGGGGTGCGGGTGCGAGTCGCCGAGGCGTGCACCGTTGGGGAACTGCTCCCAGTCCTTCGCGGTCACCGAGCTGAGCGGCGTCGCCACTCCCTCCTCGAGCAGCGAGGCGGCCGTGACCGCCTTGAACGTCGAGCCGGGCTCGAAGGTGGTGCCGAACACCAGGGATCCGCGGAACTCCGGATCCGTCGCGAGGACGTCATTCGGGTCCATCGACGGATACTGCGCTGCGGCGAGGATCGCACCGGTGTCCACTTCGGCGACCGTGACGGTGCCCGAGATCGCCTTCTGGTTCTGCGTCTCCTCCGCGATCATCTGCTGCAGGTACCACTGCAGGTCGGAGTCGAGCGTGAGGGCCACCTCGCCGCCGTCGACGGCGGGCGTGACCTTCTCGGACCCGGGGATCCGGATGCCGTCGGTCGCGCCGATCTGGTAGCTCTCCTCGCCGTTCTTCGCCTCGAGGCACTGGTCCTGCCAGCGCTCGACGCCCGCGAGGGCCTCGCCGTCGCTCGACTCGAAGCCGAGAAGGTTGCCGGCGACCGCGCCGTTCGGATAGGCGCGCGCCGGGCGGGGGTCGTACGTCAGGTACGTGACACCGAGCTCGCGCAGCGCCTGGAACTGGGCGGTGGACACGTTGCGCTTCAGCTGCGCCCACTGCGACTCCGGCTCGTTCTTCTTCTTGTCGGCCACGATGCGCCGGACCTCCTCGGCGTCCATGCCGAGGATCTGGGCGATCGCCGCCGACTGCTCCTCCCAGAGCTTCGCGTCGGCTGGATCGATCGTGCCGTCCCGCTTCGCGGGCGTCACGACCGTCGGGTCGATGTTGACGTCGTAGCGCATCGTGGTGCTCGCGAGCACCACCCCGTTGGCGTCGACGATGGTGCCGCGGTTGCCGTACAGCGTCTCGCTGCCGGCCATGTTGCCCGTGCTGATCGAGTCGGCGACGTGCTCCTCGGCGTGAACGACCTGGATGTCCACAAGTCGCACCACGAAGCCGCCGAGGACGGTCAGCACCAGTGCGGCGGCGACCATCGTGCGGCGGCGCGATGAGCGCTTGGCGATCGGATTCATCGGGCTCCCCTGCGTGCGGCGGGCTGTCGTCGGGTCTGTCAGGTGAACGGGATCGCGGATCGGATGCGATCAGCGGGTGGTGGGGCTCGGAAGCCCCTCCGTGAGCGGGGGCGGCAGTTCGGCCTCGGGCTTCTCCTGGGGAGCGGCCTTCGCCGGTTCCTCCTTCTTGCCCTCGATCGTTGCCTTCGGGTCGGTGGTGAGCGGACGGCGTTCGAGCAGCGCGTTGCCGACAGCGCCGCGCTTGGCGGCATCCACGGTCGAGGCGGCACCGGCGGCCGCGCTGTCTCCGATGATCTTCCCGTCGCTCAGGCGGAGGAAGCTCGGCGCGCCGTCGATCACCATTCCCATGACCGCGGCGTTCGCGGCGAGGTACTGGGGCGAGCTGAGCCCGGCGACCTCGTCGCGCAGCTCCTGGGCCTGCAGCGAGGCCTCGCGGCGCTCCTGGTTGAGGTTCGCGAGCTCGTACGACGACTGCGTGGTCAGCACCGACAGGCTCATCTGCGCCACGGCGATGGCGACGGCGCCGGCGAACGCGACGATGGCGTAGCCGAGGCGCGGACGACGACGCGGGGCGGCGTCGGGAACCGCCTGCAGGCGGCGGCGCGGGCTCCCCGGTGCGGGGCGCTCGGCGGGACGGACGGCGCGGTCGTTCACCGCGGCCGTGGTTGCGAGACTCACACCGCCTCCTTCACTCGTTCGATGGCGCGCAGGCGCACCGGCTTGGCGCGCGGGTTGCGCGCGGCCTCCTCGTCGCTCGCCAGCTCGGCGCCCTTGACGATCAGCCGGAACTGCGGCGCGTGCTCCGGCAGCTCGAAGGGAAGGCCCTTCGGCGCGGTCGAGCTCGTCGCCTCCGCGAAGAGCCGCTTCACGAACCGGTCCTCGAGCGACTGGTACGACAGCACGACCAGGCGCCCGCCGACGGCGAGCGTGCCGAGCGCGGCGGGGATCGCGCGCTCGAGCGCGGCGAGCTCGCCGTTGACCTCGATGCGCAGCGCCTGGAACACGCGCTTGGCGGGGTGCCCGGCGTTCTTCAGGGCCGCGGGGGTGGCCGCCTGCAGGATGTCGACGAGCTGGCCGGAGCGCGTGATCGGCGCCGTCTGCCGCGCGGCGATGATCGCGCGGGCATAGCGTCCGGCGAGCTTCTCCTCGCCGTAGCGCTCGAAGATCCGGCGCAGGTCGCCCTCACCGTAGGTCGCGACCACGTCGGCGGCCGTCATCCCCTGGGTGGGGTCCATCCGCATGTCGAGCGGAGCGTCCTGCGCGTAGGCGAAGCCGCGCTCGGCCTCGTCGAGCTGCAGGGAGGAGACCCCGAGGTCGTACAGGATCGCATCCGCGTGGTCGTGGCCGGCGGAGGCGAGTGCGTCGGCGATGCCGTCGTACACCGTGTGAACGAGCGCGATCCGGTCGGCGAACGGCGCGAGCCGCTCCCCCGCGATGCGCAGCGCGTCCGGGTCGCGGTCGAGGCCGACAAGACGGATGTCCGGGAAGCGCTCGAGGAAGGCCTCGGAGTGGCCGCCCATGCCGAGGGTGCCGTCGACGTAGACGGCGCCGTCCCGCTGCAGGGCGGGGGCGAGCAGCTCGACGCAGCGCTCGAGCATGACGGGGATGTGGATGTCGCGGAGGTTCATGATGCGTGGGGTCCGTTTCGGTGAGGCGGTCCCCCGGCTCTGATCCCCATCCGCTCGACCTGGCGCCGGGGAAGTGCGTCAGGGCTGCGGCTGGGGGTCACAACCGGGGTCACGTCTAGAACAGGCCCGGAATCACCTCCTGCTCCATCTCCGAATAGCTCTCCTCGTTGCTCTCCAGGTACGCGTTCCATGCGGCCGCGTCCCAGATCTCGGCGTGGGCACCCACACCCGTCACGACGAGCTCCTTGCCGAGCCCGGCATACGTGCGCAGGTGCTGCGGGATCGTGATCCGGTTCTGGCCGTCGGGGGTCTCGGCGCTCGCTCCGGACAGGAACATGCGCAGGAAGTCGCGTGCCTGCTTGTTGCTGAGCGGGGCCTGACGGACCCGCTCGTGGACCTGCTCGAACTCAGCCGTGCTGAACACGTACAGGCATCGCTCCTGGCCGCGCGTCACGACGACGCCGCCCGCGAGCTCCTCGCGGAACTTCGCCGGCAGGATGACGCGGCCCTTGTCGTCGAGCTTGGGGGTATGCGTACCCAACAGCACTGGCCATCACCCCCTTTGTCCGGCCGGTCCCGAGGTATTCCCCACTTTACTCCACTTCTCCCCACTGTCTAGTGCCAATCGCGCCGGATCCGCACCGTGTCGCCCTGGAGAGCCGCATGATTCCGCGGTGGAGCGCTGGTGGAGCATGGTGGAGGGGATTCCACCGAAATCGCACGCCGAGGAGGCCACAGGGGTGGTTCAGGGCATAAAAAAAGCGCCGACCCGAAGGTCGACGCTCTTTTGGAGAGAAGTGGAGGGTTACTGCTCGCCGTTCTGGCGGCGCTCCCAGCGCTCGTTCATGCGATCCATGAAGGAGGCGTTCGGCCGCGGTCCACGCGATGCCTGACCGCTGCCGCTCGGGCGTGCGGCGGGCGCACTGCCCTTGACGGGGGTGAGAGCGAGGATGACGCCGCCGAGCATGGCGGCGAAGCCGACCACACCGAGGGTCAGGCCGAGGGGCAGGCTCGTGCGCCACAGCGCGATGCCCGCGATCACGGCTCCGAGGCCGCCGAGCACGACGAGCGCGCCGATGATCAGATTGCGATAACTCAGCACCTGCGGCCCCGCAGGCGCGCTCACGACATCGGCGTCGTTCTGCATGAGATGGCGTTCCATCTCGTCGAGAAGGCGCTGCTCCTGTTCGGAGAGTGGCATCGTGTCCCCCTCTGTTCGTTGCTGGCCCCATTCTAGTCTGGGGCCAGAGAACTAGGCTAGGCCCGTGCCACCCTCCCTCCCCCTTGTCGAAGCGATCTCCCAGCGTGTCGATAGGTTCACGGCGCAGCGACGAGAAGAGGCAGCGGAGCTCGGCCCCGAGGGCCTCACCTTCGTCGATCACGCGGCCGCGAGCCTGCAGGGAGGCAAGCGCCTGCGCGCCCGCTTCTGCTGGTGGGCCTGGCGGGGCGTCGCCGGCCAGAACGCCGCCGATGCGGACGCCGTCGTCGGCGCCGCGGCGGCCCTCGAGGTGTTCCAGGCCGCCGCGCTCGTGCACGACGACCTCATCGACAACTCCGACACGCGCCGAGGCCGTCCGTCGGCGCACCGCGCGCTCGAGGCCGGCCACCGCGGAGCGGGCTGGACGGGCGATGCCGAGGCCTACGGCCGCGCCGGGTCGGTGCTGCTGGGCGATCTGCTCGTCGCGTGGAGCGACGACCTGCTCGAGGAGTCGCTCGCGACCCTGCGGCCGGCCGCTGCGGCGAGGGCCCGCGCCGAGTACGCGCGCATGCGCCGCGACGTGACCGCGGGCCAGTTCCTCGACATCGCCGAGGAGTCGGCGTGGAGCACCGCGCCGGACGACACGCTCGCCGACCGCGCGCTGCGCGTGGCCTCCTACAAGTCGGCGCGCTACAGCGTGCAGCAGCCGCTCGTGATCGGCGGGGCCCTTGCCGGAGGCAACGAGGCCACCCTCGCGGCGCTGCGGGCGTTCGGTCATCCGCTCGGCATGGCCTTCCAGCTGCGCGACGACGTGCTCGGCGTGTTCGGCGACGAGGCCGAGACCGGAAAGCCCGCGGGAGACGATCTTCGCGAGGGAAAGCGCACAGCGCTGGTGGCGTACGCCCGCGCCGCGCTCGCGCCCGACGAGCGGCCCCGATTCGACGAGCTGCTTGGCGACAGCGCGATGACGGATGCCGACATCGCGTGGCTGCGCGAGCGCATCACATCCACCGGGGCGCTCGACCGCGTGGAGCGGCTGATCGTCGATTACGCGGCGGAGGCGGACGCGGCGCTGAATGCCGCGCGTCTCGACGCCGAGGCCGCGGCCGAGCTGCGATCGCTGGCGCGCGCCGCCGTGCAGCGCCGCGCGTAACCCGGTCGGCGCCGCTTCTCAGCCGAGGGTCTGGGCGACCCGGCGCACCTCGGCCTTGCGGCCGGCGCGCAGAGCCTCGATCGGCGCGACGCCGATGGACTCCTCGGGGGTGAGCAGCCAGTCGATCGCCTCGTCGTCGCTGAAGCCCACGTCGTGCAGGACGAACACCGTGCCGCGCAGCGAGGACAGCACCTCGCCGTCGACGAAGAAGATCGCCGGGATCTTCACGGGGCCCTCGCGGCGCGAGCCGACAAGCGCGTTGTCGTCGAGCAGGCGGCGGACGCGCCCGGGCGTCTCGTCGAGCAGCTCTGCCACCTCGGGGATGCTGAGCCACTCGGTCTGGATCCGGGAGTAGTCGTCGGTCACGGTGCAACTATCTCATCCGGATCGGCGCGAACGCTGATGCCGTCGATTGCGCGCAAATCACATCCGTCACAGCGATCACTTTGATCGCTTTCGACACGCCGTTAACACAGATCACACCCGATACCACTGGTTGACACGATTTCACTTCCGTGACACGGTTTCTGGAGCCGAATCTTCCACCGCACCTGGCGGAAGTCGACCGAGGGGACCCCGACCGTGCACCGACGCCTTCCTGCACGCGCAAGCCACGCCCGCGCCGGCCAGCCGATGCGCTCGCTGCTCACCACCGTTCCGGTGGCGATCGCCGGATCCATCGCGCTGTCCCTGGGCGCGACGCCTGCGGCGGCGCATGCCGACGTGAAGCTGCGCGACGGCGTGCGCGACGGGAACGCGCGCACCGATGCCTTCGGCGCGGTGCACGGCGCGAACGCGGTGGCCGCCGCTCCGGCCCCGCGCGTCGAGGCGGCCGTCCGCACCGCCGCGGTGCCCACCACGCACGTCGTGCAGCCCGGCGACACGATCACGCGCATCGCGATCCACGCCGGCCTGCGCACCATCGACGTCCTGACGTGGAACAACCTCAGCTGGTCGAGCACCATCTACCCCGGCCAGACGCTGCGTCTCACCCCGGGCGGCGCGCCCGCCAAGCCGGCGGCGAAGCCGGCGCCCGCCGCGACCGGCAAGACCTACACCGTGAAGGCCGGCGACACCGTCTGGGGCATCGCCTACCGCCACGGCACCACCGTCGCGGCCGTGCTCCGTGCAAACGGTCTCGGCGAGTCGGCCGTGATCTACCCGGGTCAGAAGCTCACGATCGGCGGGTCTGCCGCCGCCGCGAAGCCCGCCGCCGCGCCGGCACCGGCATCCGCTCCCGCCGCCCCCGCGGCCAAGCCCGTTGCTGCCCCCGCAGCGAGCGGCGCCACGTACACGGTCAAGACCGGCGACACCGTCTGGGCGATCGCGCAGAAGCACGGCACCAGCGTCGCCGAGATCATCAAGGCCAACGGCCTCGGCTCGGTCGCGACGATCTTCCCCGGTCAGAAGCTGAAGCTCTCGGGCTCCGCCACCCCCGCGCCGGCCACCGTCGCGGTCGTCGCCCCCGCCCCCGCCGCGGTCTCCACCCCCGCGAAGAGCGTCGGCGGACGCACGCACGAGGTCAAGGCCGGCGACACGCTGTGGGCGATCGCCGCCAAGCACGGCGTCAGCGTCAAGACGATCCTCGCGGCCAACGGACTCTCCGAGGGCGCGATCATCTACCCGGGTCAGAAGCTCAAGCTCTCCGCGCCCGCCCCGGCTCCCGCCGCAGCGCCCGCGACGGCCGCCGAGCAGGAGGACCCGCGCATCCAGCGCTCGGCCGTGCTCGACGCCCAGCAGATCGAGAACGCCCGGATCATCATCCAGGTGGGCCGCGAGCTCGGCGCGTCGGACCGCGCGATCGCCATCGCCCTCGCCACGGCGATGGTCGAGTCGGGCATCCGCAACCTGAACTACGGCGACCGCGACTCGCTCGGTCTCTTCCAGCAGCGCCCGAGCGCCGGCTGGGGAACGCCCGAGCAGATCCGCGACCGGGTGCGCGCGACGCGCGTGTTCTTCGGCGGCCCGCAGAACCCCAACGGCGACAAGACCCGCGGCCTGTTCGACATCCCGGGCTGGGAGAAGATGGAGTTCACGAAGGCCGCGCAGGCCGTCCAGATCTCCGCGTTCCCGAACCGCTACGGGCAGTGGGAGACGGCCGCGTTCGGCTGGCTCGCCCAGCTCGGCTGACGCGCCACGCCCGTCGACATCTTCGAACAGCCGCCCTCGCGCGGCGTTCCACTGGTGCGCCGTTCCCAGGCTCACAGGAGCCCCGAACGTAGAATTCACACGTGAGTACGAGCCAGCAGGTCGATCCCCTCATCGGGCGGCTTGTCGACGGCAGATACCGCGTGCGGGCCCGCATCGCCCGTGGCGGGATGGCGACGGTCTACGTCGCGACCGATCTGCGGCTCGAGCGACGGGTGGCGCTCAAGGTCATGCACGGCCACCTGAGCGATGACAGCGTCTTCCAGAGCAGGTTCATCCAGGAGGCCCGCTCCGCCGCGCGGCTGGCCGATCCGCACGTCGTCAACGTCTTCGACCAGGGCCAGGACGGCGAGCTCGCCTACCTCGTCATGGAGTACCTGCCCGGCATCACGCTGCGCGAGCTGCTCAAGGAGCAGCGCCGGCTGACGGTCACGCAGACCATCACGATCATGGACGCCGTGCTGAGCGGCCTGGCCGCCGCGCACCGGGCCGGGCTCATCCACCGCGACGTGAAGCCCGAGAACGTGCTGCTCGCCGAGGACGGCCGCATCAAGATCGGCGACTTCGGCCTCGCGCGCGCGTCATCCGCCAACACCGCGACCGGTGCCCAGCTTCTCGGCACCATCGCCTATCTCGCGCCCGAGCTGGTCACGCGCGGCACCGCGGACGCGCGCAGCGACATCTACGCGCTCGGCATCCTGCTCTACGAGATGCTCGCCGGCGAGCAGCCCTACAAGGGCGAGCAGCCGATGCAGATCGCCTTCCAGCACGCCACCGATTCGGTGCCGCGCCCGAGCGTGAAGAACCCGGGCGTGCCCGAGCAGCTCGACGAGCTCGTGCTGTGGGCGACCGAGAAGGACCCGGACGAGCGTCCCTCCGATGCGCAGGAGATGCTCGAGCGGCTGCGCGAGATCGAGCGCGAGCTGGGGATCGCTCCCCTGCCGACGCGCTCCTCCCCCGCGTTCGAGACGCGCGCGCTTCCCGCCGATGGCGGCGGCGCCGGCGCCACCAAGGTGCTCGCGGGCGTGCTGCCGACGACGGCGGATCTCACCGGTGACGTCTCCGACACCGGACCCACCGAGCCCGACAACGCCTCCCGCCTTCGCCGTCGCACCGACGAGCGGCGCCGCCGCGGCGCCATCCTGCTCGCGCTCGTCCTGGTCCTGGCCGCCCTTGCCGGCGCTGCCGGCTGGTGGTTCGGGTCGGGCCCCGGCTCGCAGGTGCCGGTGCCGGAGGTCGCGGGCCTGACGTTCGCCGAGGCCCAGCAGCGGCTCGAGGACGCCCAGCTCACGGCGGTCGAGACCAGGGACACGAGCCCCACGGTGGAGGCCGGGCGGGCAATCGGCACCGACCCCGAGGTCGGCACACGCCTCGACAAGGGCGAGGAGGTGTCCGTCGTGATCTCCACGGGCCCCGCCGAGGTGACGCTCGGTTCGTTCGAGGGGATGCCCCTCTCGGATGCGCAGGCGGTGCTCGACGAGAACTACATCGCGTACGACGATGCCGAGAACCTGCTCGTGTACTCGGACGCGCCGGCCGACCAGGTCATCGGCCTCGACATCCTGCCGGCGGCGAGCGAGGAGCGGGTCGACTGCTTCACCGGCTGCACGGCGTTCCAGGGCGACACGGCCGACCTCATCGTCTCCCTCGGTCCCCTTCCCGACGTCACGGGCAAGCCGCTCGCGGAGGCGCAGCAGACCCTCGGCGAGGCTGATCTCGACGTCACGGTCGCCGAAGAGTTCACGGCCGAGGTCGCGGCCGGCACCATCATCCGCGTGGAGCCCCGCGCCGAGGAGGGCAACTGGCGCCCCGGCGACTCCATCACGATCGTGAACTCGCTCGGCGCGCTGCCGGATGTGACGGGCCGCCCGATCGGCGAGGCGCAGCAGACGCTCACCGACGCGGGCCTCGCCCCGAACGTCGTCGACGAGTACAGCGACTCGGTCGGCGCCGACACGGTCATCCGGGTCGAGCCGCGCGCCGAGGGCGGCAACTGGCGTCCGGGCGACGCGATCACGATCGTCCGCTCGCTCGGGCCTCAGCTCTTCCCCGTGCCGGATGTCGCAGGCATGCTCCGCGATGACGCCGTCGCAGCCATCGAGGCGGCGGGCTTTGACGCGGCCTACGGCGACATCTGGAGCGTGGCGCCGATGGCGACGGCCACCGGCACGGATCCTGCGGCAGGCCAGACCGTACCCGCGGGTACCCGGGTGTACATCCAACTGACCCTCACGGGCTGATCCCGTCCAGATCCGCCGAATGACGAAGGGCGCCCGCGCGATGCGGACGCCCTTCGTCATTGAGGCGGAGGTCAGCGCTTCTCGAGCTCCTCGGCGACGAGGAACGAGAGCTCGAGCGACTGCATGTGGTTCAGGCGCGGGTCGCACAGCGACTCGTAGCGCGTCGCGAGGGTCGCCTCGTCGATCTGCTCGGAGCCGCCCAGGCACTCCGTGACGTCGTCGCCCGTGAGCTCGACGTGGATGCCGCCGGGGTACGTCCCCACCGCGCGGTGCGCCTCGAAGAACCCGCGCACCTCGTCGACCACGTCGTCGAAGCGACGGGTCTTGTAGCCGGTCGGGGTCGTGATGCCGTTGCCGTGCATCGGGTCGGTGACCCACAGCGGCAGCGCCCCCGAGTCCTTCACCGCCTCGAGCAGCGGCGGCAGCGCGTCCCGGATCTTGCCGGCCCCCATGCGGGTGATGAAGGTGAGGCGACCGGGCTCGCGCTCGGGGTCGAGCTTGTCGATCAGGGCGAGCGCCGTCTCGGGCGTCGTGGTCGGACCGAGCTTGACGCCGATGGGGTTGCGGATGCGCGAGAAGTAGTCGACGTGCGCGCCGTCGAGGTCGCGCGTGCGCTCGCCGACCCACACGAAGTGCGCCGACGTGTTGTACGGCAGGCCGGTGCGGGAGTCGATGCGGGTGAGCGGGCGCTCGTAGTCCATCAGCAGGCCCTCGTGACCCGTGTAGAACTCCACGCGCTTGAGCTCGTCGAAGTCGGCGCCCGCCGCCTCCATGAACTTGATGGCGCGGTCGATCTCGGCGGCGAGGCGCTCGTAGCGGTGGTTCGCCGGGTTCTCGGCGAAGCCCTTGTTCCACGAGTGGACCTCGCGCAGGTCGGCGAAACCGCCCTGCGTGAAGGCGCGGATGAGATTCAGCGTGGATGCGGACGTGTGGTACGCCTTCAGCAGCCGCTGGGGGTCCGGCGTCCGCGACGCGCTCGTGAAGTCGTAGCCGTTGGCGATGTCGCCGCGGTAGGCCGGCAGCGTCACCTCGCCGCGCGTCTCGTTGTCGTTCGACCGCGGCTTGGCGAACTGGCCCGCCATGCGCCCCATCTTGATGACGGGCATCGACGCGCCGTACGTCAGGACGACGGCCATCTGCAGCAGCGTCTTCACGCGGTTGCGGATCTTGTCGGCCGTGGCGCCCGCGAAGGTCTCGGCGCAGTCGCCGCCCTGCAGCAGGAACGCACGCCCGGATGCCGCCTGCCCGAGGCGCTCCTTCAGGCTGTCGACCTCGCCGGCGAAGACGAGCGGCGGAAGCTGGGAGAGCTCGGCCGAGACGCGCTCGACCTCGGCATAGTCCGGCCACTCCGGCTGCTGCTTGATCGGAAGGGAGCGCCACGCATCAAGGGCGCTCGGATCGAGAAGAGCCGTGTCTTGCATGCTCTCGATGCTAGTGCCGCCCGAGAGGTGCGAGAGACCGTGTGTCAGCCCGCGACGGCGTCGGTGACCGGCTCGGACACCGCGTCATCCATCGACGAGCGCTGCTTCTTCACCGACGAGGCGTACACGTCGCGGTACTTCTGCTGCCCAAGCTGCTGGAGGGAGACCATGATCTCGTCGGTCACCGAGCGCAGCACGTAGCGGTCGTTCTCCATGCCCTCGTACCGGCTGAAGTCGAGCGGCTCGCCGATCACCATGCCGACGCGCATGACCCGGGGGATGCTCCGCCCGATCGGCATCATCGTGTCGGTGTCGACCATCACCACGGGGATGACGGGGACCTTCGCCTCCATCGCCATGCGCGCGATGCCCGTGCGGCCTCGGTACAGGATGCCGTCGGGGCTGCGCGTTCCCTCGGGGTAGATCCCGAGCAGGTCGTCGCGCCCGAGCACCTGCAGGGCTGTGTTCAACGCCGCTTCGGAGGCGGATCCGCCCGAGCGGTCGATCGGGATCTGGCCGGTACCCTTCATGAACCACTTCGTGGCCCAGCCCTTGAGTCCCTTGCCGGTGAAGTACTCCGCCTTCGCCAGGAACGTCATCGGCCGCTCGATCATCAGCGGAAGGAAGACCGAGTCGGCGACGGAGAGGTGGTTGCTCGCGAGGATCGCGCCGCCCGTCGGCGGGATGTTCTCGGCGCCGATGATCCACGGACGGAAGATCGCCTTCACGATGGGCCCGACCACGATGTACTTCATCAGCCAGTAGAACACGGGGAAAGTCTAGAGGGACACTAGAATCGACCGAACCCGCTTTACCCCGTCCGGTACCGAAGGAGCTGCCGTGATCGAATTCTCGACACCCGCGATCGTCCCCGCCGACCCTGAGGCGAACATCGCCGATCTCCTGGTCGAGCGGGCACGCACCACCCCCGACAGGGCGATCTTCTCGGTCCCGGACGGCGATGGCTGGCGTGACATCACCGCCTCCGAATTCGAGCGGCAGGTCATCGCCCTCGCGAAGGGACTCGTCGCCGCCGGCGTGCAGCCCGGCGAGAAGATCGGCTTCCTCGCCAAGACCACCTACGAGTGGACCCTCATCGACTTCGCCCTGTTCTATGCGGGCGCGATCATGGTGCCGGTCTACGAGACGAGCTCGCCGTCGCAGATCCAATGGATCCTGTCCGATTCGGGCGCGGTCGGCCTCATCGTCGAGACCGCCGCGCACGCGGAGTCGTTCAAGACGGTCGCCGACGAGCTGCCGCTCATCCGTCAGGTGTGGCGGATGGATGAGGGCGCGATCGCGTCGCTGACGACGCAGGGCGCCTCGGTGGAGGACGCCGAGATCGAGCGCCGGCGCAGCATCGCCAAGGGCTCCGACATCGCGACGCTCATCTACACCTCGGGCTCCACGGGCCGTCCGAAGGGCTGCGTGCTCACGCACAGCAACTTCGTCGAGACCTCGCGCAACGCCGCGAAGGCGCTCGAGGGTCCCCTGCGCGACGCCTCCACCGTGCTGTTCATCACCACGGCGCACGTGTTCGCCCGGTTCATGTCGGTCATCTACATCCACGCGGGCGTGCGCACGGGCCACGAGCCGAACACGAAGAACCTCGTCGCCACGCTCGGCTCGTTCAAGCCGACGCTGCTACTCGCGGTCCCCCGCGTGTTCGAGAAGGTCTACAACTCGGCCGAGGCGAAGACCGAGGCGGCGGGCAAGGGCAAGATCTTCCGCGCCGCCGCGGCCACGGCCGTGGAGCACTCCCGCCGCGTGCAGGAGGGCGAGAAGGTCGGCCTCGGCCTGAAGGTGAAGTTCGCGCTGTTCGACAAGCTCGTGTACTCGAAGCTGCGCGCGCTCATGGGCGGCAACGTCGCCTACGCCGTGTCGGGATCCGCGCCGCTCGGCGGGCGTCTCGGCCACTTCTTCCACAGCCTCGGCATCCACATCCTCGAGGGCTACGGCCTCACCGAGACGACCGCGCCCGCGACCGTCAACCTGCCGGACAAGAGCAAGGTCGGCACCGTCGGACCGACGCTCCCGGGCGTCGCGGTGCGCATCGCCGACGACGGCGAGATCCAGGTCAAGGGCGTCAACGTCTTCAAGGAGTACTGGCAGAACCCCGAGGCCACGGCCGAGGCCTTCGACGGCGAGTGGTTCCGCACCGGCGATCTGGGAACGTTCGACGAGGACGGCTACCTGTCGATCACGGGCCGCAAGAAGGAGATCATCGTCACGGCGGGCGGCAAGAACGTCGCCCCCGCCGCGCTCGAGGACCCGATCCGCGCGAACCCGATCGTCGGCCAGGTCGTCGTCGTGGGCGACCAGAAGCCCTTCATCTCGGCGCTCATCACGCTCGACCCCGAGATGCTCCCGGCCTGGCTCGCCACGCACGGCGAGAGCTCGGACCTCACGCTCGAGCAGGCGGCGAAGAACCCGACGGTGCGCGCGGAGGTGCAGCGCGCGATCGACGAGGCGAACACCCGCGTCTCGCGCGCCGAGTCCATCCGGAAGTTCGTCATCCTCGGCACCGAGTGGACCGAGGCGACCGGTCACCTCACGCCGAAGATGTCGATCAAGCGCAACGTCATCATGAAGGACTTCGCACACGAGATCGAGGACCTCTACGCCGCCAAGGACGCCACGACCAACCTCTCCGTCGCCGGCTAGGTGGACCCCGCCATGACGTGGTGACACGCCTGCTGTCATGCGAGGAGGCCTCCTGGCTTAGTGGAGCTGTCTGAGTTCTTCACTTGCCAGGAGGCCTCTGTGTCCCTCGCTGACGCTCGTCTTGCCCGCATCCGCGGGAGATGAGTGTGCGCGGGCTGAAACACGATTGTCATTTTCTGTTAGCGCGTGAAGTATTCGTGGCCTTTATGTTTTCGGCATGGCCGCCTCCCCTCTCGTCACCGCGACTTCACTGGAAACGAGATCGTTCGACGCGGAAACGACACCGCATTCCGAACGAAACCACACCGAAACGCTCCATGCGTCTACTGGATGCATGACCCCGGCACCGACGAGCACCACCGACCGCGTCTCCACTCGCGTCAGCATCGCGCTCCTCGGCGTGCGCAGCGACGCACCCGTCCGCCGCACGGGCGGAGCCGGACCGAGCGACGACGGCCACTTCGTCATAGACGGAGCCGGGGCCGCCATCCCTCTCAACCTCGCCAGCCCCTATGTCGTGAACGCTCGAGGGCGGCTGACGCTCGACGGCGCCGACCTCGGCTTCGATGTCTCACCCGTGACGCGGCCCCGCTTCTATGACCTGCAGACATCCGAGGGCGTGGCGTACGACAAGATCGCGAAGCTGCACGGCAAGAACGTGCTCGCGACGACCGTCGTCCAGACGTGCGTCCGCTACGACGAGAGCGAGCGGTGCCGGTTCTGCGCGATCGAGGCGTCGCTCGACGCCGGGACGACGATCGCCGTGAAGACTCCCGCGATGCTGGCCGAGGTCGCGGAGGCGGCGGTGCGCCTGGACGGCGTCACGAACATGGTCATGACGACCGGCACGTCGAACGGATGGGACCGCGGCGCGAAACACCTCGCCCGGTGCGTCCGTGCGGTGAAGAAGGCGGTTCCGTCGCTCGAGATCCAGGTGCAGTGCGAGCCGCCTGCCGATCTCCAGGCCATCACCGACCTGTACGAGGCGGGTGCGCGTTCGATCGGCATCCACGTCGAGTCGATGGACGACGCGGTGCGCGCCCGCTGGATGCCCGGCAAATCGCGCGTGAGCATGGACGAGTACCGGGCGTCGTGGCGCGAGGCCGTCCGCGTCTTCGGGTGGAACCAGGTCTCGACCTACCTCCTCGTCGGCCTCGGCGAGGATCCCGACGAGCTCGTCGCCGGCGCAGCCGAGCTCATCGAGATGGGCGTCTACCCCTTCATCGTCCCGTTCCGCCCCCTCAAGGGCACGCTCGCGACCGACGTCGACCGCGTCCCCGCCCCCGACCGCCGCATCCTCAACAGCGTCACGGCGCGCGTCGCGACACTGCTGCAGGCCGCGGGCATGCGCGGCGAAGACCAGCGTGCGGGATGCGCGGCGTGCGGAGCATGCAGCGCGCTCCAGACGGCGGGTGCCTGAGATGCTCGAGATCCCCGCGCTCATGGGGCCGGCGGTCATGCAGTCGACGCCCGCCTGGACCATCCAGCGCGCCGAGGCCAGAGAGGTCGACGCCTACCGGGCGCTGCGGCGAGAGGTCTTCGTCACCGAGCAGGGGGTCTTCGGCGACGACGACCGCGACGACATCGACGACGACCCGCGCACCATCGTGCTCGTGGCGCGCGATGGCGAGGGCACCGTGCTCGGCGGAGTGCGCCTCGCCCCCGCGACGGCCCGTCGCGACATCGGGTGGTGGACGGGCAGCCGACTCGCCGTGCGCGCAGATGCGCGCCACGCCGGAGGGATCGGTCCGGCCCTCGTACGGGAAGCGTGCGCGACCGCGCTGCAGCATGGCGTCCTCCGCTTCGAGGCGACCGTCCAGGAGCGCAACCAGGCGCTGTTCCGCCGCCTCGGCTGGACGCCGTGGGGAACGGTCGACATCGGGGGGATGCGGCACGTGCGCATGCGGTGGCCCATCACCCGTATCCGCGACCTCGTCGAATCCACGAAGTCGGAGCTCGGGCCGCTCCTCGGCGCCCTGCGGGGCGACGCGCCCTTCTCGCTGGGCGGCGCCGGCTTCGTCGGCGACGACGGAGCCCCCGTTCCCGGCACCGACGTGGTCGCCGCGTGCGACGCCATCCTCCCCGAGCTCATCGAGCGCGACCCCGAATGGGCCGGATGGTGCGCCGTGCTCGTCAACGTCAACGACCTCGCGGCCATGGGCGCCGCACCCGTCGGGCTTCTCGATGCGCTCGGCGCCCCCTCGTCCGAGATCGCCCGCCGCGTGATGGGCGGGCTGCGCAGCGCGGCTCACGCGTGGGGCGTGCCACTGCTCGGCGGGCACACGCAGCTCGGCGTGCCGGCCGCGCTCTCCGTCACGGCACTCGGTCGGACGACCCGCCCCGTCCCCGGAGGCGGCGCGCGTCGCGGGGACGACATCTCGCTCACCATCGACCTGCACGGACGCTGGCGGCCCGGCTTCGAAGGCCGTCAGTGGGACAGCACGTCCACGCGCACGGGCGAGGACCTCCGCGCCCTCGGCACCCTCGTCCGAGACGCGCGGCCGGCCGCCGCGAAGGACGTAAGCATGGCGGGGATCGTCGGGACGACGGCCATGCTCGCCGAGGCGTCGTCGGTCGGCGCCGTGATCGAGCCCGCGACCATCCCCGCTCCCGACTCTGTGGCGTTCGGCGACTGGCTCACGTGCTTCCCCGGGTTCGGGATGATCACCGCCGACCGCCCCGGTCGCGGCCGGATGTCAACTCCGATCGCGCAGACCGCGCGCATCGGCACCGCGACCTCCGAGCGCGGCGTGCGCCTCCTCTGGCCCGACGGCGTAGAGACCGACGCCGTCGGCCTCACCGCCACGGGGCTCTTCCCCTGTTGATCCACCCCACCGTCACGAAAGGCAGTGCCATGACCACCGACATCGACGCCCAGATCGCCGAGAACATCGCCAAGTCGCTCGGCGAGGTGCCCCACCCCTCGCTTCCCAAGGGCAGCAACCTGTACGGGTCGACGAAGCTCTTCCCTGACTTCCAGGCCGAGGACGGCGAGACCTACTTCACCCTCATCCACGGCATCCCGCACGAGTCGTCTGTGAGCTTCGTCGCGATCCTCCAGGCGACGCGCGCGCTGCGCAAGGGATTCGAGTCCGCGATCTACCTGTACGGCCCCGGCACCCTCGCCGCGACCGCGAACCGCGGGTTCCCCACGACGGGCGATTCCGGCTTCCCGGGAGAGCTGAACATGAACGCCTCACTGGAGACGTTCATCAAGGAGGGCGGCACGGTCTACTGCTGCCGCTTCGGCCTCGCCCTCCACGGCATCCGCGAGGAGGACCTCATCGAGGGCGTCATCCCCGCGCACCCGCTCGACGTGCAGGACGCGCTCATCTACTACGCCCGCAAGGGCGCGATCATCAACTCGACCTACAACCTCTGAGGCACTCCGATGACCATCAAAATCGCGTCCGTGTCCGCGAACTTCACGCGCGACCTCGAGCAGAACTACGCGCTCATCGCGCAGCTGCTCGACGAGGCCCGCGCCGAGGGCGTGTCGTTCGTCGCCTTCCCAGAGGCGGCGATCGGCGGCTACCTCTCGTCGCTGGGAAACCACGGCGACACCGTGCAGAGCACTCGCCGATCGCTCCCGCCCGCGCTCCGCCTGGACGGTCCCGAGATCCGCCGCGTCCAGGAGCTCGCTGGCGACATCGTGCTGACGATCGGCTTCTGCGAGCTCGCCGAAGACGGCGAGACGCGCTACAACGCGGCAGTGTGCCTCGACGGCAGCACGATCTACGGGTCGTACCGCAAGGTGCACCAGCCGCTCGGCGAGAACATGTCGTACTCGGCGGGCGACAGTTACCGTGCATTCGACACCCCGGTGGGTCGTGTCGGCATGCAGATCTGCTACGACAAGGCGTTCCCCGAGGCCGCGCGCATGCTGGCGCTCGACGGCGCCGAGATCGTCGTCAGCATGTCGGCATGGCCGGCCGCGCGGACCGCCACGGCCGAGAATCTGCAGGACGACCGCTGGACCTACCGGTTCAATCAGTTCGACATCGCCCGGGCACTCGACAACCAGGTGTTCTGGGTGGCGTCGAACCAGTCAGGCACATTCGGGTCGCTGCGCTACGTGGGCAATGCGAAGGTCGTCGACCCGGGCGGGAACATCCTCGCCACGACCCTGCTCGGCACGGGGCTCGCGATCGCCGAGATCGACGTCGACGCGACCTTCCGCACGATGCGCGCGGGAATGTTCCACCTGCGCGACCGCCGACCCGACGTCTACGGCCCCGTCGCCGAGGTCTCGGCGCCGCACGTCGACGGATGGCGGGAGCTCGCGCATGCCTGAGATGACCTTCACCGTGCGCTGGCCCGACGGCGCCGAGAGCGCGCACTACTCCCCCAGCCTGGTCATGCACGACTACCTCGTGACGGGCCTGCGCTACCCGCTGCAGGAGTTCGTCACGCGCACGAAGGAGGCGCTCGACGCCGCCAGCGAGCGTGTGCGCGCCCGATACGGGTTCGCGTGCACGTCGGCCATGCACTCGGAGGAGGAGATCGCCGCTGCGGCGGCACGCTACCCCGTCGACACCTATCCCGCGGCCGAGGTGGAGATCCTCGCCATGGAACCCCCGCTCGAGAGGAGCGGCGCGTGATCCCCCGGCAGATCGTGGACGGCGAGCACGTCGAGGCCGTCATCGTCGGAGGCGGGCAGGCCGGCCTGTCGCTCAGCCGTCATCTCGTCGACCGCGGCATCGAGCACATCGTGATCGAGCGCAGCGAGGTCGCGCACGAGTGGCGCGATGGCCGGTGGGACGCGTTCACCCTCGTCACCCCGAACTGGCACTGCCGGCTCCCTGGTTACCCCTACGACGGCCCCGACCCCGACGGCTTCATGACGAGAGACGAGGTGCACGCCTGGGTGCGCGCGTATGCCGACACCTTCGATGCGCCCGTCGCCGAAGGCGTCGAGGTCATCCGCGTGACGCACCGTCCGGAGGGCGGCTTCACGGTCGCCACGACGGCGGGCGTCATCACGGCCGACACCGTCACCTCCGCGACCGGCGGCTATCACGACCCCGTCGTGCCCTCATGGGCCGCCGACGTTCCCGCGTCCGTCGCGCAGGTCCACTCTCATGAGTACCGCAACGCGGGCCAGCTGCCCGACGGGCCCGTGCTCGTAGTCGGCACCGGCCAGTCGGGCACCCAGATCGCCGAGGACCTCCTCATCGAGGGCCGCGCCGTGCACCTCGCCGTCGGCCGCGCGCCCCGCGTCGCGCGGTTCTACCGCGGCAAGGACTGCATGACCTGGCTCGCCGAGATGGGCCTCTACGACATCCCGGTGACGGCGCGTGGCCTCGCCAAGCGCGAGTCGACGAACCACTACGTGACGGGTCGCGACGGCGGCCGCGATATCGACCTGCGGGAGTTCGCGCTGCGCGGGATGGCCCTGCACGGTCGCGCGCTCGATGTCGTGGACGGGGCCGTGCGCTTCGACGACACGCTCGCTGCGAACCTCGACCACGCTGACTCCGTGGCCGAATCGATCAAGGACGACATCGACCGTTATATCGAGCGAGAGGGACTCTCGGCCCCGGCCGAGCCCCGCCGCGAGCCGGCTTGGAGCCCGGGGCCCGGCGGCAGCACCGTCGATCTCGCGGACATCGGCAGCATCGTCTGGGCCGTCGGCTTCCGGGCTGACTGGGGGTGGCTGGGCGATCTCGACGTGCTCGACGACGAGGGCCACCCTCAGCACGAGCGCGGGGCGACCGCCGTCCCCGGCTTCCATTTCCTCGGGCTGCCCTGGCTGCACACGTGGGGATCGGGGCGGTTCCACGCGATCGCCCGAGATGCCGAGCACGTCGCCGCGCTCGTCGCGGACCGTGCGAGGGCGGGCGTCGCCTGACGGGTTCTACCCTGGTCGGATGAGCACGGTGACGATGGCGGCGGTCGCGGCGCATTTCGGTCGCGATGTCGAGCGGACGCTCGCGAAGCTGCCGGGGATCATCGCGCAGGCGCGCGAGCGCGGCGTCGACCTCCTCGTCCTCCCGGATGCCACGATCGGCGGGTACCTCGGGGATCTGCGGCATCCGGGGGGTGAGGAGTCCGATCTGCCTCCGGCCGTCGACCTCGACGGCCCGGAGATCGCGTCGGTCATCGCGCTCGCGGGCGACATGACGATCTGCGTCGGGCTCTCTGAGCGCGCCGTGGTCGACGGCGAGGCGGTGCGGTACAACACCGCGGTCTGCGTGAGCGGCGACGGGGTTCTCGGCGTCCACCGCAAGGTGCATCTGCCGCTGGGCGAGTCCGAGGCCTACCGCGCGGGCGACGTGTTCGAGGCGTTCGACACCCCCGTCGGCCGCATCGGCATGCTCATCGACTTCGACAAGACCTTCCCCGAGGCGGCGCGTACGTTGGCCCTCGACGGTGCCGAGGTGATCGCGTGCCTCAGTGCGTGGCCCGCGAGCGTCACCGACCGGTCGGATCGCATGCGCAACGACCGGCAGGCGCACCTGTTCGACCTGTACGACTGCGCCAGAGCGGCCGAGAACCAGGTGTACCTGGTCTCGTCGAACCAGACGGGAGTGCTCGGCGGGCTGCGCTTCCTCGGGCAGGCGAAGGTCGTCGATCCGGCGGGTGAGATCGTCGCGAAGACGTGGGCGAAGGGCGGCCTCGCGGTCGCCGAGGCCGACGTGCACGCCACCGTCGCCCGCGCCCGCCGCTCACTCGACCACATCCACCAGCGTGCCGAGCACGCCTACCGTCTCACGACCCGCGCCTGAGCCTCCTGCGGCGGGCGCACCTTCACGGAGTCCCATGCGTATCGCCCAGCTCACCTACTCGACCAAGCCGCGCGGCGGCGTCGTGCACACCCTCGCACTGTCGGAGGCGCTCGCTCGCCGCGGGCACGACGTCGAGGTGTGGACCCTCGGGCGCGGCGGCGACCGTGCGTTCTTCCGCGCCGTCGACCCTCGCGTACGGGTCCGGGTCGTGCCGTTCGCCCCACGCGACGACGAGACGGTCGGCGACCGGATCGAGCGGTCCATCCGGGCCCTCGCCGCCGCCTTCGACTCCTCCGCGGACATCGTGCACGCGCAGGACTGCATCTCGACCAACGCCGTGCTCGACGCCGGCGCGGCGCCCATCCGGACCATTCATCACCTTGATGCCTTCACGACACCCCGCCTAGTCGCATGCCACGAGCGGGCCGTGCACCAGCCGGCCGCCCGCATCTGCGTCTCGCGTGCGGTGGCCGACGAGGTCGAGACAGCCTACGGATACCGGCCCGCTGTCATCCCGAACGGCGTCGACGCCGCCAGGTTCGGGCGGGCGGCGGGGCCCGACGGCTCGGCGGCGCGGGCGGTGTGGCGCGACCGGCTCGGCGACTACGTGCTGGCGCTCGGCGGCATCGAACCGCGCAAGGGTTCCCTGGACCTGCTGGAGGCATATGCGACCGCGCGTGAAGCGCACCCCGGATTGCGTTTGGTCTTCGGAGGAGGGGAGACGCTGTTCGACTATCGCGAGTACCGCGCCCGGTTCGATGCTCGCGCGCGGCGCCTCGGCATCAGCCCCACGATCCTGGGCACCGTGGAGGACGACCAGCTGCCCGGGCTGGTCGCCGCTGCCAAGGTCCTGGCCTTCGTCTCCACGAAGGAGGGATTCGGTCTCGCGGCGATGGAGGCTCTGTCGGCGGGCACGCCCGTCGTCGCACGCGACCTGCCCGTCATCCGAGAGGTGTTCGGTCCCACTGTTCGCTACGCCGCCGACCCGGCGGAAATAGCTGCGGAGATCGATGCGGCGCTCGTCGAGGAAGAGTCGACTCATGCGGTCCAGGGCATGGCGCTCGTCCGGCGGCACTCATGGGGCTCCGCGGCCCGCGCGCATGAGCGCTTCTACGACGGCTTCCTGGCGGAGAACGGACGAGGAGCATGACCAGGCTCACCTTCTCCCGCATCCTCCGCGAGCGTGCGATGGCGCACCCGCACCGGAGAATCGTGAGCGACGAGCGCGGTGCGCTCACGGCGCGTGAGCTGGACCGGGCCGCCACGAGCCTGGCTCACGCGCTCATCCGTCAGGGCGTGAGACCGGATGATTCGGTCGCCGTGTCCGTCCCCAACGGGATCGACTTCGTCATCGCCTGCGCTGGCATCTGGCGGGCCGGTGGCACGCCACAGCCCCTCGACTCGGCGCTCGCCTCCGTCGAACGCGCCGAGATCGAACGTCTCAGCGCGCCGGCCGCCGCGATCGGCGTCAAGCCCGAGACGGCAGGGATCCCCTGGCTGCCCACCGTGAGGGTCGAGCCCGACGCGCGTCCGCTCCCGGATCTGGCATCGTCCTGCTGGAAGTCAGTGGCGACGTCCGGATCCACCGGTCGCCCCAAGCTCGTGCGCGCGGCAGCGCCCGCGCTCCTCGACCCGCACGAGCCCGTCGCGCCGTTCCTGCCCCTCCGCGCAACCCAGATCGTCGCGGGGCCGATGTGGCACTCTGCCGTGTTCACGTACGCCTTCCGAGGCCTGCTGACCGGGCACGACCTGATCGTCATGAGCCGCTTCGACGCCCGCAGGTGGGTGGATCTCGTCGAGCGGCACCGCGCGACCTGGGGCCTGCTCGTTCCGACCATGATGTCCCGGCTCCTGCAGCTGCCGGAGGAGTTTCGTGAGGCCTCACGCCTCTCGACCCTCCGCGCCGTCCTGCATATGGGGGCGCCGTGCTCGATCGAGCTGAAGAGGTCCTTCCTCGACTGGCTCGGTCCGGCCCGCGTCGACGAGGTCTACGCCGGAAGCGAGTCGAACGGACTCACCCACATCAACGGCCTGGACTGGCTGGATCATCCGGGCAGTGTCGGTCGAGGCATCGGCGGGACCGTCGTGAGCATTCGCGACGAGCACGGTGAAGACCTCCCCACCGGTCACGCGGGCATGATCTGGATGCATCGCGGCGCCTCACCCGCGTACGAGTACATCGGCGCCGTCACGCGCCGCGACGAGAAGGGCTGGGACAGCCTCGCGGACATCGGCCACCTCGACCCGGACGGTTACCTCTATCTGCACGACCGCGCCGACGACCTCATCAACCGCGGTGGCGAGAAGATCGCTCCCGCCAGCGTCGAGGCGGTTCTCGAATCGCACCCTGCGGTGCTCGAGGCTGTCGCTTTCGGGGCCCCCGACGACGAACTCGGCCAGGTGGTGCACGCGACCGTCGTCCTCTCCGATCCGAACGTCACGGCGGATGCCGTCCACGCCTATGCCGCGCAGCGACTCCACGCACGCGCGCCGACGGTCATCCACACGGCTGACGGCCCGCTGCGCAACGAGGCCGGCAAGATCCGCAGGTCCGCCATGCTCACGCGCTCCGTGCGGAACGACCAGCCCCATCCCGCCGCAGAGACCGGCAGAACAGCGGGATGATCCCAGGGCGCGACCTCGTCGCCCAGGGCGTCTTGCTCAAGAGGTTCCGGCTCGTGATCGGCGAGTCACGATGACGTGCCGCGTCGGGAGGGAGTCCCGACGTACCCATCCATGGACTCCCCCCCCCCCCCCGAAGCGGAGGGGGAACATCTCAGAACCAGTCGGACTCGCGGACGGCCTTCATGGCCTTGGCGCGCTCCTCCTTGGTGAGGCGGTGGAGGTAGACGACGCCGTCGAGGTGGTCGGTCTCGTGCTGCAGCATCTGCGCCATGAGCCCCTCGCCCTCCAGGACGACGCGCTGCCCGTCGAGGTCGATGCCCTCGACCCGCGCGTACGGGTGGCGCGGGGTGTCGTGCCACAGGCCCGGCACCGACAGGCAGCCCTCGCCCGTCAGCTCGGGCTCGCCGCGCACCTCGACGATGCGCGGATTCAGGATGTAGCCGATCTTCTCGTCGACGTTGTAGCTGAACGCACGCAGGCCCACCCCGATCTGGGGGGCGGCGACGCCGGCGCGTCCGGGAAGCGCCACGGAGTCGAGCAGGTCCTGGACGAGCGCGCGGATGCCCTCGTCGATCGTCTCGATCTCGGCGGCGGGCGTGCGCAGCACCGGGTCGCCGTACAGGCGGATCTCGCGGGCGGTCACGCCGAGCGGCCCTCTCGCAGACCGTCGACGACGCGGGCGGCGAGGTCGCGGGCGGCCTCGCGCGTGGCGGGCTGCAGCTCGCGGTAGACGATGGCCGCACCGGTCGCGAGGGCGCGGTCGTACGGCAGGTGGACGACCGATCGCACGCGGCTGCCGAAGTGCGTCTCGAGCTCGCTCAGGCGCACCATGGGCGTTCCCTCCGACTGCTGGTTCAGCACGACGATCGCATTGCGCGCAAGCTCCTCGTAGCCGTTCGACTCGAGCCAGGTGATGGTCTCGGAGGCCAGGCGCACCTCGTCGAGGTTCAGGCCCGTCACGATGATCAGCTGGTCGGCGTGCGTCAGTGTGGCGCCCATCACCGAGTGGATGATCCCCGTGCCGGTGTCGGTGAGCACCAGCGAGTAGAAGTGCTCGGCGACGTCGGCGACGCGGCGGTAGTCGTCCTCGCCGAAGGCCTCGGCGATCCGCGGATCCGGGTCGGACGCCAGCACGTCGAGACGGGTCTCGTCGCGGGCGACGAAGCTCGAGATGTCGTTGAAGCCGCGGATCTCCCCCGCCTTGTGCACGAGGTCGCGCACGGTCTTGTCCGTGCGCTTGCCGATCCGGTCGGCGAGCGTGCCGCGGTCGGGGTTCGCGTCGATGGCGATCACGCGGTCCTCGCGGCCGTCCGCGAGCGCCATGCCGAGCAGCGTCGTGACCGTCGTCTTGCCGACGCCGCCCTTGCGGCTGAGCACCGGCACAAAACGCGTCTCGCCCGACAGGGGCGCCGCGACGCGGGCCTCGAGCGCCTTGCGAGCGCGCACCTTGCGGCTGTCGCCAAGGTTCAGCCGGCCGCCGGTGAGGCCGTAGACGAACTCGCTCCACGCGCCCTCGGGAACGGGCCGGGACGTCCGGTGCGGGTTCAGCACGCGGTCGGCCGTGAGCAGGTCGCTGGACTCGCGCTCCGCGTTCTTGCCGAGATCCTCTAGGCGTCGCGCGGTCATCGTCATCGCTCCTGTCGTCTGCTGCGTGCTCGTGGTCTCGAGGTCCGTGGAGGCGCCACGGGCCACCGCCGACTCCTCAGCCCAGATCCGGGCGTACGACTTCGCCTTGTCGACGGCGGACGGCGCGGGCGCGCCGCCCTCATCCGCCCCCTGCTCGGCCTCGGCCGGGTGCTCAGCGTCGACCTCGGCATCGATCTCGGTCTCCGCCTCGGGGCCGTCGCTCGCGGTGTCGAGCTCGTCCTCGACGGGGCCGCCATCGATCTCGTCCTGCTCGGACTCGTCCTCCTCGGGCGAATCCTGCGGCTCGGTGGCAGGAGCCGTCTTCGCGTGCTCGGCGGCGAGTTCGGCCGCAGCCATGCGCCAGCTGTCGACGGGCTTCGCCGGCTCGACGGGCTGCTCCTCGACCGTCTCGTCATCCGCGGCCTCGGGGGCGACCGTCGCCTCGGCGGCCGGGACGTCCTCGACGAACTCCGGCTCATCGGCGTCGTCCGAATCCTCCGACTCGGAGATCGGCTCGTCCTCCACGAGGGCATCCTCGGCGCGCAGCTCCTCGCGCTCGTCGCCCTCGTCGTCGCCGTACGGGTCGCCGTCCTCATCCGCGTCATCCGCGTCGTCCGCGTCATGCTGCGGCGCGTCCTGCTCGGGGATCACGACAACGTCGATGACCGCGTCATCTGCCACCGACTCGTCGTTGTCGGCGAGGTGCTCGCGCACGGCGTCCACGACGTCATCGACGATCTCGCCCGTGATGGCGGGGTCCTCCCCCGTCTCACGGGCCTCGGCGACGGCCTCGGCGACCTCGTCCACCTGCTCGGCGGGGAGCTCGATCACGATCTCCCCGCTGCGCAGGTCACCCGGCTCGAGCTCGTCGTCGACGACCTCGTCATCCGGCTCCTCGAGCACCTGCGGCAGCAGCACGCGCACCTGCGCGGTCTGCGGCCCCATGATGCCGATGGCCGTCGTGTCGAGCCCGGCGTCGGCGAGCACGCCGTGGTCGTCGGCCTCCGTCGGCTGGTCGTCAGGTTCGGTCGTGATCTTCTTCACCACTGCGGCTTCACTCCAACGGGGGTCGGGTTCCCCTCCGGGCGAGCCCCTCCCGCTCCGGTGCCCGGTCGCCCGGGCCCCCCAAGATTACTTGGCGGGGCTGACGACGACCAAAAGGTCACCCGCGTCGACCTGCTGGGTCGGCGCGATGGCGAGGCGCTCGACGACGCCGCCCTCCGCGGTGGTGATCGCCGCCTCCATCTTCATGGCCTCGATCGAGGCGACCGCCTGGCCGGCCTCGACGCGGTCGCCGACGGCGACCTTGAGGGTCACGACACCCGAGAACGGGGCCGCGACCTGGCCGGGCCGGGAGGTGTCGGCCTTCTCGGCCGCGAGCACCTCGACGTCGATGCTGCGATCGCGCGCCGAGACCGGGCGGAGCTGCCCGTTGAGCGTGGCCATGACCGACCGGATGCCCTTCTCGTCCGGCTCGCCGATCGCTTCGAGGCCGACATGCAGCTGCACACCGCGCTCGATCTCGACGACGTGCTCGCCGCCCTGCTCGAGGCCGTAGAGATAGTCGGCCGTGTTGAGCACGGACAGGTCGCCGTACGTCTCGCGCGCGCTCTCGAACGCCTTCGTCGGCTGCGGGAAGAGCAGGCGGTTGAGCGTCGAGCGGCGCGTCGCGGAGTCGCCGTCGAGGGCCGCCTGGTCGTCGGCCGCGAGCGGCGTCACGCCGATCTTCACGTCGCGACCGGCGAGCACCTTCGAGCGGAACGGCTCGGGCCATCCGCCCGGCAGGTCGCCGAGCTCTCCGGCCATGAAGCCGACGACCGAGTCGGGCACGTCGTACTTGTGCGGGTTCTCGGCGAAGTCGGCCGGGTCGGCCTTGACAGCGGCGAGGTGCAGCGCGAGGTCGCCGACCACCTTCGACGACGGCGTCACCTTGGGCACGCGGCCGAGGATGTCGTTCGCCGCGGCGTACATGTCCTCGATGAGCTCGAAGTCGTCGGCGAGGCCGAGCGCGATCGCCTGCTGGCGCAGGTTCGACAGCTGGCCGCCCGGGATCTCGTGCTTGTACACGCGGCCGGTGGGGCCGTCCAGACCCGACTCGAACGGGCGGTACTGCTGGCGCACCGCCTGCCAGTACGGCTCGAGGTCGGACACCGCCTGCAGGTCGATCCCCGTGTCGCGCTCGGTGTGGGCGAGCGCCGCGATCAGCGCGGACAGGGACGGCTGGCTCGTTGTGCCGGCCATCGGCGCCGAGGCCGCGTCAACCGCGTCGGCCCCGGCCGCACTGGCGGCGAGCAGCGTGGCGAGCTGGCCGCCAGGCGTGTCGTGCGTGTGCACGTGGACCGGCAGGTCGAAGCGCTCACGCAGGGCCGAGACGAGCTTGGCGGCCGCCGCGGGACGGAGCAGGCCCGCCATGTCCTTGATGGCCAGGATGTGCGCGCCCGCGTCGACGATCTGCTCGGCCAGACGCAGGTAGTAGTCGAGCGTGTAGAGGTCCTCGGCGGGGTTCAGCAGGTCGCCCGTGTAGCAGACGGCCACCTCGGCCACCGACGTGCCCGTGGCGAGCACGGCGTCGATCGCGGGGCGCATCTGGGACACGTCGTTCAGCGCATCGAAGATGCGGAAGATGTCGATGCCACTCGCCGCCGCCTCACGCACGAAGGCGTCGGTGACCTCGGTGGGGTACGGCGTGTAGCCCACCGTGTTGCGGCCGCGCAGCAGCATCTGGATGGCGACATTCGGCAGCGCCTCGCGCAGCTTGTCGAGCCGCTCCCACGGGTCCTCCGCCAGGAAGCGCAGCGCGACGTCGTACGTGGCGCCGCCCCAGGCCTCGACCGAGAACAGCTGCGGAGTGAGGCGTGCGACGTGCGGCGCGACGGCGACGAGGTCCCTCGTGCGCACGCGGGTCGCCAGCAGCGACTGGTGCGCGTCGCGGAACGTCGTCTCGGTGACGGCGAGGGCCGTCTGCTCGCGCAGGGCGCGGGCGAATCCCTCGGGGCCGAGCTCCTGCAGCCGCTGGCGCGAGCCCGCCGGGGCGGGCGTGCTCAGGTCGACGGCGGGCAGCTTCACCGCGGGAGCGAACGACATCGGGTTCTCGCCGTGCGGCTTGTTGACGGTGACGTCGACGAGCCAGTTCAGGATCTTCGATCCGCGGTCCTTGGACACGCGGCCCTGCAGAAGCTGGGGACGCTCGTCGATGAAGGATGTCGACAGGTCGCCGGCGACGAAGGCCGGGTCGTCGAGCACCGCCTGGAGGAACGGGATGTTGGTGGCCACGCCGCGGATGCGGAACTCGGCCAGCGCACGCCGGGCACGGGCGACGGCGGCGCCGAAGTCGCGGCCGCGCACGCTGAGCTTCGCGAGCATCGAGTCGAAGTGCGGGCTGATCTGCGATCCGGCGGCCGTCGTGCCGCCGTCGAGGCGGATGCCGGCGCCGCCGGGCGAGCGGTACGTCGTGATCTTGCCGGTGTCGGGACGGAAGCCCTGCGACGGGTCCTCCGTCGTGATCCGGCACTGCAGCGCGGCGCCGCGCAGCTGGATCTGGTCCTGCTGGAGGCCGAGGTCGGCCAGGGACTCGCCCGCGGCGATCCGCATCTGCGACTGCACGAGGTCGACATCCGTGACCTCCTCGGTCACCGTGTGCTCGACTTGGATGCGGGGGTTCATCTCGATGAAGACGACCTCGCCCGCACGCTCCCCCGCCGTCTCGAGCAGGAACTCGACAGTGCCGGCGTTCTCGTAGCCGATCGACTCGGCGAACGCGACGGCGTAGCGGTGGAGGTCGGCGCGGGTGGCATCGTCGAGGTTCGGCGCGGGCGCGATCTCGATCACCTTCTGGTGGCGCCGCTGCACCGAGCAGTCGCGCTCGAACAGGTGCACCGTCGCACCGGTCTTGTCGGCGAGGATCTGCACCTCGACGTGGCGCGGGCGCACGACGGCCTGCTCGAGGAACATCCGGGGGTCGCCGAAGGCGCTCTCCGCCTCGCGCATCGCCTCGGCGAGGGCCGGGGCGAGCTCCTCCTTGGTCTCGACACGGCGCATGCCGCGTCCGCCGCCGCCGGCGACGGCCTTCGCGAACACGGGGAAGCCGATCTCATCGGCCTGCGCGACGAGCGCATCGACGTCGTCCGAGGCCTCGGTCGAGCGCAGCACGGGGACGGCCGCCTTGATGGCGTGCTCCTTGGCGGTGACCTTGTTGCCGGCCATCTCGAGCACGGTGGAGGACGGGCCGATGAAGGTGATTCCCGCCGCCGCGGCCTTCGCCGCGAGCTCGGGGTTCTCGGAGAGGAAGCCGTATCCGGGGTAGATCGCGTCGGCGCCGCTCTCGACGGCCACGCGGACGATCTCGTCCACGTTCAGATACGCCCGGACGGGGTGTCCCTCTTCGCCGATGCGGTACGCCTCATCCGCCTTCAGGCGGTGGAGCGAGTTGCGGTCCTCGTACGGGTAGACGGCGACCGTTCGGGCGCCGAGCTCGTACGCCGCGCGGAAAGCGCGGATGGCGATCTCACCGCGGTTCGCGACAAGGATCTTCGAGAACATGCAGGTCCTTCCGTCGGGGCGCCGGCGCGTGGGGATACACCGGGCCTCGCTGCCGTCTGCCTCGGCGACGAAGGGCCGCCAGGGCGTGATGACTTCATCGACTGGGGGTCGGTGAGGTCGGATTGCTCCAAGGAGCTGCTCCCTGAAGTGGTTCTCAGCATAGGGCGTTGTAACGTTGGGGATTGTGCACGTACTCAGCGTCAGTTCCCTCAAGGGAGGCGTGGGCAAGACGACCGTAACCCTCGGTCTCGCGTCCGCCGCCTTCGCACGCTCGCTGCGCACGCTGGTGGTCGACCTCGATCCGCAGGCGGACGTCTCGACGGGTCTGGATGTGCAGATCGCCGGTCGTCTGAACGTTTCGGACGTGCTCACGAGCCCCAAGGAGAAGATCGTCCGCCAGGCGATCACCTCCAGCGGATGGACCCGCGTGCACGACGGCACGATCGACGTGATGCTGGGCAGCCCGTCCGCGATCAACTTCGACGGCCCGCACCCCACGGTCGCGGATGTCTGGAAGCTCGAGGAGGCGCTCGCCTCGATCGAGGCGGAGTACGACCTCGTGCTCATCGACTGCCCGCCGTCCCTGAACGCCCTCACGCGCACCGCGTGGGCGGCGAGCGACCGCGTCATGGTCGTCACCGAGCCCGGCCTGTTCTCGGTCGCCGCGGCCGACCGCGCGCTGCGCGCGATCGAGGAGATCCGCCGCGGCCTCTCCCCCCGCCTGCAGCCGCTCGGCATCGTCGTGAACCGCGTCCGCCCGCAGTCGGTGGAGCACCAGTTCCGCATCAAGGAGCTGCGCGACATGTTCGGCCCGCTCGTCCTCGAGCCTCAGCTGCCGGAGCGCACGTCGCTGCAGCAGGCGCAGGGCGCCGCGAAGCCCCTTCACGTGTGGCCCGGCGAGTCGGCTCAGGAGCTCGCAGCCGATTTCGACGCCCTGCTCGACCGCATCATGCGCGCCGGGCGGATCGCGGATCCCGCCGAGGAGACCGCGGAGTAGGTCCCGCCGCTCGGGCGCCCCTCGCGTCTGGTCCGCGACACCGCGCGTGTGTCGCGATACCGCGTGGGCCGGTGCGGTCTCGCGAGCCAGATGCGGTCTCGCGCGCCCGGCGCGAAGCGGGATCTACGCCGTGCGCTTGGCGCGACGCTGGGCGAGCTCGTCGACGGCGTCGGGGGCGGTGGCCTCGAAGTCGACGAGGGTCGCCTCGACCTCGTGCAGGACCTTGCCGACGGCGATGCCGAAGACGCCCTGGCCACGGCTGACGAGGTCGATGACCTCGTCGTTCGACGTGCAGAGGTAGACCGAGGCGCCATCGCTCATGAGGGTGGTGCCGGCGAGGTCGCGGATGCCCGCGGCACGCAGCTGCTCGACCGCGGTGCGGATCTGCTGAAGCGAGATGCCGGTGTCGAGGAGCCGCTTGACGAGCTTGAGCACGAGGATGTCGCGGAAGCCGTAGAGGCGCTGCGATCCGGAGCCGGTGGCGTTGCGCACCGTGGGCTCGACGAGCTCGGTGCGGGCCCAGTAGTCGAGCTGACGGTAGGTGATGCCTGCGGCCCGCGCGGCGACGGCGCCGCGATAGCCCATCTCGGGGTCGAGGTCGGGAAGGCCGTCCGTGAAGAGGAGCTCGGTCATGCCACGACCGGTGTGATCGTCAGCGTCCATAGTCGTCCTCCTCGGGGTGCGGTGACTCTTCAACCGTATGGGAGCCACCCCTCACGGGCAACGACATCCGCGCGACGCCGGCGGCGTGTCGCGCAAGCGTTATCGGCCGTTATCAACAGTACCGCGGCGGGCCGCGGAAACGGTGGCCGTCAGCCGCGCAGCCGGCTCAGCAGGTCGTCGACGAGACCGGCGGGATCCGCGTCGTCGCCGCTCTTGGTGAGGTGGCCGCCGAGCTCGAGCTCGACCGCGCCGTGGGCGAGGGCACGCAGCAGGTTGGCGATGCGGGCGGGCTCTCCCGGGGGCAGCGCACCCGCCCGGATCGCGCGCTCGACGGCGCCGATCAGCGCCCCCCACGCGGACGCGGCCGCGTCCGCGAGCTCGCCCGGTGCGCTGCGCCACGGGCCGTAGACGAGCCGGAAGCGCTGGGGTCGGCGCAGCGACAGCTCGACAACGGCGCGCATCGCCGCCGCGATGTCGTCGCCGTGCTCGCCCAGCAGCGACGCCGTCTCGCGCAACTCGGCGGCGGCGATCTCGGCGAGCAGGTGCTCCTTGTCGGCGAAGTGCTTGTACGGCGCGTTGTGCGAGACCTCGGCGCGCCGGCCGACCTCGCGCATCGTCACCGCCGCCGGCCCACCCTCGTCGAGCAGCTCGATGGCGGCGGCCAGCAGTGCCTGTCTCGTCCCGGTCACCCGCTCATCCTACGCGAGTGGTTGACAGTGTCACCCTGGCGACCTACGCTCGCCCCGAAGGTGACAACGTCAACCTGGAGGAAGCAATGTCCCGCAGGCCCCCGTCCTCTCGCCGCCGCCGACGCTGGCTGGTCCCCACGCTGCTCGCCGTGACGCTGCTCGCCGGCGCGCTCGTCGCCCGCGAGCTGACGCCGCCGCAGCCGCCGGCCTACGACGGCAATGCCCCGGAGCCGGCGGCCCACGGCTACGTGCAGGCCCGTCATTCGGTGCTGATCGCTGCTCCCCCGGATGCCGTGTGGGCCTGGGCGAACGATCCCGGGCTGGATCTTGCCGACGTGGTCGACTTCGACGGCGGCTTCCCCGCCGTGACCGCCACCCAGCCCCTGATCGGCGACTGGGTGCCGGGGCGCCGCGAGGGCGACCGGCGGCGCGTCGGGTTCGCAGACGGCCATTACCTCGCCGAGCAGGTGCTCGTCGACACGCCGGAGACCTTCCGCTACATGATCTGGGGCTTCACGAGCCCGCAGCGGTTCGTCGTACGGCACGGCGTGGCCGAGTTCAGCTACGAGGCCGAGGGAGACGGCACCCGCCTGACCTGGACGTACTCGCTGCTGCCGACCCTGCCGATCCTGCGCCCGGCCGTGCAGGGCTTCGTCGACGGGACGATGTCGCCGATGATGCGGGCGACGCTCGCCGGCATGCGCGACGGCGCGGAGGCTACGGCAGCAGCCGGCTGAGCGCGTCCTTGACGAGGATGGAGCGCACCTCGTCGAGCCTCGCCGCGAGCTCGGGGGCGAGCTCGCTCGCCTTCGCGCGCGATCCCGCGTCAGTGCGGCGCAGCAGAGCGGACATCGCCGACTCCACGAGCGCCACCTCGCGCTCGGCGCTCTGGCGCATTCCCCGCACGTGGCGGGGCTCGATGCCATGGCGGGACAGCGCCACGAGCGCGCGCAGCAGAGCGAGCGCGTGGTCGTCGTACGAATCGGCGGCCTTCATGAGGCCCGTGCTCACCGCGTCGTTCAGCAGCTGCGGCGCGGCGCCCGCCGCGCTCAGCAGCTCCTGGCGCGTGTGCCGGCGCACCGCCGGGTGGATCGAGGGCGGCGGCACCTGGGGCGTCGCCGGCGCGCGACCGGCCTCGACGTCGTCGAGGTAGTCGCGGATCTTGACCAGCGGCAGGTAGTGATCGCGCTGCAGCGTGAGCGCCAGGCGCAGACGGTCGAGGTCGGCGGGCGAGAACTTGCGGTAGCCCGACGCCGTGCGCTGCGGCGTGACGATCCCCTGCACCTCGAGGAAGCGCAGCTTGCTCGAGGTGAGCGCGGGGAACTCGGGGGTGAGCTTCGCGAGCACCTGACCGATGCTCAGCAGCCCCGCGGGCGCCTTCCGTGCGGAAGCGTGGTCGCGGGCGGCGGCAGCCGCCATCAGGCGCCCAGCCCCGATCCGCTCTGGCCCGATCCGTTCTGGGGTGCCGCAGCCTGGCGGTCTGCCGGCGAGATGAAGAAGTTGAGGCGGAACTTGCCGATGCGCACCTCGGCGCCGTTGCTCAGCTCCGCGCGGTCGACGCGCTCGCCGTTCACGTAGGTGCCGTTCAGCGAGCGCTGATCGACGATCTCGAACGACGTCCGACGCCGCGTGATCTCGGCGTGACGACGGGAGACCGTGACGTCATCCAGGAAGATGTCGGCCTCGGGGTGACGACCGGCCGTGGTGACGTCGGTGTCGAGGAGGTACCGGGCGCCGGCTGTGGGGCCGGAGCGCACAAGCAGCAGGGCCGATCCGGAGGGCAGCGCCGCGATGGCGTCGCGCTCGGTCGCCGTCAGCTCGCCCGCGAACGGGACGAAGGACAGGTCGGAGTCGTGCCCGAACGTCTGCGTCGAGTCGCCCGCACCGTCGTGGCCGAATCGCGTGGTCTCGGCACCGCGGTGAATCGGCGAGCCTGCGCCGTTCTCGTTCTGTGACACGTCTTCCCTCCTTTCGGACCAGCCTAACCGATCCCTTTCCGCTGATCACAAGTCGGTCACGACGCCTGGGCGGAATCGGGGCCGGGGATCAGGATGCCCGGGTACCGTGGCGGCATGCGCGCCGCTCATCCGTCTTCCCTGCACCGTCTTCTGACTATCGGCAGCGCCGCGCTGTTGGTAATGCTCGGCGTGTTCGCGACGACGGCACCGGCCTCGGCACACGATCGGTTGCTGACGTCCGATCCCTCAGACGGATCGACCGTCCAGAGCATGCCGGACGAGATCACACTGACCTTCGACGCCGCGGTCCAGTCCATCACGGAGAACGACACATACATCAATGTGCTCGCCCCGAGCGGCGAGAACCTTTCCACCGGGGCTGAATCGATCGACGGCGCCATTATTCGACAGCAGCTATCCCCCGCGACCGAGGCCGGTGCGTACACGGTCGAATGGCGCGCCGTTTCGAGCGATTCGCACCCGATTTCGGGAACCTACACGTTCACCGTCGAGTCGGCCTCCGCCGAGAGCGGCGCCGGGGCCGTGGCTCCGGAGAACGACGAGACGGCGACTCCCCCGCCGGCGAAGGGCGACGTGACTCCCACGCCGGTCAAGGAGACCCCGGCCGCATCGTCGACCCCGCCCGCCGCCGATGACGAGGGCGATGGCGACGGCGATGACCGCTCGTTCGGCGAGGTGCTGCCGTGGATCCTGCTCGGTGTCACGGGCATCGCGATCGTGGGCGCGCTGATCGCGATCCTCGCCTCGCGCGGCCGCGGCGACGATGACGACGAGAACCCCGGGACGGACCCCACCGCGCAGGGCTGAGGCCCTCGTCCGCGGCACTAGGCTGGAGGACATGGCTCACTACGACGTCGTCATCCTCGGCGCGGGTCCCGGCGGTTACGTCGCGGCCGTGCGCAGCGCGCAGCTCGGACTCAATGTCGCGATCATCGAAGAGAAGTACTGGGGCGGCGTCTGCCTCAACGTCGGGTGCATCCCGTCGAAGGCGCTGCTGAAGAACGCGGAGATCGCTCACACCTTCACCCACAAGGCCGACCTGTTCGGCATCTCGGGTGACGTGCACTTCGACTTCGGCGCGGCGTTCGACCGCAGCCGCAAGGTCGCGGACACGCACGTCAAGGGCATCCACTTCCTGATGAAGAAGAACAAGGTCACCGAGTACGAGGGCCGCGGCACCTTCACCGGCCCGAAGGCGATCTCGGTCGCCAAGGCCGACGGCTCCACCGAGGAGGTCACGTTCGACAACGCGATCATCGCCACCGGCTCGAAGGTGCGCCTGCTGCCGGGCGTGCAGCTGAGCGACAACGTCGTGACCTACGAGGAGCAGATCCTCTCCCGCGAGCTTCCCGAGTCGATCGTCATCGTCGGCGCCGGCGCGATCGGCATGGAGTTCGCGTACGTGCTGTCGAACTACGGCGTGAAGGTCACGATCATCGAGTTCCTCGACCGCGCCCTGCCGAACGAGGACGCCGAGGTCTCCAAGGAGATCCAGAAGCAGTACAAGAAGTACGGCATCGACATCCTGACCTCGACCGCGGTCAAGACCGTCGAGGACAGCGGATCGTCCGTGCGCGTCACGTACGAGACGCGCGACGGCCAGCCCGGTGAGATCACCGCGGGCAAGGTGCTCATGTCGGTCGGCTTCGCGCCGAACATCGAGGGCTTCGGGCTCGAGAACACCGGCGTCAAGCTCACCGAGCGCGGTGCCATCGAGATCGACGACTACATGCGCACCAACGTCGAGGGCATCTACGCGATCGGCGACGTCACCGCCAAGCTGCAGCTCGCCCACGTGGCCGAAGCGCAGGCCGTCGTCGCCGCCGAGACCATCGGCAAGGCCGAGACGATGCCGCTTGGCGACTACCGGATGATGCCGCGCGCGACGTTCTGCTCGCCGCAGGTCGCCAGCTTCGGCCTCACCGAGGAGCAGGCGCGCGCCGAGGGTCGCGAGATCAAGGTCGCGAAGTTCCCGTTCAGCGCGAACGGCAAGGCGAACGGCCTCGGCGAGCCGGTCGGCTTCGTCAAGCTCATCGCCGACGCCGAGCACCTCGAGCTCATCGGCGCCCACCTCATCGGCCCGGACGTGTCCGAGCTGCTCCCCGAGCTCACGCTCGCGCAGAAGTGGGACCTCACCGCGGTCGAGGCCGCGCGCAACGTGCACACGCACCCGACCCTCTCGGAGACGCTGCAGGAGGGCTTCCACGGACTGCAGGGACACTTCATCAACATGTGACCCCGCTCTTCACGACGACGGCCCCCGGATCGCTCCGGGGGCCGTCGTCGTCTGCGGGTCAGCCGGCGGCGATGAGTCGCTGCGCGACGACGAGGTCGGGATCCGCCTCGCGCAGGTGCGCGAGCAGATCATCCGCCGCGGCCAGGAGCTGCTCGTCGGTCATCGGGTCGAGCGCATCGAGGATGAACAGCGCGCTCGCCGTCTCGTCGGTCAGCCGCGTGCGCCGACCCTGACGCCAGTTCCACATGCGGCAGGTGACGCCGGCCTCGTCGCCCCAGATGACCTCGCCGGGCAGCGGATGCTCGACGACGTCCTCCCCGCCCGCGACGGTGTCGAACGGCTCGGCGCCGGTCGCCCTCGTGAGGCGCGGCGAGCCCTGATAGGCGGAGAGGTCCTCGCCGCCCAGCGGAAGCCGGTGCAGCACGCACACGGCGTTGTACACGTCGGTCAGGCGGTTCACCCGCGGCAGTCCGTCTCCCGCGGCGCGGCGCAGCAGCGCCTCGAGGCTGTTGCGCGTGCGCTGCGGCTTGGCCCCGAACGCACGGTATGCCTCACGCCAGGCGGCCACGTGCGGCTCCTCCTCGACGGGCGCATCGGCGACGGCGGCGCGTGCCGACTCCTCGGCGCGCGCGAGCAGCGCCTCGGATGCGGCATCGCCGGCGGCGGGGCGGATCCCGTCCACCGCGATCAGCAGCGCGCGGTAGTCGGGGCGCAGCGCGAACACCTCGGGCGCGACGAACGCGCCCGAGAGGATGCCCTGAAGGTCGATCCCCGTCACGTCAGCGGCCCAGGGCACGGGCGAGCTTCGACGCCGAGGTCGCCGAGCGCGCACCGGCCGCGAACGCGGCGTCCGTCACGGCCGCGAAGAACGCGTCGCGTGCCTCCGGGTCGGCGGGGGCGGCCGGTCCGAGCTCGACCTCCCATTCGTGCCACGCGCGGTTCTCCCCGGTGCGCAGGTCGATCGTGCGCACGGAGTCGTCGACGAACTCGGCGAGCACTCCCCCGTCCGCGTCGAGCAGCGCGTAGGCGGTGCGGTCGTTCAG
Source organism: Microbacterium paludicola (assembly GCF_015235415.1). Classification (GTDB taxonomy): domain Bacteria; phylum Actinomycetota; class Actinomycetes; order Actinomycetales; family Microbacteriaceae; genus Microbacterium; species Microbacterium paludicola. The sequence continues at coordinate 68,760 of NZ_JADGLL010000003.1, read as the reverse complement.
GATCCGCGCGAGCGGATGCAGCGCCGTCGGCGTGTATTCGGCGATCTCCGTGGCGACCGCGGCGGGGACGTCGTCCCCGTCCGTGAGCGGCCAGTGAAGCTCGGTGCGACCGCCGTCCACGAGCGGGCCCTTGACGTGCCAGCCCTCGTCGGGGCCGCCCGTGCGACGCCGGAGCGCCACGCCGGCGCGCGCGAGCGCGAGGTCGTCGGTGTCGAGGTACAGCGCATCGAGGTGGCGGGGCTCGCCCTCCGTCACCGACACGACACCCGGCACCGCGCTCCAGTCGGGCACGGGCGTCCCGGCGTCCACATCGAACTTGCGCTCGATCTCGACCGAGCGCGACGGCCCGTCCGACGCGTGGAGATCCGCCGTCACTCGCCCGGCCGCACGTCGTCGTCGCCGGGCGTGACCTCCTGCGGCTCCGCGGCGAAGCGGAACTCGACCTCGGTCGGCCCGTCGTCCGAACCGGTGTTCGCCGCCGCGCCGGCGCGCTCGTAGACGAGCTGTCCCTCCGAGTAGGGCAGGATCAGCTGCTCGAGGTCGGGGGTCTCCAGGGGCAGGACCTGTCCATCGAGGGGTCCGCCGTTCAGTCGTGCGATAGCCATGTGCCTCACCCTAGCCCTCAGGCGTCGTGGCTCTCGCGGACTTGACGGAGGTCGTTCGTGCGCTCTGCGTCCTCGGCGTCACGCGCCTCGTTCAGCTCGGCGACCGCGGCCTGCACGGCGTGCTCCGCCCGGCGGACGCGCCGCTGCGCGAACGTCTCGGCCGCGAAGCGGGCATGCACCCGGTCGTGCTGCTCCTCGGCGCCGACGATGATGTACGCCGCCGCGATGAGGATGACCTGCGCCGACAGGTTCACCCACAGCAGCAGGGCGATGAGCGACGCGAAGGAGGCGAGCAGCGGGTTGCTTCCCGCGCCGCTCACGAACAGGCTCGACAGCTGCTGCAGCGCGACGAGGCCGATCGCGCCGATGATCGCGCCGGCCCACACCGCGCGCGGGGGTGCCTTCACACCCGAGAGCATCCAGAACATGACGGCGATCATGATGGCGTCGAGGGCGAGGGTGACGAGGATGGTGATCGACCGCGTGAGGACGACGGAGATGCCCGTCTCGCCCGCGCCGATCCAATCGAGCACGGTGCCGACGAACGCCGAGCCGAGGAACGATGTGATGGCCGCCGCGAGCAGCAGCGCGCCCAGGATGACCGCGAACAGCAGGTCGCGCAGGATGACGACGATGGGCGAACCGCTCGCGTGGGTTGTGCCTGCCATCATCCGGATCGCCGTGCGCAGGGCGCCGACGGCTCCGATCGCGGCCACGAGCAGACCGAGCAGCGAGATGATCCCGGCGAGGGTGAAGCTCGCGGGCTGCCTCAGCGCGTCGGCGTCGATCAGCCCGCCCTCGCCGACGAGGCCGGGGATGACGTTGTCGACCGAGTCGAGCAGCGCCTGCCACAGCTCGGGCTGCCCCACCAACCAGATGGCGGCGACGGAGAAGCCGAGCAGCACGCCCGCGAAGATCGAGAACAGGGCGCGGTAGGTCACGGCACCGGCGAGCAGGGCGCCCTGCTGCTCCGAGTACAGCAGGAATGCCCGTACCGGCTTGCGGGCGAGCGCCCACGCGATGAGGACCTTCAGCTTCGCCATGAGACCCGCCATGCGCTTCAGGCTAACGGGGACGGCGCGTGCCGCGCAGAGGTTGACACCACAGCCCGGTCACGCCAGCAGCCCCGCCCACGCGCCGACGATCATCCACGGGCCGAAGGCGATGTGCGTGTCCCGGCTCGCGCGCCCGGTCGCCAGCATCACGGTCGCGTGGATGCCGCCGAGCACAAACGCGGCGGCGGCACCGGCGGCGAGGTCCGTCCAGCCGTGCAGGCCGAGCAGCTGCCCCAGCAGCGCCGCGAGCTTCACGTCTCCACCGCCGAGCCCCGAGGGGAACAGCCCGCGCAGGGCGAAGTAGAAGGCGAACAGCCCCAGCCCACCGGCCGCGGCGCGCCCCAGCGGTTCGGCATCTCCCGCGGTGACCGCCGCGAGGGCGAGCAGCGCGGCGAGTCCCAGCGAGGCGGGCAGCACGATCGCGTCGGGAAGCCGGTGATCGCGGATGTCGATCCGGATCAGGATGAGCGACACCGCGAACACGCCGGCGTGCGCGACCGCCAGCACCGCGTCGGATCCGCTCATCGCCGCTCCCCTCCTGCACGAGGCTAGGGAACCGGCGATCGCGGCGCGCAGCCCCTGTGGATAACCGCGCGCCGGGAGGTCAGAGGTCGATGATGTCGACGTTCACTGTGACCACGTCACCCTCCGAGAGCGACTCCGCATCGCGGACGGCCCGCTTGAGTGGGAGCGAGTAGCCGTCGCGCCCCGGGAAGATCGATGTGCGCCAGGTCGTGCCGCCGATCCGCGCTTCCACCCGCAGCGAGCCGAACCCGCGCGGCGGCGCCGGAAGCTCGCGGATATCGGCCGAGAGCTCCTCGGGGACGTGCACGAAGAACCAGGACTCGGTGCGGGCGTCCCACCGGACGACCTCCGACTCGAACGCGATCCGCACACCCATGTCGCCAGGGTAGCGACCGCCTCCGACGTCACTCCCCCATGCGGTTGCGGGTGCGCATCGCGCGCTCGGCCTCGCGCTTGTCCTGACGCTCGCGCAGCGTCTGGCGCTTGTCGAACTCGCGCTTGCCCTTCGCGACGCCGAGCTCGACCTTCGCGCGCCCGTCGAGGAAGTAGAGCCGCAGCGGCACGAGCGTGTACCCGCCGGCCGAGACCGCGTGGCTGAGCTTGACGATCTCCTCCTTGTGCAGGAGGAGCTTGCGGACGCGCTTTGACGAGTGGTTCGTCCACGTGCCCTGCGAGTACTCGGGGATGTGCACCGAGTCGAGCCAGGCCTCTCCCCCGTCGATGAAGGCGTAGCCGTCGCTGAGGTTCGCACGCCCCTGGCGCAGCGACTTCACCTCGGTGCCGGTGAGCACGAGACCGGCCTCGTACGTCTTCTCGATCGTGTACTCGTGGCGGGCGCGACGGTTCGTCGCGACAATCTTCTCGCCCTGCTCCTTCGGCATGTGCTCACCTCCTTCATCTGGCAGACAGCCCTCCATCCTATCCACAGGATGCCGGGCACCGCCCCTCCTGCGCGGCCCACTGTGCAACCGGGACTGTGTGACGCGGTGTTTCCGCGGCTTTGCCCGCGCGCCGGGTCAGCCGCTTCCATACATGCATGAGCAGGCAGATCCGATTCAACGCATTCGACATGAACTGCGTCGCCCACCAGTCGTCGGGGCTCTGGCGTCACCCGAAGGACCGTTCGCGGCAGTACAACACGCTCGAGTACTGGACGGAGCTCGCCAAGCTGCTCGAGAGCGGCACGTTCGACGGCATCTTCATCGCCGACGTGCTCGGCACGTACGACGTCTACGGCGGCACGAACGAGGCCGCGATCCGCAACGGCGCGCAGGTGCCGGTGAACGACCCGATCCTGCTGGTCAGCGCGATGGCGCTCGTGACCGAGCACCTCGGCTTCGGCATCACCGCCGGCACCGCGTTCGAGCACCCCTACCCCTTCGCGCGCCGCCTGACGACGCTCGACCACCTCACCAAGGGCCGCGTCGGCTGGAACGTCGTCACCGGCTACCTGCCGAGCGCCGCGCGCAACATGGGCCAGCAGGACCAGATGCAGCACGACGACCGCTACGACCACGCCGACGAATACGTCGAGGTGCTCTACAAGCTGTGGGAGGGCTCATGGGAGGACGACGCGGTCATCGAGGACCGCGAGAGCGGTGTCTTCACCGACCCCGCGAAGGTGCACGAGATCGGGCACGAGGGCCGCTACTTCACGGTGCCGGGCATCCACATCTCCGAGCCGTCGCCGCAGCGCACGCCCGTCATCTACCAGGCCGGCGCCTCGCCCCGCGGTGTGCGCTTCGCCGCCGAGAACGCGGAGGCGATCTTCGTCGCAGCACCGTCCAAGGAGGTGCTCGCCGGCACGGTCAAGCGCATCCGCGACGCCCTCCAGGCCGCCGGCCGCGACCGGTACGACGCCAAGATCTACACGCTGCTGACGGTGATCACCGCCGCGACGCACGAGGAGGCGGTCGCCAAGCACGCCGAGTACCTCGAGTACGCGAGCCCCGAGGGCGCGCTGACGTTCATGTCGGGCTGGATGGGCGTCGACCTCTCGCAGTACCGCGAGGACGAGCCCGTCGGCAACGTGGAGTCCAACGCGATCCAGTCGGTGCTTCAGCACCTGCAGGACGAGGCCGACCTGGGCCGCGAGTGGACCGTCGGCGACCTCGGCCGTCACAACGCGATCGGCGGCCTCGGGCCGACGATCGTCGGCTCGGGCGTGGAGATCGCCGACGAGCTGCAGTCGTGGGTCGAGGAGACCGACATCGACGGGTTCAACCTCGCGTACGCCGTCACCCCCGCCACGTGGGAGGACGTCATCGAGCACGTCATCCCCGTGCTGCGCGAGCGGGGCGTCTACCCCGAGGGCTACACGGAGGGCACGCTGCGGCAGAAGCTCCACGGTGCCGGCGACCGCGTGAAGGACACCCACCGCGCCGCGCGCTACCGGATCGGCGCCTCTCTGCCCGCCTGACGAGACCGGCAGCTGTGGGCGCCGCGCACGCGTGGAATGCTTGCAGCATGAGGGACACTTCGGCGACGGCGGTCTTCGACGCCCTCGTGGCGGACATCACGCAGCACTACGGCCGCGGACGGATCCTGGTCGCGATCGAGGGACCGTCCGCGGAGGCGACCGCGCGCTTCGCGGACGACCTCGCCGGCGCGATCCGGGCGCAGGGCCGATCGGCGAACCGGGCGAGCGCGCACGGCGACGCCTACCGGCCGGACGAGGACGACACCGCCCTGCGCGCGACGCTGGCGGAGTTCCGCAAGGAGGACGGCGACGGCTACCTGCTCGTCGACGGCCGGTTCCTGCTGAGCCCCCGCCTGCGCGGAGCCTGGCACTTCCGCGTCTGGCTGGAGGGCGATGTGCCGCTCTCCCCCGAGTCGTACGCGGAACAGGTCAAGTACGTGCGCGACGAGGCGCCGCGCGGCCAGGCCGACGCGATCTACGACGTCACGACCCCTGACGGGCCGAAGCGGATCTGGTCGGACAGCTGCTGAGCGGCTACGCCCGCAGCCAGCGCCGGATCGCGAAGCCCGCCGACAGGGCAGCGAGCACCACGCCGACGAGCACGATCACGGGGACCACGAGCAGCGCCTCCCCCAGACCGACCCACGGGATCGTGCCCATGCGCTCGGTCAGGTAGCCCTCGACGCCGAACTTCACGCCGAGCAGCACCGCACCGCTGGCGAGCAGCGATCCGATCAGTGCCGCGACCACACCCTCCAGCACGAACGGCGTCTGGATGAAGCGGTTCGAGGCACCGACGAGGCGCATGATCCCGACCTCACGGCGTCGGGCGTAGGCCGAGAGCCGGATGGTCGTGGAGATCAGCAGCACCGCCGAGATCAGCATGAGTCCTGCGACGCCGACCGCCATGTAGGTCGCGATCGTCAGGGCCGAGAACAGCGGATCGAGGTACTGCAGCTGGTCGGTGATCTGCTCCACGCCCTCCACGCCGCTGAACGCCTCGACGATCACGTCGGACCGGGTGGGATCGAGCAGGTTGACGTGGAACACGGCGCTCGTCTGCTCCTCCGTGAACACCGTGGCGTTCTCCGGGAAGTTCTCGACCAGCGACTCGTACGCCTCGGCGGGCGTCTGATACGAGAATTCCCGGATCAGGGGGGAGAGCGTCGGCCCCTGCAGTTCGCCCTGCACCGCCGCGATCTGCTCCTCCGTGGCGACGCCGCCGGTGCAGGTCTCGGTGTTCGAGATCGACGAGCACATGTAGACGTCGACCTGCGCGCGGTCCTGGAAGTAGTCGCGCATCGTGGCGATCTGCGCCTGCATCAGGATCGCGGCGCCCACGAACGTGAGCGACACGAAGGTGACGAGGATCACCGACACGACCATCGACGCGTTGCGCCGCAGTCCCGTCAGCACCTCGGACAGGATCAGTCCCAGCCTCATGACGTCGGACCCACCTCGTCGTCGTTCGCCCGGAGCCCCAGACGATCCGCCATGCCGAGCTCCTCGATGTCGACGTGCTCCGTGCGCGGCGCGGGCTTCTCGTCCGCGGCCGGCTCGTCGGCGGGCTCATCCGCGAACGGGCCCTCCGGCTCGGCGGGCTCATCCTGCGGGAAGGGATCGGGCTCCGCGGGGGCCGGCTCATCCGCCATCAGGTCGGCGAACGTCGCCTCCTTCGCGGCCTCGACGGCCTCGGCCGGCGGCTGGGCGTCGGGGGTCTGCGCGGGAAGCGGGTCGATCGCCCCGGTGGGGTTGCTCGTGACCTCGCGCTGCAGCTCCAACACCGCGGTGAGCGCGGCGACCGCGGCCGCCCCACGCTCGACCTGGGGTTCGAGCGTCTTGATCCCCGACCGGTCGCCGTAGCCGCCGTGCCGCTCGTCGCGCATCAGCTTGCCGTCCTTCAGCTCGATCACGCGGCGCTGCATCTGGTCGACGAACGTCGCCTCGTGCGTCGCGCAGAGGATGGTCGTGCCCGAGGCATTGATCCGTTCGAGCAGCATCATGATGTCGACCGACGTCGCGGGGTCGAGGTTTCCGGTCGGCTCGTCGGCGAGCAGCACCTGGGGACGGTTCACGAGAGCGCGGGCGATGGCGACACGCTGCTGCTCGCCACCGGAGAGCTCGTGCGGAAGGCGCTTCGCCTTGTCGGCGAGACCCACGAGCTCGAGGGCCTCGGGCACCGCCTGCTTGATGAAGGCGCGGGAGGAGCCGATCACCTGCAGCGTGAACGCCACGTTCTGGAACACCGTCTTGGACGGCAGCAGCCGGAAGTCCTGGAAGACGGAGCCGATGTGGCGCCGGAAGTACGGCGTGCGGCGGTTGGAGAGGGTCTTGGTGTCGCGGCCGAGCACGACAACGCGGCCGTCGCTGGGCGTGTCCTCGCGCAGGATGAGGCGCAGGCAGGACGACTTGCCCGAACCGGATGCGCCGACGAGGAAGACGAACTCCCCGCGCTGGACCTCGAAGTCGACATCATCGAGGGCCGGTCGGGCGGTCCCTCGGTATCGCTTGGTGACGTGTTCGAACCGGATCATGGCACCAGCGAGCCTAAGCGGCGGTGCCCGGCATCCCCCGAGCGACACCCCACCGATCCGGGGTCAGTGCATGTCCTCGAGTTCCATGCCCTTCGTCTCGCGCACCTTCCAGAACACGAAGACGAGCGATCCCGCGGCGCACAGGGCGTAGAACCCGTACGCGAACGACAGGCTGATCGCACTCATCACGGGGAATGTGGTGGAGATCGCGAAGTTCGCGATCCACTGCGCGGCCGCCGCGACCGCGAGCGCGCTGGCCCGGATGCGGTTGGGGAACATCTCGCCCAGCAGCACCCACACGATCGGGCCCCACGTCGCACCGAATCCGACGACGAACAGGTTCGCCGCGACGAGCGCGATGATCGACCACGGCGCCTCGAGGGTCGCGCTGGTGGTGCCGTCGTCGGCCGTGACCAGCTGCGCGAACGAGAATGCGACGGCCATCGTCGCGAGTGCGATGGTCATGATGATCGATCCGGCAACCAGCAGACGGCGGCGGCCGACGCGGTCGACGAGCAGGATCGCGACGATCGTGACGACGATGTTCGTCACGGACGTGATCACCGACGTGAGCAGCGCGCTCGACTCGTCGAACCCGACAGAGCGCCACAGCGTGGTCGAGTAGTAGAAGATCACGTTGATGCCCACGAACTGCTGGAACACCGACAGCAGGATGCCGACCCAGACGATGGGCTTCAGGCCGAGCACGGGACCGAGGATGTCGCGCACCGACTCGCGCTGCTCCGACTCGAGCGAGTCGCGGATCTGCTGGATCTTCAGGTTCACGTCCTTGGCGCCGGTGAAGTCGAGCAGCACCTGCGACGCCTTGTCGTAGTCGCCCCGCAGCACCAGGTACCGCGGCGACTCGGGAAGGCGCAGCGACATGAGGCCGTACACGACCGCGGGGATCGCCTCGATCATGAACATCCAGCGCCAGGCGGGCAGCCCCAGCCACAGCACCTCGGCCGCGCCGCCCGAGAGCCATGCGAGCAGCGCGTTCGACAGCAGCGCCGCGAAGATTCCGGACACGATGGCGAGCTGCTGCAGAGAGCCCAGACGGCCGCGGATCTGCGCCGGCGACACCTCGGCGATGTAGGCCGGGGCGATGACGGATGCCGCTCCGACGCCCAGGCCGCCGATCACACGCCACACGATCAGGTCGACCACGCCGAACGCGAGGCCCGATCCGATCGCGGACACGAGGAACAGCACCGCGGCCACCAGCATCACCGGCACCCGGCCCCAGCGGTTGGCCAGGGAGCCGGCGAACCAGGCCCCGACGGCGCAGCCCAGCAGGGCGCTCGACACCGCGAAGCCCTTCAGCGCCGCCGACAGCGCGAACTCGCCCGCGAGGGCGTCGACCCCGCCGTTGATCACCGCCGTGTCGAAGCCGAACAGGAATCCGCCGAGCGCGGCGGCGATGGCGATGCCTGTGACTCGGGCGTTGACACGTCGGTACGTCGTCTCCGTCATCCCTCGAGCGTATGCAACGTCCCGCCGTGCGGAGGCCGCCGCGGAGGGTCTCCGTGCCCCCGGGCGTGTCAGCTGCGCAACGCGAGGGTGAACGGGAGCACGGCCGTCGCGCCCGCGCGGCGCAGTTCGCGGGAGGCGAGAGTGAGGGTCCAGCGGCTGTCGGCGAGGTCGTCGACGAGCAGCACCGGTCCTGCGGGGACCTGCAGCCCCGTGGTGTCGAGCCGGCCGTGGAGGTCGGCCACGCGGAAGGCGCTGTTGCCGCCGGGGCGCCCGGCGGGGGCCGCGGGATCCAGGGCGAGCTCGCCGAGGTACGCGAGCCTGCCCGTCTGCGCGAGGCCCCGCGCCAGCGAGCCGACAAGGCGCGGGTGCGTACGGGACGGCACGGCGACCACCGCGACGGGACGCTCATCCCAGCCCCACTCGGCGAGCACGCGCACGCAGGCGTCGAACATGCGCGTCGGCACCTCCTGGTCGGGCGCTCCGGCGCGGAACAGCTCGCGCAGCGCCCCGCCCCAGCCGAGGTCGGTGAGGCGCGCCAGGGCTCGGCCCTCGGCGGCCTGCTCCTCCGCGGGGATGCGTCCCTTCAGCGGGATCCCGAGCCGATCCAGCCCGGACGGCCACTGCCGGCGCACCTCGATCGGCACGCCGACGCGGTCGAGCGCCGAGGCAGCGGACTGGGCGACGTCCTGCGACAGCTCGGCGCTGAGCCAGGGGCCCGCGCAGTTGTCGCAGCGCCCGCAGGGGACGGCGGTGTCGTCATCGAGGCGGCGCTGCAGGAACTCCATCCGGCAGCCGGTCGTGCTCTCGTACGCGAGCATGTCGTCCTGCTCGGCCCGTCGCTCGGCGGCGATCCGGCCGTAGCGCTCGGCGTCGTAGGTCCACGGAGCGCCGGTGGCGACCCACCCGCCCTTCTCGCGACGCACCGCGCCGTCGACGTCGAGCACCTTGAGCAGCAGCTCGAGCGGCGTGCGGCGGATGTCGACGATCGCCTCGAGCGCGGCGGTCGACAGCGGCCCCTGTGACGCACCGAGGGCGGCGAGCACCCGCTCCGCGCGGTCGCGATCGGGCATCGACGCGGTCGCGAAGTAGTGCCAGATGTCCTTGTCCTCCGGCCCGGGAAGCAGCACGACGTCGGCCGACTCGGTGGCACGGCCCGCTCGGCCGACCTGCTGGTAGTAGGCGACGGGTGAGGACGGTGCGCCGAGGTGGAGCACGAAGCCGAGGTCGGGCTTGTCGAAGCCCATGCCGAGCGCGCTCGTCGCGACGAGCGCCTTGACCTCGTTTCGCTTGAGCAGCGCCTCCGATTCCTCCCGCTCGTCCGCGTCGCTCTGGCCGGTGTACGCCCGCACCGCATGCCCGTGCTCGCGCAGCAGCCGCGCGGTGTCGACCGCGGCCGCCACCGTGAGCGTGTAGATGATGCCGGATCCGGGAAGGTCGTCGAGATGGCTCAGCAGCCACGCGAGCCGCGCCGTCGCATCCGGCAGCCGCAGCACGCCGAGCCGCAGCGAGGCGCGCGCGAGCGGGCCGCGGATGGTGGTGACGCCCTCCGCGCCGAGTTGGTGGACGACGTCGGCGACGACGCGGCTGTTGGCCGTCGCCGTGGTCGCGAGCACCGGCACCGAGGGTGGCATCTGCGCGATCAGATCCCGCAGCCGGCGGTAATCGGGGCGGAAGTCGTGGCCCCAGTCGCTGATGCAGTGCGCCTCGTCGACCACGAGCATCCCGATCCGGCGCACGAGGGCGGGCAGCTGCTCGTCGCGGAACGTCGGGTTGTTCAGCCGCTCGGGCGAGACAAGCAGCACGTCGACCTCGTCGGCCTCGAGTCGGGTGAGCACCTCGCCCCACTCGTGCGCGTTCGTCGAGTTGATCGCGACCGCCCGGACGCCCGCGCGCTCGGCGGCGGCGATCTGGTCGCGCATGAGCGCGAGCAGCGGCGACACGAGGATCGTCGGGCCCGCGCCCTGGTCGCGCAGCAGCCGCGTGGCGACGAAGTAGACGGCCGACTTGCCCCATCCGGTCCGCTGCACAACGAGCGCCCGGCGCCGCCCGCCCACCAGGGCCTCGATCGCCTCGTACTGCCCGTCGTGGAAGACCGCGTCGTCGCGCCCCACGAGGCGGCGGAGGGCGGCAAGCGCCGCGGGGCGGAGATCGTCGGTCATGAACCCCAGCCTCGCAGGCGCCGCCGACATCCGACGGCACTCCTCCACAGGCCCGTGCGGCAGACTGGACAGGATGCTTCCTCCGTCGCCTGCTCCCTCCCCCGAGGTGCTGCTGCGTGCGCGTTTCCCCGGCCGGAGCGACGGATGAAGCACCGCGCGGGACGCATCGTCACCATCGAGTCGCTCACCGAGCTCGATCGGCGGCTCGCGCAGGGCGCGCACCGCCTGCGCGGCTGGCGGCTTGTCGGGCTCGACCTGCGCGAGCGCGGCGAGGTGCTCGCCGACCGCGACACTTCCCGCACGACGTTCGCCGGCTGCACCTTCGCCCCGCGCGATGCCGAGCTGCACGAGGCCCGCGGCGCGCTCGTGCTTCCCGCCGTCGACACGGCGCCGGTCGATCCGAACCGGGATGCGCTCTACACCGCGGATGAGCTCTACGACGACATGACGTACCGCCGCACGCTCGACGGCCGCGCCTACGCGTGGTCGCAGGGGTCGGAGGAGGACGGGCTGCTCGCCCGCGCCCTTCACGACGACGGCATCGACCGGGCGCTGACGGCCTGGACGGGCACGCGGCGGCTCGTCGGCGTGATGGGCGGGCACGCGCTGCGGCGCGGCGAGGACACCTACGCCGACGCGGCCCGCATGGGAAAGCTCCTGGGCGCGCGCTTCACCGTCGCCACGGGAGGCGGCCCCGGCGCCATGGAGGCCGCGAACCTCGGTGCGCGGCTCGCCCGAGCCGAGGACGACGCGCTCGCCGGAGCCCTCGAGGTGCTCGCGACCGCGCCGTCGTATCACCCGTCGATCGAGCAGTGGATCGGGGCGGCGCGCACCGTCCTCACCGAGACCGCGGACGCGCCGCCGACCGACACCCTCGGCGTGCCGACCTGGCACTACGGGCACGAGCCACCCAATCTGTTCGCCACCGCGATCGCCAAGTACTTCCGCAACGCGTTGCGGGAGGCCATCCTGCTGCAGGTCTGCGAGAGCGGAATCGTGTTCCTTCCCGGCGCGGGCGGCACCGTGCAGGAGATCTTCCAGGACGCGTGCGAGAACTACTACGCGACAGAGGATGCGATCGCGCCGATGGTGCTCGTCGGCCGTGCGCACTGGACCGAGACGCTTCCCGCGTGGCCGCTGCTGCAGGCCCTCGCGAAGGGCCGCCCGATGGAGCGGCACATCCACCTCGTCGAGACCGTCGACGAGGCGGCGGCGATCGTCCTCGGGGGCGCCGCGTGACCCTTCCCACCGTGGCGCCGAGCTGGCGCATGTGGCTGATGTGGGGCATCGGTGTGCTCGGCTACGTCCTGTCGATCACGAACCGGACGTCGCTCTCGGCCGTCGGTGTCGACGCGTCCCACCGGTTCGACGCCGACGCCTCGACCCTCGCGATGTTCGCGGTGCTGCAGCTCGCGGTGTACGGCTTCATGCAGATCCCGGTCGGTCTGTGGCTGGATCGCTGGGGCGCTCGACCCATCATGGCGGTCGGCATGGTGCTCATGGCAGCGGGCCAGGTGGTCATCGCGCTCTCCCCCACCGTGGGCGTCGCGATCGCCGCACGCATGCTGCTCGGCGCCGGCGACGCGGCGATCTTCCCCGGCGTGCTGCGCCTCATCGCCACCTGGTTCCCGGCCCAGCGCGGCTCGCTCATGATGCAGCTGACGGGCATCTTCGGACAGCTCGGGCAGGTCGTCGCGCTCGTTCCCCTGCCCCTGCTGCTGCACGCCACCTCGTGGGAGGTCGCGTTCGGCGCGCTCGCGGGCGGCGCCATCCTGTTCTCGGTGCTGATCGCGGTCCTCGTGCGCAACCACCCGCCGGAGCTCCCCGCCGACGTCTCGGTCGACACTGACACGGGCACCATCACCGTCGTCCGGAGCGCGGTGGACACGCGGCAGGGCATCCGGGCGGCCTGGGAGCAGCCGGGAACCCGCCTCGCCTTCTGGACGCACTTCACCACCCCGTTCGCGGGATCCGCGTTCGTGATGCTGTGGGGTATACCGTTCCTCACCGCCGGCGAGGGCCTCTCCACCGGACAGGCGGCGGCGGTCACGTCGGTCTACGTCGTCGCCGGCATCGTGCTCGGCCCGCTCGTCGGCATGCTGTCGGCGCGGCACCCGCATTACCGGTCCCGCCTCCTGGTGCTGCCGGCGATCGGGGCGCAGATGCTGCTCTGGGCGATCGTCCTGCTCTGGCCCTCCCCCGCGCCGACGTGGCTGCTTGTCGCGCTCCTGATCGCGTTGGCCGTCGGCGGCCCCGCGTCGATGGTCGCGTTCGACTTCGCCCGCGCCCACAATCCGGCCCACCGCCTGAGCACCGCCACCGGGGTCACGAACGTCGGCGGATTCCTCGCCGGGCTCCTGGCCATCCTGTTCATCGGCATCGCGCTCGACGTGCAGGGTGCGTCGCGGCCCGACCTCTATACCGACGAGGCGTTCCGCTGGGCGTTCGCGACCCAGCTGCCGCTGTGGCTGCTCGGCATCGCGATGATCCTGCGCGAGCGGCGACGGCTGCGGACGCCGCCGCGCTGAGCCCGCGGCCCCGGGTCTGACACGATCATGCCGTGAGCCACGACGTGATCCTCCACCACCGGCCGCGCCGCATGATCGGCCGCGACCCTCAGCAGTCCCACCGCGGGGCCACGCCGCTCGAGCTGCTGTACGACCTGACGTTCGTCGTGGCGTTCAGCCAGGCGGGCGCGCAGGCCGCGCACCTGCTCGAGCTCGGGCACTTCGCCGCGGCGATCGGCGGGTTCTCGATCGCGGTGTTCGCGGTCACCTGGGCGTGGATCAACTACTCCTGGCTCGCCTCGGCCTTCGACAACGACGACGTGTTCTTCCGCATCGCGACGTTCGTGCAGATGGTCGGCGTGATCATCCTGGCCCTCGGGCTGCCGCCGCTGTTCCATTCCATCGACGAGGGTCATCATCTCGACAACGTGCTCGCGGCGTCGGGCTACGTGATCATGCGGGTCGCGGCGATCGCGCTCTGGCTGCGGGCGGCGCGGCATGATCCTGCCCACCGGCGCACCGCCCTCACCTACGCGGCACTCGTCGGCCTGGTGCAGGTCGGCTGGGTGGTGCTGATCTTCGTCGATCCGCCGCTCGCCGTCGCCATGGCGCTGTTCGCGGCGCTCGCGATCGCCGAGATGCTCGTGCCCGTGGTGGCCGAGCGGCGCGGCGGCAGCACACCGTGGCACCCGCACCACATCGCCGGGCGCTACGGACTGCTGACGATCATCACGCTCGGCGAGGTGATCCGCGGCACCGTGCTGTCGGTCTCCGCCGTGGTCGAGGCGGAGGGCTGGTCGATCGGCGCCGGCGTCGTCGCCTTCGGCGGCACCGCCCTCGCGTTCGGCATGTGGTGGATCTACTACATGATGCCGTCGGGCGAGGTGCTGGCCGTGCGCCGCGAACGGTCGTTCCCCTGGGGGTACGGGCACATCGTGCTGTTCGCGGGCGTCGCCGGCACCGGCGCGGGTCTGCACGTCGCGGCCACCGCGATGCGGCACGACGCGCACATCGACGCGGTCGCGGCGCTGCTGACCATGGTCATCCCGGTGGGCTTCTTCATCCTGGCGCTGTTCACGCTCTACGCCGTGCTGCTGCGCCAGCTCGATCCGTTCCACCTGCTGCTGTTCGCCGGATCGGTCCTGGTGCTGATCGCGGCGGTCATCGCGGTCGCCGCGGGCGCGTCCCTCAGCGTCGGGATCGTCGCGCTCGCGCCGGTGGTCGTGATCGTCGGCTACGAGACGATCGGCCACCGCCACCAGGGCGCGGCGCTCGCCCAACTGCGGGGATAGCGCAGCGAAACATCGCGTGCAAGCGGGCGCGGATGTCGGATGCCGGTGCGAGCATCGAGACATGGCTCCCGACTTCCGCTCCCCCGCCGCCACGGTCCGGCACGGCATCGTGCCGCCGTTTCTGCTCGCCCGCATCGCGCGACTTGATCAGGACGACTACGACCACGCGCCCGAGGCCGCGCGGCGCACGCTCGGCATCGACGGCCCGTTCCGGGAGCAGCGTGGGTCGGACGGCAGCATGCCCGGCCTTGTGCGCCCCTCGCTGCGGCCCGAGCTGCAGCATCCCGTCGCGGGGTCGGCCGAACCCGGATCGCCGGATCGGCTGATCTTCGACGCGAAGGGCACGGAGGACCTGCCGGGCGAGGAGGTACGCCGCGAGGGCGGGCCGGAGACCGAGGACACCGCCGTGACGCAGGCGTACGACGGGCTCGGCGACACCTATGCGCTGTTCTGGGACGCGTTCGGGCGCGACTCGATCGACGGGTCCGGCATGCGCCTCGACGCGACAGTTCACTTCGGTCAGCGCTACGACAACGCGTTCTGGGACGGCGCGCGGATGGTGTTCGGCGACGGGGACGGCGAGATCTTCCGCGGCTTCACGGGATCGATCAGCATCATCGGTCACGAGCTCGCCCACGGCGTGACCGAGCGCACGGCCGGCCTCGTCTACCAGGGTCAGTCGGGCGCGCTGAACGAGCACGTGTCCGACGTCTTCGGCGTGCTCGTCGAGCAGCGCGTGCTCGGCCAGACCGCACAGGACGCGACGTGGCTGGTCGGCGCGGGCATCTTCACCGAGCAGGTGAAGGGCGTCGCCATCCGGTCGATGCGCGCGCCCGGCACCGCGTACGACGATCCGATGCTCGGCAAGGACCCGCAGCCGGCGCACATGCGCGACTACGTCGAGACGAGCGACGACAACGGCGGCGTGCACATCAATTCGGGCATCCCCAACCGCGCGTTCGTCGCGCTGGCCGAGGCGCTCGGCGGGAATGCGTGGGAGCGCGCCGGCCGCATCTGGTACGAGACGCTCGCGGGCGACCGGCTCACCCCGACAGCCACGTTCGCCCAGTTCGCGGCCGCCACCGCGGTCGTCGCGGACGAGCTCTACGGCGACGACTCCGACGAGGCGCGCGCGGTGGCCGACGCCTGGGAGTCGGTGGGTGTCGAGCCCGGCCGGGTGCGGGACAGGATGCGCCGGGACTAGCCTTGCGGCCATGAACGTCGTCGTGGTGCGGTCCGGCGGGTTCGCCGGGATCCGCGTCACCTGGGAGGTGCGGGTCGACGACCAGCCGGACCGCGCGGAGTGGTTCGAGCTGGTCGAATCGCTGCCATGGGACGACGCGCCATCGGCGCCGCCGGGCGAGCCCGACCGGTACATCTACCGGATCACGTGCGAGCCGCACGAGGTCGTGCTGCCCGAGCGGCAGCTCGACGGGCCGTGGCGGACCCTCGTCGACCGGGTGCGCGAGCGGGCGCGGCGGTCGCCTCAGCCCGAGCCCGGCGCCTCGCCCAGCCCGCCGTCCGGGCCCGGACGCGGCCCGACGGCCACGCCCGACGTCTAGCCCTGAGCCGGTGTCCCCGAACTGCCGGACCACAGCGGCAACTCGGGGACAGAACCCACGCCGTGTCCCCGAACTGCCGGACCACAGCGGCAACTCGGGGACAGAACCCACGCCGTGTCCCCGAACTGCCGGACCACAGCGGCAACTCGGGGACAGAACCCACGCCGTGTCCCCGAACTGCCGGATCACAGCGACAACTCGGGGACAGAACCCGCGCCGTGTCCCCGAACTGCCGGATCAAAGCGGCAACTCGGGGACAAACCCGCGCCTCAGCCCCGCTCGACCAGCACGGCCACGGTGCGGGCCGGGATCGTGATGGTGCCCGTCGCGGCATCCCACGTCGTCTCCTTCACGACCGGGTCGGATCCCTTCGCCTGCGCCGGCGTCAGCGCGAACGACCGGCCCTCAAGTCCCGCGACCTTCTGCGTGACCGGCTCGGGCGACGCGTTGAAGAACACCAGTGCGCCAGCCAGCTTGCGGTCGGCGTCGCGGCCCTTGCGGTCATCCACCACCATCGCGATGGTGCCGGCCGCGTCGGTCTTCGGGAACGAGACCTTCTGCTCGATCCGGTCCGCCGATCCGAGCGTCAGCAGGTCGACCTCGGAGCGCACTTCGAGCAGGTCGAGCGCCGCAGCCTCGGCCGTCTTGATGTCGCTCGCCGAAGGCTTGAGCGCCGGGTTCTCAAGCAGCGGCGCCATGAGGCCCCACTTCTCGCCGTTGTCGGCCTCGGGCGGCAGGCCCGAGCCGAAGGTCGACTCCTCGCCGTCCCAGTCGATCCGGTTGAACCAGTCGCCGGAGTCGTAGCTGTTGCGGTCGAGCGACTTCGAACGCAGCAGCTCGGTGCCCGCGTGCCAGAACGACACCGACTGCGACAGCGTCACGGTCGCGAGCGACAGCGTGTTCATCCGCACCCGGTCGGCCATCGACGTGTCGACCGGCAGCTTCAGCACCGACAGGTCGTACAGCGTCTCGTTGTCGTGGGCGTCGACGTAGTTCACGATCTCGGACGGCTCGTCGGCGTAACCCGCCTTTGCTCCGCGGTAGTCGAGCTCGTCACCGCGGTGGACCTCGCCGTCCGACCCGAGCAGCTCGTAGTGCGCGAGGTTTCCCGCGAGCCCGAGCTTGACGAGATCCGTCTCGTGCCCGAGGTCGGCGAGCGCCTGCTCGGTGGTGCCGTTGATCGGGTCTCCATTGGGATCGGTGCCGAGCCCGGTGCCGAAGCCCTGGCGGTACGTGCTCGACGAGTCGACAGGGCTGCCGCCGTGCACCGCGTCGCGCAGCCGGTCGTTGAACGAGCCGATGCCCGTGCCGCCGAGGTTCCCCTGCTTCGCCTGCTCGAACAGCGCGTCACCGGCCACCTCGCCGAAGTCCCAGCCCTCGCCGTAGAGGTAGACCGACTTCCCGTCGACCCCGTCGCGCTTCTCGGTGAGCTCGTCGAGCGCGTCGCGCACCGCCTTCATGTTCGCCGTCGAGTGGTGCCCCATCAGGTCGAAGCGGAAGCCGTCCACCTTGTAGTCGCGTGCCCAGGTGACGACCGAGTCGACCATGAGCTTCTGCGCGGCGGCGTGCTCGGTCGCCACGTTCTCGCAGCACGTCGACTTCTCGACGTCGCCGGCCGCGTTGAGGCGGTGGTAGTAGCCGGGAACGAGCCGGTCGAGCACCGACTTCTCGCCCTGACCCGACTGCGCGGTGTGGTTGAACACCTGGTCGAGCACGACCTCCAGCCCCATGTCGTGAAGGGCGCCGACCATCGAGCGGAACTCGGCCACGCGCGCCCCACCCTCGGGGTCGACCGCGTACGAGCCCTCCGGCACCGTGAAGTGGTACGGGTCGTAGCCCCAGTTGAAGCCGTCCTGGCCGGCGACGGCACCCACGCAGGCCTGCTGCTCCTCCGATGCGGGCGGAAGCGCCGCGAGGTCGCAGTCGGGGGTCGCCTGCGCCGAGCGGTCCTCCTCGATCGTCGCGATGTCGAACGACGGCAGCAGGTGGACGGTCGTGATGCCGGCGTCCGAGAGCTGTCGCAGCTGGCGGGTGCCGTCACTGTCCCGCGTGAACGCGGAGTACGTGCCCCGCAGGTCGGCGGGAACCGACTCGTCCGAGATCGAGAAGTCGCGGATGTGCAGCTCGTAGATCGCGCGATCCACATCCTGCTCGACGTCCGGCGCCTCCGCCTTCCGCCACTGCTTCGGCTGCAGCGCCTTGTCGGAGAGGTCGATCGCGACCGACCGCGTCGAGTTGGTCGTGAGGGCGACCGAGTACGGATCCGTCACGACGTTCGTCTCGATCGCACCCGTGCTCGGCGCGAAGACGTGCACCTCCCAGGCGTATTCGTCGCCCACCAGATCGCGGCCGCCGCGCACCTCCCACACGCCCGACTGCTCGTCGAGGCGCGCTTCGTGACGGACCGGATCGCCCTCGGCGCCCGCGTCCCACGTGAGCAGCGTCGCGGTCTGCGCCGTCGGGGCCCACACGCGGAACGTCGGCGCCTTCTTCTCGAACGTCACCCCGAGCTCGATGTCCTCCAGCGCCTCGGCATAGAGGTCGTCGAGCACGCCCGGGATCTGGACGCCGGTGTAGGCGGTGACAGTGCCGTCGGACGCGCGCTGCGACACGGCGAGCTGCCCGCGCAGCAGCGCCGCGGCATCCTGCCCCTCGACACGAAGGGCGAGGTGCTGGGCCAGCGCCGGGAACCGCTCCCGCTGCTTCTCGGTGAGGCCGCCCTCGATCGGGGTCAGCGCGATCTCGTCGCCGCCGGTGACGGCGCCGTCCTCGAGCGCGAGTCCGGCGTCCTCCGACGCGTGAAGCGCGTACTGCGCGCCCTCGGGCTGACCGAGGTCGGCGGGCCAGGCGATGGTCTCGGCGTCGATCCAGTGGGCGCGCTCCTCGCCGGTGCCGGCGAGGGGCGGGGCCGCCGCCGTGATCTCGAGCCGGTGGTCGGCGATCGTGTAGCGGAAGCTCACCGGCACGCCGTCGGCGACAGTGAACGGGATGTCCGCACCGTCGCGCGCGCCATCGGCGCCGTAGTTCTCGGTCCAGCTGCGGCCGTGCGCGACCTTCGCCGCGTAGCTGCCGTCGGGAACGGCGTCGGTCGTCAGCTCGTACACGCCGTCGCGGTCGCCGTCAGAGAGGAGCGAGGCGAGGCAGTCCGGCGCCCAGTCGCCGGGGCAGCCGAGCTCGTCCTGGAAGCTGCCGGGCACGGTGACGATGGGACCCTCGGCCGTCGACTGGACGACGTTCGAGCGCGGGTCGAACAGGAACGTGATGGATCCGCCGGCGTGCGTGAACGCGAAGTTCGCGCCGTCGCGCGCGCCGCCCTGGCCGTAGTTGATCGCCCAGCTGCCGTCGATCGCGACCTTGTACTCGTAGTCGCCGGCCGGCAGCTCGAACGTTCCCTCGTAGATCCCGTCGGGGCGGAGCGTGAGTTCGGCCGCCGCGCAGGCCGGATCCCAGTCGCCGGCGCAGCCGAGCTCGGAGTTGTGGCTTCCCGGGACGGTGACCATGCTGATCGGCGTCTCGGGCTCCTCCGACTCGGCGAGTGTCACGGCGTTGCCGACCGACGCGAACGTGGAGGCGGCGGATCGCTGACCGGCGGCGTCGGTGACGACCGCCCGGTATTCGACGACCGTGCCGCGAGCGAGGCCCGCCACGTCGTGGTAGACCCGCGGGTCGGTGTCCTCGGCCGTGCCCAGGTGCGTCCACTCGGCCTCGCCGGCGACGCGCCAGGCGAAGCTGGTCTCGATCCAGCGGTCGCCCTCGACGTCGGCGGAGACGGCGGCCTGGCCCTCGAGTCCCGCACCGGCGGCCGGCGCGGAGAGCGAGATCGCGGGTGCGACGGCATCCGCCGTCACGGCGCGGTCGGCGCGGTAGACGACGGCGCTCAGCGCGGGCACGGTCACCGTCACCGCGGCATCGGCGTCGCTCGAGATCGCCGCGTCGGCGCCGTAGAGCGGCGCGAACGAGGCACCGGCCGTCAGCGCCGGCACCGTCACCTCGCGCGCCTCCTCGGCGTTGTTGACAGCGACGAGGTACTCGACCTTCTCGTCCCGATCGACGCGCGAGAAGGCGTACACGCCGGCGCCGTCGTCCACGTGCCGCTCGATCTGGGCCCCCGTTGCAAGGGCAGGATGCGCCTCGCGCAGCTGCGCCAGCGTCGCGATGTGCCCGTAGAGCGGCGCGTCCGTCGCGTAGCGGTCGATCGATCCTGCGGTCTCGCCCGTCACGAGGGGCTGATCCGCGTACTCGGCGACCTGCGTCGCGAACAGCGTCTGCCGCGCCGACTTGTCACCGCCGAGGCCGGCGAAGCCCTGCTCGTCGCCGTAGTAGACGACGGGCTGGCCGCGCGTGAGGTACATCAGCTCGTGCGCGAGCTCATCCCGCTCGAGGGCCTCGCCCGTGTTGAGCAGGAAGTGGCCGACGCGGCCCATGTCGTGGTTGCCGAGGAAGGTCGGCAGCGCCGTGGCCGACTTGTCGGGTGTCGTGTAGCGGTCGTCCCCCGCGAACAGGCTCTGCAGGCTCTTCGCGCTGTTGCCCGCCGCGAAGCCGGTCGCGGCCGACTGGAAGGTGAAGTCGAGCACCGAGTTCATGTCGGTGCCGCGGACGTAGGGCGCCAGCTTCGCCGGGTCGGCGTCGTACACCTCGCCGAACATGAAGAAGTCGTCCTTGCCGAGGCCGTGGGCGTAGTCGAGCACCTCGGCCGACCACTGCTCCCAGAACTCGAAGTTCACGTGCTTGACGGTGTCGATCCGGAAGCCGTCGATCCCCAGGTCGATCCAGTCCTTGTACACCTCGACGAAGCCGTTCACGACGGTGGGGTGCTCGGTCATCAGGTCATCCAGCCCCGAGAAGTCGCCGTGGGTGACGGACTCCCCCGACCACGTCGAGTCCCCGCGGTTGTGGTACAGCGTCGGGTCGTTGAGCCACGCGGGGGTCTTCGCCGCCGTGTCGGTCACGACCGGCGTGTAGGCGAAGGATGTCGCCGGGTCCAGCGCGGGGAACGTGTCGCCTCCCGCGAAGTCGGCGGGATCGAACGCGGCGCCCTGCGCATCCGTGTAGGGGCTTGTCGCCTGATCGACGTACGCGTACTGCTTCTCGGCGTAGTCGATCACGTCCGCGGTGTGGTTCGTGATGATGTCGAAGTACACCTTGATGCCGCGGGCGTGGGCCTCGTCGATCAGCGCCGCGAGCTCCTCGTTGGTGCCGAGGTGCGGGTCGATCCGGGTGAAGTCGGTGATCCAGTAGCCGTGATACCCGGCGCTCGCGTCGGCGCCGCTTCCCTGCACGGGACGGTTCGCGAAGCTCGGCGTCAGCCACAGCGCGGTCGTGCCGAGGCCCTCGATGTAGTCGAGCTGCGAGCGCAGGCCGGCGATGTCGCCGCCCTGGTAGAAGCCCTTGTCGACCGGGTCGAAGCCGTGCGCCATCCGGTCGCCCTCGATGCCCCCGGTGTCGTTCGACGCGTCGCCGTTGGCGAAGCGGTCGGTCATCACGAAGTAGAAGCGCTCGTCGGCGCCGGGCTGGCGCACCGGCGCCGTGACCAGCGCGGCGTCGGCGTCCGTGTATCCACCGGGCACGTCGACGAGCTCGAGCCCGACGCGCTTGAGCCCGTCGTCGAAGATGAACCGCACGGTGGTGGGTCCGGCCACGGTCAGCGGGATGTTGTCGCCGCCGCCGTCCAGGCCGTACGCCTCGTCCCATGCATCGTTCAGCGCGACCTTGTACTCGTAGGTGCCGGCGGGAACCTCGAACTCGGCCGCGTACACCCCCTCGGCGCCGGTCGGCGCGAGCTCGGTCGCGGCGCACGCGGGCTGCCAGTCCTCGGCGCAGCCGAGCTCCGACTGCAGGCTGCCCACGAGCGCGACAGTGCGGTCGGCGGCGACGGCCGGCTGGATGGCGACAGCGGCTCCGGAGAGCGCGAAAAGCGGGATGGTCAGCAGGGCCAGCGCACGTCGCCGTGCGCGCGTCGTCTTCGACACGTCATCTCCATCGATGCTCGGGGATCCACCCGGGGTGGGGTCCCGGTGACCGTAGCAACTCGAGACGGCAACCTGCAAGCGCTTGCAGTCGTTACATCCGTCATCACCGGCGACACGCCGCGATCCGCGGCAGTTCGCCTCGCTAGGTGGATCTCAGACCGCAAGCGCTTGCAGGCGGACAGCACCGAGGGCCGGGCAGGCTCCCGCCTACCCGGCCCTCGATGCGCATCCCGCTACCGGACGGGATCCGGATCCACGCCGTCGGTCGCGAGCAGGCCCTCCTCGACCGCCCCGCCGTAGCCCTCCTTCTGCGGGTCGCCGTGCAGGCCGCCCGACAGTGCGTACTCCTCCTCGGGCGAGAGCACCAGGTTGTGGCGACCCCAGACCGCGAAGCCGACCAGGATGACCGCGTACACGACCACGATCGCGATGATCGCCGGCTGGAACGTGGCATTGAGCAGGAAGCCCACGAAGATCAGCGCCGCGATGACGGCCGCCACAACGGCTCCGGGGACACCCCACGGGCTGCGATACGGACGCGACGCGTTCGGGAACTTCCGGCGCAGGATGACGAAGGCGACCATCTGCATCAGGTAGGCGAGCACAGCGCCCCAGACGGCGATGTTCAGGACGATCGCTCCGGCGACCGCGCCGGCGCCCTCTTCATCGATCGCCGCGAGGACGTCGATGACCACCAGGGCGATGAACCCGATCACCGCACCCGCGATGAGCGCGACCCACGGTGTCTGTGCCTTGCCCGTCAGCGAGAGGAAGCGCGGGTAGTAGCCGGCGCGGGAAAGGGAGTACATGTTGCGGCCGTAGGCGAACATGATGCCCTGCAACGAGGCGAGCAGGCCGATCAGCGCCAGCAATGCGAACACGCCCACAAGCGCATCCGCTCCCTCGCCGACGATCGCCCGGAAGCCGTCGAGCAGCGGCTCCCCCGCCGCAGAGGTGGCCTCGGACCCGATGACGCCCGTGTTGAGGAACAGAACGAGCAGGCCGGTGACGATGAGGGTCGCGCGGGCGATCAGGCCGGCCCGCGGGATGTCGCGCACGGGATCGTGCGCCTCTTCGGCGGCGAGCGGCAGCTCCTCGATGCCGAGGAAGAACCACATCGCGAAGGGCAGGGCGAACAGGATCGGCAGCACGCCGTGCGGCAGGAACGCCGTCTGACCAGGATCGGCCTGGATGTCCCAGAGCGCGTCCCACGAGAAGTGGCCCGAGAACAGGGCCATGACGCTGAATCCCAGCAGGATCGCGATCGAGATGATCGACACGACGATCGCGAACCTGAACGACAGAGCGGCACCCGCCGCGTTGATCCCGATGAAGACGACGTAGAGGATGACCCACCAGACCCACAGCGGAAGCGAGAAGCCCATGAGGTTGCTCGTCACGCCGTCCGCATAGCCGGCGGAGAAGTACACGATCACCGCGGTCGTCGCGACGTACTCGATCGTCTCCGCGAGACCGGTCACCAGACCGCCCCACGGCCCCATGGCCGCGCGCGAGAACGAGTAGGCGCCGCCCGTGTGCGGCATGGCCGACGCCATCTCGCCGATCGAGAAGATCAGGCCGTAGTACATGATGACGAGGATCGCGAAGGCGATCAGCATGCCGCCGAAGCCGGCGAAGTCGATGCCGAAGTTCCAGCCCGAGAAGTCACCCGAGATGACGGCCGCGACCGCGAGGCCCCACAGGCCCCAGACGCCGGCGCTGCGCTTCAGCCGGCGTTTCTCGTAGTAGTCGGCGCCGGCGGTCGTGTACGTGACGCCGGAGACCTTCAGCGTGTCCTTGGCCATGGTTCGGGTTCCTTTCGGCTGAGCGCGTGGGGGTCGCGCAGACGCGGTGGGCGGGGGCACCGCGTGGCCAGCACTATAGGGCCGGGAAAGGTCTGCACGCTATGCCTTTCTGATGCGAGCTCGCCAGGTTTTACCCGGGCGAAACACGCGCTCACATCGGCACGAACCCAGCCTCCGCGAGGGCACCGCCTGTGGTTCAATGGTCGCCATCTCCCACCAATAGACGAGGAGGCTCCGGATGGCCCCGCCCACCGGGTTCCTGACCCCCGAGCAGCTGCGCGACGCGATCGACGCCGACGCCATCGACACGGTGATCGTGGCCTTCACCGACATGCAGGGCCGCCTCGTCGGCAAGCGCGTGAGCGCGCGCCTGTTCCTCGACGACGTCATGGAGCACGGCGCCGAGTGCTGCAACTACCTGCTCTCGGTCGACGTCGAGATGAACACCGTGTCGGGATACGCCATCTCGAGCTGGGAGCGCGGCTACGGCGACATGGCGATGATCCCCGACCTGTCGACGTTGCGCGCCGCCCCCTGGCTGCACAAGACGGTGCTCGTCACGGCCGACCTGCAGTGGCTCGACGGCTCGCCTGTCGAGGAGTCGCCCCGGCGCATCCTGCAGCGCCAGGTCGAGCGCCTCGCCGAACGCGGTTTCGTGCCGTACGTGGGCACCGAGCTCGAGTTCATCGTGTTCGAGGACACGTACCGCGAGGCCTGGGGCAAGCGGTACCAGGGGCTGACGCCCGCCACCGACTACAACGTCGACTACGCCCTGCTCGCGTCCACGCGCATGGAGCCGCTGCTGCACGACATCCGGCGATCGATGGACGCCGCCGGCATGTACTGCGAGGGCGTCAAGGGCGAGTGCAACTTCGGACAGCAGGAGATCGCGTTCCGGTACACGGACGCGCTCGCGACGTGCGACAACCACTCGATCTACAAGAACGGCGCGAAGGAGATCGCCGACAAGCACGGCAAGGCACTGACCTTCATGGCGAAGTTCGACGAGCGCGAGGGCAACAGCTGCCACATCCACTTCAGCCTGCGCTCGACCGATGGCGAGGCGGTGTTCGCCGACGAGGAGGATCCGCTCGGCATGTCGGGCCTGATGCGGTCGTTCCTCGCGGGGCAGCTCGCCGCGATGCGGGAGCTGACGCTGTTCTCGGCGCCGAACATCAACTCCTACAAGCGCTACGCGCCGGGATCCTTCGCCCCCACCGCCATCGCGTGGGGTCTGGACAACCGCACCTGTGCCCTGCGGATCGTAGGCCACGGCCAGGGGCTGCGCTTCGAGAACCGCGTGCCCGGCGGCGACGTGAACCAGTACCTCGCGGTCGCGGCGATCATCGCCGCCGGCCTGCACGGGGTGGACCAGGGCCTCGCCCTCGATGAGCCGTTCGCGGGGAACGCGTACGAGGCGGATGTGCCGCAGGTGCCGTCCACCCTCCATGAGTCGGCCGCGCTGTTCGCCGACTCGGCGGTGGCACGCGAGGCCTTCGGCGACAACGTGGTGGAGCACTACCTCAACAACGCACGCGTCGAGCTGCGGGCGTTCGAGTCGGCCGTGACGGACTGGGAGCGGGTGCGTGGCTTCGAGCGTCTCTGATCCGGATCCGGCCGCGGCCCCGCCGCTGATCGGCGTCACGACCTACCTGCAGCGCGCGCAGACCGGGGTCTGGGACCTCGAGGCGTCGTTCCTGCCGCGCGTGTACATGGACGGCGTGATCGCGGCCGGCGGCGTGCCGGTGCTGCTGCCGCCTCAGCCCACGCTGCCCGGCGTGGTCGACGCCGTGCTGGAGCGCCTGGACGGGCTCATCGTCGCGGGCGGCGCGGACGTCGACCCCGCGCGCTACGGGGCCGAGGCCCATCCGCGCACCGACGCACCGCAGACGCTGCGCGACGAGTGGGAGTTCGCGCTGCTGGAGCGCGCGCTCGAGCTCGACCTGCCGTTCCTCGGCATCTGCCGCGGGATGCAGGTGCTGAACGTGCTGCGCGGCGGCACCCTGCACCAGCATCTGCCCGACGTGGTCGGCGACGCCCGGTATCAGCTCGGCCGCGGCGTGTTCGCCCGCGTCGCGGTGGAGGTGGATGAGGGTTCGCGCCTCGCAACGCTCGTGGGCGAGCGGATCCAGGCGCCCGTCTACCACCACCAGGCGATCGACCGGCCCGGCGAGGGCCTGGTCGCCACGGCGCGCTCGGCCGACGGCATCGTCGAGGCGGTCGAGCTCGAGGGCGCGACCCACGGCCTCGCGGTGCAGTGGCATCCCGAGGAGGACCCGGATGACCGCCGCCTCTTCCAGAGCGTCGTCGACGCGGCCCGCGCCCACCGCGACCGCCGGAAGGACTGAGATGCAGGAGATCCTGAACCCCGCCGACGAGACCGTCGTCGCCACGGTCGCGCACACGACGGTCGAGCAGACCGACGCGGCGATCGAGCGCGCGGCCGAGGCCCAGCGCGGCTGGGCAGCCCTCGCCCCCGCCGACCGCGCCCGCCTGCTGCGCCGCTTCGCCGACGCGGTCGACGGCGCCGTCGAGGAGCTGGCCCAGCTCGAGGTGCGCAACTCGGGCCATCCGATCGCCCAGGCACGCTGGGAGGCCGGGCACGTGCGCGACGTGCTCGAGTACTACTCCGCCTCACCCGAGCGGCTCTTCGGCCGTCAGATCCCCGTCGCCGGCGGGCTGGACGTGACCTTCCACGAGCCGCTCGGCGTGGTGGGGGTCATCACCCCGTGGAACTTCCCCATGACGATCGCGTCGTGGGGCTTCGCGCCCGCGCTCGCGGCGGGAAACGCCGTCGTCCTGAAGCCGGCGGAGTGGACGCCCCTCACGTCGATCCGGATCGGCGAGCTCGCCCTCGAGGCGGGGTTGCCCGAGGGCCTGCTGCAGATCCTGCCCGGCAAGGGATCCGTCGTCGGCGAGCGGTTCGTGACGCATCCGCTCGTCCGCAAGGTCGCCTTCACCGGCTCGACCGCGACGGGAAAGCGGATCATGGCCGGCGCGGCGGGCGGCGTGAAGCGCGTCACCCTCGAGCTCGGCGGCAAGAGCGCGAACATCGTGTTCGCCGATGCCGACATCGAGAAGGCCGCGGCCACCGCGCCCTACGGCGTCTTCGAGAACGCGGGCCAGGACTGCTGCGCGCGCAGCCGCATCCTGGTGCAGCGCAGCGTCTACGAGCGCTTCATGGAACTGCTCGAGCCCGCCGTGCAGGGTGTCGCCGTGGGCGATCCGTTGCTCGAGGCGACCGAGATGGGGCCGCTCGTCTCGCGCCCGCACCTCGAGAAGGTCGCCTCGTACGTGCCGGATGACACCGACGTCGCGTTCCGGGGCGCGGCGCCGGACGCCCCCGGCTTCTGGTTCGCGCCGACCGTGCTGACGCCCGCACGCGACTCCCGCGCCGCGACCGAGGAGATCTTCGGCCCCGTCGTGTCGGTCTTCCCCTTCGACGACGAGGACGACGCCATCCGGTTCGCCAACAGCAGCGAGTACGGCCTCAGCGGCTCGATCTGGACCCGTGACGTCGGCCGCGCGATCCGCGTGTCCCGTGCCGTGGAAGCAGGGAATCTCTCGGTCAACTCGCACTCATCCGTCCGCTACTCGACACCCTTCGGCGGCTTCAAGCAGTCGGGCCTCGGGCGCGAGCTCGGCCCGGACGCACCCCTCGCCTTCACCGAGACCAAGAACGTCTTCCTCGCCGTCGACTGAACCGCCCGCCCCGCCCCGCACAGAAAGCACTCCCATGAGCGTGACCCCCATCGATCTCACCCAGCGCCTGCGCGACCGCGTCGCCGTCATCACCGGCGGGGCGTCGGGCATCGGCCTCGCCACCGCCCACCGCCTCGCCGCCGAGGGCGCCAAGGTCGTGATCGGCGACGTGGATCCCATCGCCGGAGAGGCGGCCGCGCAGGCGGTCGACGGCCTGTTCGTGAAGGTCGACGTGACCGACAAGGACGCCGTCGACAACCTGTTCGACACCGCCGCGGCGGAACTCGGATCGGTCGACATCGCCTTCAACAACGCGGGCATCTCCCCCGCCGACGACGACTCGATCGAGATCACCGAGCTGCCGGCGTGGGAGCGCGTGCAGGATGTGAACCTCAAGTCGGTCTACCTGTGCTCGCGCGCGGCGCTGCGTCACATGGTGCCGCAGCAGCGCGGATCCATCATCAACACCGCCTCGTTCGTCGCGGTGCTGGGATCGGCCACGTCGCAGATCTCCTACACGGCTTCGAAGGGCGGTGTGCTCGCGATGTCGCGCGAGCTCGGCGTGCAGTTCGCGCGTCAGGGAATCCGGGTGAACGCCCTCTGCCCGGGGCCGGTGAACACGCCCCTGCTGCAGGAGCTGTTCGCGAAGGACCCCGAGCGCGCGCAGCGCCGGCTCATCCACATCCCCGTCGGGCGCTTCGCCGAGCCGGAAGAGCTCGCCGCGGCCGTGGCGTTCCTCGCGTCGGACGACGCGAGCTTCATCACGGGCTCGACCTTCCTCGTCGACGGCGGCATCTCGTCGGCCTACGTGACGCCGCTCTGATCCGGATGCCCGACACCGCCGACGACGCGGAGCTGCTGAGCTCCGAGCTGCTGCTGCGGCCGCTGCGCACCGCGAACGCGTTCGAGGAGACGGTGCAGCGGCTGCTGCAGACGATAAGGCTCGGGCTTGCGGCGCCGGGTACACGACTGCCGCCGGAGCGGGAGCTCGCGACGCTGCTCGACGTCAGCCGCGACACGCTGCGCGACGCCCTCGCAGCCCTGGCAGACGCCGGATACGTGGTCGTGCGGCGCGGCCGCACGGGAGGCACGTTCATCGCGGAGCATCCGCCGCGCACCCCGCTCGGCGCCGAGGGGCGGCCCGTCGAGGACGACGGCCCGACGGCCGACGTGGTGGACGAGGTGCTGGCCGTGCGTGCGGTGCTCGAGGTCGGCGTTGCCCGGCGGCTCGCGCTGCGCGACCTCACCGCGTTCGACCGCGACCGGCTGTGGCAGGCCTTCGAGGCCTGCCGCGACGCCGACCAGGCGCGCTACCGCGTGGCCGACTCGCGACTGCACCTGCTGCTCGCCGAGCTGCTCGGCGCGCCGCAGGTCGTCACCCTCATGGCCGACTCGCGCATGCGCGTGAACGAGCTGCTCGACCGGATCCCGATCCTCGGCCCGAACATCGCGCACTCGAACGAGCAGCACGAGGCGATCGTGTCGGCCATCCTGCGCGGCAAGCCCGACGAGGCCGCACGCGCGATGGCCGAGCACATCGACGGCTCCGAGGCGCTGCTCCGCGGCTTCTTCGGCTGAGTGGACCGAGGAGATCCGGCCGCCAGAGGAGGATCCGCGCGGGGATCTCCTCGGGAGACCGGATCTCCTCGATTCGGCTGGTCCGGATCCGGCGCGCGCGCGGGATCCGGACCTCCGGCATCACTCCGCGCGCTCCGGCTCCGCGAGCACGCGCAGCAGCACCGGACGCGTCGCGCGCAGTGCGGCCCACACCAGGACGATGCCGAGCGCGAAGCACGCGGCGATCACGCCGAGCGACAGGGGCGCGACGATCATCGCGATCCCGACGAGAGGGAAGACGAGCACGCCCGCCGCGAGCACCGACACGACGACCGTGAACAGCAGGGGCGCCATCGTGGCCCGCGTGCGCGCTGACTCCATGACCTCGATCGGCATTCCGATCCGGTCGAGGGCGACGTGAAGCGCCCGGCGGTCGAGGATCGCCGCGGCCTGGTTGACGCCGACCGAGCACGCCACCATCGCGAAGGAGACGACGAGCGTCAGCAGCACGCCGGTCTGGACGTCCCGCATCAGCACCCCGGCATCCTGCGCGTCGGCGACCATCGCCGTGCCGGCGCCCGCGATGACGGCGACGAACGACGTCATCGCCACGCCGCCGACCTGCCGCCACGCCGCCTTCGGCGACTCGAGCACCGTGCGGGCGGCGACGAGGCGCGCCGCCGTCGTGGCGCGCCGGGCCTGGATCTTCGCGAAGACTCCGATCGTCCAGGGTCCGAGCAGGTTCAGCACCGCCATCCCCGCACCGAAGACGGCGGCGATCACGAAGGCGAAGGCCGCGCCCGGCGCCAGCGCCGGCACGTTCAGCGCGACGAAGCCCGCCGCGATCACGACGACGGCGATGAGGACGCGCACCCAGTGGAGCTTCGGCGCGTCGGTGCGCGCCCGCACGCCGAGCGGGGACAGCACCACCTGACGCAGGCCGATCGCCGCGCTGATCGCGGCGAGCAGCGCCACGCCGACGACGACCGCGGCGATGGCCGGGATTCCCGTCCACAGCGACGCACCGCCGATGGGCGCGCCGCCGAACGAGACGAGGCCGACGAGCGGCATGAGCAGGGCGTACAGCACCACCCCGGCGAGCGCGCCGGCGACCGCGACGGCCGTCGACTCGAGCACGGTGATGGCGCCGACGGTCGGGGTCGACGCGCCGAGCAGGCGCAGCGTCGCCAGGCGGTCGTCGCGGCGACGCGCCGACAGCCGCGCGGCCGCGCCACCGAGCGAGAGCAGCGGGATGACGAGCACCGCGAGCGCGATGACGCTGAGCAGCTGGTAGACGGGAGCGTCGGGCTGCGCCGTGACGTCCCAGCGCCAGAACATCAGCACCCCGCCGAGCACGACGAGCATCAGCGCCGTGGTGACGGCGAACGCGACGGCAGGCAGGGCGAGGGCCGCGGCGCTCTGGGCGCTGGGCCGGCCGAGCATCCAGGTGAGGCGCGCCACCGGCGCACGCCCGGATGCGGGAGCGAGCGGCGCGGGGGCGGCGATGACGCTCATCGCGCGACCTCGGTGCCGGAAGCCTGCGTGGCGACGGTCTCGCCGGTGATCAGGCCGTCCTGCATCCGGATCACCCGCGTGCAGCGCGCGGCGACCTGCGGGTCGTGGGTCACGACGACGAGCGCGTTGCCGCGGCTCAGGGTCGACTCGAGCAGCGCGGTCATCACCTCGGCGGAGGTCGCGGAGTCGAGCGCACCGGTGGGCTCGTCGGCGAACAGGATGCGCGCGCCGGTCGCCTGGGCGCGGGCGATCGCGACGCGCTGCGCCTGGCCGCCCGACAGCTGCCCGATGCGGCGCTGCTCCATGCCGGCGAGGCCGAGCGCGGCGAGCCACTGCGCCGCGTGGGCCTCGGCCGGACCGCGCGCGTGTCCCGTGAGCAGCAGCGGCAGCGCGACGTTCTCGACCGCCGTGAGCTCGGGGATCAGCAGACCCTGCTGGAACACGAAGCCGAACTCCTCGCGGCGCAGGCGGGAGCGCTCCCGCTCCCCCAGGCCGTCGATCCGGATGGGCCCGGTGCGCCCGTTGAGGGCCACGGTTCCCGCGTCGGGAGGGAGGATGCCCGCGAGCACGTGCAGGAGGGTCGTCTTCCCCGAGCCGGAGGCGCCCATGATCGCGACCGCCTCACCCGCGCGCACGTCGAGGCTGACGCCGCCGAGGGCGCGCGTCGTCCCGTACGTCTTGACGAGGTCGGATCCGGTCAGGATCGATTGCGTCGTGGGGAGGGGTGTCGAGGTCGGAGGTGTCGAGGTCATGATTCAAGCCTCGTCCCCCCGCGGTCCTGGCGCGTCCGCCGGGGTATGGATCCGGGTCATCCTGCGGATGTAGATCCGCCCCGGCCGCCTACTTCCCCGCGCGCACCCGGAGCTCGCGCGCCAGGTGGTCGCGCTGCTCGAGGACGAGCCGGCGAAGCGATGCCGGCGCCTCGGCGTTCGCCGCGAGCCACCCGTCGACCAGGTCGAGCGTGTCCGACGACGGGAACAGCCCGGTCACGAGGCGGCGCGCGATCTCGATGCTGCGCTCCGCCCACGCCTCGCGGATTCGGCTGAAGTACTCCTCGTCGAAGCGGGCGATCAGGGGGCGGCTGTCGCCCGTGCGGAAGCCGGCGATCGTCGCGTCGAGGTGGTCGTTCGTGAGCGAGCGATCCTGCCAGGCCGACTCCCAGGCGGCCGCGCGCACGTCCGCCTCGGGACGCGCGGCGAGCACCCGGATCCAGGCGGTCCGGCCCGTCGCCGTGTCGTCGCGCGCGAGCTCCGCCGCGGCCTCCGCCTCGCCCGCGTGGCCGGTGGCGGCGAGCGCGGTCAGCCACGACCAGCGAAGGTCTGCATCGAGCGGCAGCCCCTCGGGGCCCGGGCGCGCACCGTCGAGGATCTCCCGCAGCTCGGTGGCCCGGGCGTCGTCGAAGGCGGCGGCGCCCGAGAGGGCGCGGGCCCAGGCGAGCTGCGCTCCGCTTCCCGCGGGGGCGGCGTGCGCCTGCTCCCACGCGGTGTCGAGCCAGGCCCGACGCTCCTCGGCGCGCGCGTCCCGCGGCACGTAGTGGCTGATCGCGAACGCCGCGTTGCCGGTGGCGGCGGTCAGCAGGCCGACGTGGGCCTCTGCCGGGGCGTGGCGGCGCACGATCGAGAGGTACCGACGCACCGGCAGCTCGCCATCGCGCGTGGCGTCCCAGAGGGAGGCCCAGATCAGGCCGCGCGCGAGCGGGTCGTCGAGCGTCGACAGCGCCTCCTCCACCGCCGCCAGCGAGAGCTCGTCGAGCCGCGCCTTCGCGTAGGTGAGGTCGCGGTCGTTGATCAGGATCAGGTCGGCGTCCGGCAGCGAGACCGGCGCCGTCGCCTCGAGCAGATCCACCTCCACCAGATCGGTGCGCTGCAGCCGGCCGTCCGCGAGGGCGTAGCAGCCGATCGCGAGACGGTGCGGGCGCGGATCCGTCTGCGACAGGACGCCGCCCGTCCGGTCGTACGCGATCGCCGACATCCCGGTGGTCTCGAGCCAGGCCCGGGACCAGGACCGCAGGTCGCGCCCGGATGCCGCCTCGAGCTGCAGGAGCAGGTCGTCGAGGGTCGTGTTGCCGTAGGCGTGCTCACGGAAGTAGCGGCGGGCTCCCTCGAAGAACGCGTCCTCACCGACGTACGCGACGAGCTGCTTGAGCACCGACGCGCCCTTCGCGTAGGTGATCCCGTCGAAGTTGAGCTTCGCGGCCTCGAGGTCGGGGATGTCGGCGACGATCGGGTGCGTCGTCGAGAGCTGATCCTGCTGGTACGCCCACACCTTGCGGCGCGCGGCGAAGGACACCCACGCGTCGGTGAACCGGGTGGCGGCGGCCGAGGCGTGGGAGCCCATGTAGTCGGCGAAAGACTCCTTGAGCCAGAGGTCGTCCCACCAGCGCATCGTCACCAGGTCGCCGAACCACATGTGCGCCATCTCGTGAAGGATTGTGTTCGCCCGTGCCTCGCGCTGCGCATCGGTCGCCGCACCGCGGAAGACGTACGCCTCGGTGAAGGTCACGAGGCCGGGGTTCTCCATGGCGCCGAGGTTGTACTCGGGCACGAAGATCTGGTCGTACGTCGACCACGGGTACGGGAAGCCGAACGCCTCGTCGAAGAAGTCGAGGCCCTGCTTCGTGAGGCCGAGGATCTCGTCCGCGTCGAAGTGCTGCGCCAGCGAGGATCGGCAGTAGGCACCGAGCGGCACGCGCTGATCGCCCTTCGTCCACTCGTCCGTGACGCGGTGGTACGGCCCGGCGGCGACGGCGGTGATGTAGCTCGAGATGGGCAGCGTCGGCGCGAACTCGACGCGCTGCGCCTCCCCCGCCGGCTCCGTGCGGACGGGGGCCTGGTTCGACAGGACGTGCCATCCGGCCGGGGCGGTGATCGCGAACGTGTACCGCGCCTTCATGTCCGGCTGCTCGAAGCACGGCATCACCCGGCGGGCGTCGGCAGGCTCGTACTGCGTGTACAGGTAGGTCTCGCCGTCGACCGGATCGACGAACCGGTGCATCCCCTCGCCCGACCGGCTGTACGCGGCGACCGCCTCGACGACGACCTCGTTCGCTCCCGGCGCGAGCCCGGCGATCCGGATGCGGGCACCATCCCAGTCGAAGTCGCGCTCCGTGCCGTTCACGACAACGCGCAGCACCGCCTCGCCGATGAAGTCGATCCAGGTCGCCTCCGCGGTCGCATCGAACGACAGGGTGGCGATCGTCGGGAAGCCGCTGCGCGACGGATCCGGCGCCCCCGACAGGTCGAGTTCGACGCGGGCGGCGCGGAGCGAGATCGCGGCGGCGCGGGCGGCCGTCTCCTCGCGGGTCAGGTTGGCGGCGGCGTTGGCGGAGGTCATCCGTCAATCATGTCAAGCCCGTGCAGCCGATCCGTCACGCGACCTACGGTCGTGGAACGCAGAAGGGAGAAGCAACATGAGCGACGCCCAGCGAGGCAACGCGAAGCACGGACCACACGTGGACGACCAGCTCGAGCAGGAGAGCCGCGGCATGGTGCAGGGCGCACCGGGTGCGCCGCACGCCGAGCCGTTCCGCGAGACCGAGCCGCTTCCCGATGACACCGACGAGGCGGAGGTCGAGACGGCGTTCCGGCGCGACGGCCCCGAGGTCGCCGGTGGCGACGCGGATCCGGCCGAGAGCGAGGAGGGAGCGGAGGATGACTGACGCGAACCAGGATCTCGCCGAGCTGCTGCGACAGCCCGGCCCCTGGACGACGGTGCTGACGGACGGACGCGGCGAGCGCCCGCAGCACGAGGAGGAGGCGCGGGTGCGCGCCGTGACGGACCCCCTCGGCGAAGCGGGAGCGCCGGAGGAGGATGTGCGCGCCGTCGGCTCCGCGCTGGCCGCGGGCGACGGCCTGCCGAGCCCGTCGACGCGCTACCTTCTCGTGCGCGACGGCACGGTCGTGCTGGACGAGGCGTTCATCGGGCAGCGCATCGGGGCCGAGGTGCTGGCGCATGGCCCGGCCCCGCGGATCCTGCCGCTGCTGCGCCCCCGCGGGGGGGGCCGTCCCGTACCTCCTGGTGGAGACCGCGCGCGAGGGCGCCCGGCTGAGCCTGCGCGAGGCGCATCGCGGCGCGAGCGGCGCAAGCCAGGAGATCGAGGGCCGCACCGACAGCCTCAAGAAGGTGCAGGCGGGCGGATGGTCGCATCGCCGGTACCAGAACCACTCGGAGGACATCTGGGAGCACAACCAAGCCGAGGTCGCCGAGGCCGTCGACCGGCTCGTGCGGGAGCACCGGCCCCGGTTCGTTGTGGTCGCGGGCGATGTGCGCGCCCGGCAGCTGCTGCTCGAGCGCCTCGCGGCCGCGTCGCGCGAGCTCGTGCTTGAGGTCGACGTGCACACCAAGGCCGAGGGATCGGACGACGAGGCGCTCGATGAGGCGGTCGCGGAGGCGGTGAGCGCCGCGATCGGGGGCGACATCGACGACGCGCGGCGCCGCGCGGCCGAACGGGACGGCGCGGCGGGAGCACGCGGTGTCGGCGAGGTGATCGACGCCCTGCAGCAGGCGCGCGTCGACACGCTCGTGCTCGACGCCCGGCTCGCGGACGCGGGCGAGGACGGCGATTCCCTCGCGGCCCTCGACGCGGAACCCTGGGTCGCGCGCACCGAGCTCGACGAGCTCCCCGCCGGATCGCTCGGCTACCTCCCCGCGGCCGAGGCGCTCGCCCGCGCCGCGGTCCTGAGCGG
The DNA here is from genome assembly GCF_015235415.1 of Microbacterium paludicola. Lineage (GTDB taxonomy): Bacteria > Actinomycetota > Actinomycetes > Actinomycetales > Microbacteriaceae > Microbacterium > Microbacterium paludicola. Next base: position 33,396 of record NZ_JADGLL010000003.1, on the reverse strand, counting down.
CGCACGGGTGCTGATCGCCGAGGAGGAGCTCGCCGAGGGCGAGGCACGGGACGATCGCCCGGCGGCCGAGCCGATCGCGGCGCTGAGGCGGGCGGACGGCGGATGACCCCGCCACGAGGCCGCGTGTGGATCGGAGTCTCCGGCTGGCGGTATCCGAGCTGGCGAGGCGACTTCTATCCGCGCGGCCTCGTGCAGCGGCGCGAGCTCGAGCACATCGGCGAGCACATGTCGAGCGCCGAGATCAACGGCTCGTTCTACTCGCTGCAGCGCCCGTCGAGCTACGTGCGATGGCGCGAGAGCGTGCCCGACGACTTCCTGTTCGCCGTGAAGGCTCCGCGCTACATCACGCACATGCTGCGGCTTCGCAGCTCGGGCACCGCCCTCGCGAACTTCTTCGCCTCCGGACCGCTCGCGCTGCGCGCGAAGCTCGGGCCCATCCTGTGGCAGCTGCCCGCACGGCACCCCTTCGAACCGGGGATCCTCGACGCGTTCATGAAGTCCCTTCCCCGCACGACCGGTGAGGCGCTCGACATCGCGCGCGGGCACGACCGACGGCTCGAGGGGCGGACCGCCCTGGAGATCGACGAGGACAGGCAGCTGCGCCACTCGATCGAGCCGCGATCCGAGTCCTTCGCCGATCCCGCGTTCGCCGACCTCCTGCGCGAGCACAACGTGTCGCTGACGGTGGCCGACACGGCCGGCACCTTCCCGATGTTCGACGAGATCACGTCCGACCACGTCTATGTGCGGCTGCACGGGTCGCAGGAGCTGTACCTGAGCGGGTACACGGACGAGGAGCTGGATGACTGGGCGCGCCGGGTGCGCGCGTGGAGCGACGGATCCGGATCCCCGGACGGGGTCCCGCGCGACGTCTACGTGTACTTCGACAACGACGGTCGCGGCCGCGCGCCGCATGACGCCGTCGCCCTCGAACGCCGGATTCGCGACGCGCCCGGCGAGTGATCCGGCCGCGGTTACGGTTGAACCGTGCCCGATTCGCCCACCGACTCCCCCGCCCCCGACCGCTATGTGATCGCGACGGACGGCGCCTGCCAGGGGAACCCCGGCCCCACGGGGTGGGCGTGGGTCGGCGAGGACGGGCAATGGGCCGCGGGAGCCATCCCGCAGGGGACGAACAACATCGGCGAGCTCACGGCGCTGCTGCGCGGAATCCGCGACAACGCGCACGTCCGTCACCTCGTTGTGCAGGCGGACTCGATGTACGCGATCAACACGTACGTGTCGTGGATGGACGGTCACAAGCGCCGCGGATGGCGGACGTCGGCCAAGCAGCCGGTGAAGAACGTCGACATCCTCGAGGGCCTGATCGCCGCCCGCGACGCGCGCCGCGCCGCCGGGATGCCCGACGTTGTGCTCGAGCATGTGAAGGGCCATGCCGGCCATCGCCTCAACAGCTGGGCGGACGAGCGCGCCGTGCGCGCGGCGCGGCATGCGGCGAAGGGCCTCGAGGGCTCGTGGGAGTCGCGGGCGGGGCATCCTGCCGTCGACGTGACGGTCGCCCCGCCGGCGAGCGCCCAGGACAAACCGCGCCGGCGCTGATCCCGTCGGAATGACCGCCCGCCCACCGCGGTTGCATCCGGCATGACCGCCTCGAGCCGCACCGCGACCGTCGTCGTCATCGGGGGCGGCCAGGCGGGGTTGTCGGCGGCGTTCCACCTGATGCGCAGCGGATTCGCCAGCGCCCTTGCCTCGCCGGATGCCGCAAGCACCTTCGTCGTGCTCGACGCGAATCCCGCCGCCGGTGGTGCGTGGCAGCACCGGTGGGAGTCGCTCCACGTCGAGAAGCTCAACCGCATCTTCGACCTGCCCGGCCTGCCCCAGCCTCCGATGGATCCCGCAGAGCCGAGCCGGGATGCCGTCCCGCGGTACTTCCGGGAGTTCGAGGACCGGTACGGGCTGCCGATCCTGCGCCCGGTGCGGGTCGAGTCCGTCGACTACGCGGACGAGGACGAGGACGGCGACCTCGTTGTGCGAACCGATGGCGGGGTGTGGCTGACGCGGGCGATCATCAACGCGACGGGCACCTGGAACAACCCCGTGCTGCCGGAGTACCCGGGGCAGGAGACCTTCCGCGGTCGACACCTTCACACGCGGGACTACGGCAGGCTCGAGGACTTCGCCGGTCAGCGCGTGGCGATCGTGGGCGGCGGGATCTCGGCGGTGCAGCTGCTCGAGGAGATCTCCCGCGTCGCCGAGACCCGCTGGTACACGCGGCGCGAGCCGGTGTTCATCGAGGGCGAGTTCGATCCCGAGACCACGGGCCGCGCGACGATCGACAAGGTCACCGCCGACGTCGAGGCGGGCCGCCCGACGGGGAGCGTCGTCGGCTACACCGGTCTCGGCTGGAGCCCGTACGCCCGCGCCGCCCGCGACCGCGGCGTGCTCGTGCGGCGCCCGATGTTCACCCGCATCGAGCCGGATGGCGTGAGGGAACCGGATGGATCGCTCACTCCGGTGGACGCGATCCTGTGGGCGACCGGCTTCAAGGCCGACCTGCACCACCTCGACCCGCTGTACCTGCGCAACGAGCTCGGCGGCATCACGATGCGCGGCACCCAGGTGCGCGGCGAGCCGCGCGCGCACCTGATCGGCTTCGGCCCGTCCCAGTCCACCGTCGGCGCCAACCGCGCCGGGCGGGCCGCCGTCACCGAGCTCGTCCGCTACCTCGGCGAGGGCCGCGGCGAGGACGGCATCGCGGTCTGACGCGGCGAGCGCCGAGCGGAAGTCCGCTCCTCACTCGTATCGCGCGAGGAACTCCTCCGCCGGCAGGCTCCGGAAGTCGCCGAGTCGCGCGCGCAGCGTGTCGTGATCCCAGTCCCACCACGCGAGCCGCACAAGGCGCTCGGCGATCTCCGGCGGCTGCCGCATCCGCACGACGCGCGCCGGCACGCCCGCCACGATCGCGTACGCGGGAACGTCCTTCGTCACGATCGCGCCGGATGCGACGACCGCGCCGTCCCCCACGGTCACCTCGGGCTTCACCTGCGCCCCGTGGCCGATCCAGGTGTCGTGTCCGATCACCGTGCGGCGGGCACGGCGCTGGGCGAACCAGTCGGCGTCGTCGGTCTCATCCGGCCAGTACTTCTCCGACCGGTACAGGAAGTGGTGAAGGCTCGCCTTATCGAGCGGATGATCCGTCGCGCCGATCCGCACGAAGCTCGCGATGTTCGAGAACCGCCCCACCGTGGTGTTGGCGAGGTCGCACAGGCGGTCGCAGTAGCTGTAGTCGCCGAGGTCGACGCCGTCGAACCTGCTCCCCTCGCCCACCTCGGTGTAGCGGCCGAGGGTGCTCGCGACGACGGTCGAGCCGGCGTGCACGATCCCGGCCTCGGGCAGGGCGCTCATCCGGTCTCCTCCTGCACCGCGATCCTCGGCGGCGTGATCATCCGTCCGCCTTCTTCGGAGATGCCGCGTTCTCCGGATCCGGATCGCGCGGATGCTCCGGAGAAGCCGACATCTCCGCAGAACCCGCCACCGCACGGAGGAAGGCCGCGAGCGTCTCCCCCGCCTCCTCGAGCGTCCCGTCGTTGACGATCTCGAGGTCGGCCGGATGCCCCGGCGCGGGGTCGGGGCGGTCGAGACGCGCGGCGAGCGCGGCATCGTCCTCGCGCCCGCGTGCGGCGATCCGGGCGCGACGAACCTCCTCCGGCACCGTGATCCGCACGACGTACGCGCGCGGGAAGCGGTCGTCCAGTTCGGTCAGGACGGCGCGCGAGACGTTGCCGACCACGACCGTCCCGCCGCGCACGAGCGCCAGGTTCTCGACCGGGATGCCGTACGCGAGCCCATGTGCGCGCCAGGCGAGCGAGAACGATCCGGATGCCTCGTGCGCCGCGAACTGCTCCTCGGTCGCGAACGCGCAGTCCTCGGCCCGACCGGCGGGACGGGTGATCGCGCGGCGGGCGAACACGAACGTCGGGTCGCCCTCGAGGCGCCGGCGCGCGGCATCGATGACCGAGTCCTTGCCCGCCCCGCTCGGCCCCACGACCGCCACGAAGGCGCCGGTCATGCGACGCGCTTCCCTTCGCGCCACACGCCGCGCACGATCGGGACGGGCACACCGAGCGGGTGCTGCTCGCTCGGCGCCTCGTCGTACGCGTGAACGCGGATCAGGTCGGCGCGCCGCCCGACCTCGATGACGCCGCGGTCGTCGAGCCCGATGGCCCTGGCGGGGTTGCCGCTGATCAGCTTCGACGCCTCCGGCAAGGTCACGTCGCCGCGCGCGAACAGGAGGAACGCCGCCTGCAGCGGGCTCGCCGGGACGTAGTCGCTCGACAGGATGTCGAGCAGACCGGCGGCGAGCAGCTCGGACGCCGCGACGTTGCCGGAGTGGGATCCGCCGCGCACGATGTTCGGCGCCCCCATCACAACGAGCTGTCCGGCGGCGCGCGCGGCGCGCGCGGCGGCGATCGTCGTGGGGAACTCCGAGATGCCGACGCCGAGCGCCACCCCCTCGTCGACGTGCGCCTGCGTGGCGTCGTCGTGCGCCGCCATCGTGATGCCGCGCGCCGTGGCGCGCTCGGCCATCAGACGCCGGTGCGGGTGCGCGTACTGCGCCGACAGACGGTGGAGCTCCTCGACGTGCGACTCGAACTCCTCGTTCGTGAGGCGCCCCTTGCCCACCATGTAGGTGCGGAACGCCTCGACGTCGGCGTACTGCCGCTGGCCGGGGGTGTGATCCATGAGCGAGACCATGCGCACGCGGTCGTGCGCCCCGACCTCGTCGAACACGTCGACGACGTCGGGCGTCGACACCTCGCAGCGCAGGTGCACGAAGTGATCGGCGCGCAGCAGCCCCGACTCTGCCGCGTGGACGACGGCGTCGATCAGGGTGCGCGCGTTCTTCGCCATGTTGTTGCCGTCGGTCGGCCCGGTGCCGATGCGCAGCGCATCCAGGACGGTCGTCATGCCGGACGCGGCCATCTGTGCGTCGTGCGCGATCACCGCCGGGATCGGATCCCAGTACCGCTTTGGCCGCGGCTGGAAGTGCGCCTCCACCTGGTCGGTGTGCACCTCGACGATGCCGGGCATCAGGAAGTCGCCCTGCAGATCCTCGCCGGCCACGGTCGGCGATCCGGAGACGTCCACGATCGCGCCGTCGACGACGCGGACCGATCCGTGGATCACCTCGTCGTCGAGCACCACTCGCGCGTTCGTGAAGACGGTCTCGTTGCTCATTTCGCCTCGCTTTTCTCGCTCGCCGCAATCGCGGGGGCGAAGGGATGGACGGAGTGCATCTCGAAGGGCGCGCCCGGCTCGGGCTCGACGAACAGGGCGATGGACTGCAGGGGGACGTCGACGCCCGCGACCTCCGCGAAGTGCTCCTCGAGCGCCGCGTCGACCTCGTCCGAGCGCTCGGTGGGCACCGGATCGGTGAGCGTCAGGTGGAAGCGGAACTCGTCGAACACGAACGGGTATCCCCACTTCTCGAACAGCTCGCGCTGCCGCGGGGTCAGCCGCTCGGGCCGGCGCCGGCGGATCTCTGCCTCGTTCGGCGCGGCGCGGAATCCGTCGAACTCCCGCACGGCGTCCGCAGCGAGCGCGTCGAGGCCCGCCTGATCGCCATCCGGCAGCAGCGCGCGGAAGTGCCCGAGCGTCGCCGGACGGGGCGCGGCGATCATCACGGGCCGGCGCGCGGCGGCGAACGCGTCCGCCACCTGCCGCAGCTCGGCCTCGGTGCGCCCCTCGGCGAGCCGGAACGGCGCCTTCAGCGTGGCGTGGAAGCCGTACCGGCGCGCATCCACGGTGAGGTCCCGGAACTTCGCCCGCGCGTAGCAGGCCTCGACGGCCTCTCGCAGCCGCACGGCCTCGGGGGCGTCGGTCGCGCCGAGGGCCCCCGGGAGCGCGTACACCGCGTACCGGATCACGCCGCGGCTCCCGCGGGCTGGGGCGTGAACGCGCGCACGTCGACGACCGCGTCGCCCACGGCGTCGCGCACATCCGCGTCGTGGAAGATCGCGAGCATGCCGACGCCGCGCGCGAGACGCTCGCGGATCAGGCCGATCACCACCTCGCGGTTGCGCGCGTCGAGCGAGGCGGTGGGCTCGTCGAGCAGCAGCAGCGGCCGCTCGGCGATGAACCCGCGCGCGATGTTGACGCGCTGCTGCTCGCCGCCCGAGAACGTGGCGGGCGGCAGCGTCCAGAGCCGCTCGGGGATGCTCAGCCGCGACAGCAGCTCGGCCGCGCGCTCGCGGGCGGTGTCGCGGTCGGCGCCGCGCTCGACGAGCGGCTCGGCGACGACATCGAGCGCGGCGACCCGCGGCACGGCGCGCAGGAACTGGCTCACGTAGCCCATGGTCTCGCGCCGGGCGGCGAGCACCTCCCGCGGCTGGGCGGCGGCGAGGTCGAGCACGCGGCCGTCGTGGGCGAGCAGGATGCGCCCCGCGTCGGCGCCGTAGCTGCCGAACACCATCTTCATGACGGTGCTCTTGCCCGATCCCGACTCCCCGCCGAGCACCACGCACGTCCCGCGCGGCACGTCGAAGGTCAGCCCGCGCAGCACGGGAAGGCGCTGCGCGTCCTGCAGGTGGAGGGTGAAGGTCTTGTCGACGTCCTGAACGGACAGGACGAGATCCGGATCGATGGTGTGAGAGGTCATGATCAGCCCTGGAGGATCGAGGAGACGAGCAGCTGGGTGTACGCGGCCTGCGGGTCGTCGAGCACCCGGTCGGTCAGGCCCGACTCGATGACCGCGCCGTCCTTCATGACCAGCGTGCGGTGCGAGATGAGGCGCGCGACGGCGAGGTCGTGCGTGACGATCACGACCGACAGCCCCAGGTCGGCGACGAGCGAGCGGATCAGGTCGAGCAGGCGCGCCTGCACCGACACGTCCAGGCCGCTTGTCGGCTCATCCATGAAGACGAGCCGGGGCCCGAAGACGAGGTTGCGGGCGATCTGCAGGCGCTGACGCATGCCGCCCGAGAAGGTCGCGGGGGCGTCGTCGATCCGGTTCGCGGGGATCTCGACGCGGGCGAGCCACTCCTCGGCCTCCGCACGGATCGTCCCGTAGTGGCGGAGGCCGTTGGCCATCAGCGGCTCGCCGATGTTCCCGCCGGCGCTGACGTGCATCCGCAGTCCGTCGGCGGGGTTCTGGTGAACGAAGCCCCACTCGGTGCGCCACAGGCGGCGCACGTCGCGCTCGGTGAGCGAGGACAGGTCGGCGAGCTCGTCCGCGACCCGGTACCGGATGGCTCCCTCGTCGACGGACAGGCGCTGCGACAGCATCCCGAGCAGCGTGGACTTGCCCGATCCGGATTCGCCGACGACGGCCAGCACCTCGCCGGGCCAGAGGTCGAAGCTGACATCGCGGCAGCCGAACCGGTCGCCGTAGCGGTGGCCGGCGCCGGTGACGCTCAGCAGCGGGGTCTCGTCGGATTTCGGCTCGGTCGCTTCGCTCCCTCGCTCAATCTGGTCGCAGAGGGCGCCCATCACGCGCTCATCTCCTTCCGGGCGGCCGCGGCCGTCCGCTCGCAGTGATCCGTGTCGGAGCAGACGTACATGACGCCCCCCTTGTCGTCCATGACCACCTCGTCCAGGTAGACCCCCTCCGATCCGCAGATCTCGCACGGAGTGTGGAATCGCTGCGGCTCGAACGGGAAGTCCTCGAAGCCGAGGCTCTCGACGTCGGTGTACGGCGGCACCGCGTAGATGCGCTTCTCGCGGCCGGCTCCGAACAGCTGCAGCGCCGGGCTCTGGTGCATCTTCGGGTTGTCGAAGCTCGGGATGGGCGACGGCGCCATGACGTAGCGCCCGTCGACGATCACCGGGAAGTCGTACGTGGTGGCGAAGTGGCCGTAGCGGGCGATGTCCTCGTAGAGCTTGACGTACATCAGGCCGTACTCCTCGAGCGCGTGAAGTCGCCGCGTCTCGGTCTCGCGGGGCTCGAGGAACCGCAGCGGCTCGGGGATCGGCACCTGGTACACGAGGATCTGGCCCTCGACGAGCGGCGTCTCGGGGATCCGGTGTCGCGTCTGGATCACGGTCGCGAGATCCGTGCGCGTTGTGCTGCGGGATCCGGCGACCTTCTCGAAGAACTGCCGGATCGAGACCGCGTTGGTTGTGTCGTCCGCGCCCTGGTCGATGACCTTGAGGGTGTCGGCGGCGCCGATGATGGCGGCGGTCACCTGCACGCCGCCGGTTCCCCAGCCGCGCGGCATCGGCACCTCGCGCGAGGCGAACGGCACCTGGAAACCCGGGATGGCGACGCCCTTCAGCAGCGCGCGGCGCACGACGCGCTTGGTCTGCTCGTCGAGGTAGCCCTCGTTGTAGACGATGCGGGGCTCAGACATTCGCGGCCTCCTCTGCCTGCGCCGCGGCCGTGCGCTCCTGGAAATCGCGGTGGAGCTGCCGGATGAGCACGAGCTCGCCCTGGAAGTCGACGTAGTGCGGCAGCTTCAGGTGCTCGACGAACCCGGTCGCCTGCACGTTGTCGGCGTGGCTGATCACGAACTCCTCGTCCTGCGCGGGAGACACGGCGCGCTCGGCGAACTCCTCGTGCCGCAGCGCACGATCCACGAGCGACATCGACATCGCCTTGCGCTCGGCCCGGCCGAACACGAGGCCGTAGCCGCGCGTGAACTGCGGCGGGCGCTCGGCTCCGGTCGCATCCGTGCCGCCGACGAACTGGTTCACCATCTGGCACTCGGTGACCTCGATGCGACCGATCGGCACCTCGAACCCCAGCTCGGGGGCGTCGAAGAAGACCTCGACCTCGCCCACGCGCACCTCGCCCGCGAACGGGTGGGTGCGGCCGAAGCCGCGCTGGGTCGAGTACCCGAGGGAGAGGAGGAACCCCTCGTCTCCGCGGGTGAGGGCCTGCAGCCGCTCGGCACGCGACATCGGGAAGACCGTCGGCTCGCGCGTGAGGTCGGCCGGATCCGGATCCGTCCAGTCGTCGGGGCGCTCGGGCTCGATCAGGGCGTCGACGCCGAGGAGGTCTGTGATGCGCGGCATCGGGGCGTCATCCTGCGTTGTTGCAGCCGCCGGGATGTCCGGCGTCTCGAGCTCGTCCGCGAGCAGGCGGTGGGTGTAGTCGAACGTCGCACCGAGCTGCTGGCCGCCGGGCAGGTCCTTGAACGTCGCGGAGATGCGGCGCTGGGCCGGCAGGCCGGCGGTGTCGATCGCGGCCGTGGTGCCGAAGCGGGGCAGCGTTGTGCGATACGAGCGAAGCAGCGTGACGGCCTCGAGCACGTCGCCCTGCGCCTGAAGCAGCGCCTTGGCGGCGAGATCCGGGTCGTAGAGCGAGCCCTCGGCCATCACGCGCGAGACCAGCACGCCGAGCTGGTCGCGCACCTGGCCATAGCCGATGCGCGTCTCCCCCGCGCCCCGTTTGGCGAGCAGGGCGTGGGCGTTGGCGATGGCCTTCTCGCCTCCCTTGACGGCGACGTACATCAGGCGCTCCTGTTCTCGCGGCCGGTGAGCGTCGTGGTGCGCGGCAGGGCCCGCACCTCGTTCGCGCCGGCGAGGATGACGTCCACGCCGCGCGGGAACCCGGCGCGGTTGGCCTCCCACTGTGCGAGGAATCCGCCGGGGAGGCCCGCGCCGTCCCAGCTCGCCTCGCCGTTCACGCCGGGGCCGGTCGCGGTGAACGCGCCGATAGGCTTCGCGCCGACCGCGTCGATCACGAGCGTCGCCGACAGGTGCGGCTCCTCGTCCGTTCCCTGCGCGAGCTCGGCGAGGCGCGGCGCGGCCGACGGCGAGGAGGCGACGGCGAACAGCGCGTCGCCGGGACGCTCGACCAGCCGCGCCCCGGTGTGGAACCGGATCCACGCGCACACCTCGCCGGCGTTCGCGAGCGCCCTGTCGAGCCAGATGGGGGTCTGCTCGTCGCAGAGCGCGAGCACCACCGCGCCCGCCACGGCCCCGAGCGGGGCAGGAGTCTGCAGCGGCGATGCGGCGAGGATCGGCTGGGCCAGCGTGGGGCGCGCCATGGCCTCGAGCACGGCGCGGAACACGCGCTGCGCGTCGTGCACCGGATCGACGAAGCCCGGCAGGTGGTTCTGCGTGGTCACGACGCTCATTCGTCGTCCTCCTCATCCGGTCCGGAGTTCTCGCGGGCGCCATCGTTCTCCCGAGAGACGGTGAAGAAGTCGACGACCGTGCTGCGCGCCTCGGCGCGGGCGAGAGCGTCGCGTTCGGCTTGCGCGCGCTCGAGCGGCTCGATCACCTCGGCGAGCACGCGATCGCGGCGGCCCGAGGCGAGCATCGCGTCGAAGATCGCGGCAAGGCCGGCGTGATCCGGGTGGCTGCCGAGGACGTAGGCGGTACCGACGGCCTCATCCGGATCGCCGGCCGCGTCGGAGCGGACGACCACCGTGGCGCGCGTGACGGTGGCCTCGCCCAGGTTGAACCGGTCGCCCGTGCCGCCCGTGCGGCCCTGCACCATGACGAGGCCTGCCTCGGGCCCGCGCAGGTACTGCACCTGCGGCCGGTCCGGCCATGCCTCCCACAGCTCGGCGAGCTCGGCCTCGGCCGCGTTCGCCAGCACCCGGGCGGTGCGGCGACGCGACTCGACGTCCGCGTGCTGATCCATCCGTCACCCCTCGACCTCGTGAGTAGTTGTCTATTTATCTAGACAACTATGACGTTAGTGGCACGATGAGAGGAGAAGAAGCCGGATCGACCCACGAGCGCGTGAACATCCGGTGAAGCGTGAATGGAGCCCCGTGTCAGACAGCGCCCGTGCCACCGGCTACTCGGCGTGGCGCCTCATCGCCGAGGAGCTGCGCGCCGACATCACCGAGGGACGCCTTCACGCGGGCGACCGCCTGCCGACGGAGAACGCCCTCGCCGAGCGCTTCGGCGTGAACCGGCACACGGCACGTCAGGCGATCGCCTCGCTCGCCGCCGAGGGCATCGTGGAATCGCGGCGCGGCAGCGGCACGTTCGTGACGGGCGGATCCGTCCACATCCACCGGATCGGCATGCGCACCCGCCTGTCGACAAGCCTCGGGGATCGCCACTCGGCAGCGGGCCGCGTGCTCGAGAGCGCGACCGAGCCGGCCCCGGCCGACGTCGCGGCTCGGCTCGGCATCGCGCCCGGGGCCCCCGCGGTGCGCGTCGAGGCGCTTCGCACGGTCGACGGCGAGCCCCTCGCGCTCGGCACCCGCTGGTTCGACGCCGCGCGCCTGCCCGACATCGCCGCCGCCCTGCGCCGCACGTCCTCCGTGACGGCGGCGCTGCGCGCCAGCGGCATCGATGACTATGTGCGCGCCTCGACGGTCGTCGCGGCGCGCCATGCAACCACCTCGGAGGCCGCGCTGCTGGGCCTCGGGCCGGGCGCGATCGTGCTCGTCACGGAGGCGCTCGACACTCTGGTCGACGGCACTCCCCTGCAGCACCAGATCACGCGCTTCGCCGCCCAGCGCGTGCGCCTGGATATCGAGCACCCCGATCCCGCCGGCGCCTGAAGCAGGGTGCTGCTCGCGAAACCGCACGCCGTTCGCGAAACCGCGTCGACCGGTGCGGTCTCGCGACGCGCACGCACTGTCGAGCTCGGCCTGATCCCTCGTAGACGCGACGGCGGGAGTCGAACCCGCTGCGACACCGGGTATGAGCCGGGCCCCGGGACCACCCGGACCGTCGCGATGGCCCCACGCTACGTCGCGCCCCCGACACTGCCAAGGGCTGTGACCGCCCGTGACGTCACGCGGCGTCACGCCTGCGTCAGCGTGTCGGCGCGATCTCGATCCGGTCGCTGCGGAGGTGCTCGTAGACGACGGTCGTGCGCACATCCGCGATCTCCGCGCGCTGGGTGAGCCGGTCGATCACAAACGCGTAGAGCGCGTCGTTGTCGGCGACCGCGACATGGATGATGAAATCCACGTCGCCGCTGACGACGAAGACGCCGAGCGTCTCGGGCAGCGCCGACACCCAGTCGCGGAACGCCTCGATCGTCTGCCGCGACGGCGGACGCACGCGCACCGAGATCAGCGCCTGCACCCCGCGACCGATGCTCGCGAGGTCGACGTCCAGGGTCGCGCCGCGGATGATCCCCCGTCGGCGCAAGGCGCGGGTCCGGTCGAGCGCCGTCGTGGGTGAGACTCCCACGCGCGCGGCGACCTCGCGATTCGTCATCCGCGCATTCGTCTGGAGAGCGGCGAGGATCGCCGCATCAAGTCCGTCCAGATCCGCCATTTCGCACCCTCATCCGTACGTCATACGCCGCTGGATCCGGTCGCTCGGATCCATGGCTACATTCTGTGTCATCACCCGATGATCCGCAGAGCAGGAGACACATGAACGACGAGATCGGCTTCGCCCCCGACGAGATCGACACCGCCGCCCCCACCCGATCCGCTCGCCTGAAGTGGGTCGTGGTGGTCGACGGCTCGCTGCCGGCGGGCCGCATCGCCAACGCGACGGCGTGCGTCGGCGCGGCGACCGGCGCCGCGGTCACCGGGCTGCTGGGCCCCGACGCCGTGGACGCCGACGGCACTTCCCACGCCGGGCTGCCGTGGATCGGATGCACGGTTCTGGCGGCGGACGGGGCGCAGCTTGCGGCGATCCGCGCCAAGGCCGTCGCATCCGACGGGGTGTCCGTCGCCGACATGCCGGCACACGCCCAGCTCACGCGTGTGTACGACGAGTACCTCGCGGAGGTCGCGACCCGCGCGCCCGAGGACCTCGGATACCTCGCGGTGGGCATCGTCGGGCCGCGAAACCGCGTCGACCGGATCGTCGGGCGACTGCCTCTGCTCGCCTGACGGCGGATTTCCCGCTACCGTGGAGGGCATGGAGATCGAGGTCGACCGCAGCTAGCCGGCATCCGGACACCCGGGTGCGCAGCCTCCACCGTCGCCCCGAAAGGTCTCCACATGCCCGTCTCCACCTCCGCCGTCTCCCTGTTCGACGTCTCGTTCGACTGGCCGGACGGATCCCCCGCCCTCGCCGAGCTGAACGGCACCCTCCCCGCCGGCCGTACCGGTCTCGTCGGTCGCAACGGTGTCGGGAAGTCCACTCTCCTGAAGCTGATCGCCGGCATCCTGACGCCCGCGCGCGGTCGCGTCGAGACCGCAGGCGACGTCGGCTACCTGCCCCAGACGCTCACGCTCGAGGCCGACACGACCGTCGCCGACCTGCTCGGCGTCACGCCGATCCTGGCCGCCCTGCGAGCGATCGAGGCCGGCGACGTCGACGAGCGGCACTTCGACGCCATCGGCGACGACTGGGACATCGAAGCGCGCGCCGACGAGGCGCTCGCGGCGATCGGCTTCCGCGCGGCACACCTGGATCGACGGGTCGCAGAGCTGTCCGGCGGCGAGGCGATGCTCATCGCCATCACCGGCCTGCGCCTGCGCCGCGCGCCGATCACCCTGCTCGACGAGCCGACGAACAACCTCGACCGTCCCCGCCGCGCGCAGCTCGCCGAGCTCGTCGACTCGTGGCCGGGCACGCTCATCGTCGTCAGCCACGACCTCGAGCTGCTCGACCGCATGGACCACACCGCCGAGCTGCGCCCGACCGGCCTCGGCCAGGCCGCGCGTGGAACCGGTGCGCGGCTTGACGTGTTCGGCGGCCCCTACAGCGCCTACCGCGCCGTCGTCGAGCAGGAGCAGTCCGCCGCGACCCAGGCCGCGCGCACGGCACAGCAGCACCTGAAGGTCGAGAAGCGCCAGCGCGTCGAGGCCGAGGCGAAGCTCGCCGCGCGCGCCCGCGCCGGCAAGAAGGCGGCCGAGAACATGCCGAAGATCCTCGCGAACGCGCGCAAGCGCAAAGCGCAGGAGACCGCGGGAGCGCACCGCGGCCTGCTCGATGACCGCGTGAAAGACGCGCAGGATGCCCTCGACGCCGCCGACGCGCGCGTGCGGGAGGAGGAGCACATCCATCTCACGCTCCCCGATCCGGATGTCCCGCGCGGCAAGCGGATCGCCGAGCTGACGGATGGATCTCGCACCGTCACGATCCAGGGTCCCGAGCGCGTGGCGCTGGTCGGTCCGAACGGCGCGGGGAAGACGACGCTGCTCGAGGCACTGGTCGCCGGCACGGCGGACGGCGCGATCCGCGGCGCGCTGCTGACGGACCGGGTCGGGTACCTCCGGCAGCGGCTGGACGACCTCGACGACAACCGCTCCGCCGTGGACAACGTGCGCGACACGGCGCCGGGCACGGCGCCCGGCGAGCTGCGCAACCAGCTGGCGCGGCTGCTGCTGCGCGGAAGCGCGCTCGACCGTCCCGTCGGCACGCTGTCGGGCGGCGAGCGGTTTCGCGTGGCGCTGGCGAAGCTGCTGTTCGCCGATCCCCCGGCCCAGCTGCTGATCCTGGACGAGCCGACGAACAACCTCGACATCGCCAGCGTCGAGCAGCTCGCCGAGGCGCTCGGCGCGTATCGCGGCGCGCTGCTTGTCGTGAGCCACGACCACGCGTTCCTGCGCCGCCTCGGCACCGACGTGGTGATCGGCATCGAACCCGGCGGGCACCTCGCCGAGCGGGCCGAGTTCGACGGGTAGCCGGAATGCGCGCGCACCCGCGTGGGTTCTCCCCCGGTATGCACATCGATCTGACGGGGAAGACGGCACTGGTCACGGGCTCGACGCAGGGCATCGGACGGGCGATCGCGGCGACGCTCGCCGACGCCGGCGCTCGGGTGGCGATCAACGGACGCCGCGCCGAGAGCGTGGCCGACACGATCCGCGAGCTGCAGGATGAGGCGGACGGTCGCGACCTCGTCGCCGTGCCGGGCGACGTCGCCGACGCGGCCGACGCCGAGACGGTGCTCGCCGCCGCGGGCGACGTGGACATCCTGATCAACAACCTCGGCATCTTCGGGGCGGAGCCCGCCCTGGAGATCGGCGACGACGAATGGCGCCGGTACTTCGAGGTCAACGTGCTCGCCGCCGTGCGCCTCATCCGCGAGACGCTCCCCGGGATGACGGGCCGCGGTTGGGGGCGCATCCTGAACATCGCGAGCGATTCGGCGGTCGTGATCCCGGCCGAGATGATCCACTATGGGATGTCGAAGACGGCCCTGCTCGCCGTCTCGCGCGGTTTCGCCAAGGAGGCCGCCGGCACCGGCGTCACGGTGAACTCCGTGATCGCGGGGCCGACCCACACCGGCGGCGTGGAGAAGTTCGTCTACGAGCTCGTCGACCAGAGCCTCCCGTGGGATGAGGCGCAGCGCGAGTTCATGCGCACTCACCGCCCGCAGTCGCTGCTGCAGCGGCTGATCGAGCCCGAGGAGATCGCCAACATGGTGGCGTACCTCAGCTCTCCCCTCGCCTCGGCGACCACCGGGGCCGCGGTGCGGGTCGACGGCGGCTACGTGGACTCGATCCTTCCCTGACGCCGCTCCAACCGAGGAGATCCGGCGAATCGAGGGCCGAATCCGGCGATTCCCCCTCTCCTGCGCGGATCTCCTCATTTCGCGGCGCCGCGGCGCGCCCCACCGCACACACGAAGCGGCGGGCCGCCCCCAAGGGGGCGACCCGCCGCAGAGAGACAGGCTCAGCGCGTGGCGCCGGCGCGACGCTTGTTGTAGATGTCGAACGCGACGGCGATCAGCAGCACGAGGCCCTTGACGATCGGCTGCAGCGACTGCGGAACACCCATGAGCGACATGCCGTTCGACATGACGGCCATGACCAGGCCGCCGACGAGCGCGCCCGTCACACGGCCGATTCCACCGGTGGTCGAGGCGCCGCCGATGAAGCAGGCGGCGATGACGTCGAGCTCGAAGCTGTTGCCCATGTTCGGCTGCGCGCCGTTCGAACGCGCCGAGAACAAGGCCGCGGCGATACCCGTCAGCAGGCCCATGTGCACGAACAGCCAGAAGTTCACGCGGGCGACGTTCACACCGCTGAGCTTCGCCGCGGCGAGGTTGCCGCCCACCGCGTACACGTGACGACCGAACACCGTGCGGTTCGTGATCAGCTGGTACACGAGCACCAGCACGCCGAGCACGATCAGGATGTACGGGAAGCCTCGGTTGTACGCGAGGGCCCACGCGAACGCCATGACGACCACGGCGACGGCGACGAGCTTCAGGATGAACAGGACCTGCGACTCGACCTTCTGGTTGTAGCCGATGCGGGCACGGCGGCTGCGCACCTGCGTGACCACGAAGCCGCCGACCCCGAGCACGCCGATCAGGAGCGTGAACACGTCGACCGTGACCGGCACGGCCTTGAGGCCCTCGCCCTGGCTGACGACGATCTCGCCGAACAGGCCCCGCGAGAAGTCGGTGGCGATCGTCTTGTAGTCGGCGGGGAACGGCGACAGCGACACGTTCTGCAGCACCACGAGCGTCAGGCCGCGGAACAGGAGCATGCCCGCGAGCGTCACGATGAACGCCGGGATGCCGACGTACGCGACCCAGAAGCCGTGCCATGCGCCGACGAGCACGCCGACGAGCACCGCCGCGAGAAGGCCGACCCACCAGGGCATCCCCTGCCTGATCACGAGCACGGCCGACACCGCCGAGGCGAATGCGAGCACGGACCCCACCGACAGGTCGATGTGGCCGGCGACGATGATCATGATCATGCCGAGCGCCATGATCAGGATGTGCGCGTTCTGCAGGACGAGGTTCGTGACGTTCTCGGGGTTCAGCAGCAGTCCGTCGGTCAGCACCGTGAACAGCACCACGATCGCGACGAACGCGATGTAGATCCCGGACGTGCGGAGGTTGCGCGGGCGATCTGCTCACGGCCGGGGGCGATCGAGCTCAGGGTCGGCGCCGAATAGCGCCCCTCCTCGATGTCGTCGAAGCCGACGACGGCGACGTCGTGCGGAACGGAGATGCCGCGCTCGTGGAGCTCGTGGAGCGCACCGAGGGCGAGCGCGTCGTTCATCGCGAACACACCGTCGACGGGCGCTCCCGAGTCGAGCACGCGGGCCATCGCGGCAGCGCCCGTCGACCTGCGCCAGCGTCCCGCCTCGCCCACGAGCCGCGGGTCGTGCACCTGCCCGGCATCCGCGAGCCCGGCGAGGTAGCCCTCGAAGCGCAGCGCGGCAGATCCCATCCGCTCGCCCTCGTGCGCACCAAGCACCGCGATGTGCCGGCAACCCCGCTCGGCAAGGTGCAGCGTCGCCGCCCTCGCCGCCTCGCGGTTGTTCATCGTCACGTGGTCGACCGGGGCGCCGAACACGCGCTCGCCGAGCATGACCAGGGGGTAGTCGAGGTCGTCGAAGGGCGAGAGATCGGCCGGATCCATCGTCATCGGCGAGAACAGCAGCCCGTCGGTGAGCTGGCGCCGGGCGCTGCGCAGCGCGTCGAGCTCGTGTTCGCCGGCAGGCCCGGTGTGCTCGATCAGGAGCACGAGGTCACGCGCCTCGGCCGCCCGCATGAAGGTGTCGGCGAGTTCCGCGAAGTACGGGTTCCGCAACTCCGGGATGGCGAGGCCGATCATCCCCGTGCGGCCTCGGCGGAGGTTGCGCCCGGCGACGTTCACGCGATAGCCGAGCTCGGCGATCGCGGTCTCCACGCGTCCGCGCGTCTCGGGCCGGATGTGCACGAACCCGTTCACGACGTTCGAGACGGTCTTCACCGAGACCCCGGCACGATCCGCGACATCGCGCATCGTCACCGACATGCGTCCTCGCCTTCGTGCGCGCCGCGGGCGCGGCGCTCCAGCGCATTCTATTCACACGCCGCGAGCACGGCGGCGCGGCCCCGCCTCATCGGGGCCGCGCCGCCGGCGCCGCTCAGAGCCCCTGGGCGAGGCGGTGGTACGCCGCGTTCCAGCGCACCTGGTCGGCGAAGCCGCGGCGCGTGGTGGACTCGTCGATCACGAGCAGCTCGCAGCGCGCGATGTCGGCGAACACCTCGAACGCCTCGACGCCCGCCGCGGTGGACAGCACCGTGTGGTGCGCGCCGCCCGCGGTCAGCCACGCCTCGGCCGACACCTCGAACGACGGGCGCGGCTGCCACACCGCGCGCGCGACCGGCAGGTGCGGCAGCGGCGCGGGCGGGGCGACGACGTCGACGACGTTGGCCGTGAGACGGAAGCGGTCGCGCATGTCGGCGAGCGAGACGACGACGGCGCCCTCGGTGGCGTCGGCGTCGAACACCATGCGCACCGGGTCCTCCTTGCCGCCGATGCCGAGCGGGTGGATCTCGACCTTCGGCTTCGAGGTCGTCAGCGACGGGCAGATCTCGAGCATGTGCGCGCCGAGGATCAGCTCGGCCCCGGGCGTGAGGTCGTAGGTGTAGTCCTCCATGAGCGACGCGCCGCCGGGCAGCCCCTCGCCCATGACCTTCGCCGCCCGCACGAGCACGGCGGTCTTCCAGTCGCCCTCGGCGCCGAAGCCGTAGCCCTTGGACATCAGGCGCTGCACGGCGATACCCGGCAGCTGACGGAGGTCGCCGAGGTCCTCGAAGTTGGTCGTGAACGCCTTGGCGCCGACCTCGCCGAGGAACGTCTCGAGCGCGATCTCCTGGCTCGCGGCGTAGCGGAGCGACTCGTGGCGCTCTCCCCCGCGTCGCAGTTCGGGAACGACGTCGTAGAGGTCCTCGTACTCGGCGACGAGCGCGTCGATGTCCTCCTCGGCGACCGCTGCGACCGCTGCCACCAGGTCGTTCACGCCGTAGGTGTTGACCGAGACGCCGAAGCGCAGCTCGGCTTCGGTCTTGTCGCCCTCCGTGACCGCGACGTTGCGCATGTTGTCGCCGAAGCGCACGAGCTTCAGCTCGTGCGTGGCGGCCCAGCCCGCGGCCCCGCGGATCCAGGTGCCCACGCGGCGCTGGACGGCGGGGTTCGAGACGTGGCCGACGACCGTGGTGCGCGCGACGCCCAGGCGCGTGGCGAGGTAGGCGTACTCGCGGTCGCCGTGCGCGGCCTGATTGAGGTTCATGAAGTCGAAGTCGATGCTGTCCCACGGAAGCTCGACGTTCGCCTGCGTGTGAAGGTGCAGCAGCGGCTTGCGCAGCGCGTCAAGGCCGGCGATCCACATCTTCGCGGGGCTGAAGGTGTGCATCCACGTGATCACGCCGAGGACGCGGCCGTCGGCGTTCGCGTCGAGCATCGCGCGGCGGATCGACGCGGAGTCCTTCAGCACAGGCTTCCACACGATCGTCGCCGGCACGTCGGCCGACGCGTCCAGCGCGCGGGCGACCTCCTGCGACTGCTCGGCGACCTGGCGCAGTGTGTCCTCGCCGTAGAGATCCTGGCTGCCGGTGAAGAACCAGATCTCGCGGTCCGCGTAGGGCTTGCTCATTCGTGCTCCTTTCGGGGCCGGCGTCAGCGCTGGCCGTAGACGTTCTGGTAGCGGTCGTAGAGGGAGTCGATCGCCTGCTGCGGGATGGGCAGCGGGTCGCCGAGCTGGCGCGAGATGTGCACCGTGCGGGCGACCTCCTCGAGCAGGACGGCGGCCTTGACGGCCGACTTCGCGTCGCGGCCGATCGTGAAGGGCCCGTGGTTCTGCATCAGGACCGCCGAGCTGCGGTGGTCCTTCAGCGTCTCGACGATGCCCCGGCCGATCGAGTCGTCCCCGATGATCGCGAACGGGCCGACGGGGATCGGACCGCCGAACTCGTCGCCCATCATGGTGAGCACGCAGGGGATCTCCTCCCCGCGCGCCGCCCACGCCGTGGCGTAGGTCGAGTGCGTGTGCACCACTCCCCCGACCTCGGGCATGTGGCGGTAGACGTACGCGTGGGCGGCGGTGTCGGACGACGGGTTGCGCGTTCCCTCGACCAGGTTGCCGTCGAGGTCGCACACGACGATCGCCGCGGCGTCGAGGTCGTCGTACGAGACGCCCGAGGGCTTGATGACGAGCAGATCGGGATGCCCGTCGACGCCGGGCACGCGCTCGGACACGTTGCCCGCGGTCCAGACCACGAGCTCCCAGCGCGGCAGCTCGGCGTGCAGGGCGGCGACGCGCTCGCGCGCCTGCTCGACGGCGGCCCGCATCTCGGCGGGGATGGCGGCGGGCTCGGTCACTTCGACTCCCTTCGGTCGCTCAGTGCGACGCATCAGTTCTCCTTCAGAGCAGGGTCGGGTCGGGCGGTCCGGATCAGCGGACGGCGTCGATGGCGGCGCGCTCGGCAGCGAGCCCGGCGCTCCATCGCTCGAGGTAGCGGGCGTGGTCGGCGATCTCGGCCGGAGTCGGCTCCGCGGTCGTGGTCTCGGCGCCGGCGAAGACCTCGGCGTCGAGCCAGGCGGCGAGGTCGCGCTCGTCTCCCTCGGCCACCGCGCGGCGGTACGCGGCGAGCACTGCCATGCCCCAGGCTCCGCCCTCGCCGGCGGTGTCTCCCACGACGACCGGAGCGCCGAGGGCGGCGGCGAGCAGTCGCTGCGCGACGCCCGCGGTGCGGAAGAGGCCGCCGTGCGCGAACATCGCGTCGATCGCCACGTCCTCCTCGGCCAGCGTGCGCATCCCCAGCGCGAGGGTGGCGAACACCGCTCGCAGCTGCGCGCGCATGAAGCCGCCCAGGGTGAGGCGCGAGCCCGGCGTGCGGACGAACAGCGGCCGGCCCTCCGGCAGCTCGGCGATCGGCTCGCCCGACAGGTGGTTGTACGCGAGCAGGCCGTCGTCGACGCCCTCCTCGAGCGCGCCGGCGAGGAGGGCGGCGAACACATCGTCGCTCGATGCGGACGATCCGATCGCGGCCGCGAACTCGCCGAACAGGTCGGCCCACGAGCCGAGCTCGCTCGCGCCGTTGTTGCAGTGGACCATGGCGACCGGATCGCCCGCGGGTGTTGTCACGATGTCGATGTCGGCGTGGGCGCGCGAGAGCGCCTTCTCGAGCACGACCATCGCGAAGATGCTGGTGCCGGCGCTGACGTTGCCGGTGCGCGGAGTGACGGCGTTCGTCGCCACCATGCCGGTTCCGGCGTCGCCCTCGGGCGGGCAGAACTCCGCTCCCGGCTGCAGGGTGCCGGTCGGGTCGAGCAGCGCGGCGCCCGCGGCGGTCAGACGACCGGCCTCCGCTCCGGCCGGCAGCACGGCGGGAAGCACGTCGGACAGCCGGATGCGCTCGGCTCCCGCGGCCGCGATCCGCTCGTCCGCGATCCGCAGCAGCGCCTCGTCGTAGCCGCCCGTCGCGGGATCGATCGGGAACATCCCGGAGGCGTCTCCCACCCCGAGCACTCGCTGCCCGGTGAGCTGCTCGTGGACGTAGCCGGCCAGGGTCGTGACGTGCGCGATCCGGGCGACGTGGGGCTCGCGATCCAGGACCGCCTGGTGCAGGTGCGCGACCGACCACCGCAGCGGGATGTTGACGCCGAGCGCCTCGGACAGCTCGCCTGCCGCCCGCTCGGTGTTGACGTTGCGCCACGTGCGGAACGGCACGAGCAGCTCGCCGGCGTCGTCGAACGCGAGGTAGCCGTGCATCATCGCCGACACGCCGATCGAGCCGGCCGTCGCGGGCCGCACGCCGTGGCGCTCCTCCGCGTCGGCGACGAGCTCGGCGAACGCCGAACGCAGGCCGTCATGCACCGCCTCGAGCGAGTACGTCCACAAGCCGTCGACGAGCTCGTTCTCCCAGGCGTGGGATCCGGCGGCGACGGTCGTGCCGTCGAGGGCGATCAGGCACGCCTTGATGCGGGTCGAGCCGAGCTCGATGCCGAGCGCCGTACGCCCCGCCCGGATATCGTCGGCGATCGCCGTGTCCGTCTCCGCATGCGTCATCGCAGTGCTCCGTTCCGCCGGGCAGCGCCGCCCGCTCCTCGATCGTCCTCGCGGCCGGTCCGCCGCGGATCGAGTATATGTTAGCGCTCACATATCTGCCGCGGGCAAGTCGCGCCCACGCCGGCAGGTTCAGGCGCGCGGTGCGGCGGTGCTGTCGCGGACGACGAGCTCGGGGGCGATCAGGGCGACGAGGCCGCCCGCATCCTGCGAGGGATCGGCCGACCAGTGATCGAGCAGCGCATGGATCGCGGCCTCCCCCACGGCGGCGAACGGCTGGCGCACCGTCGTGAGCGCCGGCACCAGGAACCCGCTGCCGTCGATGTCGTCGAAGCCCACCAGCGAGACGTCCTCGGGCACGCGGACGCCGCGCTCCCAGAACGCCCGGAGCAGTCCCATGGCGAGGTAGTCGTTCGCGGCGAAGACCGCGGTGGGGCCGCCCGCCGTGCGCAGCTCGGCGGCGAGTCGCATGCCCGCGTCGTATCCGCGCCTCGCCGACCATCCCCCGGCGGCGACGAGCCGCGGCTCGAGGCCCTGCTCTGCGAGCAGCCGCCGGTGCCCTTCGGCGCGCTGCGCCGCGTCGTACCACCCGTCGGGACCGGCGACGTGGACGATGCGCTCGTGGCCGAGGCCCAGCAGGTGCTCGGTCGCGAGCATCGCGCCGCCGACCTGATCCACCGCCACGTACCGGATCGGCGACTGCTCGGGGATGTCGGGCCGGGCCGCCACCACGACGACCGGCACCGCGGAGGCCACGTCGTCCATGAGATGGGCCACCTCGTCGAGCGGCGCGACGACGACGACGCCGTCGACACCCTGGTTCATCAGCTGCTCGAACACGGGACGCGCCGATCCCGCGCCGGAGAGCGATCCGACCGAGACGTAGTAGCCCTCGGCCCGCGCGGCGGCCTCGACCGCCAGCACCGTGCTCGTCGGCCCGTAGTGCGTCGTGCCGGCCGTCAGCACGCCGATGGTGGCGCTGCGCGCGGTCACGAGGGCCCTCGCGGCCTGATTGCGCCGGTAGCCGAGCTCGTCGATCGCTGCCTGCACCCGGTCTCGCGTGTCGGGACGGACGTAGGCGTGCCCGTTCAGCACCCGCGACACCGTCTGGTGCGAGACGCCCGCGCGCTCGGCGACGTCCGCCATCGATGGCGGGCGGGTACCTCGCATGGCGCTCCTCGCGGATCGGGGCGGGCCCGGAGACCGGCCGCCGGACGTCATCGCGCGGGCACGCGACGCTGCGGACCCAGCGTACCGGCGGCGGGCGCGACCGCCGGGCGGCTCACTGCGGGTACGGCGTCTCGCCGCGCGCGAGCATGGCCACGAGCTTCTCGATGCGGTTCGCGCGACTCGTCGCGCTCGGCGCGGTGTGCACCCGGTGGAGCACCGCATACCGGTTCTGGGCGTTCAGCCCCGCGAACCGCTCGGCGACCGCCGGGGCCGCGGCCAACGCAGCCGCGAGGTCGTCCGGCACCTGCGCGAACGCCTGCGGCCCGTACGCGCGATCCCAGCGCCCGTCGGCCTTGGCCCTGTCGATCTCGGCCTGCCCGCGCGGCCTCATCCGGCCTTCGGAGATCAGCCGCTCGACGATGCCGACGTTCCGCTCGGACCAGATGGAGGTCTTCCGCCGCGGCGTGAAGTGCTGACGGAAGGCGGCCTGGTCGATGCTCTGGCGACGCCCGTCGATCCATCCGCTGCAGAGCGCCTCGTCGAGCGCCTGGGCGTAGGTGAGCGACGTGGGCGATGTCGTCCCCTTCTTGGCGAGCACGAGCCAGATGCCGTCGGAGTCGCCCTCGTGCAGGTCGAGCCAGGCGCGCCAGGCCGCGGCGTCCTCGACGACAAGCTGCTCTGGCTCTGTGCTCACATCCACATCGTAGGCAGGGCCGCCGACATCACCATCCGGCCCGACCGGTGCCGCCCGGCCTGACGGCCGAGCGGCACCGACGAAGGGATCAGGCGGCGACGGACAGCTTCTCGGCGAGCGTCCTGCCGTGCGCCTCGGCCGCGGCGTGGGCGTCGGCGAGGTTCTTGTGCGCGAGCTCGACGAGGTCCGCCATCGCGGGGTTGCCCTCCGCGAGCGTCAGCTCGGCCTCGATGACCTCCAGGTCGAAGCCCCACACGTCCTGGATCACGCGCTTGTACCAGTCGGTCGCGTGGTCCCATCCGAAGCGAGGCATCCCCTCGCCGTCGCGGCTGAGCCGGCGGCACCGCTCACCGCGGCGTGTAGTGCACCGTCTGCATGACGATGAGGCCGTCGCGGACGACGAAGCTGTCGGCGCCGTCGCAGACGGCGGCGTCACCGCTGCTCGCCGACCACTGCAGGAAGCCGTACTCGCCCGAGACCATCGTCGTGTCGTACGCGAACTCGGCGTCGCCCACGATCCGATCCAGCTCACCGGCGCACTGCATCACGCCCTCGTGCCCCCGGAACTCCCCTGACCCGGTGAGCATCACGACATCCTGCGAGTAGTTCGAGAGATCCCCCTCGACGTCTCCCTGAAGTCGCTTCATCAGATGATCGTGCAGCACCTCGGTCGTCGACCTCATCCGTCCTCCTTCGCGCGTCGTCGTCCCGACGGTAGGGCGCTCCGCACCGACCGGCCAGGGGGTTGCGCCGCAGCCGCTCCCGGCGCCTACGGTGGATCGAGCATGACCTGACGCGGATGCGTGCTGCGCTCGAGCCGGCATGATCCGATCGGCGGGAGGGGGCCGGGATGAAGCGGGTGACGGTCGAGTCGAGCGTGATCGCGGAAGTGGGTTACGACCCCGACCTCTCCGCGATGGACGTGCTGTTCACCACCGGCGAGCTGTACCGCTACTACGCCGTTCCGCCCTCCGTGCACCGCGGCCTCATCGGCGCGGACAGCCCCGGGGCGTTCTTCAGCCAGCGGGTGCGCGACGTCTATCCGGTCGAGCACGTCGGGCTCGGCTGACGCGCACGAGAAATCGGCCCCCGCCATCCGGAGGATGACGAGGGCCGCTCTGCGGCGTCTGTCAGGCGCGACCGAACTGCGCCGAGGCCGGGCAGTCGAACGGATCGCGCGCGGCGAGACCGACGCGGTTGAGGTACTCGATCACGATGCCGTACGAGCGCAGCAGCGTGGTCTCGGTGTACGGCACGTCGTGCGAGATGCAGTAGTCGCGCACGATCTCGCGCGCCTTCGCCAGATGCGGGCGAGGCATGTTCGGGAAGAGGTGGTGCTCCACCTGGTAGTTCAGGCCGCCCATGAGCCACGTCGCCCACCAGCCGCCGGAGACGTTGCGCGAGGTGCGCACCTGCTTCGAGAAGAAGTCGAGCTTCGCGTCGGGCGCGATGATCGGCATCCCCTTGTGGTTCGGCGCGAAGGACGCTCCCATGTAGACGCCGAAGACCGCGAGCTGCACGCCGATGAAGGCGAAGGCCATGCCCAGCGGCAGGAGGAGGAAGACCGGCACGATCACGGCCGCGAGGCGCACCGCGATGAGTCCGAGCTCCAGCCAGCGACCCTTGACCGGTCCGCGGGCGAACAGGTGCTTGAGCCCCAGCACGTGCAGGTTCAGTCCCTCGAGCGTGAGCAGCGGGAAGAACAGCCAGCCCTGCCGGCGGGTGATCCAGCGCAGCGGGCCGCGCGTCTTGGCCGCATCGACCTCGAGGAACGAGACCGTGTCGAACTCGATGTCGGGGTCCTTGCCGACGCGGTTGGGGTTGCCGTGGTGGCGCGTGTGCTTCGCGTCCCACCAGGACAGGCTGATCCCGACGACACCGGCCGCGAGGATGCGCGCGAGGCGCAGGTTCGCCGGGCCGCTGGACAGGATCTGACGGTGCGCCGCCTCGTGAGCGAGGAAGGCGACCTGCGTGAACAGGATGCCGAGCGCGGCCGCCATGAGCAGCTGGAACCAGCTGTCTCCGAGCAGGATGAACCCGGTGATGACGCCGCCGAAGCAGACGGCGAGAGCGGCACCGACGAGGGCGTAGAACCAGCCGGCGCGACGCAGCAGCCCGGTCTCCTTCACCACCTGCGACACCTGGGTGTAGGCCTTCGCGAGCGGCGGGAAATCACCGGCACCGGAGTACGTCTGGCGGATCGGACCGAGCCGAGCCGGGGGTGCGGACGTGAGCGTGGTCGTGGAGATGGGTCAACCCCTGTCGATCGGTTCGGCCGTCACAGACCTCGGAGCCAAAGGCAGATCGCCGATCGCTGAGGCCCACGCTACAGGTGGTGCCATGCGGACGCAGGAATACTCGGCCGATGCATCATCGATGTCCAGGCCGCCGCCAGCATGCGTTCACACTTCAGGCATGCGTCCGCGCGCGGGAGCGACGGCGTCGCCCCGCGGCGGTGCGTGGGCGCGACGCCGCGGCGGGAGCGAGGTGCACGCGCAGCGCATCCTGGGCGTCCCGGCGCGAGCGGTAGACGCCCAGCGGCTCGGCGTGGGCGCTGTGCAGGGCGTAGCCGCTGTCGGACACGGCGATGTAGCCGGCGAACTCGTCGTCGACGGTCGCGACGTACACGTCCTCGTCGGCCTGCTTCCAGAGCAGGGCCGGCGCGGCGACGGCGCGGGCAGGGGCGGACGGGGCAAGGGGCAGTAGGGAAGACATCAGGTCGTTTCATCACGGGCGATCTCGCCGTCACTGGCGGATCGCGGAGAAGGTCAGGGAGCGCGCGAGCGCATATCGCTCGGCGGGAGGATCACGCCCTTCGCCGAAGACGGCGGGCGGTTCCGCAGTGAAGCGGTGGATCCGGGTGACGCGGCGCCCGTGAGATGTCGGGCGGGAATGGCCGAAGCTGGCTGCCGCGTCGGTCAACCCTAGCCCACGAGGCTGGGCGCGGCCTGCGCGCTCGCTCAGGGAGCGGAGTGCCCCCGGCGGCGGACCATGCGCCAGTGGTTGCCCTCGTCCGTGCGATTGACCTCGAGCTCGTCGAGCACTGCCTCGGCGAGCGGCAGCCCGCGGCCGCGCTCCGCGTCCTCACCGGGCATCTGCTCGCCGAACGTGGGCGAGAACTCCTGGCCAGAGTCGTGCAGATCGGCGACGATCGCCTCGTCGGTGACGCGCACCTCGAAAAGCCAGCGCACCTCACCGCTCGGCACGCCGTGTTCCACGACGTTGTTCGCGATCTCGATCACCGCGGTCTCGAAGAGCATGAGATCCATCGGATCGAGCTCGGGATGCTCGGCGCCCACCCTCTCGAGGAGCGTGTGGAGGCGATGGAGCTCGGGCGGCACGGCGAAACCGTCGAGCGAGTAGTCACCAGCCATGCGCGCCATCCTCACCCGTGTCGTGCGGGAAGCGGGTGCGGTCGACGGCGGAACGCATGACCTCGACAAGTGTGCCCACGATGGCCACCCTAGCCGCGCCTCCGGCTCGATCCCAGCGCCTCCCGCGCGCCGGCGGGATGTCAGCCGAGCGGCGCGCGGACGGGGTGATCCTGGCCGTCGAGGATCAGCTGAGCCGCCGTCCCCGTGGCCGTGTTGATGACGACGGGCGCGAGCAGATTGACGTGTACGCCATCGGCCCCCGGGTTCGCGACGACGAGCAGCAGCGCGTCGTCCGGCCGCTCGAGCGCGAGGTCGGCGGCCTGCTGATCGGTGAGCACGGGCGCGTAGCCGGCGACGACCGTGCTCGGGTCGACGAGGAACAGCCGCAGCTCGGCGTCGCCGCGCGCGCTGAGCGCGAACAGCCCCTCGGCACCCTCGATCGGCGCGAGGTCGAAGTCGGTGTGGGGCGCGAGGCCCGGGGGCGGGGACAGGAACGCGACGGCCGCGCTCACGAGAGGAAGTCCATCAGCGTGGGCTGCAGCACGCGCCCGGTGACCTGCAGCGCCGAGCGGTACACAAGCTCCTGCGCCTGCAGCTGCACGAGCACCTCGACCGAGTCGACGTCCTCGACCGCAGCACGGCGGGTCTCGAGGGAGACGGACGTGTCCACGGCGATCCCCTTCGCTCGCTCGATCTGCGACTGGCGGGCGCCGACGGCGCCCTGGGCACTGAGCATACTTGTCGACCGCTCGTCGATCCGGCCCACATGCGCGGCGACGTTCTGGCCCGAGCGCAGGTCGGCGACGATGTCGTCGATGAGGGCGAACACCGAGTCGGGGCCGGTGCCGAAGACCTCTGCGCCGTCGGCATCCACGCGCACCGTGACCCCGTCGGACAGGCGCCGCTGCACCGAGGATCCGGGCTCGCCCGTGAAGGCGTAGCCGCCCGTGCCGTCGGCGGTGAAGGCCGCTCCCGCGTCGGAGGTGCCGGCGAACACCGAGCGCCCGAGGATCGACGTGTTCGCGTTGGCGAGCAGCTCCTCGCGGATGCCCTCGAGCTCGACGGCGATCGCCTCCTTCGCGGTGGCATCCAGCGCGCCGTCGTTCGCCCCCTGGAGGGTGAGATCCCGCGCGCGGCGCAGCAGCGTCACACTCGACGAGATGGCGGAGTCGGCGGCAGTGACCCACGCGAGCCCGTCGTCGATGTTGCGCGCGTACTGGTTGTTGCGCGACTGCTCGGCATGCAGGCTCAGCGTCGTGGCGGCCGCCGAGGGGGTTCCGCCAACCCGCTCGACGGCGGCACATCGGGCTCCTAGTGTCGCCAGCGACAGCGAACCCACGTCACGAAGGGACGTTCGATGACCGATGTCGCATCCACGGGACCCGAGCCGAGCGAAGAGGGTCGTCCGATCCTCACCGACCGGCAGGGCCATCCCGTCTCCGACAACCAGAACCAGCGCACGGTCGGGGCCCGCGGTCCCGCCACGCTGGAGAACTACCACTTCCTCGAGAAGATCAGCCATTTCGATCGCGAGCGCATCCCCGAGCGCGTGGTGCACGCCCGCGGGGCCGTCGCGTTCGGACACTTCGAGGCCACCGGGAAGTGGGGCGACGAGCCCATCGAGAAGTACACGCGCGCGAAGGTGTTCGCAGAGGCCGGGAAGAAGACCGACCTCGCGATCCGCTTCTCGACCGTGATCGGCGGGCGCGACTCGTCCGAGGCAGCACGCGATCCGCGGGGCTTCGCGGTGAAGTTCTACACGGAGGACGGCAACTGGGACCTGGTCGGCAACAACCTCGCGGTGTTCTTCATCCGCGACGCGATCAAGTTCCCCGACGTGATCCACTCGCTCAAGCCCGACCCCGTCACGTTCCGGCAGGAGCCCGCGCGCATCTTCGACTTCATGTCGCAGACGCCCGAGTCGATGCACATGCTCGTGAACCTGTTCAGCCCGCGGGGCATCCCCGCGAACTACCGCCGCATGCAGGGCTTCGGCGTGAACACGTACAAGTGGGTCAACGCGCAGGGCGAGACGCACCTTGTGAAGTACCACTGGATCCCGCGCGCGGGCGTGGCGAGCCTCACCGAGGCCGACGCCGCGAACATCCAGGCGGGCGACCTCGGGCACGCGTCGAAGGACCTGTACGAGCACATCGAGCGCGGCGAGTACCCGCAGTGGGACCTGTACGTGCAGCTGATGAGCGACGACGAGCACCCCGAGCTCGACTGGGATCCGCTCGATGACACCAAGGTGTGGCCCGAGAACGAGTTCGAGCCGAAGCTCGTGGGCACGATGACTCTCACGAGCAACGTCTCGGATCACCACAACGAGAACGAGCAGATCGCGTTCGGCACGGGCGTGCTCGTCGACGGCCTCGACTTCTCGGACGACAAGATGCTCGTCGGCCGGACGTTCTCGTACTCCGACACGCAGCGCTACCGCGTGGGGCCGAACTACCTGCAGCTGCCGGTGAACGCGCCCAAGCACGCCCGCGCGGCGACCAACCAGCGCGGCGGGCAGATGTCGTACGGCGTGGACCTCGGCGAGGGGCAGAACCCGCACGTGAACTACGAGCCGTCCATCACGGGCGGACTGCGCGAGGCGCAGTACCCGACCCACGACGAGCAGGGGCCGGAGATCAGGGGGCGGCTCACGCGCAAGCGGATCCCGCGCACGAACGACTACCTGCAGGCGGGCCAGCGCTACCAGCTCATGGAGCAGTGGGAGAAGGACGACCTCGTCGCCAACTTCGTCGAGCTCATCGGCCAGGCCGCACGCCCCGTGCAGGAGCGCATGGTGTGGCACTTCCTGCTCTGCGACGACGAGCTGGGACTGCGCGTCGGCGAGGGCCTGGGCATCGGGGTGGACGACGTCAAGGACCTGCCGCCGCTGCAGAGCCAGACGCTCAGCGAGGCCGAGCTCGAGCGCCTGCGAAACCTGGGCGCGAACGGCCCGCGCGACGTGACGGGGCTGAAGATGACGCACGTGGTGCCGAACGAGCACGTGGTCGTCGAACGCTGACCGACGCGTTGATCGGCCCCCTCCCTCGACCGAGGGAGGGGGCCGATCCTCTGTCCTGCGGGTCAGCGTCCGAAGCCGGCCCGGTCGACCTTGCGGTGGTAGCGCATGCCGGCGACCCCGCCGAGGACCGCGCCGAGGAGGCTGACGAGCAGCGCGCCCACCGCGGTGACGATGCCCGCCGTCGTCAGCTCGCCCTCGCTGAACGGAAGTCGCGGGAACGTGTTGACGTTCGCCAGGATGTTCCACTGCGCTCCGGCGATGGCGGTGATGATCGCGACGATGATGGCGACGATGATCGCCCACAGCCACACCGCAATCCCCTGCTTGGCGCCGCTGAAGCGCGCCATCCGGCCCGCGACGTATCCGCCGCAGTAGTAGGCGATGAGGAGGATCACCAGGACGGCGATCGCTCCCGCGATGCCGATGGTGCCCGCATTCTCCTGCGCGGCCTGCTCGGGATCGACCTGTCCGCCGAGGCCCAGTGCGGCACCCGCGCCCGCGACGAGAGCGGTCAGCAGCACGGTCATTCCCATCGCGCACAGCCAGCCGAAGAAGGCCGAGCCGAACTTCATGCCGCCGAACTCCTCCTTCTCGCGGGCGACGACCTCGTGGCGCGCGGCACGGGCCGCCTCCGGCGACGCGGCCCCCACGACCGGCGCGGCGACGGTGGCGTCGCGGTCCGCGTCGCGGTCTCGATCGCGGCGGAGCTCGCCGTCGCGATCCCGATCCGCGGCGTCCGCATCGCCGTCCCGGTCCCGGTCGCGTCCGAAGAGGCCGCCGCGGTCAGCGTCGCGGTCGCGATCCCGCTCATCCCGGTCATCGCGTCCATCCCGGTCCTGATCGTGGTCGCCGACGATGGCTCCCCGCCCGCCGCGCTCGGTGGCGACGTACTCGCGGTCGACGAAGTCGCGCTGCACGACCTCGCGATCCTGCCCTGCGGCGCCGTCACCCTGACGGGCGCCGGTGGTGGTGCGGTCGTCGACGCGCGGCGCGTCGTAGGCGCGGGTCGGCTCGTCGCTTCCCCGGCCCGCGTCGAGGTCGGGCGCGGAGCGCCCCGTCGTCACCGACTCGTCGTGCACGTGCTGGGATGCCTGCTGGTCAGCCGCGCCCGGTCGCTCGCTGCGGTTGACGCCGTCTCGATCCATGGGAGTGCTCATGGCGGTGCTCCTTTCGGGTTTCACCCTGCGGTGTCACAAGTGAACTCGCGCGGAA
This sequence comes from Microbacterium paludicola, assembly GCF_015235415.1. Taxonomy (GTDB): domain Bacteria; phylum Actinomycetota; class Actinomycetes; order Actinomycetales; family Microbacteriaceae; genus Microbacterium; species Microbacterium paludicola. The sequence continues at coordinate 2,339 of NZ_JADGLL010000003.1, read as the reverse complement.
CCGCTCCCCCACAGGGCATTGCGCAGCGGCGGGGAGCGCGCTATACGCCCGAGAGGATGACCAGTTCCCGCGTGGTGCGCGTCATCGCCACGTAGCGGTCGACGGTCGCCTCGATCCCCTCGCCCCAGCCATCGGGATCCACCAGCACGACGAGGTCGTACTCGAGCCCCTTCGCCTCCGCCGGCGAGAGCGAGCGCATCCGGTCCGATCCGACGAACGACGGATCGCCGATCACGCACGCGACGCCCTCGTCGTTCTCCGCAGTCCATGCGGCGAGCAGTGCGTCGCGCTGGGCGATCGTGCCGCGGCGCACCGGGATGCCGCTGCGGCGGATGGACGTGGGCACGTTCGCATCCGGGATCGCGCGCCGGATGACCGGTTCGGCCTCGGCCATCACCTCCTCGGGCGTGCGGTAGTTGACCGTCAGCGCGGCGATGCTCACGTCGCGGAGCCCGGCATCCGCCAGACGCTGCTTCCACGAGCGCGTGAATCCGTGGCGGGCCTGCGCGCGGTCGCCGACGATCGTGAAGCTGCGCGAGGGATTGCGGCGCAGCAGCATCCGCCACTCGGCGTCGGTGAGCTCCTGCGCCTCGTCGACGACGATATGCGCGAACGGACCGGCAAGCGGTTCGCCGGCGGGCGCCGTGACGGCCGGCACCGCGAGGGTGCCGCGCAGATCCTGCCCGCGCAGCATCGACATCACGCGCAGGTCCGAGTCGTCGGTCGCGATGAAATCGGCGACGACGTCGTCCATCCGCGCCCGCTCCGCCGCGGCCTCTGCTTCGGCGCGTCGCCGCCGGATCTCCGCCTCGGGATCGCCGACGCGCAGCCGCGCCGCGTCGAGCAGCGGAAGATCGGCGCGGGTCCACGGCGCATCCGCCGGGCGCTGCAGCGCGGCGACGTCGGCCGCGGTGAGCCCCGGCGCGCAACGGCGCAGAAGCGCCGGGTCGGTCCAGAGCGCCCGAACGAGCGCGACGGGATCGAGCAGGGGCCACGCGGCGTCGAACGCCGCGCGCAGCCGCTCGCTCTCGGCGAGCGCGCCGCGCACCGCCTCGTCGCCGTCCTCGCCCACCAGCCCGTACGCGTCGAAGTCCTCTTCGTCCGCGGGCGCGTCCTCCGCGAGGCGCTCTTCGTCCCATGCCGTCGTGCCCGCGTCCCCCCAGCCCTCGTCGGCCCAGCGGTCGTCGGGTCCGCTGTCTTCCGCCTCCGCCCCCTCCCGCGGCGCCGCGCCCACGCGATCGACCAGGATGCGCATGAGCGCGTCCCACGCCTGCGCGCGCGCTTCGTTGTGCGTCGCGCCAGGTTCGATCGCCCCGAACGCCTCCTCCCAGTCGCTCGCGCCGATCCTGCTGAGATCGCCCCACGCCGTGTCCACCAGCACGTCGCGAGCAGGCGGGCGCTCGCGCAGCCGCACCGCCGCGTCGACGGCGTCGACCACGAGCGCCGACGCCTTCAGGCGCGCGACGTCACGGTCCGTCTCCTCGACCGCCTGCGATCCCTCCGGCACGAGGTCCGCCAGGGGCGTGATCCTCACCCCCTCCTCGCCGAGGCCGGGCAGGATGTCGGCGACGTACGCCGTGTACGCGTGCGAGGGGCCGACGAAGAGCACGCCGCCGCGGCCGTCCTGCAGGCGCGGGTCGGCGTACAGCAGGTACGCGGCGCGATGCAGGGCGACGACCGTCTTGCCCGTGCCGGGGCCGCCGTCGACAACGAGCGCACCGCGCGATCCGGCCCGGATGATCGCGTCCTGGTCCGCCTGGATCGTGCCCAGCACGTCGCGCATGCGGGGCGAGCGGCTGGCGGCGAGGCTCGCGATGAACGCCGACTGGTCGTCGAGGGCGCGCCCCACGGCGAGCGCCTCCGGCGTGAAGGCCTCGTCCCAGTAGTCGGTTATCCGGCCGTCGTTCCAGCGGTAGCGCCGCCGGCTCGTCAGCCCCATCGGCTGCGCGTGGGTCGCACCGAAGAAGGGCTCGGCCGCGGGAGCACGCCAATCGACCAGCAGCGGCTCGCCTGCATCGTCCGTCAGGGCGAGGCGGCCGATGTACAGGGTGCCGTGCGCGCCGACGATGCGGCCGAGGCACAGGTCGAGTCCGAAGCGACGCAGCATCCGCAGCCTGGCGGTGAGGCGATGGATCTCGAGGTCGCGGTCGAGCGCCGCCTGGCCGTGGCCGGCCGGGGCGCGACGCTGCTCGGCGAGGCGGGACTCCAGGACCGAGATCTGGCGCGCGAGGCTGTCGCCGATGCGGGCGAACTGCGCGACGTCGTCACGGATGAGGGCCGGATCGGCCTTGGCGGGGTGGGCGTCGAGGAGGAACGGGTGGGTGCTGTCTTCGTGCACC
>NZ_JADGLL010000039.1 GCF_015235415.1 Microbacterium paludicola | reverse complement strand
CAATGGACGTCTCGAGCACCTGCGCGGCTCCGCACTCGGCTTCCGCAACCTCACCAACTACATCACCAGATCCCTGCTCGAGACCGGCGGGTTCAGACCAGCGCTACACGCTCAAATGCGATGAGCCATATTGCCTAGCTGAAAAAAGAAGATAAGGGCGGTTCGGCGCATTCACCCGCCCGTAAGCCTGAAACGTGCCACAGAGTCGTCGCGCATTCCGCAATCCATCGATAATTCAGGAGAGTGAGCGCTCGAGGAAGCGGGTGAGATTCGCACCCGCGATGCCCTCCGCGACGTGCGCGCCGAAGCGACGGATCAGCACCTCTCCGAGCGCGGGGAAGTCCTCGGGGCGGCGGAAGGCGACGAGATGCTCGGAGTCGTCGCCGAAGCTGCCGGTCGGCTCCGTGTCGCAGAAGACATCGAGGATGAAGTCGGCTCCGAGCCCGGTGCGCGCGTCGCCGATGATGCCGGCGATATGCGCGATGTGGTCGACATACGTCTCCATCGTGCGCCGACCCGCCTCGGCGAGGAACACGCCGTAGGCGTTGACGCCGACGAAGGAGTCCTTCGCGGCGATGATGCGGAGCTGCTCGTCGGTGAGATTGCGGCGGTGCTCGTGTAGCGCCATCGCGGAGGAGTGCGATGCGATGAACGGTCTCGTGGCATGTTCGGCGAGGCCCAGGAACCCGCCCTGCGAGAGGTGCGAGACGTCGGCGATGACGCCGAGCTCCTCCATCTCGGCGAGGACCTCCCGGCCGAGCACCGTGAGCCCGCCGCCAGGCTCCGGTTCGCCTGCACCGTCGGCGAACGCCGTGCGGCGGTTCCAGGTGAGCGCGATCATCCTGATGCCGAGCCGGTGCAGCACGCGCAGCATACCGGGGTCGCGGCCGATCGCCTCGGCGCCCTCCATCGCCAGGACGAGCCCGATGAGGCCCTTTCGGCGCGCCTCCCGGATCTCCTCGGCGCTCGTCACGATCGCGACACGATCCCGGTGGGTGTCTGCGAGTCGGTAGGCGGCGTCGACCATGAGCAGCGTGCGGCGCAGCGCGGCCTCCTGCGCGAACGCGTCTGTCATGCAGATGGGCAGGACCTGCAGGTCCACGCCGCCGGCGACCAGTTGATCCACCCACCATGATCCCCACGTCGTGTCCACCCCGGACTGCTGCTGGTGCAGCACGGACATCAGCAGGTCGTTGTGCGAGTCGGCGAAGCGGAGCGTCGTCATGCGGTCCTCCCATCCGTCGCGGCGATGCGCCCGGCCTGCACCACGGTGCGCGGCCGGGAGGCATCGGCGATCGTGTCGATGTCGGTCGAGGGGTCGGCGTCCCAGAGCACGAGGTCTCCGGCGGCACCTACGGCGATCCTTCCCAGGTCGTCGCGCTGCAGCACGCGGGCGTTGCCCGCGGTCACGGCACGCAGTGCATCGAGCGGGCTCGTCGCCTCGGCCAGCAGACGGATCCCCACGAGCTGCTCCGAGACGAGATCCCCCATGTTGTCGGACCCGAACCCGACCGTCACGCCGGCGTCGAGGGCGAGCCGGACGGCCTCGCCGCCCGCCTCGAGCACCTCGCGGTTCTTCGCCTGGGCGACCTGGGACAGGCCCAGCGCGTCGCCCAGGCGCTCCATCGCGTCGTACGCACCGAGGGTCGGTACGAGCACCGCCCCGGCCTCCGCCATCAGCCGGGCGGTTGCCGCGTCGAGCAGATTGCCGTGCTCGATCGAGCGGACCCCGTTCCGCACCGAATGGGCGATGGCCTCGGGGGAGTAGGCGTGGGCGGCGACGTAGCTGCCGCGGCGCGCCGCCTCTTCCACCACCGCGCGGATCTCCTCGGCGGAGTACTGCGGCACCCGGATGGGATCGACCGGGGAGACCACGCCACCGCTCGTCATGATCTTGATCGCGTGCGCGCCGCCCCGGAACCGCTCCCGGACCGCCACGCGGAGCGCGTCGACGCCGTCGACCACCTCGACGGTGCGGCCGTCGTGCACGCACACCTCGCTGTCGCCGGATCGGTAGTCGCCGTGACCTCCGGTCTGGCTGAGCGCGGCCCCGGTGTACAGGTAGCGCGGCGACGCGATCCAGCCCTCGGCGATGGCGCGGCCCAGTCCCGCATCGCCGCCCGCGGGGTCGCGCACCGTCGTGAAGCCACGTCGGAGAGCGTCATGCAGCCGGTGCTGTGCGCGCAGCGACACATAGCTCAGCAGCGTTCGCTCGATCGGCTCCGAGTCCAGGGTGATCGCGTACGCGTGGAAGTGCGCGTCGATGAGGCCGGGCGTGACCACCCGGCCGGCCGCGTCGATGACCCGCTCGCCCGGCCGCGGAGTCAGGTCGGAGGACACCTCGGCGATCACGCCGTCCTCGATCCGAACCGACGCCTCGGCGTACGCGGCCTCGCCGATGAAGAGACGGCCCCCGCGGACGAGGAGCCCGCCCTCGTCACGCGGGGAGCCGGTGCCGCGCGCGGCCGTCACGCCGGGGTGCCTTTCCGCAGCGCAGCCGTCTCGTCTGCCGTGATCGCGAACGTCACCGGGTCGACGGCGACGCCGTAATCCCGGCGCGCGGACGCCACGGATACGAAGCCGTTTCGCACGTCCCGCGCCACGGCTTCCGGCGCGCGGCGGAAGGGATCGCCCCAGCCGCCTCCGCCGCCCGTGCGGTTGGCGAGCACGTCCCCGGACTCCAAGTGGTTGTATTCGCCCGACGCGTTGCGCTCCGACGCCGTCCCGGGATTGATCACCATCCCGTTCGGCCGGCCCTCTCGGCCGCCGGCCAGCGCCCAGGGGCGGGTCTTGGACTTGTAGACCAGGCCGATCCCGACGCCCGGGGCGGTGTAGCGGTAGACCCGCTCGACCCCCACGCCGCCGCGATGCTCGCCAGCGCCTCCGGAGTCTGGGCGGTAGCCGTACGAGTCGATGATCATGGGCGACTTCGTCTCCAGCACCTCCACCGGGTTGTTGCGGCACCCGGGCTCGGACAGGTGCATGATGCCGTCCTCGCCGTCGCGGTCGGCGCTGCCGCCGAAGCCGACGGCCTCGTTCGTCGCCTCGAGCCAGCTCTCCCCGGTGCGCGGGTTGATGCCGAGGCCCATCATCGAGTTCACGTCGCCACCGCTCGAGGCGGGCAGGCGATCCGGCATCCCCTGGGCCAGGGCCTTCAGGATCACCTCGCCCGCGAGCAGCCCCGTCCACAGCGTGAACGTGGGCATCGGCGGCACCGCGTGCATCACGCTGCCCTCGCGGGTGAGGACGCGCAGCGGGGCGAAGTTGCCGGCCACGACGGGGGAGTCAGGAGTTGTCAGCGACTTGAAGATGAGGCTGCTGACCGCCTCGGTCTGTCCCGGGGGGAGGTTGATCGGGCCCTTCACGCCGTAGGCGCTCTCCGACCAATCGACGACGAACTCGTCGTCGGTGATGGTTACCTTGCAGTCCAGCTTGACGAGCCTGTCCTTGTCGACGCCGTCGCTGTCCATGAAGTCGTGCGCCTGCCAGGTCCCCTTCGGGAGCTCGGCCAACGCCAGCCGGGCGAGCCGCTCACCATGGACGTTGATGGCGTCCATCGCCTCACGGAGCGTGTCGACACCGTACTTGTCCGCGATCTCCCTGGTGCGGGCGACGCCCGCGTGGCATGCGGAGATCTGCGCGTTGAGGTCTCCGATCGTGTGCTTGGGCAGCCGGGAGTTGAACTGGATGATGTTCCAGATGTCATCCTGGCGCACTCCGCCTTTGTACAGACGCGACGCCGGGAAGAAGATGCCCTCCTGGTACATGTCCGTCGAGTCGAGCACGTAGCCGGCGTCCTTCTGCATCAGGTCGACGACGTGGACTCGGCAGGAGGCGAATCCGATCAGCTCGCCCGAGCTGGCGTGGATCGGGGCGAACATCAGGGTGTCCAGCGTGTGGGCGCTGGACCAGTACGGATAGTTGAGCAGGAAGACATCGCCCTCGCCCATCGCGTCGATGCCGAGGAACGCGACCGCCTTCTTGATGCCGTAGTCGTTTCCGCGCGTGAACACGGCGATGCCGGGGGTGTCGGCGACGACGTCGCCGTTCGCGTCGTGGATGCCGATGCCGTAGTCGTGGATCTCGTAGATCACGGTGTTGTACGCCGTGCGGCAGAGATTCCGGGCCACCTCCTCCGCAGCGGCGAGCAGGCCGTGCCGGATGACCTCGATCGTGATCGCATCGCTCATCGCGTGATCTCCTCCAGTGTTGCTGTGGCGGAAAGGGAGGGCTCGGTCTCCACGGCGATGTTCAGCTCGCCGTACGAGCCGACGGTGAGGACGTCGCCCGCGTGGATCACCGTCGTGGCGGTGTGCTCCGTGATGACGGCGGGACCGCTGATCCGGTCGCCCGCGAGCAGCAGCTCGCGTGAGTAGAGGCCGTAGACGACGTCGGTGCCGTCGGAGAGGTGGACGACTCGGTCGCCGATGCGCGGGACGTCGCCGTCGTCGCGACGGCTCGCGAGCGGGAGTGACGGCTTGTCGATCGCGCCCACGCCGCGCACGCGCAGAGTCGTGATCTCGACCGGGTCGGTCATCACGTGCCCGTACTGACGCTCGTGCAGCTCCGCGAACGCCTCCTCCACCTGGCCGACGAAGTCGTCGTCGAGCTCGGGGCAGGTCACCGAGACCGAGTGCTCCTGCCCCTGGTAGCGCACGTCCAGCGTGCGGTGCAGCCGACGCTGCGGCCCAGGGAACCCCTCGTCCTCGAGCGCGGCATGCGCCTGCTCCTCGAGCGTCGTGAACGCCGCGCTCAGCTCTGCGGTGTCGGCATCGAGCAGAGGAACGATGCTGGTCTGCGAGAAGTCGTGTTGGACGTCGGCCATGAGCATGCCGAGCGCGGAGAATGCGCCCTGGCCAGGGGGAACGATCACCGTGGGGATGCCGAGCTCGCGGGCGACGTCGATGGCCACGAGGCCGCCGCCGCCGCCGAAGCTGAGCAGCGCGAAGTCCTTCGGGTCGAGCCCGAGCTCCACGGTGATGCCGCGGACGGCGCCGGTGATCTTGGTGGTGGAGATGCGCAGCATCCCGCGGGCGAGCGCACGCGCCTCGAGCCCGAGCTGCGCGGCGATGGGGGACAGGGCCGCGATCGCCGTGTCCTCGTCCAGCACGAGCGTTCCGCCCAGCGGGGTGTCGGAGCCGAGGTACCCGACCGCGAGCGCCGCATCCGTGAAGGTCGGCTGAGTGCCGCCGCGGCCATAGGATGCGGGGCCGGGGACCGCGCCCGCGCTCTGGGGCCCGACCTGCAGCGCGCCGGCGGCGTCGAGGTAGCCCAGAGAGCCGCCGCCGGCGCCGATGGTCTCGATCCGCAGCGACGGCGTCATGATCGGCATGCCCTCGAACTCGGCGCCGTGGTACATGAGCGGCTCGTGGTCGAGCACGAGCGAGGCATCCAGGCTCGTTCCGCCCATGTCGATCGTGATCAGGTTGGGCACTCCGACGAGGCGCGAGAAGCCCGCAGCGCCGATGACGCCGCCCGCCGGGCCGGAGAGGATGAGGTTGACGGGCTGCTCTTTCGCAGCGGTGGCGGTCATCGCGCCTCCGCCCGAGCGGGACATGAGGAATCGTCCGGAAAAGCCGTCGTCGACGAGCTCGCCCTCGAGCGCCTCGAGGTAGCTGCGCACGATCGGCTTGATGTAGGCGTCGAGCACCGCGGTCGAGGTGCGCTCGTACTCGCGGTATTCGCGCGCGAGGTCGCTGGAGATCGTGACGGCGACGTCGGGCGCGATCTCGGCGAGGATCTCGCGCATGCGCTGCTCGTGTGCGGGATTCGCGTACGAGTGCAGGAACGACACGGCCGCCGAGGCGTATCCGCCGTCGCGGACCTGCGCGGCGACGGCACGTGCGTCGTCTTCGTCGAGAGGCAGCAGGACCGTCCCGTCGAAGGCCGAGCGCTCGGCGACCTCGAAGGTGTCCGCGCGCTCGAGCAGCGCCTGCGGCTTGCGGTAGCGGATGTCGTACATCGGCTTGCGGTCCGTGCGGCCCAGCAGATAGACGTCGCGGAAGCCTCGCGTCGACACGACCGCCGTGCGGGCGCCGGTGCGGGTCAGCAGCGCGTTCAGACCGAGAGTCGTCCCGTGGTTGAACATCGTCACCGCGCCCATCGCGGCCTCCGCCTTGGCGAAGCCCGCGACCACCCCTTCCGACGGAGCCGCCGGGGTGGTCGGCACCTTCTCGAACCGGAGCTCGCCCGTGGCCGGCGTGAGCTTGACGACGTCCGTGAACGTGCCGCCCACGTCGATGGCGATCCGAACGTGGTCTGTCATGTCGGGGACCTTTCTGATGGAGCGGAGAAGAGGGCGCTCAGCGGCGCTTCGTGCCGATGGCGGCCAGGGCCACGGCGGCGAGGATGATGCAGCCGGTGACCAGATCCTTGAGCTGAGGGTTCAGCCCGAGGATGTCGAATCCGTTGCGGATGAGGGCGAGAAGGAACACTCCCGCGACGGAGCGCCAGACCGCTCCCGCGCCGCCGTTGATGCTCGTGCCGCCCAGGATCACCGCGGCGATCGCGTCCAGCTCCAGCCCGGCGCCGGCCTGCGGCTGGCCTGAGGCGATGCGCGAGACGCCGATCGCGGCGGCGATGCCCGACGCCAGACCGCTGAGCGCGAAGACGGTGACCTTGATCCTGTCGACGTTGATGCCGGACAGCTGCGCGGCGTTCGGATTGCCGCCCACCGCGAACACGTGTCGGCCGAACACCGTGCCGTTGAGCACGAACCACATGACGGCGACGAACGCGATCAGGAAGTAGACCGAGTAGAAGACGCCGCCCGCCCGACCGCGCCCGAGCTGCTCGAAGCCCTCCGTCGTGACCGTGATGAGCGCGCCGCCGGTGACGAGGACGGCGATCGCCTTGAAGATCAGGCTTGAGGCGAGGGTCGCGAGGAAGGAGTGCACGCGGAGCAGCGTGACGGCGAAGCCGTTGAAGAGACCCAGGACGAGCCCGATGAGCGGGGGAGCGGCCAGCGCGAGCGAGACGTTGCCCGTCTGCATCGCGATCCAGGCGGCGGAGACGCTGCCGACCGCGTAGATCGCAGCGGTCGACAGGTCGAAGCTGCCCGAGATGATGACGAAGGTCACGGAGACTGCGATGATCGCCAGCCCGGCGTTCTGGTTCGCGATGTTCACGATGTTGCCGAACGTGAAGAACGACGGGCTGGCGATCGCGAGCATCACGACGAGCGCGCCCAGCAGGATGAGCACGGCGTAGTCCCGCAGGAAGAGCAGAATCCTGGCACGGGAGGGGCGGAGCGCCTCGAGGGTCGTGGTCGTCGTGGGGGTCGGGGGTGTGGCGGTGGCGGTCATGCCAGGGCTCCGGGCTTCGTGTCGGTTTCGAACAGCTGCGTCAGCAGATCGCTGACCTCGAGACGGGAGGGATCGACCTCGTCGCGCACGGTTCCGTCGATGACGGTGTAAGCGCGGGTGGCGAGGTTCAGCACCTCCTCGTGCTCCGAGGAGATGAGGACGACGGCGACACCGCGGGCGGCGAGGTCGGCGATGAGGTGGTAGATCGTGGCCTTCGCGCCGATGTCGACGCCGCGGGTCGGCTCGTCCAGGATGACGAGCCGCGGCTCGCCGAGCAGCCACTTGCCCAGCAGTGCCTTCTGCTGGTTGCCGCCCGACAGTCCCGCGATCTCGAGCTCGACACGTCGCGGGCGCATCTCGAGCGCGTCCGCCAGTTCCTGCGCGCGCGAGCGCTCGCGACGCCGCGAGATGACGCCGAAGCGTGAGACGCGGTCGAGGAACGCGAGCGAGATGTTCTCTCGCACGCTGCGCTGCAGGATCAGCCCCTGATCGTGCCGGCTCTCCGGCACCATCACGATTCCCGCGTCGATGGCGCGGCGGACACTCCAGTCGGCCGGCTCGCGGCCCTCCAGACGAAGGCTTCCGGCGGTGATCCGGTCCGCCCCCGCGATCGCGTGGGCGATCTCGCTGCGACCCGAGCCGACGAGCCCGAGCAGACCGACGATCTCTCCCGGTTTCACGATCAGCGAGACGTCCGAGATGCCGCTGGCCGTGGAGACCATGTCGAGTTCCAGCAGCGGCGGGGTCTCGTTCGGCGTGCTCGCGGGGCGCGGGGGGAAGGTCACCGAGAGCTCGCGGCCGAGCATGCCGGCGACCATCGTCTGCTTGGTCTCCTGGGCGACCGGGGCTGTGCGGACCTTCACGCCGTCGCGCAGGATCGTGATCCGGTCGGACACCTCGAGCACGGCATCCAGGAAGTGGGAGACGTAGACCACCGTCCTGCCCTGCTCGCGCAGCCCGCGGATCAGGTCGTGCAGCTGCGCGGTCTCGTGCGCCGTCAGAGACGATGTGGGCTCGTCCATGACGATGACGCGCGCGTCACGGGCGAGGGCCCGCAGGATCTCCACCTTCTGCTGCTGGGCGATGCGCAGCTCCCCGACGGGAACGTCGGGGTCGAGGTCGAATCCCGCCTGTTCGGACAGAGCGAGGAATCGGCGACGCAGGTCACGTCGCAGCACTCCGCCCACACTGCTCTCGATGCCGAGGAACACGTTCTGTGCGACCGTGAGCTGCGGCACCAGCGAGAGCTCCTGCGCGATCATCGCGATGCCGGCGCGCTGCGCGTGGATCGGATCCCACCGTCCGGCCGGCTGGCCATCCGCGAGGAGCTCACCGGCGTCGACGGCGTACAGGCCCGCGATGATCTTTCCGAGCGTCGACTTGCCCGCGCCGTTCTCGCCGACGAAGGCGTGCACTTCGGCAGGATGGAGTTCGAGGTCGACGGTGTCGAGCGCTTGCGTGCCTCCGAACCTCTTGGAGACGCCGCGCAGCTCGACGACGGGGGATGGTGCGGTCATGGGTGGGATCCGATCCGGTTCAGCGCGTGCTCGCCGGCGTCAGCCGACCCACTCGCCGGTGTAGTCGGGGTACTCCGAGAGGTCCTCGGTCGTCACGTACGACGGGATCTCGCCGATCGTGTCCGTGTCGATCCAGGTCTCGACCTCCTCGCCCTGCAGGTGCTTCCAGAGCTGTTCCATGGCCTTCTCGCCCTGGCTCACCGGGAAGTTGATGTACTCGAAGCCCCAGATGCCCTCGCGGGTCTTCTCGATGGCGGTCTGGGTGCCGCCGCCGCCGACCAGGAAGACGTCTGCCGGGTCGATGCCGGCGTCCTCGAGCGCGATCTGGGCGCCCTCGGTCTGCTGGTCGGCGTTGGAGAGCACGACGTTCAGGTCGGGGTGAGCCTGCAGCACATTCGAGATCGCGCTGGCGGACGTGTCGGGGTCGTACAGGCCCTCGTACGTGCCGACGATCTGGATGTTGTCGTACTGCCCGAGCACCTCCTTGAATGCGTCCTCGCGGGAGACGTCCAGCGCGGTGTTGAGCTGGCCGACGACGAGCGCGACCTTGCAGGGGTCGATGTCCGCGCAGTACTCCGCCGCCGCCTCTGCCTGCTTCGTGGCGCCGACCGCGGGGTCCTGTGCGATGGTGGAGATGACGCCCTCGACCTGCGGTTCCATCTCGGAGATGTCGGGGCCGACGGGATTGAGGCCGACGACGACGGGGATGCCGTTGGCGAGGGGGAAGCCCGCGGCGATCGAGACGCCGTCGTTGGGCATGAGGAGGATGCCGTCGTAGGTGTCGCCCGTGCCGGCCGTCTCCAGCTGGGCCAGCTGCTCGTCCGAGTTGAAGCCGCCGTTGAGCACGGTGATGTCGATGTCGGCATCGAGGGTGTCGGCGTACTTCTGGATGCCTTCCGCGAAGGCCTGGTTGTAGCCGTTCTCACTGGACGCGAGGAGGACGGCGAACGAGTAGCTGTCGTCAGACGCCGCGGGCGTCTCCGACGCGCTGCAGGACGTCAGAGCGATGGAACCGGCGAGGACGGCGCCGACGCGCAGTCCTCGTGAGCGGGTGAATTGCATGAGCGCCTCCAGGTGCGGGTTGGGGGTCGGGCCGGAAGCCCGATTGCTTGTAATATGTCACATCTCGAATTTCTGGCAGGGGATCGCAACGTAAACGTGCTGTTTCGAGCGCCCGCGAAGAAGCGGTGCGACATGGCCTCAGCCGTGCGGTCGAGCAGATCGGCGCCGGAGCCTGTCAGGAAGAGTTCATGCGACAGCGCCCAGAACCCGTGCATAGTTGCCGCCCAGGATCCCTTCGAGGAACGTCTGCCCCAGCCCGCGAGCCAGGACCCGCTCGGCGAAGAGGGGTAGCTCCCCGTGGGAGCTGATGCCTGTCGGCCAGGACCACGGCAGAGGAGGGTAGTATCGCGGGTCGTATCCGAAGTACTTGTAGTCGTCTTCATCTTCGTCCGCGTAGTCGAGGCCGAGAGCGACGTGCTGCTCCCCGACGAGTTCGGCGACATACAGGGCATGGTCGATGAGGTCGTCCACGGTCGGGACGTGCCCGGAGTCTGCCAGGAAGCCGGGGAAAGCGCACACGCCGACGGTCCCGCCGTGTGCCGCGATTCCTCGGATGACGTCATCCGAGAGGTTGCGTGGATGGCCGTACACGCCGACAGCGTTCGAGTGGCTGGCGATGACCGCACCCGACGCCGAGTCGAGGACATCCAGGGCAGTGCGGTTGCTCGCGTGGGAGACGTCGGGGATGACACCGCACTCTCCCATGGCGTGGACGGCGGTTCGTCCGAAGCGTGTCAGGCCGGATGTCTCTTCGCTCAACGAGCCCGTCCCCAACGCATTCGCAGCGTTGTAAGTGGGCTGCATGATCCGCACTCCCGCTGCCGCGAACTCGCGGAGACGTTCGATGCTGCCTTCGATCGGGTCGCACCCCTGAAGGTGCAGGATGATCCCGAGCTTTCCGCCGGCCCGTGCCGTCTCGAGATCACCTGACGTCCGGCAGATCTCGATGTTGTTGATCGGGTCGCTCGCCAGATGGTGCCACCCACTCAGGTTCTGCTTCGCCTCCGAGTACGTCTCGATGCTGGCGACAGTCGGAGCAACCGCGGTCAAGCCGCCAGCGAGCAGGCCCGGCCGACGAGCCGGAAACGAGTCCGGTGTCAGAAGAGGCGCGGCGCCGTCGATCACGTGCCTGGCCCCAGAGTCGACACCGGCGCTCAACTCGGACGCGCCTCGTGGTCGATGACGTAGATCCGCCCGACCCCCACCTCGGCGTCGGCCAGGAGCTCGTTCAGCTCGTCGCCGGCCTCGGCGCGCCACGGATGGTCGAGCCAGCCCTGGTAGGCCTCCGCGCTCGGCCACACGGCGGTGACGATCATGTCGCCGGAGCCGTCGGCCGCCACGGAGATCTCGGTGTGCACGAGGTCGGCGTGATCGGCCGAGAACTGCAGGATCTCCTTGCGGCGATACAGCTCGAGCACGGCCTCGACTTTCGAAGGGTGCACGCGCAGGGGCAGGACGGTGCGGATCATGCTTCGACTCCTGTCGTCTCGGGAAGGACCTCGCTCGTGCCGACGCCCGTCAGCGTCCCCCAGGCCGCCGATGCTCCCCGCGGGGTCCGACGCTGCGGGATCCGCCACGGATTGTCGTCGCGGAGGGACGGAGGCAGCAGTGCTGCGGGGACGCCCTGGTAGGCGACGCCGCGGAGGAACCGGCCGATCGCCGCCGTGCCGACGGATGTGCCGCCCTGCGTGGTCGCGGGGAACGGTCCGCCGTGCTCCATCGCGGGGGTCACCGCGACGCCCGTCGGCCATCCTCCGACCAGCACGCGCCCGGACGTGCGCGCCAGCGCGTCGATCAACGCGGGGAGCGACGCCTCCGGGTCGCCCTCCGCCAGGTGGACCGTGGCGGTGAGGTTCCCGGGGAAGAGGTCTCGCGCCACCGACGCGAGCGCTGCGGGATCCGGATACTCCACGACGATCGAGAGCGGGCCGAAGGCCTCGTCCAGCAGCGCGTCCCGTTCCTCGATCAGCGTGCGCAGGCTCGTGCGCACAATCGTCGGCGTCGCGTACGTGCCGTCGTCCGTCTCCCGGATCGCGCCCTCGGCGATCACGCTCACGCCGCCCGCGCCGAGGATCGCGTCGCGTCGCGCACGGTACCCCGCCGCGATGCCGGGGTGCAGCAGGCGGTGCTCCGGCACATCGGACACGGCCCGGGAGATCGCGGCGTCCAGGCCCGCGCCCTCCGGGACGAAGAGGAAACCGGGCTTCGTGCAGAGCTGCCCCGCCGATCCGCTCACGCTCGCGACGAACGCGGCGGCGAGCGAGTCGGCCTCCCCGGCCGCGGACGGCGTGACGAAGACGGGGTTGACGCTGCCCAGCTCTCCGTAGAACGGGATCGGGACGGGGCGCGAGGCGGCCAGGCTCGCGAGATGCACGCCCGCGGTCGTCGAGCCGGTGAACGCGGCGGCCGACACCCTCGGATCGAGCAGGGCGGTCACGCCGTCCTCCTGTCCCTCGATCAGCTGCAGCGTCCCGACCGGCATCCCCGCCGACTCGAGGGCGGCCGCCACGGCATCGGCCACACGGCGCGAGAGCTCGGGATGCCCGGGGTGAGCCTTGACGACGACCGGGCAGCCGGCCGCGAGCGCCGCCGCGGTGTCGCCGCCGGCGACCGAGAAGGCGAAGGGGAAGTTGCTCGCGGCGAAGTTGAGCACGGGACCGACCGGCTCCATCACCCGACGCAGGTCGGGGCGCGGTCCCAGCACGAAGTCCGGGTCCGCCTCGTCGATGCGGACATCGAGATACGAGCCGTCCACCACGACCTCGGCGAACAGCCGCAGCTGCACCGTGGTCCGCCGCAGCTCCCCGCGCAGACGCGGCTCGGCGAGCCCCGTCTCGCGCATCGCGACCGGGATGAGCTCGTCGGCGCGGGCGTCCAGCGCGTCGGCGGCCGCCACGAGCGCTGCGGCCCGTAGCCGCGGTGCGATCCGCGACAGTGCGGCCGCCGCGGACGCGGCGCGCTCGAGGGCCTGCTCGAGATCGGTCATCAGAATGCGAATCCTTCCGGGAAGGGGTCGGATGGGTCGAGGAGGTACTGGCCCACGCCGGTGATCCAGGCGCGCCCGGTGATCGTGGGCACGACCGCGGGGATGCCCGCGACCTCGGTCTCCCGCAGCAGGCGACCGACGAACCGGGATCCGATGAACGACTCGTTGACGAAGTCGGTCTCCAGCGCGAGCTCGCCGCGCGCCCACAGCTCCGCCATGCGCGCCGAGGTGCCCGTCCCGCACGGGGACCGGTCGAACCACCCCGGGTGGATGGCCATCGCGTGCCGGGAGTGGCGGGCATCGGAGCCGCGTGCGATGAACTCGACGTGGTGGCAGTGATCCACCCCGTCGATCTCCGGATGGCGGGGTGCGTCCTGCGTGTTGATCGCGTCCATGATCTTCAGGCCGGCGTCCAGGATGTCGTGCTGCCGGGCGCGGTCGAACGGCAGGCCCACGTCGTCCAGATCCACCATGGCGTAGAAGTTGCCGCCGAAGGCCAGGCTGTACGGCACTTCCCGCTCGCCCCCGGGGCCCAGGCCCGGCACGCGGATGAGGCGGTCCAGCCGCTCCGCGTAGCTCGGCACGTTCTCGATCGTCACGCTGTCTGCATGCCCGTCGCGAACCGCCACCCGGGCGATCACGAGACCCGCCGGGGTGTCGAGGCGGATCTCCGTGACGGGCTCGGTCACGGGAACCATACCCGTCTCGACGAGCACCGTCGCCACTCCGATGGTGCCGTGGCCGCACATCGGCAGGAAGCCGGACACCTCGATGTACAGCACGCCGAAGTCGGCGTCCGCCCGGGTGGGCGGCTGCAGGATCGCGCCGCTCATCGCGGCGTGCCCTCGCGGCTCGTTCACCAGCAGCCGGCGCACGCCGTCCAGATGCTCGATCGCATACAGGCGCCGCTCGTTCATGGTCGCGCCCAGGATGACCCCGATCCCGCCGGTGATCACCCGCGTCGGCATGCCCTCGGTGTGGGAGTCGACCGCGGAGAAGAGCCGCGAGGCGCGCATGTCAGGCGAGCACCGGCTGACGGGAGGAGATGTACTCGATCGCGCGCTGCATGTCGCGTCGGACGGTCGCCTCGTGCTCCGGCGTGAGCGGGCCACGCGGCGGGCGGCATGGTCCGCCGTAGCGGCCCACCATCTCCATGCCGAGCTTGATGGCCTGCACGAACTCGGTCCGCGAGTCCCAGCGGAACACCGCCACGAGCTGCTTGTAGAGCTCGCGCGCCTCCTCGTAGCGACCGGAGCTGGCGAGGTCGAAGATCTCGACCGACTCCCGCGGGAACGTGTTGGGGAAGCCGGCGAACCATCCCACCGCCCCGTCCAGGAGCAGCTCCAGCGTCACATCGTCCGCGCCGGCGATGACGTCGATGTCGCACAGCTCCTGGATCTCGAAGGCGCGCCGGACGTCCCCGGAGAACTCCTTGACCGCCTTGACGTTCTCGATCGCCGCGAGCTCCGCGACGAGGTCGGGGACGAGGTCGACCTTCGTGTCGATCGGGTTGTTGTAGATCATCATCGGCAGGCCGGCCTCGGAGATCTGCGCGTAGTGCGCGAAGATCTCGTTGCGGCTGGCGCGATACATGGTCGGGGGCAGCGCGAGCACGCCGTGCGCGCCGTCCTCGGCGGCGAGCTCCGCCCAGCGCCGGGCCTGGTGGGATCCGGGCGCGTGCACACCGGCGATGACGACGCCGCGGTCGCCGACCGCCTCCACGGCCACCTGCACGACGCGGCGGCGCTCCTGGTCCGTGAGCGAGGAGTACTCGCCGAGCGACCCGTTCGGGCCCACACCGTGGCAGCCGTTCGAGATCAGCCAGTCGCAGTGCTCCGCGTAGCGGTCGTAGTCGACGGCCAGGCCGGCCGGGGCGGATGCGTCCTGCTTGTACGGGAGCGCGGTGGCGACGATGACGCCGCCGAGGATGCTCTGAGCTTCCATGATGTCCTTTCGAATCGATCAGTTCGTGGTGGTCCGAGGGAGCCCGTCGGACGGCGGAGGGGGTGAGGCGAGGCGCGCGAGGTCGCCCAGTCGCTGCGGGGTGACGATGGGCCGCCGGTCGGTGCTCGCTCCCCGGCCGGGGCCGTGCCCCGCGTCCCGAAGCGCGCCGGACGGCGAGAGGCGCGCGGCGAGCTCCTCGAGCGAACGCCCGCACATGCGGCCCTGGCAGGCGCCCAGGCCGGCGCGTGTGGCGAGCTTCAGGGAACGCAGGCCCTCGGCGGACGTGGCGGCCGCCGTTCGTCGCACGGCACCGTAGGAGACCTCCTCGCAGCGGCAGACGAGGGTGTCGTCCCGCAACCAGGAGTGCCACCCGGAGCGGATGCCGTGCGCCGCCTCGAGCCTCTTCGCGAAGCCGGCGGCCGTCGCGCGACGGCGCAGCGCCGCGCGGAGCGAACGCGGTGCGTCCGGTGGCCAGCCCGCCGCCGCGTGTCCGGCGATGGTCCCCTCGGCCAGCGCCTTGTCGACTCCGCCGATGCCGGTGATCTCGCCCGCGGCGTAGACGCCGCGAACCGACGTGCGCTGCCGGTCGTCGACGGTGACGAAGCCTCGGTCGATCGCGCAGCCCGCCGCGATCGCCAGCTCGATCCGCGGGGTGAAACCGTGCGTGACGCACACGGCGTCGGCGGCGATCGTGCGCTCCGACCCCGCGATCGGGCTCCAGTCGGCCGCGACGTCGGTTATGGTGACGGACTCGACGTGCTCCTCGCCGTGCGCGGCGACGACCGCGGCGCCGAGTCGATAGGGGATGCGATGGCGCGCGAAGGCGCCGACGTAGCCCGCGAGCTCTCTGCCCTTGCCTGCGGCGCCGACCAGCTCCCACGGGCGGGGCAGCCACCCGCGGGTCAGCGCGGGGATCCGATTGGCCTCGAAGACGCCGGCCACCCGAGCGCCGGTCTCTGCGACGGAGGCCGCGACGGGCAGCAGGAAGGGCCCGGCGCCGGCGACGACGACGTGTTCGCCGATCCGGATCCGCTCGCTCTTGGCGAGCGCCTGGGCGGCGCCGCCGGTGAACACCCCGGGAAGCTCCCAGCCGGGGAAGGGGAGGGTGCGATCGTGGGCGCCGGTAGCGAGCACGATCGCGTCGGGGCGGAACCGGTGCGGCTCCCCGTCGATACCGTCGGCCGGCCCTGTAGCGATGTCGACGGCGAGGCCGCCCGGGGCGTCGCGATCCGGCTGGATTGACCAGACCTGGCCTTCCAGGAGCACGGTGGCGCGCGCGGTGACATCGGCTCGCAGGGCTGCGAAGCGCTCCCAGCCGTGGTGCAGCAGCGACTCGTGCTCTCCCGATCGCTCGGTGGGGAGATGTCTCCAGTACTGACCGCCCACGTCGCGGCCGGAATCCAGCAGCGTGACGGAGGCGCCCGCGTCGAGCGCGGCGGCGGCTGCGGCCAGTCCCGCGGGGCCGCCGCCGACGACGAGAACTGCGTGCGTCATCGCGCACCCTCGTCCGGGTGGGATGGCGGCTCGGGGAGAGGGTCGTGCTGGGTGACGACCACGTCGCCGTCGCGCGCCTGGCGCTGGCACAGGCGCACGTCGCGGAGCCCGTTGACCTCCGCCAGGCAGTCGAAGCACACGCCGATCCCGCAGAAGACGCCGCGGGGACGCCCGCCGACGCTGGTGACGCGCCAGGAGAGCCGCCCGGACGCCAGCAGGACGCCGGCGAGCGACTGCCCGGCGACACCGGGGACGGGCGTGCCGTCGATCGTCACGGAGAGCGGGGCGGACGCCGCGGGGTGCACGGCATCCGCGTCCCGGGGCACGGAGGATGTGGTCACGCGGCGACCTCCTCGAGGTGCGGCGCCAGCGTCGGGCGATCCACGGCGAACCCGTCGGGCGCCACGGCCGTCGGGCGCCCGTCCATGAGGTCCGTGAGGAGAGCCGCCGTCGACACCGCGAGACCGATGCCCGCCCCCTCGTGACCCGCCGCGTGCCACAGGCCCGGCCGCCGAGGGTCCGGTCCGATCAGGGGGAGGTGATCGGGCATGTAGGGGCGGAACCCGGAGTAGGACCGCAGTGCCGAGGCGTGCCGCAGGAAGGGGAACAGCAGCATCGCCTTGCGCGCGAGCTCGGCGACGATCTCGGCGCGGAACTCGTCGCTGAAGCCGACCTGCTGGCGGGACGAGCCGATCAGGACCGTCCCGGCCGCGGTCGACTCGACGACGCTCGATGTCTGCAGCGCCGCATCGCTGGAGCCCACCGCGCCCACGTAGTCGGCGTCGTAGACCTTGTGCCGCACACGGTGCGGCATTCGCGTGGTGACGAGAACCATACCGCGCCGGGGGCGCACGGGGATCGGAGCCCTGAGAAGATCCGCGACGTGCCCGGCCCAGGGGCCGGCGCAGTTGATGATGGCCGGGGCGGCGACGGATCCGCGATCGGTCCGGACCCCGACGAGTGCACCGCCGGCGTCCTCGAGTGGGCCGAGCACGGTCGTCCCGGTGTGGACGCGTGCGCCGGCGCGGCGCGCGGAGGCGAGGAAGGCCTCGGTCGCGATCGTCGGCTGCACCTGCGCGTCCTGCGGGTACCAGACGGCCGCGGTCAAGCGCTCGTTCAGCCAGGGCTCGAGCCGGCGGGCCTCCGTGATGCCGATCGGCCGGGCATCGACACCCGCGGCGGATTGTCGTGCGGCGAAGTCGAGGAGCGGCTGGGCGCCCTGCTCGGTCGTCGAGACGACGACACCGCCCTTGGGCTCGAACTCGATCGAGGGGATCTCGGGGTTCTCGTCCGCCAGTTCGGCGGCGACGCGCGGCCACCGTGAGCTCGCGTCGAGCGCGAGATCCAACTCGGGGCCGGGACCCTTGTCGCTGACCAGCAGATTGCCCTCACCGTGCGCCGACGTGCCCGACGCCGCGGCGCCGCGCTCCACGACGGCCACCCGCCGTCCCGTGAGGGCGAGCGAACGAGCCGCGGCGGCGCCGATGATGCCCGCGCCGATCACGATGACGTCGTAGGACATGGTGCTCCCCTCTGCGGCCAGGAGCGGCCGCTTCGGACAGTACTATGTCACACATTTTGTTTCACGGGAGTTACGCTGGAGGCGACCCGATCAGGTCTCGGGGCGGCCCGCCCACCATCCGATGACGTGGCTGATGTGGCGGCGCATCAGGCTCTCGGCCTCGCGCGCCTTGCCGGCCACGAGGAGGTCGAGGAGCTCGTGGTGCTCCTGGGCCGAGACCGTGAGCTCTTCGCTGCTGAGCATCCCCGCGAGGCCGGGCAGGCGCGTCTGGGCGCGCAACTCGGCGATGAGGTTCGTGAGCCGCTGGTTTCCGAGCAGGTCCGTGAGGCTGATGTGGAACGCGGTGTCTGCGGTGAGATACGCCGCGAGGTCTCCTGCCGCCGCACCCTGCACGATCCGATCGGCTGCGCCGCGCAGGCCGTCCACGTCACCGGCGGGCACGTCCCCCGCCAGGCGCGCCATCGCGGGCGGCTCCAGCATCAGACGGACCTCGACGATCGTGCGCAGGTCCTCCTCGCTCACGTCGGTGACGCGGAAGCCCTTGTTGCGGACGGGTTCGACGAACCCGCGCTTCTGGAGGTTCAGCATGGCCTCGCGGACGGGGGTGGCCGAGACGCCGAAGCGCTGTGCGAGCGTCGGGGCCGTGAGCAGCTCGCCGGGCGCGAGGCCGCCGGAGATGATCGCGCTCGCGAGTGCCTCCTCGACGTGGTCGCGCAGACTGGGGCTCCTTGTGATGACCTCGACGGTCGACTTCATCATGGCGCTCCTCTTGCCCGGCCTGTTCTATGTGAGATGGCACCCCTGAGGATAGGCCACAGCGCTCCGCACTCCGGAGATTTGCGCTCCTCGGCGCCGCTGGCGCACGGCACTCGGGCGAGCCGGGCGCCGTGTCGAGCGGCGCGGTGTCTCCCGTGGGTCGCGTCGAGGCTTCTTTCCCCGTTGTCATATGTCACATATAGGCTGGCCGTCATGAGTGACTCGCTGCCCCCTCTCGCCTTCCTCGGTGCTGGGTCGATGGGAGGAGCGATCCTGCGCGGCGTCGTCGCGAGCGGGATCGCCGTGGAGGCATTCGCGGGCGAACCCCGGATCTTCGCCACGAACCGCACGAGGGTGAAGGCCGCGGAGCTGACGGGGCTCGTCGGCGTGGACAGCATCGCGCTCGAGGCCGAGCCCGGCGGGAACGCCCGTGCCGCTGCCTCCGCTCGGGTCGTGCTCGTCGGCGTGAAGCCCGCAATGGTGCCCGACCTGCTGCGCGACATCGCGCCCCATCTGCGCGCGGACGCGATGGTGATCAGCCTTGCCGTCGGGGTGCCCCTGCAGACGTTCCGATCCGTCCTCGGTGAGGGGGTGACCGTGTTCCGTGCTATGCCGAACACGCCTTCGCTGGTCGGAAGCGGCGTCACGGGCCTGGCGCCCGGTCCGAACGCGACGTCGGAGGAGGTGTCGATCGCGCGCCGGCTGTTCGAGAGGGTCGGCGCGGTGATCGAAGTGTCGGAGGAGCAGATCGACGAGGTGTCGGCGATTTCCGGATCCGGACCGGCTTACGTCTTCTTGCTGATCGAGGAGCTCACCCGCGTCGCGATCGACATGGGCTTCAGAGAGGCAGACGCCCGCGTGATGGTCCAGGGTACGTTCCGCGGGGCAGCCGACCTGCTCGGCGCCACACCCGCGGACCCCGCCGAATTGCGCCGCCGCGTTACGAGTCCCAAGGGCACTACCGAGCGCGCGATCGCTGTGCTGCAGCGCGCGGAACTCGGCGGGCTCTTCCGAGAGGCGACCTCGGCCGCGCTGGTACGCGCGCGGGAGCTCGCTGCCGAAAACCGGTTGTGATGACTGGTGACGTCGCTCGCCTCGGATGCCATGATGTGAGGAAATTTCCCGTCAGGTGGCTTCACGATCACTCCGCGTTGGCGGGGGAAGGTGCGATTCGAACGACGAAAGGATCGGATATGAGGCGTGTGCAGAGGCTCATCTTCGCTCGCCTCGCGCTTCTGGTCCGAGAGATGCGCGAAGCCACCCTGTCATGTGTTTCGGCCGAGGTGTCGATCTGGCGCTCCGTGGTTGCGCCGGCGTCTCCGCGGACGAGCGCGCGCGATCGCAGTGAGCAGTAGCCGCATCACCGGTAATGACTGAGCACGGTCGTGCACGGCGAGTCATGTGTTCGGAATCGCGAGCCGATGGAGCATGTTCTCTCATGCGAAGGCGTCATGCAGGTCCTCACTGATCATCGCGTTGCCGCCGTACTTCAGGAGCTCGTCGATGTACTTCTTCGCTCACGGCAGCGTTCGATGAGGTCGCAGCCTTCGCAGCGGTCTCCTGGGGCTCGTGTCCTTCGGGTCGAGGTGGTCGGCGTCTATTAGGAGTAGGCGCTGTACTCGTGCAAGTAGTCGGGCGAGGTCCTTGGTGAGGATCACCCCGGTTGGGGGCGTTGCCGAAGATCGCGGCCTCGAACAGGTTGTTGCGCGCGACGGAACAGCCCACCTCGACAGCGTCGTCTCGGTCTCGGCGCCGGTCACCTCGATGGTGATCGCGTGGCTGGCGCCCTCGGCGTCGTCCTGCCGCTCGCGGCAGAGGTCGATCAGCGCCTCTCGGACGCCGTCTCGTCGGGCGTGACGCCGCTCGCGCCGCTGGCCAGCAGCGTGACCTGGTCGTTGGTCGACATGCAGCCGTCGGAGCCGAGCCGGTCGAAGCTCACGTGCGTCCCCGCGCGTAGCCGCGCATCGAGCTCGGCGGCGTCGAGCACGGCGTCGGTCGTGATGACAACGAGCATCGTGGCGAGGCCAGGGCGAGCATGCCGGCGCCCTTGGCCATGCCTCCGAGCGTCCATCCTCCGATCCGGTGCACCGCGGTCTTGGGCACGGTGTCGGTGGTCAACGGCGCCACCGGCTTTGACGCGGCGGGGACCGTGGCTGAGCTCGGCGTCGCGGGTCGCATAGCTCGTAACGCCGCAGGCGGCGACCAAATACGTCATGGTTCTGCTCTGTTGGATACCTCAGCGGCGCGCTGTGACAGACCTCTCAGGCTCCGGCGAGGGCCGGGACGTCGTACCGGCGCGGGTTGCCGAAGCGGTGCGCCGTGATCGACACGGCCTGCTCGCGGAGGAACGGCAGGAGCTCGACGCGGCCGGCCGAGACGACCGGGCCGCCGTAGACCGCGACGTTCGGGGAGCCGCCCGTCGCGTCGCAGACCGCCGCGGCGGTCCCCCCGATGAGGCGGATGCGGCCGCCTCCGTCCGTCAGCGCGACGGCACGGGCCGCCCAGGCGGCCGCATCCTCGGTCGCGACCGTCGCGCCGACCTCGGCGACGTACCCACGCGCCCCGGCCGGGAGTTCGGCCGCGACGCTCACCGTGAGCGCCGAGCCTGCGCGCGCGCCGGCGGCGACGATGCGGATCAGCTCGGCGACGCGGTCGCCCTCGAAGCGCACCGTCACGGGGACGGGGGCGTAGCGCAGCACGTTCTGCTCGAGCGTGAGGCCCTGCACGTCGCGGGCGACGCCGAACTCGGTCTCGTACGCGAGGACATCGGTGCGCAGCGCCGCCGCGAGCCACGCTGCCTCGGTGGGGTCGGAGACCGCCGCGACCGCGCGTCGCGCCAGCGCGTCGAGCTCCCCCACCCCGCCGGCGACCGGGGCATCCGCCCAGGATCCGAGCCCGAACAGGTAGCTCGGGCCACCGGCCTTCGTGCCCGCGCCGACCGCCGACTTCTTCCAGCCGCCGAACGGCTGGCGCTGCACGATGGCACCCGTGGTGCCGCGGTTCACGTAGGCGTTGCCCGCCTCGATCCGCTCCAGCCAGGTCGCGATCTCGTCGGGATCGAGCGCGTGCAGGCCCGAGGTGAGGCCGTACTCGACGGCGTTGACGATCTCGATCGCCTCGTCGAGGGTCTCGGCGGTCATGATGCCCAGCACCGGCCCGAAGTACTCGGTGGTGTGGAACTCGCTGCCGGGGCGCACACCGTCGCGGATGCCCGGGCGCCACAGGGCGCCGGCGTCGTCGAGCCGCTCGGGCTCGCGCAGCCAGGTCTGGCCGGGCTCGAGCTGCGTCAGGGCGCGGGCGAGCTTGCCGGACGCCGGCTCGATGAGCGGCCCGATCCGCGAGCCCTCCTCCCACGGCATGCCCACCTCGTAGCCCTCGACGGCGTCGAGCAGCTGACGGCGGAAGCGCTCGCTCTTCGCGACGGATCCGACGAGCACGACCAGCGAGGCGGCCGAGCACTTCTGCCCGGCGTGGCCGAAGGCGGAGTACGCGACGTCCTTGGCGGCGAGGTCGAGGTCGGCGCTCGGGGTGACGATGATGGCGTTCTTGCCGCTGGTCTCGGCGAGCAGGGGGAGATCCTGCCGCAGCGAGCGGAACAGCTCGGCCGTCTCGTACGCGCCGGTCAGGATGACCCGCTCGACCTTCTCGTGGGCGATCAGGCGCGATCCGAGGCCGTTCTCCTCGACCTGCACGAGGCGCAGCACCTCGCGCGGCACGCCCGCCTCCCACAGCGCCTCGGCGAGCACGGCACCGCAGCGGCTGGCGTTCGGGGCGGGCTTGAGGATGACCGGCGACCCGGCGGCGAGGGCGGCGAGGGTCGATCCCGCCGGGATCGCGATGGGGAAGTTCCACGGCGGGGTGACGACCGTCAGCCCTGCCGGAGTGAACTCCGCGCCGTCGACGTTCTCGAGCTCGAGGGCGGCGGCGGCGTAGTAGTGGGCGAAGTCGATCGCCTCGGAGACCTCCGGGTCGCCCTGCTCGATGACCTTGCCGCACTCGGATCCCATCACCTCGAGCAGGTCGGCGCGGCGCGCTTCGAGCACGTCGCCCACGCGGTGCAGGATCTCCGCGCGTCCCGCGGCGCCCAGCGCGCGCCAGGCCTCGCCCGCGGCGGCGGCGCCCGCGACGATCTCATCGAGGGCGGCGGGGTCGGTGACGGTGTGCACCGCTAGGGTGTCCGCGCCGAGCGCCGATCTCTGCATGCGCGCGCGGATGCCGGCCGCCCACTCGCGGTTCGCCGCGAGGCTCGGATCCGTGTCGGGCGCATTCTCGAAGCCGTCGCGGGCACCCGGCTCCTGCGGCAGGCGGCGATCCTGCACTCGGTTCGACGCGGGCACCTCCTGCGGCATCAGTGCGATCGAGGTGAGGAAGCGCTGCTTCTCGCGCTCGAACAGGCGCTCGTCGGTGTCGAGGTCGAACACGGCCGACATGAAGTTCTCGGGGCTCGCGCCCTCCTCGAGGCGGCGGATCAGGTAGGCGATCGCGACGTCGAACTCGTCCGGGTGGACAACGGGCGTGTAGAGCAGCAGCGATCCGACCTCGCGGCGCACCACGCCGGCCTGCGCGGTGGCCATGCCGAGCAGCATCTCGAACTCGATGCCCGCCTCGGCGCCGCGCCGCTGCGCGAGCAGCCACGCGAGCGCGATGTCGAACAGGTTGTGCCCGGCGATGCCGATCCGCACGTTCGCGACGCGCTCGGCGGTGAGGGCGTAGTCGAGCACCGCCTTGTACGACGCGTCGCTGTGCTGCTTGCTCTGCCAGGTGGCGAGCGGCCATCCGTGGGTCTCGGCGTCGACCTGCTCCATCGGCAGGTTCGCGCCCTTCACTACGCGCACCTTGATCGGGGCGCCGCCGCGGGCGACGCGGGCGGCGGCCCACTCCTGCAGGCGGATCATGGCGCCGAGCGCGTCGGGCAGGTACGCCTGCAGCACGATGCCGGCCTCGAGCCGAGAGTTCTCGGGGCGGTCCAGGATCGTTGTGAAGACCGCGAGGGTCAGGTCGAGATCCTTGTACTCCTCCATGTCGAGGTTGATGAACTTGCCGCCCGCGCGGGCCGTGTCGTAGAGCGGGGCGAGGGCGGCGACGGCGTCGTCGACGGCCTGGTCGAACGCCCACGGGCTGTGGGGCGCGACGGTGGAGGAGACCTTGATCGAGACGTAGTCGACGTCGGCGCGCTCGAGCAGCCGGCGCGTGCCGGCGAGGCGGCGCTCCGCCTCGCGACGGCCGAGGATCGCCTCGCCGAGCAGGTTCACGTTGAGGCGCACGCCGTCGCCCTGGATGCCGGCCAGCGCCGATCCGAGCTTCTCGTCGCGCGCGTCGACGATCAGATGGCGCACCATGCGGCGCAGCACCGCGCGGCTGGCGGGGACGACGATGCCCGGCAGGATCGGGGCGAAGAACGCGCCGAGTCGGATGAGTCCCCGCAGCGGCGCGGGAAGGAACGACGGGATCAGCGGCACGAGGCCCGCGAGGTTGCGCGCCGCGACGTGGGTGTCCTCGGGGCGGACGACGCCGTCGACGAAGCCGACGGTGAAGGCGAGGCCGTTCGGGTCGCGCAGCACGCCGGCGAGGTTCTTCGCGCTCGCGTCGACCTTCTCGTGACGAGCGGCGTCGAGCCACGTGCGCACCTGGGCGATTGCCTCCCCGGCGAGGGCGGGATCGATGCCGCGGCGCTCCGCACGGGCGCCGGGGTCGACGGACGACTCGATGGTCATGGGCGGGCCTTTCTCACAGGGACGGATCCAGTGTGCGATCCGCCTACCGTTCAAGAAAAGCGCGCAGATTCGAACGCCTCCGTTCGATAGAGTCGAACCGTGACGGAGGCTTGGAGCATCAAGCGCCTGCAACTGCTGCGCGAGCTGCAGCTGCGCGGCACGATCACCGAGGTCGCTGCCGCCCTGAGCTATAGCCCGTCGACCGTCTCGCAGCAGCTGTCGCAGCTCGAGCGGGAGGTCGGCGTGCCGTTGCTGCAGCCCGACGGGCGCCGGGTGCGGCTGAACGCGCACGGCGAGCTCGTGGCTGCGCACGCGGCGCGCGTGCTCGCGCTCGAGGAGGAGGTGCGCGCTGACCTCGACGCCCTCGCACCGAGCATCGGCCCCGTCCGCATTGCCGCGCTGCAGACCGCGGCGCGCGCGCTCGTGCCGCGGGCGCTTGAGATCCTCGTGGAGGAGCGGCCGGGCCTGCGCGTGGAGGTGTCGGTCGTGCCGCCGGAGGCCGGACTGTTCGAGGTCGAGGCGCGCGGCTACGACATCGCGATCGCCGAGCAGTACCCGGGGCACACCCGCCCCCACCGTGGCGGCCTCGATCGCGAGTTGCTGGGCGTCGACCCGATCCGCCTCGCGGTGGCACCGGAGAGCCGGATCGCCTCGCTCGCCGACGCGCGCTACGCCGCTTGGGTGATGGAGCCGGAGGGCACGGCCGCCCGTGCCTGGGCCGTGCAGCAGTGCCGCGCCGTGGGCTTCGAGCCGGACGTGCGCTTCGCCGCCGCGGATCTGCTGGCACATATCCGCTTGGTGCAGGCCGGCCACGCGGTGGGCTTGGTCCCGGATCTTGCCCTCGCCGACGACGACGCCCACGTGCGCCTCATCGACCTGCCCGGGTCGCCACATCGCGAGATCTTCACCGCGGTGCGCGCCTCGTCGAAGAGCTCGCCCTCTGTGGAGGCCACCCGCGCCGCGCTCGCCCGCGGGTTCGTCGGACTGCGTCAGGAGCACGCCCCCGAGTGAGCCGGTGCATGGTGCGAGATATCGGTAGCGGAGAACCGAGCACCCTGAGACGGCTCGGTCATTGTGGTGGTTATCGAAGCTGCGTCCGAGCCATGGACTGTAGGCCTGTGCATCGTTCTCTGGGCCGAGGAGGCCAAGATCGTGGTCAACGCCCAGCGCGCCGCCGACGAGATCGAGAAGGGTACGTGGTGGCCGCGGACGCAGAGGCGGATCTGGGCCGATCCCACCCTGACGCGCAACACGCACACGATCGAGGGCGATGCGGACTTCCGCCTCGATGTCGCTGACGATCGAGAACATCTCCGGGATCACCGCGTTGTTCGTAGCCGACCTGCTGCGGAAGCGTCCTGCGTCCCTCTCGTCGTCGGGTCCTGAGTGAACGAGCGAGGCGGAGATCACCGGCGAGGTGCACAGCCTTGGGAAAGATCACAAGTACAAGATCAACACCGAGGATCGTGGGCGAATCACTGTGCAGGGGACGGACGCGGTTACCGACGTTCCCCAGGGTGCTTTCCGGCATTCGCCGATCAAGCTCACGGTGCTCGAGACCGAGGCGATCAGCCTCGCAACAGGGGCCGTCCGCTACACGTTCGAGGCGCTCGACGCTGAGCCGTCGAGGAGCAGAGCTCCGCGTTTCAAGCTCGGCTCAGTCGACATCTTGCCCTCACCCGCGGGCACATGCGCGGAGCTGTGTAGGAATGTGCCATCTTTCGCGAACAGATCGTCGCTCGAGGCGTGCCAACTCCCCCGAAAACCCCGGGTTGCGATGCCAACTTCGGGCGGAACCTACACAGTGACGCTGTAGGTTTCGCGTGAAGATGGCATTTTCCGGGATGGAATGGCATGGAAATGGCACATATGTGGCTCTTCGGACATCCGGTGGGGGTCATGGGGTGAGTCCGCCGGCGGCGAGGAGCATGCGGAGCCGGTAGTTGTGCCGGTTGCGGTAGCCGCGGGCGAGGCGGCGGTGGAGCTCGATGATCCCGTTC
>NZ_JADGLL010000038.1 GCF_015235415.1 Microbacterium paludicola | reverse complement strand
GCCTGGGGCGGGTTTGGCGCGTTTCGACTCCTCGCTGCGCTCGTCGCTCAACGAGCGAGGGGTGGGCTGTGCTCGTCGCTCAACGAGCGAGGGTGGGCGGGATCAGCCCCGGGGGACGCGGTCCGCGAGGATCGCCAGGCGCTTGCCGCCGACCCGGGTGAGCAGCAGCGTGGCGGATTCCGGGCCCTTCAGCGCGAGGCGCTTGCGCAGGGCGGCCGGGTCGATGTCGACGCCGCGCTTCTTGATCTCGAGCGTGCCGATGCCGCGGGCACGCAGGGCCTTCGCCAGCGGCTTCGGATCGGCGGGCAGCGTCTCGCGCACGCGGAACGACGACACGAACGGGCTCGTGGCCGGCGCATCCCCCGTGAGGTAGGCGATCCCGGGCGCGATCGGTCCCGCCTCCAGCGCGCGGGCGACGTCGCCGACGAGCCGCGCCCGGATGATCGCGCCCTCCGGCTCGTGGACGAACGCCGACAGCTCGCGGACGTCCTCATCCGGGGTGTCCGCCGACGCGGTGAGCTCGTGCGCGGTCTCGCCGCGCAGCACAAGCGCCGACCTTCCCACGCCCGGTCGCGCGAGCGATCCGGTCCACACGACGAGCTCGACGGTCGAGCCGTCCACGCTGATCCACTGGGTCTCGACGCCGTCGCCCGCGGGCAGCGCCTCGCGGTCGTGGCCGGGCCCGAGTTTCACACCCGCCGGCATGCGCGCGGCCAGGTCGAACACCCAGTCGAGCGGAGGGGAGTAGTCGGATGCCGCGACGCGCGCGGTCTCGCCGTGTCCGGCGGTGCGGCGGGCCGGATCGAGCCAGACGGCGTCCACGTCGGCGAGGTCGACATCCTGCGCGAGCGCCGACCGCACGGCGACATCGGCGCCGAACGGCGCCAGGTTGTACGCGGCGAGGGCGGCAGTGACGGGATCCGCGTCGACGGCGAGCACGCCAAGGCCCACCGCGGCGAACGCGAGCGAATCGCCGCCGATGCCGCATCCGAGGTCGGCGACCCGGCCGATCCCCGCCCCCCGCATCCGATGCGCATGATGGGCGGACACGCTCATCCGCGTCGCCTGCTCGAGGCCCGCGCGGGTGAACAGCATGCGCGACGCGAACTCGCCGAACTTCGCGACCGCGCGCTCACGCAGGCGGGCCTGCCCGACCACCGCGGACACCAGCTCGGGGGAGTGCCCGGCGGCGCGAAGACGCGACACGGTGCGGGCGACGTCGTCGGCCGATTCCGTGGCGCCGAGCGACTCGAGCAGCGCGAGCCCCTCCCGGGTCAGCAGCGCATCGAGCTCAGCGGAATCCATCCGTCCAGCGTAGGCGCGCCGCCGCGCGACCCAGTGCTGGCACTCGCGTTGCATGAGTGCCAGCGAGCCTCCTACACTTGCAGTTAGCACTCTCCGGGGGAGAGTGCGAAACAGTCTTCCCGTACGAAGCACAGGAAAGAAGAGGTACACCGTGTCGGTTTCCATCAAGCCGCTCGAGGACCGCATCGTCATCAAGCAGGTCGAGGCCGAGCAGACCACCGCGAGTGGTCTCGTCATCCCCGATACCGCGAAGGAGAAGCCCCAGGAGGGTGAGGTCGTCGCGGTGGGCCCGGGTCGCATCGACGACAACGGCAACCGCGTTCCGCTCGACGTCGCGGTCGGCGACCGCGTGCTCTACAGCAAGTACGGCGGCACCGAGGTGAAGTTCGGCGCCGACGAGTTCCTCGTTCTCTCGGCGCGCGACGTCCTCGCCGTCGTGGTCCGCTGAGACGCACCGCAGTTCTTCGAGAGGCCCGGATCTTCGGATCCGGGCCTCTTTCTTATGCCGCGCGCTGATCGATCACTCGCCCGACGCTTCGCGTCGGGACTCGCGATCGATGGGCTGTCGCTTCGCTCCATCCGGGCGCGCTGGTTGGCCGCGTCCGCGGCACGCTCACTTCGCTCCCAAAGGGGCACAGCGGGCGGTGATCAGGATCGATCGCTCCCGCCGACGCTCCGCGCCGGCGCTCGCGATCGATGGGCTGTCGCTTCGCTTCATCCGGGGCGCCCTGGTTGGCCGCATCCGCGGCGCGGTCGCTTCGCTCCCACATGGGGTGCTCTGGTGGGCGCCTTGTGCCTGCAGCTCCGCGCCGCTCCGCGCGGGGTGCGGATGGCAGTCAACGTGCGAAGGATGGCGGTGACGCCGCGGCCGCGTGTCCGATGTGGGACATAGGCTGACTCGGTGAGCCGCGCAACTCCCGTTCTTCCCGCACCCGTCCGCGCAAAGGGCGACGGAGAGACCGCCGGCACCCTGTACTCGCTCGGCGCGTACGTGCTCTGGGGCATCCTGCCGCTGTACTTCGTGGCGCTCGCCCCCACGGGCTCGTGGGAGGTCGTCGCCTGGCGCGTTGTGCTGTCGCTCGTGTTCTGCGCGCTGCTGCTGACCGTCACCCGCGGCTGGGCGCGCTTCGTCGCGGTGCTGCGGCGCCCGCGGCTGGCATTGCTGATGGGGCTCGCCGGCGTGCTCATCTACGTCAACTGGCAGGTCTTCGTCATCGCGACGCAGAGCGATCAGGTGCTCGAGGCGAGCCTCGGCTACTTCATCAACCCGATCACCACCGTGCTGCTGGCGGTGCTGGTGCTGCACGAGAAGGTCCGCGTCCTGCAGTGGACGGCGATCGGCGTCGCGGCCGTCGCGGTCATCCTGATCATCGTCGCCTACGGTCGCGTGCCCTGGTACGCGCTCGCGCTGACCGCCTCCTTCGGCGTCTACGGCCTCGTGAAGAAGCAGGTCGGCGGCACGGTCGACGCGATCAGCGGCCTCGCCCTGGAGACCCTGTGGCTGGCGCCGATCGCGATCGCGCAGCTCGGGATCATCGCCGCGACCACCGGGATCACGCTCGGCACCGCGGGAACGTGGCACACGATCCTGCTGCTGTCGGCGGGAGCCGTCACCGCGATTCCGCTGCTGCTGTTCGCCGCCGGATCGAGCCGCGTGCCGCTCGCCACCATGGGGATGCTGCAGTTCGCGGGCCCCATCCTGCAGTTCATCGTCGGCGTCGCCATCCTCCACGAGCCGATGCCCGCATCCCGCTGGATCGGCTTCGCGATGGTCTGGGTCGCGTGCATCCTGCTGACGATCGATCAGATCCGCCACAGCAGGCGCCCTCGGACGGCGCCGGTGGTGATCGACGGAGGGCTCTGAGGCGCCGGATCGACCGCCGGAAGTCAGGTTGCACCGCAAGGTGACAACTCTGGTAACGATTTGATCCCGAAAGACATCACAGTCTGCTCAGATGGGCTGTGTAAAACACTGCGGAAACAAATCGGAGGTAGATTCCGTCCATTACCCGCGGCCGTCTGAACGCTCCCTGGGCGTGCAGTCACCAGTCCCTCATCCGCGGGTCCTGACGAAAGGACGGAACCACCATGGTTCGATCCCGGAAGCTGATCGGCGCCCTTGCCCTCACGGGTGCCGCAGCTCTGACCCTTGCGGGCTGCGCCACCGGCGGCGGCGGCACAGCCACCGAGGACCCCTCGGCGGGCCCGGCTGAGCCCGGCGGCGATCTCTCGCTGAAGATCGCCACCGCGCTGCCCGTCACCGGTTCGCTCGCGTTCCTCGGCCCGCCCGAGATCCAGGGCGTGAACTACGCGCAGTCGCTCATCAACGAGTACACCGAGGAGACGGGCCTGGAGCTCGATGTCGTCCACGGTGACTCGGGTGACCTCGACAACAAGAAGTACGAGTCGGAGATCCCGCGCCTGCTCAGCGAGGACCCCGCGGCCATCATCGGCGCGGCCTCGTCGGGCGTCTCGCTGCAGTTCATCGACCAGGTCGTCGGCGCGGGGGTCATCCAGTTCTCCCCCGCCAACACGTCGGACGCGTTCACCACGTACGACGACAACGGTCTCTACTTCCGCACCGCGCCTTCCGACGTGCTGCAGGGTGAGGTGCACGGCAACTTCCTCGGCGAGCTGGGCCACCAGACGCTCGGACTCATCGTGCTGAACGACGCCTATGGCACCGGCCTGGCGAAGTACATCACCGAGGCGTTCGAGGGAGCCGGCGGCGAGGTCGTCGCCAGCGAGACCTTCAACCCGGGCGACACGTCGTTCGACTCGCAGATCGCCGCTGTGCTGGCCGAGGACCCCGACGCCATCACCGTGATCTCGTTCGACGAGGCGAAGACGATCCTGCCGAGCCTCATCGAGAAGGGCTTCGACGCCGAGAACCTCTTCCTCGTCGACGGCAACATGGCCGCCTACGACAAGGACTTCCCCGCCGGTCTGCTCGAAGGAGCCAAGGGCACCTACCCCGGCCCCACGCCGGACCAGGTGCAGGAGTTCGTCGACGGCCTGAACGCCTTCGTCGAGGAGTCGGGCACCGAGGCGCTGTCCGACTACACCTACGCGCCGGAGTCGTTCGACGCGGTCAACCTGATCGCGCTCGCGTCGCTGGCAGCGCAGTCGACCGAGCCGGCCGACATCGCCGAGAAGCTGGTCGAGGTCTCGGGCGGTTCGGGCGAGGGTGAGAAGTGCACGTCGTTCGCCGACTGCGCCGACATCATCCTCGGCGGCGGTGTCGCCGACTACGACGGTGCCTCGAGCCCGGTCACGTTCGACGAGGTCGGCGACCCGACCGAGGGCATGATCAACATCTACGAGTACGGCGCCGACAACAAGTACGTGCCGTACGAGGGCTGACCCCTCACCCGCGAAGCGCCCCGCCTCCCTCGGGAGGCGGGGCGCTTCCCGCTTTCCGCACGAGGCCGCCTGCGCACGCGCGAGCCGACGACGGCAACGCGAGAGCCCCGGCCCTGATGGGCCGGGGCTCTCGCAGTGCGGGTCAGGCGCCGAGCGTGCCGAGGTAGAGCTCGGTGACCTTCGGGTCCTTCAGCAGCTCTCGACCTGTTCCGGTGTAGGCATCGCGGCCCTGGTCGAGCACATAGCCGCGGTCGCAGATCTGCAGGCAGCGGCGAGCGTTCTGCTCGACCATGATGCAGGTCACGCCCGCTTTGTTGATCTCCGAGACCCGCAGGAACGCCTCATCCTGACGCACCGGCGAGAGGCCCGCGGACGGCTCGTCGAGCAGCAGGACCTTCGGGTCCATCATCAGTGCTCGTCCCATCGCCACCATCTGGCGCTCACCGCCCGAGAGGCCGCCCGCGCGCTTCTTCAGGCCGCCGCCCTTGGCGAGGTCGGGGAAGATGCCCATCACGAAGTCGACCCGCTCGGCGAACAGCTTCGGCTTCTGGAAGGTGCCCATCTGCAGGTTCTCCTCGATGGTGAGCGAGGGGAAGACGTTGTTCGTCTGGGGGATGAAACCGACGCCCTTGGCGACGAGCTTGTCGGCCTTGAGCCCGGTGATGTCCTCGCCGCCGAGCGTGATGCGCCCGCCGCGGATCTTCACCTGGCCGAAGATCGCCTTCAGCAGCGTCGATTTGCCGGCGCCGTTCGGGCCGATGATCCCGATCAGCTCGCCCCTGTGGGCGGTGAGGGTCGCACCGTTCAGGATGTTCACTCCCGGCAGGTAGCCCGCGTGCACGTCATCGACGAAGACCACGGGATCGCCCTGCGTCTCGGCGCCCTGGGGCGCTGTTGCGGTCTGCTCGCTCACTTGCTCTCCTCCTTGCCGAGCTCGGCGGACGCCTCGGCCTCGATGACCGCGAGATCGACGGCGGCCGAGGCCGCGGCGTCGGTGGTGGGATCGGCATCGATGACCGCGATACGACCCGTCACGACGCCGAGGTCGAGCTCCTGGTGAGCGCCCAGGTAGGCGTCGATCACCGCGGGGTTCTTCATGACCTCGTCAGGCGCGCCCTCGGCGACGACCTTGCCCTCCGCCATCACCACGACCCAGTCGGCGATGTGGCGCACCATGTGCATATCGTGCTCGACGAAGAGCACGGTCATGCCCTCCTCCTTGAGATCCAGGATGTGATCGAGCAGCGACTGCGTGAGGGCCGGGTTGACGCCGGCCATCGGCTCGTCGAGCATGACGAGCGTTGGGTTCGACATCAGGGCCCGCGCCATCTCGAGCAGCTTCTTCTGGCCGCCCGACAGTCCTGCTGCGAGGTCCTCGCGCTTCGCATCGAGCTTGAACTTCGCGAGCAGCTCGTCGGCCTGCGCCTCGATCTCCTGATCCTGCTTCCGCCACAGGGCGGGGATCAGGCCCTGCCAGAAGCGCTCGCCGACCTGGCCGGGGCGGCCGAGCTTCATGTTGTCCATGACGCTGAGGCGGCCGAGGGCCTTGGTGAGCTGGAACGTGCGGACGAGGCCCAGGCGGGCGACCTTGTGCGCGGGGACGTGGGCGAGGTCCTTGCCGTCGTAGGACCACGTGCCGGTGTTGGGCTTGTCGAAGCCCGTCAGCAGGTTGAACAGAGTGGTCTTGCCCGCGCCGTTCGGGCCGATGAGGGCCGTGATGGCGTTGCGCGGGATCTCGAGGTGCTCGACGTCCACGGCTGTGAGGCCGCCGAACGTGCGGGTGACGTTGTCGGCCACGATGATCGGGTCGACCTTCTTCACGCCCGGAGTGGCCTCGCCCTCGTGCAGACCGGTCGTCTTCGGCCGCTGCACGGGCGCTGTCATGGGGTTGCGGTCATCGGACAAAGGTCAGCTCCTTCTTGTCGCCGAGGATGCCCTGCGGCATGAAGACGACGAGCAGCATGAGCGCGACGCCGACCAGGATGTAGTGCAGTGTTCCCGCCTGGCTGTCGGTCATGAAGGGGAGGATGCCTGCCTTGGCGAGCGCCGGCAGGAGGTTGGTGAGGAAGGTCTGCACGAGCCAGAAGATCAGCGAGCCGAGCAGCGGGCCGAAGACCGTCGCGGCGCCGCCGAGCAGCAGAGCGGTCCAGACGAAGAACGTCAGCGACGTGACGTAGACGCCGGGGTTCACGGCGGACGGCAGCGCGTAGACGATGCCGCCGGCGGCCATGATCACGCCGCCCAGCACGAGCGACTGCATCTTGTAGGAGAAGACGTTCTTGCCCAGTGAGCGGATCGCGTCCTCGTCCTCACGGATGCCCTTCATCACGCGGCCCCAGGGGCTGCGCGTGAGCATCCAGACGACGAGGGCGGCGAACGCGAGCGTCAGCAGGCCCATGATGCGCACCCACCACTGCGTCTCGTTATAGGTCCACGGGCCGAAGCCGTAGGTGCCCTCCGGGATGGGGTTCATCTCGCGGAAGCTGGCGTGGTAGCCGGCCAGGCCGTCGGCGGATCCGGTCACGGAATCGAACGCGGTCGTGAGGAAGAAGAGCCGCAGCACCTCGGCGGCCGCGATGGTCGCGATGGCGAGGTAGTCGCCGCGCAGCCGCAGCGTCGGGATGCCGAGGATCAGCGCGAAGATCGCCGCGGCGACGAGGCCGACGAGCGCGGCGAGCCACCACGGGAAGCCGAACGTCAGAATCGAGATCGCGTAGCCATAGGCGCCCAGGGCCATGAATCCCGCCACGCCCATGTTCAGCAGGCCGCCGAAGCCGAAGTGCACCGCCAGGCCGAGTGCGGCGAGGGCGTAGGCCATCGTCGCGGGGCTGAGGATCGAGGACAGTGTGTTGTCGAAGATCTGAGACCAGTTCATGAGCGGCCCTTATCCGATTCGCTCGCGGCGGCCGAGGATGCCCTGCGGCCGGACCAGAAGGATGATGATCAGGACCACGAGCGCGCCTGCATATCGCAGGTCGGCGGGGATCCAGAGGCTCGACACCTCGACGAGGAGGCCGATGACGATCGCGCCGACGAGAGCGCCGAAGGCGGTGCCGAGACCGCCGAGCGTCACCGCGGCGAAGACGAGCAGCAGCACCTGCGCGCCCATGTCCCACCGGATGCCCGGGCGGTAGTAGGCGTACAGGATGCCTGCGAGGCCGGCGAGCGCGCCGGAGATGATCCAGACGACGCGCACGACATGGTCGACGTCGATACCGCTCGCGGCGGCAAGCGACGGGTTGTCGGAGATCGCGCGGGTCGCCTTGCCGAGGCGGCTCTTCGTCAGCCAGATCGCGAAGCCGATGATGACGACGAGCGAGATGCCCATCGAGACGAGGTCGTTGAGCGTGGTCGACACCGCGCCGAACAGCGGGATCGACACGGTCGGCACCATGGGCGGCAGCTGCTGCGTCCCGCCGCCGATGGAGTACTGGAAGACGTACCGCAGCGCGAGCGAGAGGCCGATCGAGAGGATCATCAGCTGCACCGCGCCGACGCCCTTGCGCCGCAGCGGTCGCCAGATCGCCGCATCCAGGGCGAGGCCGAGCAGGGCGCTCAGGATGATCGCCGCCGGAATCCCGACCCAGACGGGCAGGGCGAGGCTCGCCGGGCCGACCAGGAACAGGGCGGCGATCGCCCCGAAGGTCACCATCTCGGCGTGTGCGAAGTTCGAGATGCCGGTCGTGCCAAACACGAGCGACAGGCCCACGGCCGCGAGGCCGAGCATCAGTCCGAAGTTCAGGCCGATGAAGAGCCGCTGCAGGAACTGGTCGAAGAAGCTCGTGACGTTGCGCTCGCCCTCGCCGATGAAGAAGTTGACCGCCAGGCGACCGCCCGCGCCCATCTCCGCCGTGGTGACGTTGGCGGCACCGTCCTCGTCCGCGTCCTCGATGACGGCGATGCCCTCGGGAAGGGTGTCCTCGTGGAGCGTGACCGTGTACTCGACGCCCTTCTCGGGCACCTTCACGGACCAGCGTCCCTCCTCGTTCGTCTCGACCTCCTGCGCGCCGCCGGGACCGTCGATCGTCAGGGAGACGCCCTCGAGCGGATCCCCGTCGAGCTGCACGTTGCCGCTCACGGTGAAGGGGTCGCCCTCGGCCGCGTGCGCCGCCGTGGGCAGCAGCAGCGAGGCGAAGAGCGCGGCGAGGAAGGTCGCAAGAGCGACGATCACGCCGGATCGGATACGCCTCGGGTAGGCGATTCTGGGGTTCATTGATCCTCCGGTCCGCGGGCGGCGGGTGGGGTTGCGCCGCACCGAGGTGCATGAACGGGTCGTTCAAAGGTAAGACCCTAATGTGTCGCGTTCGTTTCCGGCACGTCCCGGACCGTCGACGTGAGCATTCTGCCTATCGCAGTCCGCTCACCCTCGAGCGATCTGCATCCGGAATATCTCCAGGCCGCGGAGCCTTAGAATCCGTATACGGGGGAGGATGGCACACCCTGCCCCTCCCGCGAAACGAGCTCACAAAGATCGCTGCGATCCCAAATCGCTCCAAGCGGGAGAACGCCATGACTGACTACGATCCTTTCGGCTTCGTCGGACTCACCTACGACGACGTGCTGCTTCTGCCCGGTCATACGGACGTGATCCCGAGCGAGGCCGACACGTCCTCGCGGCTGACGCGCAACATCCGCGTCGCCGCTCCGCTGCTTTCGAGCGCCATGGACACCGTCACCGAGGCCCGCCTCGCGATCGCGATGGCCCGCCAGGGCGGCATCGGCATCCTGCATCGCAATCTGTCGATCCAGGATCAGGCGAGCGCGGTCGACCGCGTGAAGCGCAGCGAGTCGGGGATGATCACCGACCCGATCACGACGCACCCGGACGCGACGATCGAGGAGGTCGACGCGCTCTGCCGCAAGTACCGGATCTCGGGTCTGCCGGTCGTCGACGAGGAGAACCGCCTCGTCGGCATCGTCACCAACCGCGACATGCGGTTCGTCTCCGACTTCGAGCGCACAACAACGCTCGCCAAGGACGTCATGACGGCCGAGGGTCTGGTCACAGGCCACGTGGGCATCTCGTCCGAGGAGGTCGTCGCGCTCTTCGCGAAGCACCGCGTCGAGAAGCTGCCGCTCATCGACGACGAAGGCAAGCTCGCGGGCCTCATCACCATCAAGGACTTCGACAAGAGCGAGAAGTACCCCAACGCGACGAAGGACTCGCAGGGCCGCCTCCGCGTCGGTGCCGCGATCGGCTTCTTCGGCGACGCGTGGGAGCGTGCCGAGGCGCTGCGCGACAAGGGCGTCGACGTCATCGTCGTCGACACGGCCAACGGACAGTCGCAGGGCGTGATCGACATCGTCAAGCGCCTCAAGGCTGACCCGAGCTTCGCGCACATCGACGTCATCGGCGGCAACGTCGCCACCCGCGAGGGCGCGCAGGCGCTGATCGACGCGGGCGTGGACGCGGTCAAGGTGGGCGTCGGCCCGGGCTCGATCTGCACCACCCGCGTGGTCGCGGGCGTGGGCGTCCCCCAGGTCACGGCGATCTACGAGGCCTCGCTCGCCGCCCGTCCGGCCGGTGTGCCGGTCATCGCCGACGGCGGCCTGCAGTACTCCGGCGACATCGCCAAGGCTCTCGTCGCGGGCGCCGACACCGTCATGCTCGGATCGCTGCTCGCCGGCACCGAGGAATCGCCCGGCGACGTCGTCTTCCAGGGCGGCAAGCAGTTCAAGCTGTACCGCGGCATGGGCTCGCTCGGTGCGATGCAGACCCGCGGCAAGCAGACCTCGTACTCGAAGGACCGCTACTTCCAGGCGGATGTGCCGAACGACGACAAGCTGATCCCCGAGGGCATCGAGGGACAGGTTCCCTACCGCGGCCCGCTGTCCGCCGTCGTGCACCAGCTCGTCGGCGGCCTGCGCCAGTCGATGTTCTACGTCGGCGCGCGCTCGATCGAGGAGCTGAAGGCCCGCGGCAAGTTCGTGCGCATCACCTCGGCCGGGCTCAAGGAGTCGCACCCGCACGACGTGCAGATCGTGGTCGAGGCGCCGAACTATCGTCGCTGACGCTCCGTTAGCTCGGCTTTCTTTTCTCTCACGCCGGCCGCATCCGCTCGGGCACCGCTTCGCGGCGCCACTCGCGGCTGCGGACGCTGTCGCTTCGCTCCATCGGGGGGCGTGAGGTGGCGGGCGCATGAGCGCCCGCACGCTCGCGCGCGGGGCGCGCTCGCACATGGGGGACACCTGTAGTGCCGTCGCGGCATGCGTCGGGGTGAGGAGATTCGGGGTGGGGAGGACGGATTCTGCTGATTCCTCCTCTGGAGGCCGGATCTCCTCTGGAGGCGGCGGGTGGGGCGGACTAGCGTGACCGGCATGTGCCGGAACATCCACACCCTTCACAACTTCGAGCCCGCGGCGACTTCGGACGAGGTGCATGCCGCGGCACTGCAGTATGTGCGCAAGATCGCGGGCACGACCAAGCCCTCAAAGGTGAACCAGGCGGCCTTCGACGAGGCCGTGCACGAGGTCGCGCACATCACGCAGCACCTGCTCGACGCGCTCGTCACCACCGCGCCGCCAAAGAACCGCGAGGTCGAGGCCGAGAAGGCGAAGGCGCGCGCCGCCGGTCGCTACGCTGCTTAGTTTTCTCACGCCTCCCGCATCCGCTCGGGCACCCGCTGCGCGGATGCCGCTCGCGTCTGCGGACGCTGTCGCTGACGCTCCATCGGTGGGTGAGGCCAGATCGGTTATCGAGCGAGCGGAGCGAGTCGAGATGACGGGCTCGCACTGCCGCACGGATTCGGCGCCGGTCGCTTCGGCTCGCATCCGCTCGCTCAGCAACCGATGGGTCACGGACGGGGGAGGCGGCCGAAGGCGCGCCCGATAGGCTAGAGCGGTGACGACCGAGATCGAGCTGGGCCGCGGCAAGCGCGGACGACGGGCATACGCGTTCGACGACATCGCGGTGGTGCCCTCGCGACGCACCCGCAACCCCGAGGACGTCACGACCGACTGGTCGATCGACGCCTTCCACTTCGACATCCCGGTCATCGGCGCGCCGATGGACTCGGTCGTCAGCCCCCGCACCGCGATCATGCTGGGGCAGCTCGGCGGGCTCGGCGTGCTCGACCTCGAGGGCCTCTGGACGCGCTACGAGGATCCCGAGCCGCTGCTCGCCGAGATCGCCTCGCTTCCCGACGAGGTCGCGACGAGCCGCATGCAGCAGCTGTACTCCGAGCCGATCAAGCCCGAGCTCGTCACCGCACGCATCAACGAGATCCGCGCGGCGGGTGTCACCGTCGCCGGTTCGCTCACGCCGCAGCGCACCCAGGAGCTCTACCAGACCGTCGTCGCGGCCGGCGTCGATCTCTTCGTGATCCGCGGCACCACGGTCTCGGCCGAGCACGTCTCGAGCGTCGCCGAGCCGCTGAACCTCAAGAAGTTCATCTACGACCTGGATGTGCCGGTCATCGTCGGCGGTGCGTCGACGTACACCGCCGCGCTCCACCTGATGCGCACGGGGGCGGCGGGCGTGCTCGTCGGCTTCGGCGGCGGAGCCGCGTCCACGACGCGCGCGACGCTCGGCATCCACGCTCCGATGGCGAGCGCGGTGGCGGATGTCGCCGGCGCGCGCCGCGACTACCTCGACGAGTCGGGCGGGCGCTACGTCCACGTGATCGCCGACGGCGGCGTCGGCACCTCGGGCGACCTGGTCAAGGCGCTCGCGATGGGCGCCGACGCGGTCATGCTCGGCGTCGCTCTCGCGCGTGCGACGGATGCCCCCGGCAACGGCTTCCACTGGGGCCCCGAGGCGCACCATGCCAAGCTGCCGCGCGGTCGCCGGGTGCGCGTGCCGCAGGTCGGCACGCTCGAGGAGATCCTGTACGGCCCCGCCGCGCAGGCGGACGGCACCGCGAACCTGATCGGCGCGCTGCGCAAGTCGATGGCCACGACCGGGTACTCCGACCTGAAGGAGTTCCAGCGGGTCGAGGTCGTCGTCGCTCCGTATGACCACCGCTGACCCCACCGGCGGGCGCATCCCGCGGACGCTGCGGAGGCGAACGACGTGAGCGATCCGGCACAGTCCCCGGCGCCCGACGAGCTTGTCTTCCCGCCGACGCTGCGGGAGGTCCTGCTGCGGCCGCGGTGGCTGCTGCTGCTGCTATTCGCGCTCGCGGTTGCCGGCGTGTTCGCATGGCTCGGCCAGTGGCAGCTCGCCAGCGCGATCGACACGGATCCGGTTCCCGAGGGCGCGACCGAGGAGGTCCGGCCGCTCGAAGAGGTCGTCGAGCCGGGCGAGTACCTCGAGGAGCCGCTCGTCGGCCAGCGCGTCGAGGTCGCCGGAACCTGGGTTCCGGGTGATTTCATCGTCGTCTCGTCGCGGTTCAACGACGACGTCGAAGGTTTCTGGGTCACGGGCCAGCTCCGCGTCGAGGCCGAGAACCCGACCGCGATCGCCGTCGCGGTGGGCTGGGCGCGCGAGCGCGATGCCGCCGACGCCGCGGTCGCCATCCTGAACGAGTCCGCGGCGGATGCCGATCCGGTGCCGCTCACGGGGCGTGTCATCTCGGACGAGGGCCCCGCCCTGCCGCCCGCGGGCGCGGATCCGCTCGAGCAGACTCGGATGTCGCCGGCCGCCCTGCTGAGCCGCTGGCATGAGCCGGACGGATCCCCGCTCGCCGCGATCGACGTCTACCGTCCGTATCTGACCTCGACGGATCCGACCGGCGCGCTTGCCGACGCGGGGCTTGATCCGATCTCGTCGCCCGCCCCGGAGCTGGCGAGCCCGATCAACTGGCTCAACATCTTCTACGCCGTCGAGTGGGCGGTGTTCGCGGGCTTCGCCTTCTACCTCTGGTACCGGCTCGCGAAGGACGCCTGGCAGCGCGAGGTCGAGGAGATCGAGGGCGTCGACCCCGACGAGGAGTGAGGCCGGGCGCTCGCTTCCCCTGCCTCGCTGCCGAAACGTTTCATATCCGCTCTTGACGGGGCTCCTCCTGCGTCGCTAGCTTGACCGGCAAGCGCTTTCCGCGCGCGGTGCGATGACGCACGTCCCCCTCGATCGGAGCTGATGTGATGGGCAGGAACCAATCCGCCGGCGTGCCCGCCGGCACTCCCGCAAGACGGACCCCTCTGCGCGCCGCCGCGCTGGGAGCGTCGATCGCCGTGGCGCTCGGCTGCATCGTCGCGACACCCGCGACCGCCGCGGCGACAGCCACGCCCGCCGAGACGGTCGCCGCGGGGCAGCCCGTGCGGTTCGACTTCGGGCCCGGCGCGGTCGCGTCCGGGTACACGCCCGTGACGGCCGGGTCGGCCTACTCGCCCGAGAGCGGATTCGGCTTCGCCCCCGGTGGCACGGTCACCGAGACCGACCGCGGCGGCGACCCCCTCAGGGGCGACTTCGTGACGGCCGGCGGCGCGAGCTTCGTCGTCGACCTCGCGAACGTCGACTACACGGTCTCGATCGTCGCGGGCGACACCGGCGCCGCCACCGAGATCGCCATCGCGAGCGAGCAGATGGGCAAGGTGCAGACCACGTCCCGCGCCGCGGGCCAGTTCCTCGAGATGAACTACGACATCGCCCTCGTCGACGGGCAGCTGTCGTTCGATTTCAGCGGCGCGGCCGCGAACATCAATGCGATCGTCATCACGCCGCAGCCCGCGCGCGAAGCGGCGCCGACGCCGACCGCCTACCTCACCGGCGACTCGACCGTGCAGACCTACGACCCTTACTGGGAGCCGCAGGCCGGCTGGGGCCAGATGCTCGACCAGTTCCTCACCGACGCGGTCGCGGTCGACAACCACGCGATCGGCGGACGGTCGTCGCGCACGTTCGTGACCGAGGGTCGGCTCGACACCGTGCTGCGCTCCGTGCGGCCCGGCGACTACGTGTTCGCGCAGTTCGGGCACAACGACGCGACCGTGTCGGTGCCCGAGCGCTACACCACGCCCGAGCAGTTCCAGGGCTACCTGCGCATCGTCGTCGAGGGTGCGCGCCAGCGCGGCGGCACGCCCATCCTTGTCACACCCGTCAACCGCCTCGACGTGAACCCGACGACGGGCGAGTTCAACGAGAGCTTCCCCGAGTACGTCGCGGCGATGAAGGCCGTCGCGACCGAACTCGACGTCCACCTCGTCGACCTGTCGGCATCGAGCCGCGCGTACCTGAACGAGATCGGCGCCGAGGCGGCCGAGTCGGTCTTCCTCCACGCCGAGCCTGGCGTGTACCCGAACCGGCCCACGGGCGTGCAGGACAACACGCACTTCCAGGAGTACGGCGCGATCCAGATGGCGCGGCTGGTGGCGCTCGACGTCGCCGAGCTCGGCCTGCCGATCTCCGAGGCCGTCGAGGTGACAGTGCCCGACGCGCTGCCCGAGGCGGTGACGGGTCTCGCCGTCACCGAGACGTCGAGCTCCTCGATCTCGCTCTCGTGGGACGCCGCGGCGGGCGCCGACATCTACCGCATCTACCGGAGCCCCGTCGGCGCGGGTGAGTTCGCGCTCGCGGCGACCTCGACCGTGCCCCAGAAGTCGATCGGATCGCTCGCCGAGGGCGGCGCCTACGACTTCCGGGTCACCGCGGTGAACGGCCTCGGCGAAGGGCCCGCCAGCGACACCGTGTCGGCGACGACGCGCTCCGCGGCGTACCGCTACGACTTCCAGCCCGCCGGTGCGCCCGTCGGAGCCGGGTACACCGAGGTCAACCGCGGCACCGTCTACTCGGCCGAGCGCGGCTACGGCATCGTCGACCCGACCGGCATGATCGATCGCGACCGCGGGGCGTCCGCCGGTGACGCGGTCGCGCGCGACTTCGTCGCCTACTTCAACGGGCGCTACGAGTTCGCCGTCGACGTGCCGAACGGCACCTACTCGGCGACCGCGACGGTCGGCGACCTCCTCGGCACCGTGCGCACCAACGTCGAGATCGAGGGCCGCGACTACGGCGGCATCTCGGTGAGCCGCGGCACCCGCACGCAGGCGTTCGACGGCATCACGGTCG
Source organism: Microbacterium paludicola (assembly GCF_015235415.1). Classification (GTDB taxonomy): domain Bacteria; phylum Actinomycetota; class Actinomycetes; order Actinomycetales; family Microbacteriaceae; genus Microbacterium; species Microbacterium paludicola. The sequence goes on along the minus strand of NZ_JADGLL010000038.1, from coordinate 11,344 downwards.
CGGACGGTCAGCTGAACACGGCGATCACCGGGGCGACCGGCCACCTGAACGGCCTGACGCTCACGCCCATCCTCGTCGCGCCCGCCGAGATCCGACTCGACGACCTCGCCTTCGACGGGGCAACGGCGCGGGCGTCGCTGTCGTGGGACGCATCCCCCGAGGCCGCGGCCTACCGGGTGTACCGCACCGCCCCGGAGGGCACGGTGCTCGTCGGCGAGACCGAGGGCACCTCGTTCGTCGACGACACCGCGCAGCCGGGCTCGACCGTCACGTATGCGGTCACGACCGTCACGGCGCGCGGCGCCGAGTCGGTCCCGTCGGTGGGGGTCGAGGCCGCCATCATCGATCCGGATGTCGCCCCGCCGGCCGCCCCGACGGGGCTCGCATACGGGGACGTGCAGAAGAACTCGGTCGCCCTCACCTGGGACGCGACCGACGGAGCCCTGTTCTACCTCGTCAGCCGCGCCGACAAGAACGGCGACTTCCACGTCATCGGCCGCGCGGACGAGGCCGCCTACGTCGACGAGGACGTCCTCACGACCGTCGCATACACCTACCGCGTGCAGGCGGTGAACGCCGGCGGCGCCTCCGATGCATCCGCGACCGTCACGACCCCCGCGGTCACGACGCTCGACCGAGCCGCCGAGCGCCTCGACCGGGCCCCTGTGGCGGTCGCGCAGGACGGCGGCGTGTACCTCGGGTGGCGCCTGCTCGGCGACGACCCGCAGGATGCGCAGTTCCACGTCTATCGCGACGGCGCGCGCATCACGGAGGAGCCGGTCACCGGATCGACGAACTACGTCGACGCCGAGGGGACGGCCGACTCGACGTATCGCGTCGCCGTCATGCTCGACGGCGCACCGATCTGGGCGACCGAGGAGTTCACGCCGTGGGGCGACCAGTCGCTCGACATCCCGCTCGACAAGCCTGCCGATGGATACACGAAGGACGGCCAGCCCTACTCGTACCGCGCCAACGACGTCTCCGTCGCCGACCTGGACGGCGACGGGCAGCTCGAGTACGTCGTCAAGTGGGATCCGACCAACTCGAAGGACAACTCCAGCGCGGGCTACACCGGCAACGTGTACCTCGACGCGTACGAGCTCGACGGAACGAAGCTGTGGCGCATCGACCTGGGAGTCAACATCCGGGCCGGCGCGCACTACTCGCAGCCGATGGTCTACGACCTGGACTCGGACGGCCGCGCGGAGCTCGTCGTGAAGACCGCGGACGGCACGAAGGACGGCACCGGCGCGGTGATCGGCGATGCCGGCAAGGACTGGCGCAACTCGTCGGGCTACATCCTGACCGGGCCCGAGTACCTCACGGTGTTCGAGGGGACCACGGGCCGCGCGGTCGACACGATCGACTACGTCCCCGGCCGCGGCGACGTCGGCGCGTGGGGCGACACCTACGGCAACCGCGTCGATCGCTTCCTCGCCGGCGTCGCCTATCTCGACGGCGAGCATCCCAGCGTGATCTTCTCGCGGGGCTACTACACCCGCGCGGTGGTCGCCGCGTTCGACTTCGACGGTGAGAACCTCACGCAGCGGTGGGTGTTCGACTCGTCGCAGAAGGGCAACGGCGGCTACGCCGGGCAGGGCAACCACAACCTGACCGCGGCGGATGTCGACGCCGACGGCAAGGACGAGATCGTGTTCGGATCGGCCACGATCGACGACGACGGCACGGGCCTGTATGCGACCGGGCTCGGTCACGGGGATGCCCTCCACGTGAGCGACTTCGATCCGTCGCGCCCCGGCCTCGAGGTCTACGCGGTGCACGAGGACATGGGTGCTTCGGGCAACCGCGGAGCCACGTACCGTGACGCCGCGACCGGCGAGGTGCTGTGGGGCGTTCCCGCCGAACGGGACACGGGCCGGGGCGCGATGGCCGACATCGATCCGCGCTACGACGGCGCTGAGGGATGGAACATCGGCGGCACGGCCGCGTGGGACTCTCGCGAGGGCACGATGCGGAACGTCTCCGGTGAGGAGATCTCCACGTCCATCCCGGCCGCGAACTTCGTGGCGCAGTGGGACGGCGATCTGCTGAGCGAGATCGTGGACCACCGCTTCGACACCGCGACCCGCACGGGCGCGCCCGTCGTGTCGAAGTGGGACTACGAGAACGGGGCCGAGGTGCCGGTGTTCGAGCCCGAGGGTGTCGTCACGAACAACGACACCAAGGGGAACCCCGCGCTGCAGGCGGACCTGCTCGGCGACTGGCGCGAGGAGCTCGTGTACCGCACGACCGACTCGTCCGCGCTGCGGATCTTCACGACGACCGACGTCACGGAGCACCGCCTGCGCACGCTGCTGTCGGACTCGCAGTACCGCCTCTCGGTCGCGTGGCAGGCGGCCGCGTACAACCAGCCGCCGCACACGAGCTACTACCTCGGCGAGGGGATGGCGACCCCGGCGGCGCCGCGCCTCGCGTACACGTCGGACGCGCCGGCGCCCGAGGTCGCACCGGGACCGGCGACCGCCGTTCCCGCGAAGGGAGTGCTGTCGAGCACGAGCGGATGGGAGCACGGGCTCCGCGGCGGCGACTACACCGTCACGATGGACCTCTGGCACGGGCAGAACGCCCACACCATCCGGCTCTACGAGAACGGCGAGCTGGTGACCGAGGCGTTCCTCGAGGACGCCACGCCCACGGCGCAGCGGTTCTCGTTCGAGGTGACGGGGCGCACGAACGGCACGTATGAGTACACGTGCGAGCTCGTGAACCAGCACGGCACGACGCCGTGCAAGCCCGTCACAGTGAAGGTGACCGATGCGAACCCCGCGAAGGCCGTGCTGTCCCACGACAACCACGACCGCGACGGTGCCTACACCGTCACGGCGAACCTCTGGTGGGGGACCAACGCCACCTCGTACCGCCTGTACGAGAACGGCGAGCTGATCGACGAGCAGGAGCTGTCCGCCGCGACCCCGCAGGCGCAGACCGCGTCGACGGAGATCAGCGGTCGCGCATCCGGCGAATACCGGTACACGGCGGTGCTCGCGAACGGCGCCGGCGAGACCGAGACGAAGGAGATCACCGTCACCGTGAAGTGAGCGGGCGAGCACGGACCCCGGAGCGATCCCGGGGTCCGTGCCGTGTCCGGGCGCGGATCGGACGCACAGTCGCCGCCGATAGACTTGACCTCATGCCGCAGCCGAAGCTCGCCACGTTCCCGCAGATCCGGGGCGCGCTGCGGTTCTACCAGATCTGCTCGGTGATCACCGGCGTCGGCCTCCTGCTGCTGTGCGCCGAGATGGTCCTGAAGTACACGCCCCTGGCGGTCGAGCTGTTCTTCCTCGACTCGCACGGCCTGTTCGCGTTCCGCGAGGTCGTGCCGCAGGGCGATGAGCTCGTCTCGACCGGCGACGGCGTCAACCTGTCGCTCGGCATCCTGATCGTGCACGGCTGGTTCTACGTCGTGTACCTGTTCGCGTGCTTCCGCGTGTGGAGCCTGATGCGCTGGCCGTTCCTGCGCTTCATCCTGCTCGCCGGAGGCGGCGTCATCCCGTTCCTCTCCTTCTTCATGGAGTTCTACGTCGCTCGCGACGTGAAGCGCTATCTGGCCGAGCGCGAGACCGCGGCCGCCGAGAAGAGGGCCGCGAAGGCCCAGGAGGTCGCTTCGTGACCGAAGCTGCAGATGTCTCTCACGACACCGCCCAGCGGCCGGTGCTTGTCGTCGACTTCGGCGCCCAGTACGCGCAGCTGATCGCGCGCCGCGTGCGCGAGGCCGGCGTGTTCAGCGAGCTGATCCCGCACACCGCCACGGCGGAGGAGATCGCCGCGCACGACCCGGTGGCGATCATCCTGTCGGGCGGCCCGTCGTCGGTGTACGAGCCGGGCGCTCCCTCGCTCGATCCGAAGGTGTTCGAGCTCGGCGTCCCGACCCTCGGCATCTGCTACGGCTTCCAGGTGATGGCCCAGGCGCTCGGCGGCGAGGTCGCCAACACCGGCCTCCGCGAGTACGGCGCGACCGACGCGGCGCTCGTCGGCGACGGCGGTGTGCTGCTCGGCGGTCAGCCGGCCGACCAGAACGTGTGGATGAGCCACGGTGACCAGGTCGCGAAGGCCCCCGAGGGCTTCCAGGTGCTCGCGTCGACCGCAGCCACGCCGGTCGCGGCGTTCGGCAACGCGGAGAAGTGCTTCTACGGCGTGCAGTGGCACCCCGAGGTCAAGCACAGCGACTACGGCCAGAAGGTCATCGAGAACTTCCTGCACAAGGCCGTGGGCCTTCCCGCCGACTGGAACGCCGGCAACGTCATCGCCGAGCAGGTCGAGCGCATCCGTCAGCAGATCGGATCCGCCCGCGTCATCTCGGCCCTGTCGGGTGGCGTCGACTCCGCCGTGTCGACCGCGCTCGTGCACAAGGCCGTCGGCGACCAGCTCACCGCCGTGTTCGTCGACCACGGGCTGCTGCGCAAGGGCGAGCGCGAGCAGGTCGAGAAGGACTACGTCGAGTCCACGGGCGTGCGCCTGATCACGGTCGAGGCCGAGGACGTGTTCCTCGGCCACCTCGCGGGCGTCACCGACCCCGAGGAGAAGCGCAAGATCATCGGCCGCGAGTTCATCCGCGCCTTCGAGAAGGTGCAGAAGGACCTGATCGCCGAGGCGAAGGCCGAGGGCGAGCCGATCAAGTTCCTCGTGCAGGGAACGCTCTACCCCGACGTCGTCGAGTCAGGTGGCGGCGCCGGCACCGCGAACATCAAGAGCCACCACAACGTCGGCGGCCTTCCGGAGGACCTCGACTTCGAGCTCGTTGAGCCCCTGCGCACGCTGTTCAAGGACGAGGTCCGCGCGATCGGCCGCGAGCTCGGCATCCCCGAGGCGATCGTCGGACGCCAGCCGTTCCCCGGCCCGGGACTCGGCATCCGGATCATCGGCGAGGTCACCCGCGAGCGCCTCGACATCCTGCGCGAGGCGGATGCGATCGCGCGCGAGGAGCTGACCAAGGCCGGCCTCGACGGCGAGATCTGGCAGTGCCCGGTCGTGCTGCTTGCCGACGTGCGCTCGGTCGGCGTGCAGGGCGACGGCCGCACCTACGGCCACCCCGTCGTGCTGCGTCCCGTCTCGAGCGAGGACGCCATGACCGCCGACTGGACGCGTCTTCCCTACGACGTGCTGTCGAAGATCTCGAACCGGATCACCAACGAGGTCCGCGAGATCAACCGCGTTGTGCTGGACGTCACGTCCAAGCCGCCGGGGACGATCGAGTGGGAGTGATCCCCGCTCGACTCGCACGGCGAGGATATCGAGTGGGAGTGATCCCCGCTGAAAGGCCGCCCTTCGGGGCGGCCTTTCGCGTTGTGGGGGCTCTTCGGCGCCCGGCGGGAGGAGATCCGGCGGGCAGAGGAGGATTCGGCTCCGATCCTCCTCGTTTCGCCGAATCTCCTCGCGTGGGCTCCAGCCCGCCGGTGGTTCGGGCCGTTTCGACTCGTCGCTGCGCTCCTCGCTCAACGACCGAGGGGGATGCGCTCCTCGCTCAACGACCGGGGGAGGATGCGCTCCTCGCTCAACGACCGGGGGAGGCTGCGCTCCTCGCTCAACGACCGAGGGGGTGATCAGCCGCGGTCGGCGACCACCCGGTCCGCCAGGCCGTACTCCACGGCCGCCTGGGCGGTGAAGACCCGGTCGCGGTCGGTGTCGTGGCGCAGCTGCTCGCGGGAACGGCCGGTGTGGATCGCGAGGATCCCCTCGAGGTCGCCCCGCACGCGCACAAGCTCGTCGGCGTGAAGGATCAGATCGGGGATCGCGCCCCGGCTCTGCGCGCCCGGCTGGTGCAGCACGACCCGCGCGTGCGGCAGGATGGCGCGCCGCCCGGCGGCTCCCGCCGCGAGCAGCACCGCGCTCGCCCCGACCGCCTGGCCGATGCAGGTCGTCGCGACGGCGGGGCGGATGAAGCGCATCGTGTCGTGGATCGCGAGCGCCGCCTGCGGGTCGCCGCCCTCCGAGTTGATGTAGAGCTGGATCTCCCGGTCGGGCGCATCCGCCTCGAGGTGGAGCAGCTGCGCGATCAGCGCGTTCGCGACGCCCGCGTCGATGCCCGTGCCGAGGTAGACGACGCGTTCGGTCAGCAGCTGTGAGTAGACGTCCATGATCCGCTCGCCGCGCGCATCCCGCTTAATGACGTTGGGGATCGTGTAACTGGATTTCGACTCGGTCACTTCGTTCCCTCGCTCAATCTGGTCGCTTCGCGACACATCATGCCGCCACCTCCGCGCCGAGGCCGATCCTGCTGCGCTGACGCGGCATCAGCTCGTCGAAGCCCTTCACGATGCCGTCGATGAATCCGTACTCGAGCGCCTCGCGGGCCGTGTACCAGTGGTCGTGAAGCGAGTCGTCGAACACGCGCTCGATCGGCTGTCCCGTGTCCTCGGCGATGAGCCCCAGCACGGTGTCGCGCATGTGCCGAAGGTCGTCCGCCTGCAGCTCGACGTCGGCCGCGGTGCCGCCGATGCCGGCCGAGCCCTGGTGGAGCAGGATGCGCGCGTGCGGCAGCGCGCGCCGCTTGCCGGGGGTGCCGGCCGACAGCAGGAACTGCCCGGCGCTCGCCGCCATCCCGATCGCGAGCGTCGACACGTCGCACGGCACCAGCCGCATGATGTCGCGGATCGCGAGCATGGACGGGACGGATCCGCCGGGAGAGTGGATCCACAGCGCGATGTCCGTCGCGGGGTCCTCGGCGGCGAGGGCGAGCAGCTGCGTCGCCAGCAGCGTGCCGTTGTCGTCGTCGAGCGGGCCGTCGAGCATCAGCACGCGGCGGTGATACAGCTCGCGTCTCGCCTCGGCGGTGAACTGGGGGATCTTCGCTTCGTCTGCCATGCCCCCAGCGTGCGATGGCGGGGCAACCGGCGGGCGGGAATCGGCCCAGGGCGGATCAGCCCTCGGCAGAGCGCCGCGTCAGGCCGCGAGAGCCAGGGCCTGCGGCCCGCCCGACAGCGACGGCGCGGAGGCGGGCGCCGACCGGCGCAGGTCGTCGGCGACGCCGGCGGTGAGGTCGAGCAGGCTCTCGCCCAGGGCCCCGAGCACCGCCGCGATCATCTCGCTGGAGGCCTCCTTGCGCCCGCGCTCCATCTCGGAGAGGTACTGCACCGAGATGCCGGCGCGGCGCGCGACCTCCGCGAGCGTCTCGCCGCGCTCGCGGCGCGCTCGCCGCAGCCGCTCGCCGACGAGGTGACGCCACAGCGGATCGGGCTCGGCGAAGGACGGACGCTCGGACGGCAGGGGAAGCAGCTCGGCCATGCCCTCACGCTAGGCATCCGCCCGGCGGGGCGCATCCCGTTCCGCCCAGAGCAGAACGGGCGCCGGCGCACTGACCGCGCCACCGAGGACATATGCTTAGGGTCGCCTAACTCCCGACCCGACAGGAGCAGACGTGGCCTTCAGCGACGCCCGGAAGACCCGTGGCCTCTACCGCGCCGAGGTGCTGCGCCGCGAGAGCGTGACGCCGCACATGACGCGCGTGACGTTCCGCGGCGACGAGCTGCGCGCGCTGCCCCAGCACGGGTTCGACCAGTGGTTCCGCCTGTTCCTTCCGCGCGAGGACGGCACGACCGACTTCGACGCCGTGCCCGAGGGCTTCGGGATGGCGGGCTACCTGAAGTACATGATGGCGAACGCGCACACGCGTCCCCTGTTCCGCAATTACACCGTCCGGACGCATCGTCCCGACGTGGGCGAGCTCGACGTCGACTTCGTCGCGCACGGCGATGGCGGCATCGCAGGGCCCTGGGCGCAGCGCGCCGAGCCGGGGGAGCGGGTCGTGCTGCTCGACCAGGGCCGGGGCTTCGAGGTGCAGCCCGATGCCGCCTCCCACCTGCTCGTCGGCGACGAGTCGGCGCTGCCGGCCGTGCTCGGCATCCTGCGCGACCTGCCGCGCGACGCGACCGGCGTCGCGCTGATCGAGATCCCGGATGCCGCCGACGCCCAGCACGTCGAGGCCCCGGCCGGCTTCGAGGTGCGCTGGCTGCCGCGCCCCGACCCGCACTCCCAGCCGGGGGTGCTCGCGCTGCGTGAGCTGGAGGCCTTCGCGCCCCTCGACCCCGCCTCCCTGTCGGCGTACCTCGCGGGAGAGCAGAGCCTCGTGGCGGCCGGGCGGCGCCACCTCGTCGGCATCGGCGTGCCCAAGCAGCGCATCGTCTTCACGGGCTACTGGCGCGTGGGCCGGGCCGGCTGACCTCACTGCGCGCGCCGGGGCGCCGTGAGGGACGCGTCACCCGCTGTAACGAGATCGGTGCGGTGCACGAAACGCGCGTGGGGGAGCCTGGGAGCACCCGTCCCCGAGGAGTCGCCATGTCGTACGTGAAGCCCGCCGAACTGATCACCGCGATGATCGATGCCGGCGAGTCGAAGATCCTGATGTCGACGCGCGACACGCTCATCCGCGCGTTCATGGGCGGGGCGACCCTGACGATCGCCGCCGCGTTCGCCGTGACCGTGTCGACCAACACCGGCCAGCCGCTGATCGGCGCGCTGCTGTTCCCGGTCGGCTTCGTCCTGCTCTACCTGCTCGGCTACGACCTACTCACCGGTGTGTTCACCCTCGCGCCGCTCGCCCTGTTCGACCGCCGCCCCGGCGTCACCCTGGGCGGCATCGGCCGCAACTGGGGGCTCGTGTTCCTCGGCAACTTCGGCGGCGCGTTCACTGTCGCCGTGCTCATGGCGATCTACTTCACCTACGGCTTCACCACCGAGCCGAGCGCCGTCGGGCAGGCGATCAGCGAGATCGGCCACGGCCGCACGGTCGGCTACGCCGAGCACGGCTTCGGCGGGATGCTGACGCTGTTCATCCGGGCGATGCTCTGCAACTGGATGGTGTCGATGGGCGTCGTCGCCGCGATGATCTCGACCTCGGTCACGGGCAAGATCATCGCGATGTGGCTGCCTATCATGCTCTTCTTCTACATGGGCTTCGAGCACTCCATCGTGAACATGTTCCTGTTCCCCGCCGGCCTGCTGCTCGGCGCCGACTTCACGCTGATGGACTACCTGATCTGGAACGAGATCCCCACGGTCCTCGGCAACCTCGTCGGCGGTCTGACGTTCGTCGGCCTGATGATCTACGCCACCCACGGGCGCACCGCTCCGAAGCGGGTTGTGCTGACGCGCCCCAACGGCAAGAGCTTCGCCGCCTCGCCCACTCGCGTCCCCGAGGCTCTCGCCGCTTCGCAGGGCGAGCACCGCGACTGATCCGCCGGTCTGAGGCTTTACGGAAAACCCGAAAGGGGATGTCCGGATCCCTCGGTGGGGCCGGTGGCACGCGAGTCCTAGCTTTGACTCATGACCACTCCGGCCCCCTCCACTGAGGCCCCTCACACCCCGGGCGCTCCGTCGCCGGGCCCCGCCGCCCGTCGGCGCCTGCCCGACCACTCCTCGCCCGCCCGCCTCGCCGGCGCCATCGCGCAGCTCGCGGCCCTCGGCATCATCGGCCCCGTCGTCGCGACCATCGCCGGCATCCTGCTGAGCGTCGGGATCGGCCTGCTGCCGGTGTTCGGCATCGGCTTCGTCTTCCTGCTCGGCTTCGTCTACCTGCTGTACGCGGTCGGATGGACCGAGACGGCGCGCATCGACGGACTGTACGGCGTCGGGCTGCCGTCGCTGCGGGCCCGCCGCGCACCGCGACCGGGCTTCGGCGGCTTCCTGCGCATGGTGTGGCAGCAGCTGATCGACGCTCCGATGTGGCGCGCGATCGCCAACGCCGCGATCGCGGTCATCCTGGGCATGATCACGCTCGGCCTGTTCCACGCGCTGATCTCGTCGATCGCCCTCGCCTTCGCGCCGCTGTACGCCCGCGACGGCGTGACCACGTTCTATGACATCGACGTGATCGCTGCGTGGGCTCCCGTGGCGGGGATCCTCCTCGCCCTCCTCTCGGCCGCCGCGCTGATCGGCATCGCGCTGCTTCACGGGGTCCTCGCCCGGGCGATCGTCGTGCCGACCCGCGAGGCGCAGCTCGCCGAGCAGGCCCGGGTCTCCGACGTGCAGCGGGTCGGCGCGCTGCGCGCCTCCGAGGTGGAGCGCACCCGCATCGAGCGCGACCTCCACGACGGCGTCCAGCCGAGGCTCGTGTCCGTCGGGATGACGCTGGGCCTCGCCCAGCAGAAGCTCGAGGACGACCCGGTCGCCGCACGCGCCCTGATCGAGGAGGCGCACACCTCCACCAAGGCGGCCATCACCGAGCTGCGTCAGCTCGCCCGCGGCATCCACGCCTCCGTGCTGGATGACCGGGGTCTGGACGCGGCGCTGTCGGCACTCGCCGGGCGATCCCACATCCCCGTGCGGCTCGACGTCCGCATCGACGGCCGCTGCAGCCGCGACGCCGAGGCCGCCGTGTACTTCTCGATCGCCGAGTCGCTGACGAACGCCGCCAAGCACTCCCGGGCGAGCGAGTGCCGGGTGACGGTGCGCCGGCGCGACGACGGCACGCTCTGGGCCCGCGTCGAGGACAACGGCCTCGGCGGCGCCAGGGTGCTGCCGGGCGGCGGCCTCGACGGCATCTCGAACCGCGTGCTCGCAGCGGGCGGCACCATCCGCCTCGACAGCCCCCAGGGTGGCCCCACCGCGCTGGAGGTGAGTGTCCCGTGCGCATCCTGATCTGCGAGGACTCGGTCCTCCTGCGCGAAGGCCTCGTGCGCCTGCTCGAGGACGGCGGTCACACCGTCGTCGCCGCCCTCCCCGACGCCACCGGTCTGCCGGAGGCGGTGGACGAGACGGATCCCGAGCTCTGCATCGTGGACGTTCGGCTCCCGCCCACGTTCACCGACGAGGGGATCCGGGCCGCCGTGCAGCTGCGCACCCGGCGCCCCGAGCTTCCGGTGCTGGTGCTCTCGCAGTACGTCGAGGAGCGCTACGCGAGCGAGCTGATCGCCAGCCAGGCGGCGCCGCAGGCCGGCGCCTCCCGCGGCCAGGGCGGCGCGCTCGGCTACCTCCTGAAGGATCGCGTGGCGGACGTCGGGGAGTTCCTCGACTCGATCGAGCGGATCGGGCAGGGCGCCACTGTGCTCGACCCCGAGGTGGTCGCCCAGCTGCTGACCCGCCGTCACGAGGACGACCGGATGTCCCGCCTCACCGAGCGCGAGCGCACCGTGCTCGCGCTGATCGCCGAGGGGAAGTCGAACCAGGCGATCGCCGGGATGCTCTTCCTCTCCGAGGGAAGCGTCGAGAAGAACATCACCGCCATCTTCCAGAAGCTGGGCCTCGAGCCCGACGAATCCGGCAACCGCCGCGTGCTCGCGGCCCTTGCGCACATCGAGAGCAGCGGCGGATCGCCGCAGACAGGAACGGCACGATGAACACCACGGTCACCCCGCCGCCCCCGGCGCAGACATCCGCGCCGCAGAAC
>NZ_JADGLL010000037.1 GCF_015235415.1 Microbacterium paludicola | reverse complement strand
CTATGGTGAGACACGTCGAGGTCCTCGGTTGGAGCAGCAGTTGGCGCTACTGATCCTCGGGGACCTCGACCCCTACCCGCCCGAACTCACCCGGCGAGCCTCACCCCCACCGGAAGTCCGAAGAGCCAGATAGCGCTCCAGGGTACCGGGGGCTCCGACGACGCTGCGGGTCACGGCAAGATCCTATGCGGGCCTGCCGTGCAGGAATCGTGGTCGCGGCGGCTCACGCGGGAGGCGCGTAGGTCAGATAGGTGAGCCGGCTCATCTCCCGACGCGAGCGGAGCACGCCATCGAGCACCAGCCCGATCACCCAGGACAGCGCGCCGAACAGCACGAACCCGAGGGCGAGCAGCGCCGTCGGAAGCCGCGGCACGAGCCCCGTCTCGAGGTACTCGACGATCACCGGCACACCGAACGCGATGCCCAGGAGCGCCAGGAGCGTCCCGAACAGACCGTAGAACAGCAGCGGGCGCTCGTGCCGGATGAGCTGGCCGATCAGGGCGAGGATGCGGAATCCGTCGTGATAGGTGCGCAGCTTGCTCTCGCTGCCCGCGGGGCGGTCCTTGAAGCCGACCGTCAGCTCCGTGTGGGGGACGCGGATGCTCATGACGTGGACCGTGAGCTCGGTCTCGATCTCGAACTCGCGCGATGCCGCCGGGAAGCTCTTCACGAAGCGGCGCGACATCACGCGGTAGCCGCTGAGCATGTCGCTCACGTTCGTGCCGAACACGCTGCCGACCAGCCAGTTGAAGCCGCGGTTGCCGAGCTCGTGACCCGGCCGGTAGGCGGTGTCCGTCTTCTGGCTGCGGACACCGAGCACGTGATCGTAGGGGCCCTCGCGCAGCACGCGGATCATCTCCGGCAGCGCGGCCGCGTCATACGTGTCGTCCCCGTCGATCATCACGTAGATGTCGGCCTCGACATCGGCGAAGGCCCGGCGCACGACGTTTCCCTTGCCCTTGCGCTCCTCGCGGCGGACTATGGCGCCCGCCTCACGGGCGATGTCGCCCGTGCCGTCCGTGCTGTTGTTGTCGTAGACGTACACGACCATCTCCGGCACGGCCGCCTTGAGGTCGGCGACCACCTTCGCGATGGCGAGTGCCTCGTTGTAGCACGGCACGATCGCGGCGATGACCGGTCGGGCCACGGACGGGGCTCCGTCGGAAGCGGTGGCGGTCGCGATCTCGGCGTCGGGCGTCGTCATCTCCGTGGACACATCTCCGTGGGGTTCCGAGGGAACATAGAATCGAGGCTTGCGACGCGCGCCAGCCGGCACCGTCAGAACCGCTTGAGACTATCACGCGGCAGGTTCCTGCCCCCTGACCGTCGCCCTGAGGAGACCCCCCGATGACGCGATCCGCGGCCCAGAAGCACACGCGACAGGCCGGGGCGTTCCTCGCGATCGGAGGCCTCGCGTTCCTCGTCGACGCCGCGGTGTTCAACCTGCTCGCGTTCTGGGTGACCGGTCACGGTCCCTTCTACGATCAGCCGGTGGTGGCGAAGACGATCGCCATCGTCGTCGCGTCTCTTGTGACGTACGTCGGGAACCGCTACTGGACGTTCAACGACCGCCACCTCCCGCACCGGTGGTCGCGCTACGCGCTGTTCGTCGTATTCAACCTCGTGGCGATCGGCCTGCAGCTGGGCTGCCTCGCATTCTCGCGCTACGTCCTGCACCTCGAGGGGCCGATCCCGGACAACATCGCGGGCACCCTGATCGGGCAGACTCTCGCGACGCTCTTCCGCTACCTCACGTACGACCGCTTCGTGTTCCCGCACGAGGAGCCCGCCGCGGGACAGGACGAGGGCGCGCCCGTCACGAGCGCGCCCTGATCCTGCCGCCCGCTCAGGCGTTGAGCTGGTTGTTCCACATCGACAGCGCCGAGCCGATCGCCATGTGCATGTCGAGGTACTGGTAGGTGCCGAGGCGACCGCCGAAGAACACGTCCTTCTCGCCCTTCTGCAGCTCGCGGTAGGCGAGCAGCCCCGATCGGTCGTCGGTCGAGTTCACCGGGTAGTAGGGCTCGTCCTCGCGGGTCGCGAAGCGCGAGAACTCGCGCATGATGACGGTCTTGTCATCCGGGTAGACGTCCTTGCGCTCCGGGTGGAAGTGCTTGAACTCGTGGATGCGGGTGTACGGGACGTCCGCGTCCGGGTAGTTCATGACCGAGGTGCCCTGGAAGTCGCCGACGTTCAGCACCTCCTCCTCGAAGTCCAGCGTCCGCCAGGCGAGCTCGCCCTCGGCGAAGTCGAAGTAGCGGTCGACGGGGCCGGTGTAGACGATCGGCACCTGGCCGACGAGCGCCTTCTTGTTCAGGGGCTGCGACTCGTCGAAGAAGTCGACGTTGAGCTTCACGTCGACGTTCGGGTGGTCGGCCATCCGCTCGATCCACGCGGTGTAGCCGTCGGTGGGAAGGCCCTCCCACGTGTCGTTGAAGTAGCGGTTGTCGTAGTTGTAGCGCACGGGAAGCCGGCTGATGATGTCGCCCGACAGCTTCTCGGGCGAGGTCTGCCACTGCTTGGCGGTGTAGTGCGCGAAGAAGGCCTCGAACAGCGGGCGCCCGACGAGCGCGATGCCCTTCTCCTCGAAGTTCGCCGCCGTCTTGACGTCGAACTCGCCCGCCTGCTCCTTGACCAGCGCGCGCGCCTCGTCGGGCGTGTACGCCGCGTTGAAGAACTGGTTGATCGTGTGCAGGTTCACCGGCAGCGCGTAGACCTGACCTTTGTGGGTCGAGTAGACCCGGTGCACGTAGTTCGTGAACGTCGTGAAGCGGTTGACGTACTCCCACACCGACGGGTTCGACGTGTGGAACAGGTGGGCGCCGTAGCGGTGGACCTCGATGCCGGTGGTCGGCTCGTTCTCGCTGTAGGCGTTGCCGCCGATGTGGTGGCGGCGGTCGATCACCGTGACCTTGCGCCCCGCCTCGGCGGCGCGCTCGGCGATGGTGAGTCCGAAGAAGCCGGATCCGACGACAAGCAGGTCCATGGCGTCACTCTCTCTGGTAGATGCGTCAGTCGATGCGTCGCGGTCCCGGTGCGGGAGCCGACGGCGCGTCAGGTCGCGCCCAGAAGATCCTAGACGGGGCCGGCTGGGGACGCCCGGAGCGCCACCGGCGTGACTCCCAGCCGCTCGCTGTAGCGTTGAGGACGATGAGCACCCCGGCCGACGAGACCGCTGACGACGCGGCGACGCGAGCCGACGGCGACGAGATCGCCGGGATGTCGGGCCCCGACGGGCCGCTCCTGCGTCTGTTCCGGGACCGTCGTGTCGCGTTCCTCTTCGTGGGCGCCGTGAACACCGGCATCGGATTCGCCTGGTTCGTGCTGTTCTCCTTCCTGTTCCGGATGTGGTGGCCCGGCCAGGACTGGATCGTCTTCGGCATCATCGTCGCGGCTCACGTCATGAGCACGCTCAGCGCGTTCGTCTTCTACCGCCGGTTCGTGTTCCGCGTCAGGGGTCACGTCTGGCTCGACTTCGCGCGGTTCCAGCTCGTCTACCTCGGGACGTTCCTGCTGAACCTCCTGGTGGTGCCGCCGATGAAGATCTGGCTCGGCTGGCACGAGATCGTCGCGCAGCTGCTCTTCACGGTCGTGATCGCGTTCGCCAGCTGGTTCGGGCACAGCCGCTTCTCGTTCCACCGGAAGGACGATCGGTGACCGCATCCCCCGGGGCCCCGCGTATCAGCGTCGTGGTGCCCGCCTACAACAACGGCCGCACGCTGCGCGAGACGCTCCGCTCGATCCTGGATCAGGATGTCCCCTCGCTCGAGCTGATCGTCGCCGACCACTCCTCCACCGACGACACCGCGGCCGTGATGGCGGAGTTCGCGGATGATCCGCGCGTGCGCCTGCTCACCACCGAGGCGGGTGGCGGCGCGGGCCGCAACTGGAACCGCGTCACCGAGGCGGCGACCGGCGAGTTCCTGAAGCTCGTGTGCGGCGACGACATCCTGCGCCCCGGCGTCCTGGCGCGCCAGGCCGGCATCCTCGAGCGCACGGGCGCGGTGCTCACCGCGTGCCGCCGCGACGTGGTCGACGCCGAGGGGCGCGTGCTCATGGCCGGATGGGGCCTCCGCGGCCTCGGTCGCCTGATGCCGGGCCGCGCCGCGGTGCGCAAGGCCGTGCGCGCCGGATCGAACCTGTTCGGCGAGCCGGCGTCGGTGATGATGCGCCGCGATCTGCTCGTGGCGGAGGGCGGCTGGTTCGACCGGTTCCCGTACCTCATCGACCAGGCGACGTACAGCCGGGTGCTGCTGCACGGCGACTTCGCCCCCGATCCCGAGGTGGGCGCCACGTTCCGGATGAGCGACACCCAGTGGAGCGTCGCGCTCGTCGCCGAGCAGGCGGGGCAGGCCCACGGCTTCCACGCCTGGCTGCACAAGACGCACCCCGGTGTGATCTCGTCGTTCGTCCGCCGCTACGGCGACCTCCGCGCCTCTCTCATGGCCCGGGCCCGTCGCCTCTCGTATCGTGTGCTTCAGAGGAGAATGCGATGAACCAGCTGGAGCCCACGGAGGGCACCGCGCCGTACGTCCACCGCATCAGTGTCGTGATCCCCGTCTACCAGGGCGAGAAGACGCTGCACGGCGTCGTCGACGAACTGCGCCCGCTCACGGCGACCTTCACCACGCCCGATGGACACCACGCGCGCGTCGAGGAGGTGCTGCTCGCCTACGACCGGGGTCCGGATCAGTCCGACCGCGTCATCCGCGAGCTCGCCGCCGCGAACTCGTGGATCGCGCCCGTGTGGCTCAGCCGCAACTTCGGCCAGCACGCCGCCACGCTCGCCGGTATGGCGAGCTCGGGCGGGGAGTGGATCGTCACGATCGACGAGGACGGGCAGCACGACCCGAACCAGATCGGGATCATGCTCGACGCCGCGCTGAACCAGCGCGCCGACCTGGTGTACGCGGCGCCCGTGAACACCCCGCCGCACGGCTTCATCCGCAACGCGGCATCGAAGGCGTCGAAGCGGGTGCTCGAGACGATCTTCGGGGGCGGCCAGGCGTCGCGATTCCACAGCTACCGGCTCGCGCTCGGCGAGATCGGCCGGAGCGTCGCGGCCTACGCCGGCACCGGCGTGTACCTCGACGTCGCGCTCAGCTGGGTCGCCGCGCGCACCGTCACGGCGCCGATCACGCTGCGCGAGGAGGGCGACCGCCGCTCGGGCTACTCGTTCCGCCGTCTGTTCGCGCACTTCTGGAGCATGGTGCTGACCTCGGGCACGCGGGGCCTGCGCCTCGTCACCGCCGCGGGCGGCATCGTGTTCGCGCTCGGGATCGTGTTCGCGCTGTACCTCGTGGTCGCGCGGATGGTCAGCGGCGAGCTCATCGAGCCCGGCTGGACCTCGCTCATGGTCGCCCTGCTGCTCGGCACCGGCGTGGTGCTCGTCGCGCTGGGGATCATCGCCGAGTACCTCGGCGTCGCCGTGAACATGGCGCTCGGCAAGCCCACCTACCTCATCGTCCGCGACCCCTCGATGGGCCCGCTGGGGCGCGTCGACCCGTCGCGTCGCTCGCCGGGTCCGTCCGGGATGTGATGACCGATCCAGCGCGCTGGATCATCGGCCGGGGTCTGCTCGGACGCGCCGTGGCGCGCTCCCGCGCCGACACGCCGTTCGCCGCGGCCGTGCCGTGGAGCGATCCGGATGCCGCGGTCCCCGCGCTCGAAGCGGGCCTCGCCGCGTTCGTGGCGGAGGCTCGACCCGACGCGCCCCTCGAGGTGCACTGGTGCGCCGGAAAGGCCGTGACCTCCACCCCGCGCGAGGTCGTCTTCGCCGAGGTCGACGTCTTCCGCGGCTTCCTCGCCGCCGTCGCCGACCTGCCCGACGCCGACCGCGCCCGCCTGACCATCACCATGGCCTCCTCGGTCGGCGGCGCCTACGCGGCCGCCGAGCATCCGCCCTTCACGGAGGACACGCCCACCGCCCCCGCCTCGGCCTACGGCGAGGGGAAGCTCGCCATGGAGGCGGCGCTGCGGGAGACGGCCGAGTCGACGGGCATCCGCGCCTTCGTCGCGCGGATCACCAACCTGTACGGCCCGGGACAGGACCTCGGCAAGGCGCAGGGGCTCATCTCGGTGCTCGCGCGTGCGCACCTCACGGGAAAGCCCGCGTCGGTCTACGTCCCGCTCGACACGCTGCGCGACTACATCTACGAGGACGACGCGGCCGCGATGGTCTCCGCCGGGGCGGCGCGTGCCGCCACCACGCCGCGCGGAACGCTGACGATCAAGATCGTCGGCAGCGGGCGCGCGGTGTCGATCGGCGCGCTCGTCAGCGAGCTGCAGCGCCTGCGCCGCCGGCACGGGGCGATCGTGCTCGGCGGCGGTGGAGACGCGCGCGGTCAGGCCCTCGACCTGCGCGTGCGCTCACGCGTCTGGCCCGAGCTCGACGCCCTCGCCCGCACCTCGCTGCCGGAGGGCCTGCACCGCGTGTTCACGGCGCAGCTCAGCGGCGCCGCGATCGGCTGACGGCCCGCAGCACGATCCAGCCGGCCCCCGCCAGCGCGGCGAGCACGGCGCCGGCCACCATCAGCGGCATCGCGGGCGGCTGGAACCGCACGGTGACCGTCTCGCCGGGGGCGACATCCGACACGTCGACCGTGAGCAGCCAGCCGCGCAGCGGATCGACGATGCTCGCTCCCCCGCTCGCCGAGTACCCGGGGTAGTCGAGGCGGCTGAAGACGACCCGGCCGTCCTCCCCTGCCTCGTCGACGGTGAACGTCACCTGCGTGTCGTCCTGTGCGACGACGGTGACGTCCGTGTCGTCCGCCTCCCACGCGATCCCGCCGGCGCTCGGCAGCGCCTCGTCACGCTGGAGGAGCCAGGTGTACTTTCCCTCCTCGGCGACGTGCCAGCCATCCGGCGTCTCGGGCTCGGCCCGGAACGTGTGCTTCATCGCGACGATCGTCGACACGGACATCAGGTCGCTCAGGGGCTTCCCCGTGGTCTCGTCCGTCGCCCAGAGGGCGTCGAGGCCCTTCTCGCAGGTGCGGCCGCGCAGGTCCATGCAGAGGTCCTCGGTGAACGCCGTGTACGGAAGCACGGTGTAGAGGTTCGACACCTCCGTGTCGCTCAGGTACCAGAGGTTCGCCATCAGGCGCTCGTCCCAGCTGGCCGCGTCGTCCTGACCCGCGTTGGTGTCGCCGACGACGAACCCGTCGCCGTGAGGCTCGGCGAGCACCTGGCGCATCGTCGCGACGTCGGGGGCGTCGCCGTCCGGCAGGGGCGATCGCGGCATCGCATACATCTGCGCCGCCACGGCGACGGCGGTGACGAGCATGGCGCCGAGCACGGCGATGGCCGTGCGGCGGGCGCGTGACCACGCCTCGCGGTGGGCGACCCACCACAGGGCGACGAGCGCGGCCGTCTGCAGCGCACCGGCGACAGCGATGCTGCGCCACGAGTGAGGGTCGTTCGCCCAGGCGAGGGCGGCCGTCACCACGATCGCGATGCCGCTCAGCAGCCGGCCGGTGCGCGTGATCAGGCGCGGGTAGGCGCGGGAGGCCGCGACGGCGAACAGGATGACGACCGCGAGGACGAGGTACGGCATGAACCGCAGCGGCCAGCGGATGGGGCCCATGTGGCTGGGGGCGAGCACGGCCCAGAGGGCGATGCCGCCGAAGATCAGCAGCGGCAGGCACCGGCGCACCGCGACGCGTGACATCGGCAGCACCAGCGGAAGCAGCGGCAGGAGCCACGCGATGTAGGCGAGCGGCGCGAGTGTCACATCGCCGTCCCACGAGCGGATGGTGCCGGCGACGGACGGCGCTCCCGCCGCGGCGAGGTCGGTGAGATCCGCGTTGAGGAAGAGGTAGTTGCCGAAGGGCGCATCCCCACGCTCGGAGACCGGCGCGGTGAGCAGCCCCGGCAGGTACACGAGCACCGTCAGCGCACCGCCCCACACGGAGGCGAGCAGCGTTCGCACGACCCGAGCGCCGTCGCGACGGATCGCGTGACGGATCAGGGTCTCGACGAGCACGACGACGAGCGCCATGACGCCGAACACGTAGCCGAACGTGATCAGCACGTACGAGGTCAGCAGATAAGGGATGGGCGAGTGCCGCGCCTCGACCGCCCGGCGCAGCGCCCACCACACCCACGGCAGCGCCGCGGCGTTGAACAGGCCGGTCGACCAGGACGCGGCATCCATGTAGACGGTGAAGCCGCCGAGCGGCACGAGGACGGCCGCCAGCGCCGCCCACGGCCGGTGCGCGCCGAACGAACGTGCGAGCAGGTGCACACCGAGCGCCATGAGCGCGAGGACGGCGACCTTGACAAGGGTGACGAACACGACGGGATCCGTGCTCCCCCGCGCGGCGAGGCCGATCAGCCAGACGAGGGGGTTGAGGACGCCCCACTGCCCCTCCGCGAGGTAGTTGCCCGCCTGCCAGGCCGACGGATCCAGCAGCGGCAGCCGCCCCTGCAGCAGCAGCTCGCCGAGCTGCCACCACTGCCCGAACGACCCGCGCTCGGTGTCGTCGGCGAAGTAGAAGCGCGGCTCGCGCACCACTCGGGCGAGCGCGAGGACGACCGTGACGGCGACCGCGAGGGTTGGCCAGGCGGCGCGGGTCAGAAGACCACCTCGCCTCGAGCGGGGCGCGCGCGCCGGGGCGATGTCGTTCACTGCCTGCCTCTCCAGCCACCGCTGTGGCGCGGTCGGCGGCATGTGATCGTAGCAACCGCGCCCGGCCGGACGGTGCAGGCGCGCCTTCCTGGAAGCACCGCCCATCGGCCGTTCTTCGCATGTGACACGATGGAGGCGTGAAAGGCATCATCCTCGCGGGCGGCTCCGGCACCCGACTCCACCCGATCACGCTGGGCGTCTCGAAGCAGCTGGTCCCCGTGTACGACAAGCCGATGGTGTACTACCCGCTGTCGACGCTGATGCTCGCGGGGATCGACGAGATCCTCGTCATCACCACCCCGCACGACGCCGATGCGTTCGAGCGCCTGCTGGGCGACGGGTCGCAGTTCGGCGTGTCCATCACGTTCGCGCAGCAGCCCTCCCCGGACGGGCTCGCGCAGGCCTTCACGATCGGCGCCGACTTCATCGGCGACGACAAGGTCGCGCTCGTGCTCGGCGACAACCTGCTCTACGGTCCGGGGCTCGGCACGCAGCTGAAGCGCTACGCCGACGTCGATGGCGGCGCGGTGTTCGCGTACTGGGTGGCAGAGCCGACCGCCTACGGCGTTGTGGAGTTCGACGAGAGCGGCAAGGCCGTCTCGCTCGAGGAGAAGCCCGCCCAGCCCAAGAGCAACTACGCCGTTCCGGGCCTTTACTTCTACGACAACGACGTTGTCGAGATCGCCCGGGGGCTGAAGCCGTCGGCGCGCGGCGAGTACGAGATCACCGACGTCAACGCCGCCTACCTCGAGCGCGGCAAGCTCAGCGTCGAGGTGCTTCCCCGCGGCACCGCGTGGCTCGACACCGGCACGTTCGACCAGATGAGCGACGCCAGCGACTACGTCCGCACGATGGAGCGCCGCACCGGCCTGCGCATCGGCGTGCCCGAGGAGGTCGCCTGGCGTCAGGGCTTCCTGACGGACGACCAGCTGCGCGAGCGCGCCGAGAAGCTGCTGAAGTCGGGCTACGGCCGATACCTGCTCGATGTGATGGAAAGGGGACGTTGATGCGTCTGCTCGTGACCGGAGGGGCCGGATTCATCGGCTCCAACTTCGTGCACCACGTCGTGGAGCACACCGATCACCACGTGACGGTCCTCGACAAGCTGACGTACGCGGGAAACCGCGCGTCGCTCGACGGCCTCCCCGAGGATCGCGTCGCGTTCGTGCAGGGCGACATCGCGGACGCCGCGGTCGTGGACACGCTGGTCGCGGATGCCGACGCGGTCGTCCACTACGCCGCGGAGTCGCACAACGACAACTCGCTCGATGACCCGCGTCCGTTCCTCGACACGAACATCATCGGCACCTACACGCTGCTGGAGGCGGCCCGCCGTCACGACGTGCGGTTCCACCACATCTCCACCGACGAGGTGTACGGCGACCTCGAGCTCGACGACCCCGAGCGCTTCACCGAGAAGACTCCCTACAACCCCTCGTCGCCGTACTCGTCGACGAAGGCGGGATCCGACCTGCTCGTGCGGGCCTGGGTGCGCTCGTTCGGCGTGCGCGCCACGATCTCGAACTGCTCGAACAACTACGGCCCGTACCAGCACATCGAGAAGTTCATCCCGCGTCAGATCACGAACGTGATCCGGGGGATCCGCCCCAAGCTCTACGGCAAGGGCGAGAACGTGCGCGACTGGATCCACGCGGACGACCACTCCTCGGCCGTGCTGACGATCCTGGAGAAGGGCGAGATCGGGCAGACGTACCTGATCGGCGCCGACGGCGAGCAGAACAACAAGGACGTCGTCGAGCTCATCCTCGAGCTCATGGGACAGCCGCGCGACGCGTACGACCACGTCGCCGACCGCCCCGGCCACGACCTGCGGTACGCGATCGACTCGACGCGCCTGCGCACCGAGCTCGGCTGGCAGCCGAAGTACCGCGACTTCCGGTCGGGGCTCGCCGCCACGATCGAGTGGTACCGCGACAACGAGGCCTGGTGGGCGCCGGCGAAGGACGCCACGGAGGCGTTCTACGCCTCGAAGGGGCAGTAGATGACCGCGGAACTCGGCAAGTCGCTGACCGCGACTCCGACGACCATCGACGGTCTGCTGCTGTTCGACCTGCCCGTGCACGGCGACGCGCGCGGCTGGTTCAAGGAGAACTGGCAGCGCGAGAAGATGGTCGCGCTCGGCCTGCCCGACTTCGGGCCGGTGCAGAACAACATCTCCTTCAACGAGTCCGCCGGGGTCACCCGTGGCATCCACGCCGAGCCGTGGGACAAGTGGGTCTCCGTCGCCACCGGCCGCATCTTCGGCGCCTGGGTCGACCTGCGCGAGGGTCCCGGCTTCGGCACGGTCTTCACCGCCGAGCTCGACCCGTCCAAGGCGGTGTTCGTGCCCCGCGGCGTGGCGAACTCGTTCCAGACGCTGGCGCCCGCCACCGCGTACACGTACCTCGTGAACGACCACTGGTCGCCCGACGCGTCGTACTCGTTCGTCAACCTCGCCGACGAGACCGTCGCGATCGAGTGGCCGATCCCGCTGGAGCAGGCCGAGATCTCCGACAAGGACCGCGCCCACCCGCGCCTTGCCGACGCCACCCCCGTGCCGCCGCGCCGTGTGCTCGTGCTCGGCGCCGCCGGCCAGCTCGGCCGCGCCCTGCATGCCCAGCTCGGCGATGCCCCGCACATCGAATACGCCACCCGCGCCGACCTCGACCTCACCGCCCCCGGCCTCGAGCACTCCCGCCGCTGGGCCGACTACGGCGTGATCATCAACGCCGCCGCCCACACCGCCGTCGACGCGGCCGAGACCGCCGAAGGCCGCGGCGACGCATGGGCCGCCAACGTCACCGGCGTCGCAGCCCTCGCCCGCATCGCCGCCGCCCACCGCATCACCCTCGTCCACGTCTCCAGCGACTACGTCTTCGACGGCACCCAGCAGCGCCCCTACACCGAGGACGACGCCATCGCCCCGCTCGGCGTCTACGGGCAGACCAAGGCCGCCGGCGACGCGATCGTCGCCACCGCGCCGCGCCACTACATCCTGCGCACCTCCTGGGTCATCGGCGAGGGCGGCAACTTCGTCGACACCATGGCATCCCTCGCCCAGCGCGGCATCGACCCCCGCGTCGTGGACGACCAGGTCGGCCGACTCACCTTCACCACCGACCTCGCCCGCGCCACCGCCCACCTGCTCGACACCGGCGCACCCCACGGCGTCTACAACGTCACCAGCTCCGGCGAACCCCGGTCGTGGGCCGACATCGCCCGCCGCGTGTTCGAACTCACCGGACACGACCCCTCCCGGGTCACCCCCGTCTCCACCGCCGAGTACTTCGCCGGCGCAGACCGGCCCATCGCGCCGCGCCCCGCCCGCAGCGTGCTCGACCTCGCGAAGATCACCGCCACCGGCTTCACCCCCGCCGACATGGACGAGGCACTCCAGCGACACCTCCGCCGCTGAGCCACCGATGGCGCCTCACCGCATTCGCCGCGGGGCGCCTCCGACCGGGCAGTCTGCCCGTTCGGCATGCGGACCTATACTCGATCCGATGAGATCTGGTCCGCAGGTGCTGGTGTTTCCGACCTTCGACGAGAACCCGTACCTGAACCTGCTGGGGCTCGCCCCCCGCGCGAACGGGTTCCGCTTCCTCGGCTCCGACACGTACCGCGCCCTCATCCGCCAGGCGTCCCGACTCGGGCACGGCGACGTGCTCCACATCCATTGGACGACGCCGCTCCTGCAGCAGGCCCCCTCCGAAGCGGCCGCCGTGAGGCGGCTGCGCGGGCTCACCGCGCTCTTCTCCCGGCTTCGCCGCCGCCGGATCAGGATCGTGTGGACGCTGCACAACCGGCTCCCCCACGAACTGCGACACCGCACCCTCGAGATCCGGCTCTACCGCGCTCTCGCCGCCGCCGCCGACGTCATCCACGTGATGTCGCCGGCGACGGCGGAGGTCGTCGCCGACGTGGTGGCGCTCGATCCCGCCAAGGTTCGGATGCTCCCCCACCCGAGCTATGAGGGGATCTACGACACCGGGATCGACCGCGCAGCCGCACGCGCCTCGTTCGGGCTCGCCGACGACGAGCGCGCTGTGCTCTTCTTCGGTCAGATCCGGCCTTACAAGGGCGTGACGGAGCTCATCTCCGCCGCGGCACGCGCCGCCGACACGGGCGGGCAGCCGATCCGCCTGCTTCTCGCCGGTGCCGTCAAGGAGCAGTCGCGCGAGGAATTCGCGGCCTCGATACCGCCGGGTCTCGGGGCGATCGCGCACCTCGACTACGTTCCCGACGCGGACCTCGCGCGATGGTTCCGGGCAGCGGACCTCGCCGTGTTCCCCTACCGCTCGATCCTGAACTCCGGGAGCGTCCACCTGGCGGCGACATTCACCCTGCCGGTCGTGCTGCCGGACGAGCCCCACCTGCGCCGGCAGTTCGGGTCGCGGGCGTGGGTCCGCTTCTTCGACGTCGAGGACGCGGTCGGGTCGATCTCCGATCTGCTCACCGCGCCGCTGCCGGCCGTCGACGGCGCCGACTGGGACGACTTCCTGCGCGAGCTCTCGCCGTGGGAGGTGTCCCGCGGCTACGCGGCGATGCTCGCTGAGCTGTCCGACTGGCAGGCGCCGCGCGGCATGCTCAGCGCGGATGCAGCCGGGACAGTCCGATGATCATCGCGCGTCGCAGGGCACGCGGAAGCGCATGCCGACGGCGGCGCACGACGAGGACGCCGTCGATCCGGTCGTAGAGGAACCGATCTGCCGCGGCATACGCGGGGGGCTGGACAGGTCCCCCGACGGCGAGCACGTCACCGGTCTGCGGATCGGAGATCGCGGGTCGGAGAGGCCGGTGCATGGGCAGCGACGCCGCGGGGAACCGCGCGGTCCAGCCGATGCGGCCGGCTCCCGCGTCTCGCCACGTCACCTCCGCGGCGGCGATCACGGGCACGCCGGTCGCCCCCTCGCGCAGACCGTCGAGCAGCACCGGGAGGCCCCTCGGCTCCTCCGCGCTGACGGTTCCCGCCAGCACGAGCACCGAGCCGCCACGCACCTGTTCGGCGCGGGCGTCGAGTTCGCCGCGTCGTCGCGCCCGCTCCGCATCGCCCGCCGCGCTCGCGAGCGCTTCGGGAGAGAACATCAGCGCGCGCGGCCCGAGGACCCTGTGCGCGGCGCGCACGAGCTTCCGCCAGCGTCCTGCAGCCTCCACGCCGTGCGGAGCGGACAGCTGACGCGCGAGCCGCTCCGTCAGTACGTCCCGCTCCTGAGGTCCGAGGAGCTCCGAATCCGCAAGTCGCTCGAGGAGAAGCAGCCATTCGTGGATCGTCTCGTCGTCGTCGACGACCTCGCCGCTCGGCTCGAGCAACCGGGCGACGACGCCGGCCGCATCCAGATCGCCCTGCGCCGCGAGTCGCATGACGAGGCCTCGCAGCGGATCGACGCGGTCCGCTCCCTCTCCCACGTCCGGGTCGCCGATCAGCGCCCGCAGCCGACGCAGCGCCGCGACGACCTCCGCGTCGTCGGCCGCGTCCCTGCCTCGGGAGCCGACATAGCGGGCGACGGCGACGTAGCCGTCGCGGTCCCAGACGAGCAGGGAGTACGCGCGGAGGACGCCGACCTCGTCAGCGTCGACCAGGGCGCGAGCGCACTCCGTCTCCTGGCCGAGATAGCTCAGCAGCGATCGGGCGGACCCCGCCCCGGCGGACATCGAGCCGGCGCCCGGGCGCTCGCGGTAGACGTACACGACATCCGGCACCACGTCGATCCGGTCGGCCGCGAGATACGCGGTCACCATCGGCACGATGTCGTTGGAGCGCGGGACATCGGGGAACCGGATGCCGGTGCTGTCCCAGAAGGAGCGGCGGAATGCGCGGTTCCAGCAGGGGCGGCTGAACAGCAGTGTCGGCGCGTCGGTCAGCGCGATGCCCTGTGCCGGGCGGTCGAATGCGGGCATCGCATCCGTGGGACGCCAGGTGTGGACGGCGCGGAACTTCAGATAGTCACCCACCGCCATGTCCGAGCCCGACCGCTCGAGACTCGCCACGAGCGTCCGGTACGCCCCATCGGGGACGAGGTCGTCGCCGTCGCAGAAGATCAGGTAGCGCCCCTTCGCCTCCGCGGCTCCGCGGTTGCGCGCCGATCCGCCGCCGGCACTGCCAGCGATCACCAGCCGCACGCGCGGATCGCGCTGCGCGTAGGCGGCGACCAGCTCGCGCGTGCCGTCCGTCGACCGGTCGTCGACGACGACGACCTCCATCGCGGGGACGTCCTGTCGCAGCACAGAGTCCATCGTCTGAGCGAGCCACGGCCGCACGTCATGCGTGGGGATCACCACCGTCAGGAGCGGGCTGTCGCTCTCCGGCGGCGTCATCTCGCAGTCCCCTGGCACATCACGACAAGGATAGGCGACGGCCCCGGGGCGACCCCTCATCCGGCATATGCGAGGATGAGAATCGTGTGTCCGCGGGCGGCTGCTGCGCGGATGAAGAGAGGAGTCCCTCGAGATGAAGCTGAGTGTCTTCGGCTGCGGTTACCTGGGTGCGGTGCACGCCGCGGCGATGGCCTCACTGGGTCATGACGTGATCGGTGTCGACCCCGATGCGGCGAAGATCGCGAAGCTGTCCGCGGGACAGACGCCCTTCTTCGAGCCCGGCCTCCCCGAGATCCTGAGCGACGCCATCGCCTCCGGTCGCCTGCGCTTCACGACCGACCCGGCCGCCGCGGCCGACGCCGACGTGCACTTCATCGGGGTCGGCACCCCGCAGCGCAAGGACAGCGCCGGGGCCGACATGACGTACGTCAACCAGGCGATCGCCGACCTGCTTCCGCACCTGAAGCCCGGGTCGCTGGTGGTCGGCAAGTCCACCGTCCCCGTCGGCACCGCCACACGGCTGGCGGAGCTTGTGAACCCGACCGGGGCACGGCTCGCGTGGAACCCGGAGTTCCTGCGGGAGGGGTTCGCGGTGAAGGACACCATCGAACCCGACCGCCTCGTCTACGGCGTCGCCGACGAGACGAATGATGAGGACACCGCGATCCTGGACGAGGTGTACGCCACCGCGCTGTCCACCGGCACCCCCCGCATCGTCACCGGATACGCCACCGCCGAGCTTGTGAAGGTCGCGGCGAACTCGTTCCTCGCCACGAAGATCAGCTTCATCAACGCGATGGCGGAGATCGCCGAGGTCACCGGCGCCGACGTCACCCAGCTCGCCGACGCGATCGGCCACGACGCCCGCATCGGCCGCCGCTTCCTCAACGCCGGCGTCGGCTTCGGCGGCGGCTGCCTGCCCAAGGACATCCGCGCCTTCACCGCCCGCGCCGAGGAGCTCGGCAAGGGCGAATCGGTGGCATTCCTGAAGCAGGTCGACGAGATCAACCTGCGCCGCCGCCAGCGCATCGTCGACCTCGTCGTCGACTCGTTCGAGGGCCGCCCGTTCGGGCGCCGTGTCGCGGTGCTGGGCCTGGCGTTCAAGCCCGACTCCGACGACATCCGCGACTCCCCCGCCCTCGACGTCGCCGTGCGCCTGAAGGGCCTGGGAGCCGAGGTGATCTCCCACGACCCCGAGGCGATGGACAACGCCCGCCGCATGCACCCGCAGCTGACCTACGCCGACACCGCCGAGCAGGCCCTGACCGGTGCCGAGGCCGTCGTCGTCGTCACCGAATGGCGCGAGTACCGCGACCTCGATCCCGCCGCCACCGCCGCCCTCGTCGACCGCCCCGTCGTCTTCGACGGCCGCAACGTCCTCGACCCCACCGCCTGGCGCACCGCAGGCTGGACCTACACCGGCATGGGCCGCTGACGCCGAGGGGAGCAGTCGTGCCTGAACGCGTGTCTGAACCCCGCGTCGCGGTCGTCGTCCGCACCAAGGACCGCCCGCTCTTCCTCCGGCGAGCTCTCGGCAGCATCGCGGCGCAGACGCTGGTCGATTGGCAGTGCGTGATCGTCAACGACGGGGGCGACCCGTCGGCGGTCGACGCCGCGATCGAGGCGCTCGACGAGGCGCACCGCGGCAAGGTCCGCGCAATTCACCATGAGCAGCCGCGAGGCCGATGGGTGAGCGCGAACGCGGGCGTGCTCGCGACGACCGCTCCCCTGCTCGTGCTTCACGACGACGACGACACCTGGCACCCCGACTTCCTTGCGCGTGCGGTCGCCTACCTCGACCGGCTTCCCGAGCGCGTGGGGGTCGTGTCCCGCATCGAGATCAGGTGGGAGGAGCTGCGGGACGGGACGTACGAGACCGTCTCACGCGAGACCTTCCAGCCCGACCTCCCGGTGCCGACCCTTGCCGACACGCTGCTGTTCAACCGGTTCGTGCCGATCGGCTTCGTGTACCGGCGCGCGCTTCACGCGGAGTTCGGCCTGTACGACGAGCGCCTGCCCGTCATCGGCGACTGGAACTTCAACCTCCGCGTCCTGGCGAAGCACCCGCTCGACTACCTCGACGACGCGGTGCCGTACGCGTACTGGCATCAGCGCGTGGGCGACACCGGCGACGCCGGCAACAGCGTCATCGCCGCCCGCGGTGACCACGCGAAATACGATGCGCTCATCCGCGATGAGGAGCTGCGTCGGCACGTCGAGGAGCACGGCCTCGGGCTCGTGCTCTACCTGACGAAGTTCATCGACCGGCGCTTCGTCGAGGTCGAGAACGGCATCCGCGGCGAACTGCGGCAGACGAGCCCGCTCTCCTCGCGCCTCGTGCCGCGCCTGCGGCGTCTGCTGCGCCGCTGAGCGCTCAGTGCGGCGTGGAGCGGATCGTCTCCACGGCTTCCTCGATCGGGCCGTCGTAGATCTTGCGCCCCTTGTGGATCACGATGCCGCGGTCGCACAGTCGCCGGACGGTGTTCATGTCGTGGCTCACCACGAGCATCGTGACGCCGCGGGCGGTCAGGTCCTCGATCTTCTGATAGCACTTCTCGCGGAAGGGAGCGTCGCCGACGGAGAGCACCTCGTCGACGAGGAGCACGTCGAGGTCGACGTGGATCGCGACCGAGAACGCCAGGCGCATGAACATGCCCGACGAGTAGTGCTTGACCTCCTGATCGATGAAGTCGCCGATCTCGCTGAACGCCACGATGTCGTCGAAGCGCTCCTCGATCTCCTTCTGCTGCATGCCGAGGATCGCCGCGTTGAGGTAGACGTTCTCGCGCCCCGAGAGGTCGGGGTGGAAGCCGGCTCCGACCTCGATGAGCCCGGCGACGCGGCCTCGTGTGAAGACCCGTCCCGCATCGGGCTCGAGCACGCCGGACACGAGCTTCAGGGTGGTCGACTTGCCCGATCCGTTGAAGCCGAGCACGGCGACGGCCTCGCCCTCGCCGACCTCGAAGCTGACGTCATCGAGCGCGAGGAAGATGTCGCTGCGCACCTTCTGCCGCTTGAACCAGCCGACGAACGCCTCCTTGAAGGAGTGCGTGTTCCGCTTGAGGAACTCCTTCGTGACGTGATCGACGATGATCGTCGGTCGTGTCGCGGTGGCGGCTGCGAAGGTCTCGGACATGTCGGTGCGCCTCACAGATCCTGCGCGAACGAGCGCTCGAAACGACGGAAGACGAGTTGGCCGATCACGAGGAAGGCCGCGCAGAGCACGACGGCGCCGGCGGTGTACAGCTCGAAATGCGGGGCGAAGCCGTGGAAGCGCTCGTCGGGGATGGTCGGCTGCCAGAACGCGTAGTGGAAGTACTCGACCGCGATCGTGAGGGGGTTGACCATGTACACGTACAGCACCCACTCCGGCAGCTTCTCGGCGACCAGGGTCCACGTGTACAGCACGGGCGATGCCCAGGTCGCGAGCATGCGGAGGATCTCGACGAAGTTCTGCGCGTCGCGGAACCGCACGTTCAGCCCGGCGAAGAACAGGCCGAGCCCGAGGGACGTCGCACCCAGGATCAGCATCCCGAGCAGAGCGGCGCCCAGCGCGGCGAACGTGGGGATCCATCCGGTGAGAACGCACACGACCAGCAGGATGGCCAGCTGCGGCAGGAAGTGGACGAACGCGACCCACACGGCGGCGATCGGGAAGAGCTCGCGCGGCAGATAGATCTTCTTCACCAGGGCACGGTTGTCGACGATCGAGCTCGTCGCGTTGCCGAACGCCTCGTTGAAGAAGTTGACGGCCACGAAACCCGAGAACAGGTACACGGGGAAGTTCTCCAGACCCCGGTCCATGCCGAAGATGAAGCCCATCACCAGCCAGTACACGAGGAACTGGATGCCGGGCTTCACATACGACCAGGTCCACCCGAGCACGGAGTTGCGGTACCGGGTCGCGGTGCCCTTCCGGACGAGAAGCCGGAGGAGGTATCGCCACCGCAGGACGTCGAGCAGGCCGCGGCCGCGTCCCGGGACGTCGAACTCCGAGAGATCAACCGTTGTCAATCGTGCGCCCCGCTCTTCCTTCGACCGGTCTGAGAAGACCGTCTTCGATCCTATACCTGGTCATCTGAGCCCCTCTCATGGGACTCAGAGGTCCGCGTGGACCTGCCACACCCGCTCGGCCGCTCCCGCCCAAGAGAACGCCCGCGACCGGTCCTTCGCCAGCACGCGGAGGCGCCCGGAATCGCCCGTGAGCGCGCCGTCGCTGAGCGCGTCCACCACGGCGTCCTCGAGCCCGGCCTCGGGGACCAGGATGCCGCCGTCCAGGACCACCTCGCGGTGCACGTCCGAGTCCACCGCGACGACGGGCGTGCCGAGCGCCATCGCCTCGACGACCCGCCACGGCCACGCGGCGCGCGGCGAGGGGGCGATGAACGCGGCCGCGGCGTCGAGCACCGCGGCCCGGTCGCCGCGGTCGAGTCCCGAGCGCGCGCGCACCCGCTGCGCGTCGAGGCCGGACGACTCGGCGAGGGCGACCACCGCCTGCTCCTCCCCTGTCGGCACGTCGATCACGACGACGTCGAAGGCCGTCGGCGCCGCGGCACGGAAGCCGGCCGCGAGCCCGTCCGAGGCGCCGGTCCCACCCGCGAGCACAACGTACGCCCGCGGCACGCCGAGATCGCGGCGCCGCGCATCGGCGTCGGAGGGCGCGCCGAAACCGTCCGGCTGCGCGCCCGCGATCACGCGCACCCGTTCCCCCAGCCGCGCGTGCGACTCGAGCCGCTCCGCCATCGCGTGGGTCGGCACGACCACCGCGTCGGCGTGACGCACGGCGCGGCGCAGCATCCCCCGCTCCCACATGACGCTCGCCCGGGGAAGCTCGTCCGGCGCCTCCCAGGCGCGCAGATCCCACAGCGTCACGACCGTCTGGTCGTTGTCGTTGATGCGGTCGTGACGGATGAGCGGCGCCATCAGCGTCGGCGAGTGGATCATCCCGCCCCCGACGCCCGCGACGACGCCCAGCTGCCACGCGGCAGCGGTCTCGCGTC
Organism: Microbacterium paludicola; assembly: GCF_015235415.1. GTDB lineage: Bacteria > Actinomycetota > Actinomycetes > Actinomycetales > Microbacteriaceae > Microbacterium > Microbacterium paludicola. Next base: position 7,278 of record NZ_JADGLL010000037.1, on the reverse strand, counting down.
GGCCGCGCGGGAGCCTCCGCGTCTCGGCGACGCCCTGCACCGGGGCGAACTCGCCCTGGGGCACGATCGCCTCCACGGAGCAGCCGGCCGGCGTGGCCTCGACGAGTGCCGCCGCGAGCGATCGCGAGGCGAGGGCGAGGTCGGGATGGGTGGGCGCGACCAGCTGGTCGAGCACAACCCGGAGGCTCACCGTCATGTCTCGAAGCGTAGCCAGTGAGCCTCCGAGGACGCACGGCCCTCGCGGCGCGCTACTCCGTCGGCTCCGGCGTGGGCGCCGGCGGGTGGAGGGCGTCGGCGACCATCTGCCGGATCACCACGAAGTCGGGGGCCTCGGGGTCGACAAGCGGTGGGATCAGCTCGATCGTGGTGACCGGCTGCTCCTTGGCCTTGAGCCCGAGCTCGACGAAGTACGACAGCATCGACTGGGGCAGATCGGTCTCCACGAGGTCGGTCCCGGCGTTCGCGACCTCCTGGAAGCGCGTCAGCACCGTGGTGGGCGTGAACTGCGCGAGGATCGCCTGCTGCAGCTGGCGCTGGCGCTGCATCCGGTCCCAGTCGCTCGTCGTGTACCGCGAGCGGGCGTACCACTGTGCGGTGTCGCCGTCCATGCGCTGCACGCCGGGCTCGATCCAGCCGATCGCCCACTCCTCGGCGGGCTGCCCCTCCCAGGCGGGGCCGCCGCCCTTGGGCAGCCGCTCGGTCACCTCGATCTCGACGCCCCCGAGCGCGTCGATCAGGTCGGCGAAGCCGTGCATGTCGATGAAGACGTAGTACGGGATCTCGATGCCGAGGATCCCCTCGGCGGCGGCCTTCGTCGCCTCCACGCCCGGCGAGGAGCCCTGCGAGTCGGCGTCGGGATAGAGCCCCTCGCCCTTGTCGTCGCGGCAGTTCTCCGCCGCGTTGCGCAGCTGGTTGATGCCGCCGTCCCAGCCGCACTCCGGGTCGCCGTGTCCCTCGAAGCCGTCCGGGTAGAGGTCCTGCATCGGCCCGGGGCTGAACGGGAAGTCGCGGATGTCGCGCGGGATGCCGGTGATCGTGGTGGCGCCGGTGTCGGCGTTGATCGAGACGACCGAGATGCTGTCGAACCGCATGGAGTCACGGCCGTCGCCGCTGTCGGCGCCGAGAAGCAGGATGTTGTAGTACCCGTCGCTCGGCTCCACCGGCGCGGCGCTCTGACCGAAGATCGACCCGAGCGCGTCGCGCGCCGCTCCGACGGAGCTGGCTGCGTACGCCGCGGTGCCGCCCGAGACGACCATAAGCAGGATCGACAGCACGGCGATCCCGTAGCGCGCGGGGGTGCGGGTCTTCACGAGCCGCACGAGCCGGAGGGTGTCGATCCCGAGGACCATCCAGAGCACGCCGTAGCCGGCGATCGCGATCTGGACGACCGTGAGCAGGATGGGCCCGACGATCGGGGCGAAGAGCACGGACGTCACGCCCGACCGCCAGAGCATCAGACCGAGGCCGAGCAGGATGGCCGCCGTCCAGGAGAACAGGGTCGCGGCGAGGCCGAATCGACCGAGGCGCCGGCTGCCGGCGAGCACCTGGGCGGAGCCGGGGATCAGCCATCCGAGGATCACGAGCCACCAGCCGCGGCGCGTCATCGCGTCGGGCGCGGCGGAATCGGGGTGGCGCATGGGGCGCTGCTCGATCAGCGCCCGCCCGTGCGGCGAGCGCCGATCGCGGGCGGCCGCGTACGACCCCGCGCCGACTGCCGTCACAGAGCGTCCCTCGACGCGGCCCGCCCGATCACAGCGATTCCTTCAGGCGGGTGTTCTTCTCCTCCACCTGACGCTCGAGCTCGCGGGCGTAGTCCTCGATCCGGTCCGCGATGCCGGGATCGGCGGCGCCGAGGATGCGCGCCGCCAGCAGGCCCGCGTTGCGCGCACCGTTGATCGACACGGTCGCGACCGGGATGCCGGCCGGCATCTGCACGATCGACAGCAGCGAGTCGAGCCCATCGAGGGTCGACAGCTGCACGGGGACGCCGATGACCGGCAGCGCCGTCATCGACGCGAGCATGCCGGGAAGGTGCGCGGCGCCGCCGGCACCGGCGATGATCGCGCGCAGCCCGCGACCCCGTGCTTCCCGCGCGTAGCGCATGAGCTTGTCGGGCGTGCGGTGGGCAGAGACGACCTCCACCTCGTGCGGGATCCCGAACTCGGTGAGAGCGGCGGAGGCGTCGGCCATCACGCGCCAGTCGGAGTCGGATCCCATGACCACGCCGATCAGGGGGGCGTCGGAGGAGTTCAGCACGCGTTACAGGGTAGGCGGGCAGCCTGGAGTTTCCCGGATGCGACCCGGAACCGGGTCGCATTCCGCCTCAAGCGCCCGCGTGTGACCGCAGCGAGCATGCCCCGGATGGGAGCTATTAACTGAAGAAGCCGGCCGCGGCCCGCGCCTCGTACACGGCGTCCTCGAGGTCGTCGCCGACGGCGTTGACGTGGCCGACCTTTCGTCCCGGGCGGGGATCCTTGCCGTAGGTGTGGATCTTGGCCGTGGGGTGCTCGGCCATCGCCGCCGCGAAGCGGTCGGTCAGGCCGCCCGCCGCCGGGCCACCGAGGATGTTCACCATCACCGCCCAGTCGGCGAGCGGATCGGTCGCCCCGAGCGGCAGGTCGAGCACGGCGCGCAGGTGCTGCTCGAACTGGCTCGTGACGGCGCCGTCCTGCGTCCAGTGGCCGCTGTTGTGCGGCCGCATCGCGAGCTCGTTGACGAGGATGCGCTCATCCGCGGTCTCGAACAGCTCGACCGCGAGCATTCCGGTGACGCCGAGGCCCTCGGCGATCGTGACGCCGAGGCGCGCCGCGACCTCCATGAGACGCTCGCTCGCCCGTGGCGCCGGGGCGATGACCTCCGCGCAGACGCCGTCGCGCTGGACGGTCTCGGCCACGGGATAGGCGACGACCTGCCCCGAGGGGCGGCGCGCCACCTGCTGGGCGAGCTCGCGGGTGAAGGGAACGAGCTCTTCCGCGAGCAGCGGCCCGTCGGACGCGGCGAACCACTCGGCGACGTCGGCCGGGTCGGACACCACCCGCACGCCCTTGCCGTCGTACCCGCCGCGGGGGGTCTTCACGACCGCGCGGCCGCCGTGGTCGTCGAGGAAGGAGCGCAGGTCGGCCTCGTCGGCGACCGCCGCCCAGTCGGGCTGGGGCGCGCCGAGCTCGGCGAGGCGGCTGCGCATGACGAGCTTGTCCTGCGCGAACTGCAGCGCATCGGGACCGGGGTGAACGGCGACGCCGGCGTCGACGAGCGCACGCAGCACCGGCTGCGGCACATGCTCGTGGTCGAAGGTGATGACATCCACGTCGCGCGCGAACGCGAGCACCGTCTCCGCGTCGCGGTAGTCGCCCACCGCGGTGGCCGCGAGCGAGGCGGCCATCGCCTCGCCCTCCACCAGGACCCGCAGTTCGACGCCGAGTTCGACCGCGGGGGCGATCATCATCCGTGCGAGCTGTCCGCCGCCGACCACGCCGACCGTTTTCGTCATGCGGCCATTCTCTCAGAGCGTCCGCGGACGCTCGCGACCACCGGAGGCGTCGACCCTACGACGGCGTCGGGATCCCCTGGCTGTCGCGGTGCGCGAGGATCTGGTTCAGCTCCACCTGATCGGCGAGCACCTCGCTCACGAGCAGCGGGTGCGCCACGTCGCGCAGCTCGATCCGCCCCTCCATGCCGTCGGAGAGGGTGAGCGTGCCGGTGCCGCGCATGCGCTGCGAGGCGCTGCGACGCGTGGCGACCGTGTAGCCGCGGGCATGCGATAGCTCGGACCGCGAGCGCGACAGCAGGCCGTGGCGGCTGATCACGCGACGGGTGGTGATCGTGTAGCTGCGGGAGAGCCACACGAGGTACGGCAGGATGACGCCCGCCATGACGAGCACAACGGCGGCCGCGATCAGCATCCAGTCCGCGAACGGCGCGGGGAGATTTCCGTAGAAGAACCCGGTGGCTCCGGCGACCGCGATCAGCAGCAGCGCAGACCAGACAAGACCGCCCGCGTGATCGCGCATCGTCGCGATCGTCATCTCGGGCGCGCGCGTCCCCGGCGGCGGCGTCGCGAGGCGCGCGGCGGGGGTCGGCTGGCTCATGGCTCCATTGTGCCCAGGGCGTCGGACATCCTGGGCCCCTGACACGCAGGCGGGGTCGAGGCCGCCGGTCAGCGCACGTGCACGACGTCGCCCGCCGAGACGGCGGTGCCCGCGACGACGAGGCGTCCGTCGAGGTCGATGTCGGTCGCGGCACCGCGCAGGGCCGATCCGTCCGGAAGCGACACGGTGACCTCCCGCCCGAGGGTGAGGCACAGCGCCGTCACGGCGTCGCGCACTGCCTCGCGACCCTCACGAAGGGAGGCGAGCAGCCGGTCGAGCTCGGTGAGGTACGTGGCGATCAGGGCGTCCTCGTCGCAGGTGGCACCGAGCGCGGCGAACGACGTCGCGGTCGGCACGGGCAGATCACCCGGGCTCATCGCGGTGTTGATGCCCGAGCCGATCACGACCGTCTCGAGGCCCGCGGTGCCCTCCGCGAGGATCCCGCAGATCTTCCTGCCGTCGACGAGCACGTCGTTCGGCCATTTCAGCCCGGTGTCATGCCCGGGAAGCTGGGCGCGGACCGCGGTCGCCATCGCCGCGCCCGCCGCCAGCGGGATCCACCCGCGCGCGGCCGGCGGCACATCCGGCACGCGCACCAGCACCGACACCGCGAGCGATGAACCGGCGGGCGCCTGCCACACCCGGTCCCGTCGGCCCCGTCCCGCCCGCTGATCCCGTGTGAGCAGCACAGTCAGGTGCGGCAGCTCCGGATCGGCACCCGCCGCGGCGACCAGATCGGCGTTCGTCGATCCGGTCGCATCCACCTGCCGCCACTGGCCGGCGATGCGCCGCGCCCGCTCGAACTCCATGCCCGAAGCCTACGGCGAGGACATCGCACGGCCATGACGTGCGTGCCACGCGGGCCGGATGCCGGATGGCGACACGCGACACAGGATCCGCGCGGTCGTTGTGCATGGCCGCCAACGTGGCCGTCAGGCCCGTCGATAGGGTTGAACGCGTGACCGAACCGACTGCGCCCACCGACAACGCGTCCGCCGAAGCCGCGTCCGAGAACGTGTCGACGACCGCCGGCCGGATCGCCGACCTCCGCGCCCGCTACAACGAGGCCGTCGTCGCGTCCGAGGAGAAGGCCCGCGAGAAGCAGCACGCAAAGGGCAAGCTCACCGCCCGCGAGCGCATCGAGCTGCTCGTCGATCCCGGCAGCTTCGTCGAGTTCGACGAGTACGTGCGCCACCGCACGACAGCGTTCGGCATGGACAGGTCCCGTCCGTACGGCGACTCGGTCGTCACCGGCGTCGGCACCATCCACGGCCGCACCGTCGCCGTCTACGCGCAGGACTTCACGACCTTCGGCGGATCGCTCGGCGAGGTCGCCGGCGACAAGATCATCAAGGTCATGGAGTTCGCCCTGCGCGGCGGCATGCCGATCATCGGCATCCTCGACTCGGGCGGGGCGCGCATCCAGGAGGGCGTCATCGCCCTCGGAAAGTACGGCGAGATCTTCCGCCTGAACACCCAGGCCTCCGGCGTCATCCCGCAGATCTCGATCATCATGGGCCCGGCCGCGGGCGGCGCGGTGTACTCCCCCGCCCTGACGGACTTCGTGATCATGGTCGACAAGACCAGCCAGATGTTCGTGACCGGTCCGGATGTCATCAAGACCGTCACCGGCGAGGACGTCGGCATGGAGGAGCTCGGCGGCGCCTACACGCACAACACCCGCTCGGGCGTCGCGCACTACCTCGCAGAGGACGAGGACGACGCGCTCGACTACGCGCGCACCCTTCTCGGCTACCTCCCCGACAACAACATGGCCGAGCTTCCCGTGTACGAGGCCGACTTCGAGTGGGAGACGACGGATCCGGATCGCACGCTCGACACGATCGTCCCGGATTCCCCGAACCAGCCCTACGACATCCACGAGGTCATCTCGCACATCGTCGACCGCGGCGACTTCCTCGAGGTGCAGCCGCTGTTCGCCCCGAACATCGTCGTCGGCTTCGGTCGCGTCGAGGGCCGCACGGTCGGCGTGATCGCGAACCAGCCGTCGCAGATGGCGGGCACGCTCAACATCGAGGCCGGCGAGAAGGCCGCCCGCTTCGTGCGCTTCTGCGATGCGTTCTCCGTGCCGATCGTGACCCTCGTCGACGTGCCCGGCTACCTCCCCGGCACCGACCAGGAGTGGACGGGCGTCATCCGCCGCGGCGCGAAGCTGCTGTACGCCTACGCCGAGGCCACCGTGCCGCTCGTCACCGTCATCCTGCGCAAGGCCTACGGCGGCGCCTACATCGTGATGGGCTCGAAGCAGCTCGGCGCCGACATCAACCTCGCCTGGCCGACCGCCGAGATCGCCGTCATGGGCGGCCAGGGCGCGGTGAACATCCTGTACCGCGGCGAGCTCAAGCGGGCCGAGGAGGCCGGCGAGGACGTCGCCGCCGTGCGCACCCGTCTCGCCAACGAGTACACGTACAACGTCGCCTCGCCGTTCCTCGCCGCCGAGCGCGGCGAGCTCGACGGGATCATCGAGCCCTCGGCCACCCGGGTGGCGATCGCCAAGGCGCTGCGCGCACTGCGCGGCAAGCGCGCCGAGCTGCCGCCGAAGAAGCACGGGAACATCCCGCTGTGACCCCCGGCGACCAGATCGATCCCCCGCGCGTCGAGGTGGTGCGCGGCATGCCGACCGACGACGAGCTCGCGGCGCTCCTCGCCGTCGTCGGCGAGGAGTACACGCGCGAGGCAGAGGAGGCGGTCGCGGACGACAGCCGCCCCTCCGCCTGGCAGCAGACCCAGCGCGCGCTGCGCCAGCCGCTGCGGCGCGGGATCCCCTGGGGCCGGTTCTCGGGCTGAGCCCCGGATCCTCGAGATCACAAGGTTCGACGGGCGGTTGAAAGTGTCCCCCAAAGTACCTACAGACGCCGAGGTTGCATCCCGCGGATACTTGGTGTGGAAACGCTTAGCGTTGGCCGACCACCGTCCCAGGGTAGACGGATGTGACTGCGGCCCATAGCGGACGGTTTTCGGGTAACCGTTCCGCGACCGGTGGGGGTGGCATAGCCACCCCCACCTCTCTTTTACCAGCGGCTCGCACGCGTTCTCTTTAGAGGCTTATAGGTCAGAACGTGTGGATGGGGTCGGGCGTGTCAGTGCCTGCCGATCCAGCCTGTTCGGTGCCAGAGTCCCTCGTCGGCGCTGAGGCCGGTGTCGTAGAGGATCGGTTCGACGGGGTCGT
>NZ_JADGLL010000036.1 GCF_015235415.1 Microbacterium paludicola | reverse complement strand
GCCACGGGCCCAGCCTACCCGCCGAGATACTGGGAAAAGGCCACCGTCGCGAGGCGGGCGACTGCGGGCCGCGGGCCCGGCAGGGCGACCGGCCGGGGATAATGGCCGCATGACGGAGCCCGACTGGCATGTCCGCGAGGACTGCAGCCCCTCGGTGCTCGTCGCGCTCTACCTGCGCCAGGCGCTGGGAGTCCGTCACCCCGATGAGCTGCCGCAGCTGCGCGGGGTCGAGCGCGGGCCGGAGGCGAGCGAGGGCATCGAGCGGCTCTGGCGCCGCTACTGGGACATGACGGTCGAGCCCGAGGCCCACCTCTCCCCCGTGCCGCTCGAGCTCGTGGAGGGGTTCGGCACCCATGTCGCCCTCCCCGCGTATGCCGAGGTGCTGCGCGGCGCCGCGGAGCCGCATGCCGCGCAGGCGCTCGCCTACGCCCACGACGCCGCCGTGCGCTACGACAGGATGCGCCGCTCGTACCGCGGCTACGCGGGCGCGGTCGTCGAGTTCGAGAGGGGCGCTGGGCGCCGGGCGCACGCCTTCCGGCTCGATGTGCAGGTGCTGCCTCTCGCGCAGCGCGGCATCTGGTGGATCGGATCTCTCACGGTCGCCGTCTCCGACAGCCTGCGCGGCGACGTCGCCGCCTTCGACGCGGCGATGCAGCCGATCCTGCGCGAACTCGGCTGACACCCCCGACGAACGACGGCCCCGGTTTCCCGGGGCCGCTGGATCAGGCGGGGCCGACCTGCTCGCTTGCGCGCAGTGGCCGGTGGTCCCAGGCGATTCCGTCGCGCACGTACTCGACGCGCGCGTGGTTGCGGTCGTGGGTCGCCTGCAGGAACTCGAAGCGCTCAGGACGCAGCGCCCACACCTGCCAGTCGGGGTTCTCCCGACCGTCGTAGCTCGGCCGCTCCCGCCAGTCGGCCTCCGACTCCTCGCGCGAGAGCGCCTCGACGGGGCCGCCGACCTCGACCTGCCTGCCGAGCTCCCGCCAGAAGAACAGCATCCCCGCCCACGGTCGCGCCGCCAGATGCGCGGCCTTCCGGCTCGCCAGCGAACTCGAGACATGGATGCCGCGCTCGTCGATGTCCTTGACGATCAGGGTGCGGTGCGCGGGTCGTCCGTCCTCGTCGATCGTGGAGAACGTCATCGCGTGCGGCTGCCGCTCGCCCGACGCGATGGCATCATCGAGCCAGGCACGGAACAGCTCGAGCGGATCGGCGGGGGCGGCATCCGGATCGAACCCGGAGAGCTCCGCGGGGAACGACGGCAGGATGCGCAGAACGTGTCGCAGCTCGGTCACGCGCCAAGCCTACGGAGCGATCGCGCCGCAGCTCACTCGGCGACGGTCTCGTGAACGACCGCAACGCGTCGCGTGCGACGGCCGATCGTCCACTCGAGCAGCAGCGCGATGCTCATCGTCACCAGGATGCCCGCGGGCACGCACCACAGCAGGATGAACCCGAACGCCTGCGAGGGCGAGTACACGACCTCGGTGAACGGGCTGGGGTCGCTGGTGCCGTCGAACGCGGTCGCGAGGATCATCGCGACGATGACGCCCAGCGCCGCGCCCAGGGCCGCGAAAACGCCGTATCGGGGGGATCGGCGCACCGCCACCTGCTCGGCGGCGAGCGGGTCTGCGGGGACTCCCCCTTCGGCGGGGAACGGCGCGCGGGAGGACATGACATCGATGATTCCACCGGTTCCTGAATAGCGGTCGTACGTATGCCGCGTGGAGCCTGCGGCTTCCGCGGTCACGGGCGCACGGGCAGCACGCCCGAGAGATCGGCGCGCACGCCGGATGCGTGCACGCGCCCTGCCGACGCCGCCTCGCCCCACGTGAGCACGCCGGTGGCGAGTTCGATCCAGGTCTGCGGATCCATCTCGACCACGTTCGGCGGCGTGCCGCGCGTGTGGCGGGGGCCCTGGATGACCTGCGCCGCGCCGAACGGCGGCACGCGCACCTCGACGCTGTTCCCCGGCGCCTTCTCCGCCAGCAGCTGCAGCAGATAGCGGACGGCCGTCGCGTGCGCGGGCCGCGGCGGCTTCTGACCCGCCGCGGTCGCGGCCGTCACCGCGGCGAGCGCGTCGCGTCCTTCGCCGGTGTCGATCCTGCGCGCTGGCATGGTTCAAGGTTAGGTCGGGTCGACCCGGGCGGTCGCCTCGTCGGGGAGCGAGGAGACCGGGATGACGACGACATCCTGCATCTTCCAGTCGAGGCCGACGATCCGCTCGCGGAGGCGCTCGAGCTGTGCCACGTCGGCGCGCCGGCGCCGCAGCACGACGAACACCTCGACGTGCAGCACCTGACCGAGATCCCGCACGCGCACGGCCGCGTCGGCGACGCCCCGCGTCCCGCGCACGAGGCCCAGCACGTCGGCGATCACCGGGTGAACGGCCTTCGTGTCGTAGGTGGTCGCACGCTTGTCGATGAGGTCCCCGACGGCCGTGACGGTGTTGCGCCATCCGTCCCACAGGATGCCCAGCGAGATGAACAGGGCCGCCGCGGAGTCGAGCCACCAGATCCCGAGGCCGACCCCGCCGACGCCCACGATCGAGGCGACCGTCGTCTGCCAGTCGGCCTTCGCCATCGCCGCGTCCGCGTGAAGCAGCTTGTTGTGGAGCGGCCCCGCGAGCTTCGCCTTGTAGGGCCCGTAGAACAGGGGCCCGATCACGATCAGCGACATCACACCGATCATCAGCCAGCCCAGCCAGATGGTGTGGCCGAACAGGTTCACGGTGCCGATCGTCGGATGCTCGCCCCGCACGAACCCCACGACCGCCTCCACCGCGAGGTTGCCGCCCACGATCAGCAGCGCCACGCCCGCCACCAGGTGACCGACGCCCATCGCACGGTGCATGCCGAAGGGGAACGTGCGGCCGGGACGGCGGCGGATGAAGACGAGCGCGACAAGGAACGCGATCTGCGGCAGGAGCGACAGCATGTCCTCGATCCACGCCGTGCGCATCGCCTGCGAGCTGCCGACGACAAGGGCGATCAGCGCGATCGTCACCACCGTGTAGCCGATCGTGAAGATCTCGACCCGGACGGCCTTCCGCAGCGCGTGCCGCTGCTCGGCCGGGAGATCCGTGCGTCCGAGGCGGCCGGTCATCCGCCGACCTGCTCGTCCAGGAACGTCTCCAGTGCGCTGACGAACCGGTTCTCGCCGAGCGGCGCGAGGAAGACGACGGGATGGTCGCCCTCGACACCCGGCAGGTCGGGGAACGAACGCGTGACGGCGGCGCGATCGCTCCACGGCGTCTGGTCGGTCATCCCTCCCACGGCGAGGTCGATCTCGCCCTGCTCGAGCGCCGTGACGAGCGTCTCCTCACCCGCGACCGTCCAGACCACCTCGGCGTCGAGCGAGGCCGCGAAGTCCTCCACGAGCTCCGGCAGCGGCCCGCTGACCTCGTCCCCCGTCACGGTCACCCGCCCCGGATCGGCCGATGCCCCGACGCGCAGGTCGCCACCGGTGACGCGGTCGATCGTCCCCTCCGGATCGGACGGGATCCGGATGCCGCAGCCGGTCGCGAGCCCGGCGACGAGGGCGACCGCGACCGCGGCTCCCGCGAGCCGGATGGCGCAGCGCTGCATGCTCACGGTCCGACCGTATCGATCATCCCCGGCGACGGGCAGGGGCCTTGCGGCGTGTGAGGGACGGCCGGTATGGCCGTGGTTTCCGCGTCGATAGGCTGGGGCGCGTGAAGATCCTGGTCCTCGGTTCCGGCGCGCGTGAGCACGCCCTCGTCCTCGCCCTGCGGTCGGAGGAGACCGGCAACGACGTGCTGGCCGCCCCCGGCAACGCGGGCATCGCGCGCGACGCGACGATCGTCGACCTCGACATCGTGGATCCGGCCGCCGTCACCTCGTTCGCGCTCGAGAACGCCGTCGACCTCGTCGTCGTCGGCCCCGAGGCACCCCTGATCGCCGGCGTCGCCGACGAGCTCCGCGAGCGCGGCATCCCGGTGTTCGGCCCGGGCCGCTCCGCCGCGCAGCTGGAGGGCTCGAAGGCCTTCGCGAAGCGGATCATGGCCGCCGCCGGCGTGCCCACGGGCCGCGCCACGCACGCCCGCACAAGCGAGGAGGTCGCCACCGCGCTCGACGAGTTCAGCGCCCCGTACGTCGTCAAGGCCGACGGTCTCGCCGCGGGCAAGGGCGTCATCGTCACCGAGGACCGCGCCGCCGCCCTCGCGCACGCCGAGACCTACCTGCCGAGCGGGCCCGTGCTGATCGAGGAGTTCCTGTCGGGCCCCGAGGTGTCGCTGTTCTTCCTCAGCGACGGCGACACAGTGCGGGCGCTGAGCCCCGCCCAGGACTTCAAGCGCGCCCTCGACGGCGACGCCGGCCCGAACACGGGCGGCATGGGCGCCTACTCGCCGCTGCCGTGGCTCGCCGAGCAGTTCGGATCGGAGGCGGACTTCGTCGCGGAGGTGACCGAGACGGTCGCGCTGCCGGTCATCCGGCGCCTGGACGAGGAGGGCACGCCCTTCATCGGCCTGCTGTACGCCGGGCTCATCCTGACCCCGTCGGGCGTGCGCGTCATCGAGTTCAACGCGCGCTTCGGCGACCCCGAGACGCAGGTCGTGCTGCCGCGCCTGAAGACCCCGCTGTCGCGCCTGCTGCTCGCTGCGGCGACCGGGACGCTCGAGAGCGAGCCGGAGCCGGAGTTCTCGAGCGACGTGGCCGTCACGGTCGTGCTGGCAAGCGAGGGCTACCCCGAGAAGCCGGTGACCGGCCGCGCGCTGACCGGGCTGGACGAGGCCGCCGAGGTCGAGGGCGTGCACCTCGCCCACGCGGCGACCGCCCGCTCGATGGACGGGCTGACCGCCACCGGCGGCCGCGTGCTGAACGTCGTCGCGACCGCCCCGGACTTCCGCACGGCCCGCGAGCGCGCCTACGAGGCGATCGGCCGCATCCGCCTCGAGGGCTCGCACCACCGCACCGACATCGCCGCGCGCGTCGCGGAGTAGGGCTCAGGGCGCGGGCGGGGGCGTCTCGCCGGCGCGGTCGACGAGGATGCCAAGCTGCATGCGGTTGTCGAGGCCGAGCTTCGCCAGCGCCTGCGTCAGGTGCGTCTTCATCGTCGACTCGGAGACGTGCATGGCGGCGGCGATCTCGGCGTTCGTCCCGCCTGTCGCGACAAGCCGTGCCGTCGCGCGCTCGCGCTCGGTGAGCAGGTCGAGGCGTGCGAGCGCCTCGCGGCGCTGATCCGATCCCCCGGCGCTCGTCGAGCGCTCGATGACCGCTCGCGCGTACCGGGGCGGCAGGATCGCATCCCCCCGCGCGGCGGCGAGCACGTCCTCGACCAGCTTGACCGGGCCGTCGCCCTTGAGGATGTAACCGTCGCCGCCGGCGTCGAAGACCCGCAGCACCGTATCGAGATCGACCATGGTCGTCAGGGCGACCACGCGCGTCTTCACCTCGGCGAGCACCTGGCGGGTGGCCTCGATGCCGTCCATCCCGGGCATCTGGAGATCCATCAGGACGATGTCAGGGCGGGTGTGCCGCACGAAGGCGACAGCGGCCGCGCCGCCGTCGACGGCTCCGATCACCTCGATCTCGGGGCGCAGATTCAGGATCGTCGCCACCGGCTCGCGCGTGAAGGGGTCGTCGTCGACGATCAGCACCCGAACCGGGCGGTCCGGCGCGGGGGTCGAGTCGGCCGTCGTCGGGGGATCCGTGAGCACCTCGCAACCTTAACGGCGGCCACGGACGCGGATCAGGCGGGGTCGCCCCAGGGCAGGCTGACGTCGACGATGAACTCCCCCTCGTACGGGCCGATCCAGGCGGTGCCGCCGACCGCCGCCGCGCGTTCGCGGATGCCGATCAGGCCGGTGCGCGATCCCGGCACACCCGCCCCGCTCGCGGCGAGCGGGTTCGTCACGCGGATCCGGATGCCGCGCTCGGGGGCGGCATCGAACGTGACCGAGATCGCCGAGCCGGGAGCGTGCTTGATCGCGTTGGTGAGGCTCTCCTGCAGGATGCGGAAGGCCGCGGCGTCGAGCGGTGCGCCCAAACGGTCCGCGCCCTCGACCATGACGTAGGCGTCGAGCCGGTGGCCAGCCGCGCGCAGGTCGTGGACAAGGCGCCCGACGAAGCGGATCGACGCGGGAGTGAGGGGCGCGTCGCCGGTGCCGGATCGGAGACCGCCGACCACACCGCGCACATCCTCGAGGGCCGCATGCACCTGCTGACGGGCGATGCGTGCCTGCGCCGGGTCTGGGCTGACCCCTGCGCTCGCCTGCGCCTCCAGGACGCCGAGCGTGAGGGCGGCGGAAGACAGCCGATGGCCGAGGCCGTCGTGCAGGTCGCGCGCGATGCGCTCGCGCTCTGCCTGGCGCGCTACCTGCTCGCCGAGAGTCTCGGCGCGGCGATGCTCGGTGGCGGCGACACTCCTGCTCCGGGCCGCATCGACGGACGTGCGTCGGTAGGCGACGAGGCCCGCCACGAGCGCGAGCGCCAGCGCGGCGATGATCCACGGCGCGACCGTGCCGGCGAAACCGGGCGGATCGGCCGGCGTCTCGGAGCCAAGCCAGGGCAGCGCCGCTCCCCAGTCGGTGAGGCTCTCACGCAGGGCGTACAGCAGCACCAGCCCACCGGCCGTGCCGCCGATCCACCACTGTCGACGCGGCCATCGGATCAGACACTGATAGACGCCGACGAGAAGCAGCGCGTACGAGATCCCGGCGACGGCGAGCACGGCGCCCGCGATGGCAGTGACGAGCGGCCTTCTCCTGCGCGTGTAGACGCTCCCCCAGGCGATGACGGCCACGAGCCACAGCACGACCCCGCCATCCGTGATCCCCAGGGACCCCGCACCTCGGTCACCGCCGAACTCGGCGGCGCCGGGGACGTTGACGACGCAGTAGGTGTCGAACAGCGCGCCGAGGATGAACAGCCCCGTCGACCTGCCGCCGGCGAGCAGCTGCTCGACGAGCCCGCGCACGGACGGCGAGGGCGGCGTCGGGGCGGTGGTCATGATCCGAGCGTAGATCCGGGGACGGACACTCCCCTCGACCGATCGGACGCCGGGAGCCGGCCGATCGGTCAGGGCACTCCGCCCGATCGGACGATCCCCCGCCGTGGGCCGCCGGCGGAATCTGGGTTCACCGCCGGGGTCGCCATGGGCCTGTGCGGCCCCGGCGGCTCCGCATCCACGCGGAACCGTCCCAGACGACACACAAAGGAGCCCTCACATGTCGTTCGATCACACGCAGCCCCCGTCCCCGCAGCAGGGGCCGGCCGTTCCGCCGCCCACCGCGGCACCCGCCCCGGCGCCTGCCGCGAAGCCGAAGAAGTCGATCTTCCGGCGCTGGTGGTTCTGGGCGATCGCCGCGGTCGTCCTGATCGCGATCATCGTCCCGAAGGGCGGCTCTGACGAGGCGACCGATCCCGCGCCTGCCGCGGGCGAGCAACAGGCGCCGGCCGAGGAGGCACCCGCCGAGGAGGCACCCGCGGAAGAGGAGCCGGCGGCCCCGGCCACCGCGCCGATCGGCACCGCCGCCCAGACGGGGAATCTGGCCATCACGGTGACGAAGGTCGAGCCCGGCGTCGCGCAGGTCGGCACGGAGGTCGGCGGCACGCTGCTCGGAGAGAAGGCCCAGGGGCAGTTCGTCCTCGTGCACGTCTCCGTCGAGAACGTGGGCGCCGAGGCCGAGTCGTTCTCCGACATGAACGCGAAGGTCTACGACGCGGAGGGCCGGGAGTTCGAGGCGAACAGCGCCGCCGGCATCTACATCGAGGGCAACGACTCGCTCTTCGGCGAGATCAATCCCGGCAACACCCTGCAGGGAGTGCTCGTCTACGACCTCCCCGCCGACGCGACCCCCGAGCGCCTCGAGTATCAGGGCATGTTCGACTTCCTCGGCGAGCCCGCGGTGTTCTCCCTCAAGTAGTCCGTCCGGCCACATCCATCCCGCGAGATCACATGCGACCGCGTGTGATCTCGCGGGATTGGTGGGTGCCCGGGGAGCTGCAAGTGCGCTCAACGAACCGAACCTTCGTCGCTGCCGATAGATACATGCAGACAAATACACCCGGGCAGCGACGCCCGCCCACCATTCACTTCACCTGAAAGGCCCCGCATGGAAGCCGCAATGCTCACGTGGACTCTCCAGCAGGAGATCCCCGTCCCCGGCGATGTCCTTCCCCTGCTCGTTCAGGGAGAAGAGCCGGTGGCGTCGTTCAAGACCTTCCGCGACTCGGCGACCTTCACCACGAAGCGTCTGATCGTGCGCGACGCCCAGGGCATCACGGGCAAGAAGGTCGAGATCTACTCGCTGCCGTACAACGCGATCCACATGTGGTCCTCCGAGAACGCGGGCGTGCTCGACTGGAACTCGGAGATCGAGCTCTGGACGAAGGCCGGACACATCAAGGTGAAGCTGGCCAAGGGCGCCGACGTTCGACGGATCGACAGCCTCATCGCCTGGGCAGTGCTCAACAGCCACTGACCCCACAGACGCCGCCGGAGCTGCCACGGGCCTGTTGCAGCTCCGGCGGTCCCCTTTCCGCCGAAGCCCGCGCGTCGGGCTCCGGCCGCCGGAATGGGATGATGGGCGCGTGACTGTCGAGATCCCCGGTTGGAAGCACACGTACTCCGGCAAGGTGCGCGATCTGTACCGCCCCGCCGATGAGACCGACACCCGGATGCTCGTGGTCGCGAGCGACCGGGTCAGCGCATTCGACCACGTCCTGTCCCCCGGCATCCCGGGCAAGGGCGAGCTGCTCACGACGCTCAGCCTGTGGTGGTTCGACCAGCTCGCGGGCGCCGACGGAGGCACGCCGGTCCCGAACCACCTGACGGGCGAACCTGCGCCGGACGAGGTCGCGGGTCGGGCGATGATCGTCCGCTCACTCGACATGCTGCCCATCGAGTGCGTGGTGCGCGGCTATCTCACCGGATCCGGATGGGCCGAGTACCGGGCCGAGGGAACGGTGTGCGGCATCGCGCTCCCCGAGGGCCTGCAGGATGGCGACCGCCTGCCTGAGCCGATCTACACCCCCGCCTTCAAGGCGCCGATGGGCGAGCACGACGAGAACATCTCGTTCGAGCGGTCGGTCGAACTCGTCGGCGCCGAGCGCGCGGCGCAGCTGCGCGACACGTCTCTCGAGATCTATCACCGCGCGGCGGCGACCGCCGAGACGCGCGGCCTGATCCTCGCCGACACCAAGTTCGAGTTCGGCCTGGACGAGGACGGCGTCCTGCGCCTTGCCGACGAGGTGCTCACGAGCGACTCGTCCCGCTACTGGGACGCCGAGGCCTGGCGCACCGGCAGCACGCCCACGGAGCGGATGGCGAGCTTCGACAAGCAGATCGTGCGCAACTGGCTCGCCGCGAACTGGGACAAGCAGGGCACGCCGCCCGAGCTTCCCGCCGAGATCGTCGAGCGCACCGTCGCCCGCTACCGCGAGCTGCTCGCCAAGCTCACCGACTGATCCGGATCGCGCCCGATCCGCCGGCAGAGCCGGAGACGCCGGCAGAGCCGGAGACGCCGCGAGGCGGGGACCCCCATCCCGGGAAGTCCCCGCCTCGCGGCGTCTCGTCTCGCGTCAGTGACGCTCGCGCTTCGGCCGGTCCTCGCCGACGACGAGCGACGCATCCCCCGAGGCCGTGTGCTCCGGGTGATCCGGTCCCTTCGGCTGGATGTGCCCGGGCTCGAGCGTGCGGGCCACGTCCTCTGCCGTCACCAGCGGGATCTGCTCGGTCGCCGTCGCGTACCACTCGGTGAGCGCCGGATCATCGGTGTCGATGTTCGCGCCGGCGCCCTCGTGCGCGGCCACCTCGGTGGCGCCGAACACGAAGTCGTCGCCGTGCTCCTCGATACCGAGCCGCACTCCCTGCGCGATCGCGGCACGCGCGAACCGGCGGCGCAGGATGTACGGATCGGTCGTGAGCTCGCGGCCCCACGCGATCATGATCCCGACCACGATCACCGCGAACGGCAGCGCCGTCACCACCATGATCGACTGCAGGCCGGACAGCGCGGTCTGGCCGCCAGCGAGCAGCAGTGCGAGCGCAGCGGCGCCGAGCAGGACGCCCCACGTGATCGTGACCCACGTCGAGGGCTCGGGCTTGCCCCGCTGGCTCATGGAGGCCATGACGATCGCGGCCGAGTCGGCCGAGGTGACGAAGAACAGGATGATCGAGATCATCGCCAGCACCGAGAGCACGCCTCCGAGCGGCAGGTTGTTCAGCACCGCGAACAGCACCGCCTCCGTGCCGCCATCCGCCATCGCCTGCCCCACCGCGCCGGTGAGCTCGTCGAAGTACATCGCCGATCCGCCCATGATGCCGAACCAGACGATGCAGACCACGGCGGGCACCACGATCACGACGGTCGTGAACTCGCGCAGCGTGCGACCGCGCGAGATCTTCGCGATGAACATGCCGACGAACGGCGTCCACGAGATCCACCACGCCCAGTAGTAGTTGGTCCAGCTGTTGACGAAGGATGCCGCATCCTCACCCTGCGCGGGGTTGCGCATAAGCATGGTCCACAGCTCGGCGAAGAACGCCGACACCGACGCCGGCACCATGTTCAGCAGCAGCAGCGTGGGGCCGAGCACGAACAGCAGCACGCCGATGATCAGCGCGATGATCATGTTGATGTTGGACAGCAGGCGGATGCCGCGCTTGACGCCCGACACCGCCGACACCACGAACGCCGCGGTGAGCACCGTCACGATCACGATGAGCGCGCCGTTGCCGAGCGGCCCGATGCCGGTCACGAACTCGGCGCCGCGCGCGATCTGCAGCGCGCCCATGCCGAGCGTCACGGCCGTGCCGAACAGGGTCACGATGATCGCGAAGACGTCGACCACGGCCCCCGCCCAGCCCTCGGTGCGCTCCTTGAAGATCGGCGCGAAGATCGCCGAGATCAGCGGCGCCCGGCCGCGGCGGTACGCGGCGTAGGCGATCGCCCCACCCACGAGGGCGTAGAACGCCCAGGCCATCGGCCCCCAGTGCAGGAACGACTGCGCGAGCGCGAGATGCATCGCGTCGCGCGAGCCCGCCTCGGCGTCGAACCCCGGCGGCACGGTGAGGAAGTACGTCAGCGGCTCGGCGGGCCCCCAGAACAGCAGGCCGATTCCCATGCCGGCCGAGAACAGCATCGCGATCCACGAGACGGTCGAGAACTCCGGAGCCTCGTCATCCGCTCCGAGTCGGACGCCGCCCGTGCGGCCGTAGCCGACGACCATCATGAACACCACGGTCACGATCGCGAGCAGGGAGAAGAGCCAGCCGAAGTTCTCCATCACCCAGCCGAGGGAGGCGGATCCGGCGTCGCTGATGCTCTGCGGAGCCGCGAAGCCCCAGATCACGACGCCGAGCACGAGAGCTCCGGCGAGTCCCAGCACGAGCCAGTTGGTCGAGAACGTCCTGCCGGTGTCCTCGACGCCGATGCCGGGGATCAGCGCAGGATGAGTCACCTCCCTCACGAGGTTGGTGACGGGCTTGTGCTTGGGTGGCGCCTCGTTCTCCGGGCGCTGCTGATCGGGCATATTCAACTCGCTTATCGATCGAAATGTGCGTTACGTATGGGAATGGGTCCCTCCACGCTACGTCCATACGGCGCCACAGCGCATGCCGAGGGCATCGATCGTGGCCAGGCTGTGACAGCCGTTCGCGCCGTTCACGGTGCCGAAACACGCGGGGAAGTATCGTTGATCGATTGCCCACCCGCCCCCTTCTCCCAAGGAGCCTCATGCCCCTGTGGACCCTCCACGGCAACGGCCGCACGGTCGAGCCCGGACGCGTCGTCGCGCCCGGCGAGCGACTGAACTGGCCCGCGACCATCGCCATGGGCGCGCAGCACGTCGTCGCCATGTTCGGCGCGACGTTCCTCGTGCCGACCATCACCGGCTTCCCCGTCTCGACCACGCTGTTCTTCAGCGGCCTCGGAACGCTGCTGTTCCTGCTGATCACGAAGAACCGCCTTCCCAGCTACCTCGGCTCGTCCTTCGCCTTCATCGCGCCCGTGACCGCCGCGACCGCGTCCGCCGGAATGGGATCGGCGCTCGCCGGCATCGTCGCCGTCGGCGTCCTGCTCGCGGTGATCGGCCTCGTCGTGCAGTTCGCGGGCCTCGGCTGGGTCGACAAGCTCATGCCCCCGGTCGTCGCCGGCGCGATCGTCGCCCTGATCGGCTTCAACCTCGCGCCCACCGCGTGGAGCAGCTTCGCGACCGACGCGCTCACGGCCACGATCACGCTGGCCGCCGTCATCCTGTTCGCGGTGCTGTTCAAGGGCTTCCTCGGCCGCATCTCGATCTTCCTCGGCGTGATCGTCGGCTACATCGTCGCCGTCGCCCGCGGCGCCCTCGACGTGGTGAACCCCGCGACCGGCATGAGCCCGGCGCAGACGATCGCCGACGCCGACTGGCTGGGTGTTCCCGAGTTCCACCTGCCCGACTTCGCCTCGGGCGGCACGTGGTCGGCGATCGCGATGTTCCTGCCGGTCGTGCTCGTGCTGGTCGCCGAGAACGTGGGCCACGTGCGCGGCGTCGCGACCATGACCGACAACTCGGTGAATCAGCACACGGGCCGCGCGCTCATCGCAGACGGCGCCGCGACCACCCTCGCGGGCCTCGGCGGCGGATCCGGCACCACCACGTACGGCGAGAACATCGGCGTCATGGCCGCCACGCGCGTGTACTCGACGGCGGTCTACTGGGTCGCCGGCGTCGTCGCCATCCTGCTCGCATTCTCGCCGAAGATCGGCGCGGTGTTCAATTCGATCCCCGCCGGCGTGCTCGGCGGCGTGACGACCGCGCTCTACGGCCTGATCGGCATCATCGGGATCAAGATCTGGGTCGACAACCGCGTCGACTTCTCGCGCCCCGTGAACCAGTACACGGCCGCGGTGGCGCTCGTGATCGGCATCGCCGGGTTCGCCATGAAGTGGGACGGCTTCGAGCTCGGCGGCATCGTGCTCGGCACGGTCGCGGCGCTGGTGATCTACCACCTCGGCAACCTCATCGCCCGCGCGCGCAAGACCGGCGCGGACGACGGCGGCCCGATCCCGGCGGTGGGCCCGCTCGGCGGCGACCCGCAGGACTGATCCGCGCGGTCGTCGGATCCGGCGCTCGGTCGTCGGATCGCAGGGGCTGGTGCGCCGAATGTCGGCTCACCAGCCCCTTCTGCACCACGGCTCCGACGAGTGAGCGCAGTCACCGACGACCGGGTGGATCATCCGGATCGGCGGTGCCAGGATGACCGCATGGGCACGGTCGCGGACTACATCGCGTCGCTCGACGAGCCCCGCGCGGCGTGATCGACGGCATCCGCGCCCGCGCGCTCGAGCTCGTGCCCGGCGCGACCGAGGGCGTGAGCTACGGCATGCCCGCACTGCTGCACCGCGGCAAGGGCCTCGTGTCGGCCATGCAGACCAAGGCGGGGCTGTCGCTGTTCCCCTTCAGCGGCACGATCGTTGCCCAGGTGGAGCAGGATCTCGCCGGGTTCTCGCTCTCGAAGGGCACCATCCGGTTCTCACCCGAGCGGCCGATCCCGCCCAGCACGCTGGATCGGATCATCCTGCTGCGCCGCGACGAGATCGACGCGAAGGCGTAGGCCCGCGCATGCCCATCGAGCTGGTGAACGTCGGGATCGCCGTCCGCGACCTCGAGGCGACCATCGCGTTCTTCACCGATCTCGGCCTCACCGTGCTCGGCCGTGACACCGTGAGCGGCGAATGGGCCGACACCGCCGTGGGCCTCGACGGCAACCACGCGCGCATCGCGGTGCTGCAGACCCCCGACGGACACGGTCAGGTCGAGCTGTTCGAGTACATCCATCCCGACGCGATCGAGACCGAGCCCACGCTGCCGAACCACATCGGCATGCACCGCGTGGCGTTCGCGGTCGACGACATCGACGCCGCGCTCGAGATCGCGGCGCGCCACGGCTGTCATCCGCTGCGCGGCGTCGCGAACTACCAGGACGTCTACAAGCTCACGTACCTGCGCGGCCCGAGCGGCATCCTGGTGATGCTCGCCCAGGATCTGACGAAGTCTTGAGGGGTCAGCGGCGGCCGCGGACGAGCCAGTCGCCGGGCGGCGTCACCGGCTCCCAGCCGTGGCGGGCGTAGAGGGTATGCGCGTCGTCGGTCTTGAGTACAGCGCGCCTGAGGCCGAGGCGGTCGATCTCGGCGACGATGCCGTCGAGCAGCAGCTTTCCGATCCCCTCGCCGCGGCGGTCGGGATCCACTATCACGTCGGCGAGCCAGCCGAAGGTCGCGCCGTCGGTCACGAGGCGGGCGAATGCCACCTGCCGCTCGCCGTCGTACACGCCGAAGCAGCGGGATCCGGCGTTGGCCGCATCCTGCAGCTCGCGCGATCGGCCGCGCGCCCAGTAGGAGTGCTCGCTCAGCATGCGATGGACCCACGCGCCGTCGAGCCGCGCCGCGTCGCCGGAGAACTCGTACTCGCCCATGTGCCGATCCTGACAGGGCGGGGCGAGCCGCGCGCGGGCCAATCAGCGCCGCGCGGCACCGCCCCTACGATGGCGGGATGGGCGCCCCTCGCATCGCGGACCACGACCCGGCGTGGGCCGACGAGGCTGAGTCGCTGCTCGAGCGCATCCGCGCCGCGACGACGGACCTGCCGGGAAGCGACGCGTTCGCGCTCGACCACATCGGCTCGACCTCGGTGCCGGGGCTGGCGGCGAAGCCGATCATCGACCTTCAGCTGCTCGCGGCCGAGCTCCCGTCCGCGGCGCCGCTCACGGCGGCGATCGCCCCGCTCGGCCTCGTCCGGGCGCAGGGGTCGCGTCCCGACTCCCCCGGCGTCCACGCGGACATCCCCCGCCTGCAGACCGATCCCGATCCGGCGCTTCACGCCAAGCTGCTCTTCCACCGGCCCGAGGGGCCGGCCGGGCCCGAGGTCATCCTCCACGTCCGCCGCGCCGACTCGCCGTTCGCGGCCTTCGTGCTGGCATTCCGCGACTGGCTGCGATCCGATCCGGACCACCGCGCCCGGTACGAGGCGGTCAAACGCGACCTCGCGGACCGCTTCGCGGATGCCGCCGACTACGACGACTACACCCGCGCCAAGTCGGCGTTCATCGCGGAGGCGCAGCGAGACATGGGGTGGCCGGGATGAGCGCGGGCCTTCACCACGTGGAGATCTGGGTCGCCTCGGCCGAGCGCGCGGCGGCCGAGTGGTCGTGGCTGCTCGAGAGCCTCGGCTGGGAGCGCGGCGACGAGTGGCCGGGCGGCTTCACCTGGAGGGCGGGCGGCACGTACCTCACCTTCACCGAGGCGCCGCGGCAGCAGGGCGATCACGACCGGCGGCGCGAGGGGCTCAACCACCTCGCGTTCCGCGGCGGATCGCCCGAGGACGTCGACCGGATCCTCTCGCACGCGCCCGCCAACGGCTGGACGCCGCTGTATCAGGATCGCTACCCGCACGCCGGCGGGCCGGATCACTACGCCGGCTGGATCGAGAACGCCTCGGGCTTCAAGGCCGAGATCGTCGCGGAGCGCCCGTAGCGCCCGCGAGCAGGCATCCGCGCCGCGAGAGGGCACGCGGATGCATACCTGGTGGCGGCCGGGATGCCTGCTCGGCGTTGGCCCCTCGGCACCGGCACGCGGGCACCCGGGCGCGGGGTCAGGCCTCGCCGCGCTCGGCCTTGCGGCGGGCGATCTCGGCGCGCAGGCGGTCGGCCTCGATCTCGCGCTCGAGGTCGGCCAGCTGCTGCTCGGTGCTGCGGCCCTCCATCCGGCGGTCGTCGACGATCCGGATCGACGGGGCCCGCAGCGGCTCGGAGCGCGGCGCCCGCGCAGGGCGCTCGGGGTATTCCCGGCCGGCGGCCCACCACGCGATGCCGCCGACGATCGGGATCACGATGGCCAGGATGATCCATCCGAACTTCGGCAGGTGCTTCACCTGCCAGTCCTGGCGCGTGATGATGTCGATCAGCGTGACCACCGAGAACGCGAGCACGAGCAGCGAGAGCACGAACGGCATGTGCTCAAGCTAGCGATCGGCGGCGCGCCGCGTCGAGAGCCGATCAGGCCCGGTTTCCGCCGAAGGGCAGCAGCCGCTCCTCGGGCCGCCCCTCGTCGAACCAGGCGCGGAGCGTGGCGTTGAACAGCTCGACGTCCTCGATGCTCCAGATGTGGTGCATCCCCGGCGCGAGATGCAGGCGCGCCTGCGGCATCCGCTTCCCCAGTGCGGTGAGCGAACGCCGGATCTCTCCCGGCTCCTTCTCGCCCGCGATCGCGAGCAGCGGGCGATCCACGGTCTGCAGCGCCGCGGGCACCCCGCCCGCGTAGACCTCGGCGAGCATGGCCGCGGCGGTCTCGCGCCGCACCGACAGCCCCGTGCGAGACGTAGAGCTCGCGCGCGTCCTCCGGGATCCGGAACGCGGCCGCCTGCGCACGCCAGAACCACGGCGCCCGCCACGCGCTCAGCTGCGCGCGCGACGTCAGCCGCGCCGCCGCCCCGACGCCGACGAGCGCCGCGCCGGTCACGAGGGCCGACCGCACGCGCTCGGGATGCCGCGCGAGCAGCCGGATGGTCGTGACCGCGCCGAGCGAGAGGCCCGCGACGTCCACGGGACCGGTGACGCCGAGCCCGTCGAGCCGGCGGATCAGGTCGTCCGCGACGGCGTCGAGCCCCGGCCAGTCCTCGGCGACCCTGGCGCCGAAGCCGGGAAGGTCGGGCGTGACGACGACGCGGTCGCCGAAGGCCGCCACCTGCGGCTCCCACATCCAGTTCGCGACGTTGCCGCCGTGGAGCAGCACGAGCGGCGGCCGGGTGGACGGCTGCCCGGGCCGGTGAAGCTCAGGGAAGGCGGCGCTCGCGGTCGTGGCGGCGGTCATGCCAGTTCTCCCTCGATGCGGTCGAGCCAGGCGGCCTCGGCGCGCACGTGGGCGAGCCCGTTCTCGAGGGTCCACAGCCGCACCCGCTCGGCGCGGCTCGTGGGCTCGGGCAGCTCCTCGCGCATGCGCTCGAAGGTCGCGAGCGCCTCCTCGACGGCGGTGCGCCGGCGGGCGAGCAGCGCGCCAAGTTCAGCGTCGCCGAGGTCGCCGGCGAAGAACAGCCGCGCGAGGAACGGATCGCGCTCGGCCGAGCGCTCGAGGTCGGAGACCAGCCACTCGGCGAGCACCGCGCGGCCGGCGTCCGTGATGCGGTGCTCCTGCCGCGCCGGACCGCTCTGCCCCGGCACGGTGTGCACGGTCGCGAGCCCGTCGCGCACGAGCGCGTCGAGGGCCCGATAGATCTGCGCCTTGTCGGCGGTCCAGAAGTGGGTGACGGTCGTCTCGATGTGCCGCTTGATGTCGTACCCCGTCATCGGGGCGAGCGACAGCAGCCCCAGGATGATGCGCGCGAGTGTCATGCGGCTAGGGCGTGTTGCTAAAGGGTGATCGTCGGTGCGCGGGCCACGCTTGGGGATGTGGCACGTACTGAGATCTCCGATGAGACCTGGGCCGTGATCGGCCCGTTGTTCCCGGTTCCGAAGGCGACGGGGCGTCCGCCGGTGGAGCGTCGTGCAGTGGTGGAGGCAACAGCGTGGCGGTACCGGACGGGTGCGCCGTGGCGGGACGTGCCGGAGCGGTTCGGGAACTGGAACACGATCTATAAGAACTTCAACCGGTGGTCGGAGCAGGGCGTCTGGGCGCGCGTGCTCGAGAAAACGCAGTCCCTCACTCATCAGCGTGGCGAGCTGGACTGGGTGGCGTCGATCGACTCGACGATCGTGCGCGTCCACCAGCACGGCGCGACCCTGAAACGCGACACAGGGGGCTCGGTCGAACTACAAGAAGTTCGGGGCAGAGCCTCCTGATCACGCGATCGGCCGCTCTCGCGGCGGGCTCACGACGAAGAGCCACCTGGTCTGCGACGGCCGCGCCCGGGCGTTGGCGTTCGTGCTGACACCGGGGCAGGCAACGGACACGAGCATGCTGATCGACACACTCTCCGAGATCCGCGTCCCTGGCCGCGCCGGCAGACCGCGATCGCGGCCCGACCGGATCCTCGCGGACAAGGGCTACCCGTCGAAAGCGAACCGGGCGTGGTTGCGCGAGCACGGCATCGCCACGACGATCCCCGAGCGCGACGACCAGATCGCTCACCGCCGGAAGCACCCCGGCCGGCCCATCGACTTCGGTCGCGAGCAGAAAGAGCGCTACAAGCGCCGCAACGTCGTCGAACGCTGCTTCAACAAGCTCAAGCAATGGCGAGGGATCGCGATGCGCTCAGACAAGACCGCCCGGAACTACCACTCCGCCATCTGCCTCGCCGCGACCCTCCAATGGGTTTAGCAACACGCCCTAGTCGACACCACACCTAGGTGATTTGTCAACTAGTAGCTAGGCGGTCTCGCGGATCACCAGCTCGGTGTGCAGGATCGTCGTGTGCGGGGGCTCGGCTCCCGCGAGCCGGGCGAGCAGGACGTCGACCATCGCCTCGCCCTGCTCGCGCGACGGCTGGCGCACGGTCGTGAGCCGCGGCGTCATCGTCGTCGCGACCGGGGAGTCGTCGAAGGCGACGATCGCGACGTCCTCCGGCACGCGCAGCCCCGCCGCGCGCAGCACGCCGATCGCGCCGCGCGCCATCAGGTCGCTCGCCACGAACACCGCCTCGGGCACGCCGGCGGCGAGGATGCGCTGCATCGCCTCCGTGCCGCCGTCGACCGTGAAGTCGCCGTCCTCCGCGGGGCCCGGCTTGAGGCCTGCCGCCGCCATCTCCGCCCGGAAACCCTGCAGTCGGTCGGATCCCACGGGCATGTCGAGCGGGCCGGTGATCGTGGCGATCCGGCGGTGCCCGCGGTCGATCAGGTGCCGTGTGCCGATGCGGGCTCCCTCGACGTTGTCGACGTCGACGAAGTAGTACCCCGACAGGTCGGCGACGAGCGGGCGGCCGCCGAAGACCACGGGGACGGCGCGATGGATCCGCTCGAGGAACGTGTTCGACGCGTGGTGCGAGGCGATCAGTGCCCCGTCGACGTTGCCGCCCACGAGGTAGTTGGTCGTCTTGTCGCCCGGGTCGCCCGACGCGATGAAGAGGTTCAGCAGGTAGTCGGTCGAGGCGAGCTTCTCGTTGATGCCGGTGACGAGCGAGGCGAAGAACGGGTCGCCGAAGAAACGGGTGGTGTCCTCGGGCACGACGAGCGCGATCGCCAGCGTCTGCCTGCTCGCGAGCGAGCGCGCGGCCCGGTTCGGCACGTAGTTGAGCTCGTCGATCGCGCGGCGCACCGACTCGAGCGCCGCCGGGCTCACCCGGTCCCCGCCGCCCAGCACGCGCGACACCGTCGAACGTGAGACCCCGGCCCGCGCCGCGACCTCCTCGATCGTGGCCGCCGCCGCTCCCCGCGGGGATGCGATCGTGCTGGGCTGTTCCATCCGTCTCCTAGCTGAGGACCGAGGCGCCGGCCGGCGCCGCGGCCGTGTCCGCAACGCTGCGCGCTGCGATGATCCTCGCGTACTCCTTGCCGCTTGCCTTCACCGTGCGCACCTGCGTGTCGTAATCGACGTGCACGATGCCGAAGCGCTTCTCGTAGCCCCACGCCCACTCGTAGTTGTCGAGCAGCGACCAGTAGAAGTATCCGCGGACGTCGGTGCCGGCCTCGATCGCATCGAGCACCGCCGCCACGTGGCCGCGGACGAACTCCACGCGCTCGGTGTCGACGACCTCGCCGTCGACGAGCACGTCGTCGTAGGCGGCGCCGTTCTCGGTGACGTACAGCGGCACCTCCACCGCCTTTGCGTAGTCGGCCCAGACGCGGTTCAGCAGGTTGGTGAGGCCGGCGAAGTCGACCTCCCAGTTCATCGTCGTGCGCTTGTAGCCGCGCTCGGCCCAGTGCACGCCGTCCATCGCGGGGAACGGCGAGCGCTTGGGCCAGGCGCTCGGCGCCTCGCCCACCGGCGCGGGGTTCGCCGGCACGTGGCCGGTGACGAACTCGCCGTGGTAGTAGTTCACGCCGAGGAAGTCGAGGGGCGTCGACGCGATCTCGAGGTCGCCATCCTGCACGGCTGCCTCGAAGGCGGCGACGGCCTCGGCGTCCACCGCGCGGATGTCCTCGACGATGTCGGCCGGGTACTCCCCGCGGAAGATCGGGTCGAGGAACCAGCGGTTGAACTGGCCGTCGACGCGGCGCGCGGCATCCTGGTCGGCGGGATCGGACGGATCCACCGGCTCGCCGTTGGTGAGGTTCAGCGTGATGCCGAACTCGAGCGACTCGTCGCGGGCCCGCAGCTCGCGGACCGCGAGGCCGTGCGACAGCAGGAGGTGGTGCGAGGCGAGCAGGCCCTCGCGCACGCTGCGGTGACCCGGCGCGTGCTCGCCACCCGTGTACGACAGGAAGGACGAGCACCACGGCTCGTTGTGCGTCGTCCACTTCGTGACGCGGTCGCCGAGCGCGTCGTGCACGGACAGCGCGTACTCGACGAAGCGGTCGACGGTGTCGCGCGACGTCCATCCACCCTTCTCCTCGAGCGCCTGCGGCATGTCCCAGTGGTGAAGCGTCAGCCACGGCAGGACGCCGGCGCCGAGCAGCTCGTCGACGAGGCGGCTGTAGAAGTCGATGCCCTTCTGGTTCACCGGGCCGCCGTCGGGGCGCACGCGCGACCACGACGTCGAGAAGCGGTAGGTCTGCAGACCCAGCTCCTTCATCAGCGCGACGTCCTCGCGGTAGCGGTGATAGTGATCCGTCGCCACATCGCCGTTGTCGCCGTTGATGACGGCGCCGGGGATCCGGCTGAAGTGGTCCCAGATGGACGCGGTGCGGCCGTCCTCGAAGGCGGCGCCCTCGATCTGGTACGCCGCCGTTGCGGCGCCGAAGAGGAACTCGGAGGGGAACGTGCGAGTGGTCATGGGTGTCCTTCGGAAGAGCGCAACCGGTGCGCGCAGGAGTGTATCTCTGTCAGCGGTTGCGGGTCAGCCCTTGACCGCACCCGCCATGATGCCGCTGATCAGCTGCTTGCCCGCCACGATGAACAGGATCAGCAGCGGGACGGTCGCGAGCACCGCTCCCGTGAGCACGATCGAGTAGTCGACGTAGTAGCCCGACTGCAGCTGGCTGAGTGCGGTCTGCAGTGTCGGGTTCTGCGGGCTCAGCACGAGCATCGGCCACAGGAAGTCGGTCCACGCGGTCATGAACGTGAACAGGCCGAGGATCGCCATCGCGGGACGTGCCGCCGGAAGGCCGACCGTGATGAACGTGCGGATCTGGTTGGCGCCGTCGACGCGCGCCGCCTCGATGAGCTCATCCGGGATCACGTCGACGAGGTACTGGCGCATGAAGAAGACGCCGAACGCCGTGACGAGCATGGGAACGATGACGGCTCCGATCGTGCCGGTCCAGCCGAGCTGCTTCATCACCATGAACAGCGGGATGATCCCCAGCTGGGTCGGGATCGCCATCGTCGCGATCACGAAGATCATCAGGCCGTCGCGGCCGCGGAAACGGAGCTTCGCGAACGCGTAGCCGGCGAGCGTCGAGAAGATCACCACCGAGATCGTGATGACGGTGGAGATCAGGATCGAGTTGCCGAGCGCCTTCCAGAACGGGATCGCGTCGAACACGGTGATCGCGTTGGCGATGAAGTTGCCGCCGGGGATGAGCGGCAGCGTCTCGGCGCGGGTCGCGTTGGTGCCGGAGCCGACGACGAACGACCACCAGATCGGGTAGATGCTGCCGACGAGGAAGGCGGTCAGCAGTCCGTAGACGAGGAACCCGGGGCGGCTGCCGAGCCCGGCGACGCCTCCCCCGGCGCCCCGCCGGCGCTTCACGGGCGCGCGCTCGGCGCTGCCGGTGACGATGAGATGGGTCGAGTCGGAGACCTGGGTGCTCACTTGGCGGCCTCCTTCGCGGCACGGCGGGACTTGCGGGTGGGCCTCGGGCCGTCGCCGGCGGCGCTGATCCGCTGCGACAGGAAGAAGTTGAACAGGCCGATCACGACGATCAGCAGGAACAGGAGCCAGGCGACGGCGGACGCCTTGCCCAGGTCGCGGTTCATGAAGCCGAGCTCCCACATGTAGAGCACGGTGGTCTGGAACTGGCGGTCGGATCCGCCGATGCCACCGGCGCTCGACGGGTCGAACAGCTTCGGCTCCGCGAAGATCTGCAGGCCGCCGATGGTGGCCGTGATGATCACGAAGATGAGGGTGGGGCGGATCGACGGAAGCGTGATCGAGAAGAACCGGCGGACGCTGCCGGCGCCGTCGATCGCCGCGGACTCGTAGAGATCGCGCGGCACCGCCTGCATCGCCGCGAGCAGGATCAGGGCGTTGTACCCCGTCCAGCGGAAGTTGACCATCGTGGCGATCGCGATGTGGCTGAGGAAGCCGTCGCGCTTCCAGTCCTGATCGCCGATGCCGACGAGGTTCAGCAGGTTGTTGACGAGGCCGTCGGCCGGGTTGAACGCGCTGGAGAAGATGATCGCGACCGCGACGGGTGTCACGACGAACGGGATGAGCACTCCCATGCGCCAGAACGTGGGGGCGCGCAGGCCCTGATCGAGCAGGTACGCGACGACGAGCGCGACGGCGAGCTGCGGGATCGACGACAGCAGGAAGATGCTGATCGTGTTGCCGATCGAGTTCCAGAAGAACTGGCCCTGCAGCAGCTCGATGAAGTTCGCGAGGCCGACGAAGTCGCCCTGGCCCTTCAGCAGATCCCAGTCGTGCACCGAGACGACCGCCGTGTAGAGCAGCGGGAACAGCCCGGTGATCCCGAACAGGATGAAGAACGGCGAGACGTAGAGGTAGGGCGACGCCTTCAGGTCGAAGCGGGAGAGCTTCTGCCGCGTCGTCGCGCGGGGCTTCTGCGGCGAGGCGCCGTCGGGCGCGCTGCGCCGCTGGGGCGGTGCGGAGATCGTGCTTGTCATGACGGATGCGTCCTCGATCGAGGGATGGGCGGAGATACGGCACGGAGCACTGACGGGCCGTACCAGGGGGCGCGTGCCGGGGAGCGGATGATCCGTCCCCGGCACGCGCCGGGTTCCTCAGCGGAGGGGCGTTACTCGACGAGCTCGGCGAGGAGCGACAGCGCCTCGTCCCAGGCGGCGTCGGCGTCGGCCTCACCGTGGTCGAGCTTGTTCAGCGCCGGGCCGAACACGTTCTCCTGGATGACCGAGTCCTGCGGGCCCTTGAACTGGGCGACGACGCCCTCGGCGCGGGCGGCGAGGATCGCACCGGTCGGCGCACCGTTGAAGAACTCGTTCGGCGTCGCCTCGGCGGCGAGGGTCTCCTGCGCCTCGAGCGTCGACGGGAAGTTGCCGGCCGCGGCCGACTGCTTCACCTGCTGCTCGGGCTGCGTCAGCCAGTCGGCGAGCGCCGCGGCCTCGGCCTTGTGCTCGCTGGTCTCGGGGATCGACAGCCACGCGCCGCCCCAGTTGCCGGCGCCGCCGGGGAACACGTCGGCGAAGTCCCAGCCGGTGGACGCGTCGCCACCGCCGGTCTCGACCTGACCCTGCACGACACCGAGCATCCAGCCGGGGCAGACGAAGGTCGCGAACGTGCCGTCGACGAACGACTTGCCGCCGTTCCAGTCCCACGCGGCCTGCGCGGCCGACTGGCCGCCCTCGACCGCGGCGGCGAGCATGTCGAAGTTCTCGCGCAGCTCGGCGTTGCCCTCGACGTTCAGCTCACCGTCCTTGGTGTAGTACCCCTCGGGGAGCTGGTTGACGATCGAGTTCCAGACGAAGCCCGAGTGGTCGAACCAGGCCTTGCCGGTCTTGTCGACGTACTCCTGGCCGACCTCGAAGTAGTGCGCCCAGTCGCCCTCGAGCAGCTTCGCGACCTCTTCGCGCTCGGTGGGGAGACCCGCCGCCTCGAACGCCTTCGCGTTGTAGCAGAGGCCGGTCGGGCCGATGTCGGTGCCGTAGCCGATCACGCGACCCTCGGGGTCGGTGCCGGTCTCGTACTTCCAGTCGACCCAGTCGGCCTTGCGGTCCTCGATGCCGTAGTCGCGCAGGTCGACGAACTGGTCGGAGACCTCCATGACCGCGCCGAGCCAGCCTTCCTCGACGGCGACGATGTCCGAGACACCCGAGCCCGCGGCGAGCTTGGTGAACAGGTCGGTGCGCGCGTTGCCGCCCGTGTCGATGTTCGTCGCCTCGATCGTGACGTTCGGGTGGGCGTCCTCGTACTCCTTGTACAGCTCGTCGTAGCCGAACGTGCCGAACGTGGTGATGGTGAGGGTGACGGGCTCGTCCGAGGGCTCCTCGCCGCCGGTGCCGCCGGTCGAGGCGGGGGCGCAGCCGGCGAGCGCGAGCGCGGAGACGGTGCCCGCCGCGGCGATGGCGCCGAGACGACGCCAGGTGTGTGCCTTCACAGTTCACTCCTTTGTGGTGGGGAAATCAGCGCGCCGTCGTGGCGCATCCCTGTGGTGAGAGGGACCTCCGCGGAGAGCATGGGAGCGCTCCCACGCGGGGCGTGACCGAGCATATGGGAGCGCTCCCACGATGCGCAACCCCGTGATCAGGTTGTGACGTGGCCCGTTGCGCGGGCCCATCCGGACCCCCGCTAGGCTCGCCGCGTGACCCAGACACCGCTCGCCGACGAGCCCGCATCCGGCCGAACCACGCGCTGGGGAATCCTCGCGCCGGGATCCATCGCCGAGTCCTTCGCCGCGGACCTGGCGGTGACGCCCGGCGCCGAGCTCGTCGCCGTCGCCTCGCGCGACGCCGCGCGCGCGGCCGACTTCGCGGCCCGTCACGGCGCGCAGCGCTCGTATGGCTCGTACGACGAGCTGCTCGCCGCCCCCGACATCGACGTGGTCTACATCGCTTCACCGCACGCGCTGCATCTCGAGCAGGCGACGCGCGCCCTCGAGGCCGGAAAGCACGTGCTGTGCGAGAAGCCCCTGACGCTCGACCGGGCCGGCGCTGAGGCGCTCATCGCGACGGCACGAGCGCACGACCGCTTCCTCATGGAGGGGATGTGGATGGCGTGCAACCCGGTCATCCTCGACCTCCGCCGGCGCCTCGCAGCCGGCGAGTTCGGCGCACCGCGGCACCTGTTCGCGGAGTTCGCGTTCCGCGTCGACGCGGGGCCCGAGCACCGGCTGCTGGATCCCGCCCTCGGCGGCGGCGCCCTGCTCGACGTGGGCGTCTATCCGCTCGCGCTCGCCCACCTCCTGCTCGGCGAGGCGATCGAGCTGCGGGCGACCGGCGTCTTCGACCGGGTGGATCTCGACGTGGCCATCGCCGGGCGCTACCCGGGCGGGGCCCTCGCGAGCCTCGCCGTCGGCCTGACCCACCACGCGCCGGTCGCCGCCCGCATCTCCACCGAGCGCGGCTGGATCGAGATCGACCAGTTCTTCGCGCCCACGCACTTCACGTTCCACGGCGACGGCGGCGAGCCCGTGCGCTTCGATCCGCCGCAGCCGCTCTACGGGCGGGGCTTCGGCAACGAGGCCGCCGAGGTCGCGCGCTGCCTGCACGAGGGCCTGCGCGAGTCGCCGCTCGTCCCGCACGCCCAGACCCTGGCGATCCTGGGTCAGGTCGACCGGCTCCGCGCGGAGCTGCGCGGAGAGCCCGCGTAGAATATCCCTATGCCCACCATCGTCGTCGACGTCATGCCCAAGGCCGAGCTGCTGGATCCTCAGGGCAAGGCGGTCACCGGATCGCTCGCGCGCCTCGGTCACGGAGCCTTCCAGAACGTGCGCATCGGCAAGCGCATCGAGCTCACCGTCGAGGGCGAGGTCACGGACGAGCTGCTCGCGCAGGCGCAGCAGGTCGCCGACGACATCCTGTCGAACGGCGTGATCGAGGACGTCGTGGGCATCGAGGTCGTGGAGTGAGCACCTCCGCTCCCCGGATCGGCGTCATCACCTTCCCGGGTTCGCTCGACGACCGCGACGCGCAGCGCGCCATCCGCCTCGCCGGCGGCGAGCCCGTCGCCCTGTGGCACGGCTCGCACGACCTCGACGGCGTCGACGCCCTCGTGCTTCCCGGCGGCTTCAGCTACGGCGACTACCTGCGTGCCGGTGCGCTCGCGGCCCTCGCGCCGATCATGTCCGAGGTGAAGGACGCCGCCGCCAAGGGGATGCCGATCCTCGGCATCTGCAACGGCTTCCAGATGCTCGTCGAGGCGCACCTGCTGCCCGGCGGGCTCATCCGCAACGCGCACCAGCAGTTCATCCGCCGCGACCAGCGCCTGCGGGTCGAGAACGCGTCGACGGCGTGGACGAGTGAGTTCGAGGTCGGCCAGGAGATCGTCATCCCGCTGAAGAACGCGGATGGCGGCTACACCGCAGACGCCGAGACGCTCGCGCGCATCGAGGGCGAAGGCCTCATCACCTTCCGCTACCTCGGCGTGAACCCGAACGGCTCGCTGAACGACATCGCGGGCCTCGCGAACGAGCGCGGCAACGTCGTCGGCCTCATGCCCCACCCCGAGCACGCGGTCGAGCCCGGCTTCGGCCCCGGCACGCCCGCCGCGATGCGCTCGGGCGTCGACGGCCTCGCGTTCTTCACGAGCGCCATCGCCGCGACGGTCGCCCAGGCGGCCTGATCTGCCCGGGTCCGCGCCGCGGATCCGCCGATAGGGTCGGAAGGGTGAGCGACTCTCCTCAGCCCGTGGTCCTGTCCGTCCCGACCCCCCAGCTCGCCGAGGACGTGCGTGCCCTGCTCGATCCGGCGCTGCCGATCGAGGTCATCGAGTGGGGCGGCGGCGTGGACCCCGCACCCCGCGAGCGCATCGACATCGTGGTGCCGCCGTACATGAAGCAGGGGAAGGCGCTGAAGGCCCTGAAGCAGGTCGAGCACCGGCTCGTGCAGGGCCAGTCGATCGGCTACGACGGGGTGCAGGATCGCCTTCCCGCCGGCACGGTGTACGCCAACGCCGCCTCGGTGCACGAGACGGCCACCGCCGAGCTGACGCTCGCCCTCATGCTCGCGGCGCAGCGCGAGCTCCCCCGGATGGTGCGCAACCAGGATCAGGCGAACTGGGAGTCGTTCGAGGCCACCGGCCTCGCCGACACGCGCGTTGTGATGCTCGGCTTCGGGGGCGTCGCCAAGGCGATCGCCGACCGGATGCTGCCGTTCGAGGTCGAGCTGATCCCCGTCGCGTCCCGCGCCCGCAAGGAGGACGGCATCGAGGTGCGCGGAATCGACGAGCTGCCCGAGCTGCTGCCGACCGCGGACATCCTGGTCATCGTCCTTCCCGGCGGGCCCGAGACCCAGCACCTGATCGACGACGCCGCGCTGTCGGCACTGCCCGACGGTGCGCTTGTGGTGAACGTCGGGCGCGGCACGATCGTCGACACCGACGCACTCGTCGACCACGTCTCCCGCGGTCGCCTGCGCGTCGCGAGCGACGTATTCGACCCGGAGCCGCTGCCGGCCGACCACCCGCTGTGGTCGCTGCCGGGCGTGATCATCGCCCCGCACGTCGGCGGTCGCTCGGCCGCCATGCGTCCCCGGGTCGCCAAGCTGCTCGCCGGTCAGGCCGAGCGGATGGCACGCGGTGAGGAGCCGATCAACGTCGTCATCCGCACCTGACGCTGCGCGATGGTGTGCGCCTCAGCGGGCGTCGCGCAGGATGTCGCGCAGCAGCGTCGCGGTCTGCTCGTCGGTGGTCTCGTACCCGGCAGTGCCCGCCGCCGCGCCTGAGCCGAGGGACACCGCGAGCCGCTCGGTGACGACGGCCTTGGCCGAGGCGTGCACGGCGTCGACACCGGTCGCGGCGACCGCCGCGGCGTTCGAGGGATCCACGCCGCCTCCGGCCATGAGCTGAATGCGCCCCGCGGCGTGCGTCGCCAGGGCGCGCAGCTCGGCCCCGGCGTCGGCGGCGCGGGAGGCTCCGCCGGAGGTGAGGATGCGCGTCACGCCCGCGTCGGCGAGCGCATCGATCGCGCGGCGGCGGTCGCGCAGCGTGTCGAACGCGCGGTGGAACGTCACCTCGGCGCCCCCGGCGGCATCCACGACGGCCCGGGTCAGGTCGAGGTCGACGCCGTCCCCTGCCGTGCCGCCGACCACCACGCCCGCCGCCCCGGCGCCGAGTGCTGCCCGCACGTCCGCGAGGATCACCGCCGCATCCGCCTCGTCGTAGGCGAAGCCCCCGGCACGCGGGCGCACGAGCACGTGGACGGGGACGCCCGCGGCGACCGCCGCCTCGATGAGCCCCGGGGAGGGCGTGAGCCCGCCCGTCGACAGCGCCGCCGCCAGCTCGATGCGGTCGGGCCTGACGCGACCCGCGATCGCGACGCCGGCGGCATCCTGCACGGCGAGCTCGAAGGCCGTCACGAATCCGCACCGCGTCCGTCGCGGCCGACGGCATCCACTCGCTCGATCATTGCGCCATCCTCCCACCGGGCATCGCTGCTCCGGCACACTGACAGCATGGCCATCGCACCGATCGACATCGCCGCCGACGCGAACTTCGAGGGGTACTTGCACGGATCGCAGGTCAGCATCATCCGCGAGCACGCGCCGCGCCCCGGCACCGGGCCGCGGCTTCACCGGCATCCCTACAGCGAGACGTTCCTGATCCACGCGGGCAGCGCGCTGTTCACGGTCGGCGAGGAGCGCGTCGTCGGTCGGGCGAACCAGGTGCTCGTGGTGCCCGCCCTCGTCGCGCATCGGTTCGAGGTGCTCGACGGCGCAGACTACGTCGCGACCCACATCCACGCGAGCGATCGGTTCATCACCGAGTGGCTGGAGTGACGCCCTGCACGGACATGCGGACGCGGACGACGCCCCCGGATCCGGGATCCGGGGGCGTCGTCCGTGAGAGGCGTCAGCCGGCCAGCGGCACCGACTCGCCGTCGGGCAGGTCGATGTTCACGGTGGCGCTGCCACCCTCCTCGACCGTGATCTCCACGATGCCGCCGAGCTCGCTCGCGGCCGTGCCGAGCTCGGTCGCGGCGGGCGCGGTGACCTCGCCCACGGCGTCGGCGACCGTGCTCTGCAGCTCCTCGACCGCGACGGGCTGGATGCCCTCGAGCTGCGAGGTGAGCTCGGTCGGCAGGCCCTCGGCGAGTCCCTGCACCTCGGCGAGCAGCTGCTCGTCGATGCGGTCGGAGACGCCCGAGAGGATCTCCTGCACGTCGGCCTTCACGAGGTCGACGACGGCCTGATCCGCGAGGGTGGCGTCGGCGGGCTGGCCGTTGACCTCGATCAGGGTCTGCAGGTCGACCGTGACCGCGCCGGAGGCGAGGTCGATCGACACCGCGCCGTCCTCGCTCACGAGGGGCTCGGCGCCGACGTCGGCGATGACCTGGGCCGGGTCGATCGGGAGTTCGGGGATGTCGGTGTGCCCGCCGTTCAGGAGGCCCTGGAGCGGACCGAGGTCGAGCGATCCGGTCTCGACGGCGGCGCGGAGCGCCTCCTCCGCCCGCTCGTCGAGGCCGGCGATGACGGTGGCGAGCTTCTCCTCCAGGTTCGTCGAGGTCTCGGCGACGGCCGGGCTGTCGAGCTTCACGGTCGACGCGTCGACCTGGGTGGCCGTGGTGGCGCCGTCGGCCTGCGCGGCCGCCTCGGCGTGGTGGCGCTCGTCGCCGGTCGTGGCGCTGGCGGCCGAGGCGCCGAACGCGGCGCCGGCGATCACGGCTCCGGCCGCACTGACGGCGGCTGCGCCGCGCAGGGTGCGCTGGGTGGTGGACTTCGGGCTCGTGCTCTTCGACATGCAGTCGATTCCCTTCGTTCCGGTTGTCCCTCCGCGGAGTTCGCGGAGGCGGTGCCCCGCGGGGCACGTCGGCGACGTTAGGCAGATCCGCGGGCCCGTCTCAAACGCACAGCCGGGCTCACACGCGATGCATATCGGCCTTTCAGACACGCCGCCCCGTGCCGTCCCGGGCGTGTCCCGGCGGCAGGCGCGCGGCGCCGGATGGCCGCGAGAATCCAGCGGCGCGCCGAGGATCCGGTCTGCGCGGGATTCTCGGCGTCCGCGCGGATTGTCGCGGGGTCCGCACGCCCGCGCCGGGTCAGCGGTGATCCACGTCGGAACCGGACCAGAGATCCGCGCACTCGACCTGGTGCGCGTCGTGCGCCGCGAGATAGGGCCGCGCGCCCCGGTCGCCCGAGACCGAGGCCGCGACGGCGTCCAGGTGGTCGGCGCCGAGCAGCACCGGATGACCGGGGCGGCCCGCGTAGGTCGCCTGCACGAGGGCGGCGCGCGGGGCATCCAACGCCGCGGCGATCACGCGGGCGACGGCCTCGGGCGGGGTGTCGGGGGTGTCGAC
>NZ_JADGLL010000035.1 GCF_015235415.1 Microbacterium paludicola | reverse complement strand
GGAATCAGCTCTTCACGCGCGGGTCGAGCATGTCGCGCAGTGTGTCGCCGAGGAGGTTGAAGGAGAGGACGAGGACGGCGATCGCCAGACCGGGGAAGAACGTGAGCCACCACTGCCCGGAGAGGATGTAGTTCCGGCCCTCCGAGACCATGAGGCCCCACTCGGCGGTGGGCGGCTGCGCCCCGAGGCCGACGAAGGACAGGGCCGCGACGGCGAGGATGCAGAAGCCGAGCGAGAGGGTGAACTGCACGAGGATCGGGCTCGTGACGTTGGGCAGGATGTGCATGAGCATGATCCGCCACGCGCGGGTACCGGACAGCCGCGCGGCCTGCACGAACTCGCTGTCCTTGACGCCCACCACCGCGGAGTAGGTGATGCGGGCGAAGGGCGGAATGGCGCCGAAGGCGATGGCGACGATGGTCGAGAGGAAGCCGGGGGACAGCGCCGCGGCGATGCCCATCGCGAGGATGAGGTCCGGGAAGGCGAAGAGAACGTCGACCGTCCGGTTGATGACGACGCGTCGCCAGCCGGCGAAGTATCCGGCGAGAAGGCCGAGGACGATGCCGACGGCTCCGCCGAGGACGACGGAGGTCGCTGCGACGATGATCGTCGTGCGGCCGCCGTAGATCGTGCGGGCGAAGTTGTCCCGCCCGATGCTGTCCGTGCCGAACCAGTGCGCGGCGTCCGGAGCCCTGAGCGCGTCCCTCGCGCTCGAGGTGTTCGGGTCGTACGCGGTGAGGAGCGGCGCGAAGATCGTGACGAGCACGTAGAGCAGGATGATCAGCGACGCCATGGCCGCGAACGGGTTCTTCAGGACCCAGCGGCCGAGGCGGCGCATCCCGCCGTTGATCCGGTTCTCGGCAACGGTCCTGCGGGCGACGTCGACCATCACCGCGGTGTCGAGACTGGCCACTTCACGCTCCTCGGGTCTTCGGGCTGACGATGACCTGGAGGACATCGGCGATGAGGTTCACGACGACGAAGACTCCCGCGGTGAGCACCATGATGGCCTGCACCGGCGCGTAGTCGCTCGCGAGGATCGACTGGTACACGTAAAGCCCGATGCCTGGCCACGAGTAGATCGATTCGATGATGACCGCGCCGGCGAGCAGGTACCCCATCTGCAGCGCCGTGATGGTGAAGATCGCAGGGGCGGCGTTCTTCAACGCGTGCTTCATGATGATGTTGGTCGGTCCGATGCCCTTCGACCGCGCGGTGCGGATGTAGTCCTGGAGGAGCACATCGAGCATCGCCGAGCGCGTCATCCGGGAGATCACCGCGATCGACGCGACGCCCATCGAGGCGGCGGGCAGG
Source organism: Microbacterium paludicola (assembly GCF_015235415.1). Lineage (GTDB taxonomy): Bacteria > Actinomycetota > Actinomycetes > Actinomycetales > Microbacteriaceae > Microbacterium > Microbacterium paludicola. The sequence continues at coordinate 29,372 of NZ_JADGLL010000035.1, read as the reverse complement.
ATCATGTGCTGGATCGAGGACGCCAACAGCGGCCAGTTGCCGGTGAGGAGCGAGTCGAGGACGTAGAGGCCGGTGATGTTCTCCGGCGGGAACTCCCGCGACCCGATCCGGCCGGCGGGCGCCGGGGCGATGGCCAGGTTCACGTAGAAGGTCTGGATGAGCTGGATCGCGAGCCAGAAGCCCGGGATCGAGACGCCGACGAGCGCGACCACCCGCATCACGACGTCGGTGACGGTGCCCGATCTCACCGCCTGGATGATGCCGAAGGGCACCCCGATGAGCACGGCGAAGACGAAGGCCCACAGCGCGAGCTCGATGGTGGCGGGCAGGCGCGTGGCGAGGTCTTCGATCACGGGGCGGCTGGTGTGCCAGGCCATGCCGTAGTCGAAGCGGATGACGCCCCAGAGATAGTTGAGGAACTGTTGCCAGACCGGCAGGTTGAGCCCCATCTGGTCGCGGAGCCGCTCGAGCTGCTCCTGGGACGCCTGGTCGCCGAGGATCTGCAGCGCGGGGTCACCGGGGAGCACGCGGTTGATGAAGAAGGCGAGCAGCGCGACGCCGAGCAGCGTCGGAATCATCAACAGGACCCGTCTGGCGATCATCTGGGCCACCACCATGCGCTGCGCTCTCCTCTGCTCTGGCCGGACGGAAGCACGACCGCGGCCAGATGCAACGGAGATACGAAACGAATCTCTGCAGGTCTGGGGCGGCGACCGTGTGCCCGAGACTAGCGAGGCGCTGGGTCGCGGCTATTTCACACTGTTTCGCGAATGTAAATGTCCCCGATGGGAACTCGGCTCATCCGAGGTGCGTGATCCGGCCGCCGAGCAGGGTCGCCCCGACCGGCATCGTGCGAAGCTCGAGGGGCGCTGCGGTGGCAGGATCCGAATCGCAAATCACCAGATCGGCGACCTGACCGGCCGCGATCCGCTGCGCGTTCGGCCCCGATCCGGCGTGGGTCGACGCGGCGATCGCCGTCTCCAGATCGATGGCCTCCGCACTGCGCCAGGCCGCGCGCTCGCTGTTCTGCCGGTACACCGCGCTGGCGATCGCCATCCATGGGTCGAGCGGGGCGACGGGCGCATCCGAGCCGAGCTGCATGACGACTCCGGCACGTTGGAGCGAGCGCCCGGGGTAGGCGATCGCCGTCTGGTCGGCCCAGACCCGGTCGACGATGTCGCGGTCGTCCAGCGCGTGCTCCGGCTGGATCGAGGCGGCGACGCCGAGTCTCGCCATCCGGGCGAGGTCGGAGGGCTGCACGAGCTGGGCGTGCTCGATCGTGCCGGCGGCGCCGGTCGCCTCGAACGCGTCGAGCGCGTTCGCGTTCGCGAGATCGCCGATCGCGTGCACGGCGACGCGTATGCCGGCGGCGGTGGCCTGCCGGAGGTAGTCGGTCACCGCGTCGGCCTCGATGGTGATCGCGCCGAAGTTGCCGTGGTCGTCCGCGTAGTGGTGCGTGCAGGCCGCGGTCCGCGTGCCGATCGAGCCGTCGGTCACGAGCTTCAGCGCGTGGAAGACGGCGAGGGAGTCCGCCGCTCCCCGCGCGACGTCCCCCGACCGCATCCCCTCCGCGATGGCCCGCGGAAGGTGCTCGGGATAGAAGTCGATGTCGACCCGCAGCCAGTCGAATCCGTTCGCGATCCGGCGCGTCCACATCGGCTCGGTCCAGGTCCACTGCAGGTCGACGATGCCGACGAGGCCCCGGCTCGCCGCCTGCCGGCCGAGCTGCGCCATGAGCGTATCGCTTCGCGCGTCGTCGACCGCGTTGATGACACCGGAGACGCGGAAGCAGTCCATCTCGCGGAGGATCGGCCCGAGGCCCTCGGGGAGCCCCTCGCGGCGGGCCGCCGCCGAGTTGATCCACATCGAGTGCAGGTCGGAGTTGAGGATGTACGTCGGCACCTCGCCGGTGGCGGCGTCGAGCAGTTCGAAGGTCGGCTCGTCGGGCCAGAGGGCGTCGCGCATGCCCATGCCGACCTTTCGGCCGTCACCCAGGGCCGGGGACGCGGCCATCGCCCGCGCCGCCTCGGCGGCGGAGGCGGCGCCGAGGAGGTTCGTCCGCTCCGCCCACAGCGCCGCCTGGACCGTGTGGACGTGGTGATCCCAGAAGCCGGGCAGCACGGTGCGACCGCCGGCGTCGAGCGCCGGGCCGGTGGCGGCGGTGCTCCCCGCCGGGCTCACCTCGGCGATCCGCCCGTCAGCGAGGTGCAGGTCGACAGGCTCGGCCGCGCCGAGCAGGGTCGCGTTCGTGACGGCGGCGATCGTCTCGCCCCGCGCGACGCTCATCGAGCCGCTCCCGCCATCGTCGGCTCGGCGTCGTAGCCGAAGTACTCCGGGCCGACGAGCTCGAGGCCCTCGGGGCTGTACCAGCGGGCGTCGGCCGGGGCGGCGAGCGCGGTGACCCGCTGGCCGTAGCGCAGCGACTCGCCGGTGATCGCGGTGCCGGTGTCCGACTCGATGAGCATGATCAGGTCGGGGGTCGCGGCGACCGCGCGGCCGTCGAGCTCGGCGAGCAGGTACTCGTTCTGGAACGAGATGACGAGCTCCTCGCACGAGCCGCCGTCGGCGACGATGCGGGCGTTGCCTCGCGCGAAGCCCGTCTGCGTGCGGCGCTCGACGTCCGCCACCTTACCGCCGAGGAGCCTCACCCCGCGGAGCTCCTCGGCGAGGGCGGCACCGATGTCACCGTGCGCGGCCCTGGTCGAATCCACGAGCTCGCCGAGCAGGGTGCACAGGCTGAGCGAGCCGCGGACGTGGGCGCGCTTGGCCTGCTCACCGGTCATCGGATACAGCGAGATCGTCGAGGAGGTCCCCATCTCGATCGTCACGTCGCGGGCAAGCCACTCGGCCCACCTGCTCGAGATCGTCTCGAGGATCGCCCTGTTCCCCTTCTCATCCGTCACCGACATCGGGGTCGCAGAGACGCCGATCATCGGTGCCAGGCCCATCTGCAGCTCGGGGAACGCGCGGCCCATGCCGTCGCCGTTGATGAGCGGGACGCCCAGCTCGGCGGCGACCGCGATCGGGACCATCGAGTTCCCGCCGCCCACCTCGCCGCAGGTGATGTAGTCGATCGGCCGGCCCAGGTGCTTCGCGAGCAGCTGCACGGCGGATACCGCCTGGCCCGTCGCCGCGAGCTTCTCGATGCCCACGGTGGGAGCGCCCATGCCGGCCACCGGGAAGACCGAGGCGTCGTCGGGCACGTCATCGAGGTCGACGAGGGCGACGGGGCCGTGCGCGTCGATCGCGGCCTCCGCGACGAGCCGGCCGATGTACGGGTCGCCGCCTCCGCCGCAGCCGAGGATCGCCGCTCCGGCGGCCAGCGGCTTCAACTGCTCACGGGTGATCTGCACGGTCATGCGGCTCCTGTCGATCGGATGTGCTCGGCGCGCTCGACGTGCCGAGAGGCGAAGGTCGCAGGCTAGAGCCAGCGCTGGATGCCCGGCCCTGTGGTGTACTCCTCGATGTACGCCCGCTCGGTCTCGAAGAAGGCCATCGCCTGTGCCGCGAACTCCGTGTCGGCGGCGAAGGAGACGTCGTCGATGCGCTCGACCGCGGAGAGGCGGCTCCCGCCCATGTTCCACACGAAGTCGGCGTCGAGCAGTTCCTCGACGGTGACGAACGCGTACTCGTGCGGGACCCCCCGGCGTTCCGCATATGCGAACACCTCCTGCTGGGTGGTGCCATGCAGGATGCCGACATCCGGGATCGGGGTGGTGAGCTTTCCGTCCTTCATGAGCACGAGCGACGAGGTGCCGCCCTCGAGCACGTACCCGTCGGTCGAGGTGTAGATGCCGAAGTCGGCGCCGCGGCGCACGGCCTCCCGGTAGGTCGCCATGTTCGCCGTGTACGACAGCGTCTTGGCCCCGATGAGCAGCCAGGGGTGCCGCTCGGGAGCCGTGCGGACGAGCTCGAGGCTGTAGCCGCGGGTGAGCAGGGTGCCGGTCAGCGTCAGGGGCCTGGGGGTGCGGACGGTGTCGACGAAGATGAAGATCGTCGGCGTCCCGGGGTGGCCGGCCTGCCCGACCGTGGTCACCGGATCCGCTCCGCGGGAGATGAGGAGCCGGATCGTGCCGGTCTCTTCCGGCTGCCCCCAGAGGTCGATGGCCGCCTGGCAGACGTCGAGCCACTCCTGCTCGCCGGTGAGCTCCGGGAGGTCCTGCAGCCGCGCCGAGCGGCCGAGCCGGGCGATGTGGAGCTTCATCGCCAGCGGCACGCCGCCGACGACCGAGGTCGCCTCGAAGATGCCGTCGCCGCGGATGAACCCCAGGTCGAAGACCGAGAGGTGCTTGCCGTAGGGGTCGACCTCGCGGATCGGTGCGCCGTCGAAGCCGGGGTCGTTCACTCCCTTGAAGAGGAGGGCGGGGTTCGCCTCGACGAGGACGACTTCTGGCATGGTCATGGGCCTTTCGGTGGCGGTGGTCAAGCGGAGGCGGTGAAGAGATCGCGGCGGTTCGCCGCGATCCAGGCGTGGTCGATGTCGCCGCCGAGGCCGGCCTCGGTCGGGACGTCGACGACGCCGTGGCGGGCGACGACCGGCGGGATGACGACGTCGCGTTCGTAGTACTTGTCGCTGCCGGAGACGTCGGAGGGCAGCGAGAAGTTGGGGAGGGAGGAGATCGCGACGTTGGCCAGGCGACCGATGCCGAACTCGTGCATCCCTCCGCACCATACGGGTATGCCGTGCACGGCGGCGAGGTCGTGGGCCGCGATCGCGCTCCCGAAGCCCCCGATCCGGGAGACCTTGATGTTCAGGACGCGACCGGCGCCGGTGTCGATCATGGTCTGCAGATCGTGCAGGTCCTCGACCGACTCGTCGAGGCAGATCGGGGTCTGGACGCGTGCCTGCAGCTTCGCGTGCGCGTGGAAGTCCCGAGGGTGGAACGGCTGCTCGATCATCGTGAGCCCGTGCTCGTCGAGCTCCTGGAGCACCCGGAAGGACTCGTCCACGGCGGGGTAGCCCCCGTTCGCGTCGACGTGGAGATCGAGGCCAGGGAACGCGGCGCGCACGGCCCGCACCGGCTCCACGTCCCAGCCGGGGGCCACCTTGAGCTTGACCCGCGGGTAGCCCGACTCCACGTGCGTGGCGACCTCGAGCACGAGCGCGTCGATGGTCGGCTCGATGCCGAGCGAGATACCGGCGGTGACGGCCGTCCGGGTGCCGCCGAGCAGCGCCGCCAGCGGACGCTGCTGCCGCTGCGCCTCGAGAACCCAGGCGGCGACCGAGAAGCCGGACTTCGCGAAGTGATGGCCGCGGATCCTCGTCCAGGCCGCCTCGAGTGCCGCGGGTCCGTCGAACTCCGTTCCGAGGATCGCGGGGACCAGATAGCGCTCCGCGACCAGCCACGCGGTGTCCGTCGTCTCGGAGCCGAAGTACGGGTCGGACGGCGCGGCGATCTCGCCCCAGCCGACGGCCCCGGTCTCGTCGGTGAGGGCGACGAGGAGGTGCTCGATGAAGTGCTTGCTGTGCGAACTGGTCTGGAAGCGGTGCTTCAGCGGCAGTGCAACGCGGTGGACGGCGACGCCGGCGACCCTCATTCCGCCTCGTCCCAGTAGAGGCCGAGCTGTTTGGCGACGTCCTCGCGGCGGCCGATGCGGCGCTTGGCTCCCTTCGCGCTCGACACGCTGAGCGTGGCGAGCAGGTGGCAGAGCAGCGTCACCGCGGTGGGGGAGTTCACGTAGGAGGCGCTCTCGGTGCCGACCACGATCACGGTGTCCGTCAGCGGGATCAGCGGCGACGTGAGGGCGTCGGTGATGACGACGAGATTCCCGCCGGCCGCCGCGAACTCCTGTGCCACGACGACCGACGTGTGGCGATAGCGGTGGAAGGAGAAGCAGACGAGGACGTCCGTGTCGCGGACGTCGGCGAGGACGTCCAGAGAGTGAAGGGAGGCGTTGTCGATCTGGTGGACGTTCGCCATGCCGGCGGTGAGGTCGGATGAGAGCATCGCGGCGTAGGACCGAGACTTGCCGTGGCCGATGACGTACCGCCGACGCGCGCCCGCGAGGAGCGCCGCCGCCGCGAGGACGGCCGGGTCGGCCGCGAGGAGCTCGACCGCGGCATCGAAGTTCTCCCGTTCTTTGGCGAGCACCTTCGCGCGGAGGGCGGCGGCCGAGCGACGACCGCTCAGCCGCTCGTCGAAGCGGTCGGCCGGGCTCTCGCCGGGGGTTGTCGCAGTCTGGCTCATCGCGCGGCTCCATCCGTCCGGGGCACGGCCAGGTAGGCCGCGCGCTTCGAGTCGATCCGTCCGGCCCAGCAGAGCACGTCGCCGGCGGCGAAGCGGTCCGCGATCGCGGCCAGAAGGGAGACGCGGTCGAGCCCGGCGATGACCCAGTGCGCGCGGTCGATGGTCGCCTCCGGCACGACGACCTCCGTCGCCCGGTCTGCGAGCGCGGCCGCCGCCGCGGGGGCCGCATCGCGGTGCGCCTGGTACGCGTCTCCGGCGAAGGTCCACTCGACGACGAGCCGCTCGGACTCGGGGAGGTCGTAGTAGTCGGGGTCGTAGGCGATCGCCAGTCCGCCGAGCTTGGCGAGGTTGAGGTGCGCGTTCCGGGCGAGCGACGGATGGAAGGTCCAGCGCATGCGGTCGACGCCGGTCCGCCGGATCGTGAAGTCGCGCTGCTGATGCTTGAGGTGCGTGCCGATCCCGTAGCCCTGGTACTCGGGGTGGACAACAGCGGCCTGCGAGTAGTGGTAGGGGCCCCGCTCGTCCACGGCGTGGAAGCCGTAAGCGAAGCCGACCAGCTCCTCGCGGTCGGTCTTGACGCCGATCACGCTGCCGCCGGTGCGGCCCAGCGCGCTCAGGAGCAGCGGGTTGAGCCGGTACGTCGGGGCGGAGTACCCGAAGCTCAGCTGGTAGAGGGCGTCGGCGGCTTGCTGGTCGCGGTTCGTCTCGAGCGGTCCCGCCCACCAGCCGGACGGCAGGGCGGCGGCGGTGGCGGTGGGGGTCACGCCGCAATGATAGGTGCGTAAAGGCGCAGGGCAAATCCCGAAATCAAGCGGCCATCGTCTGGTTACATCGACGACATGCGAAACGGATACTCCACAAGCATGACCGACGATCAGCGAATCCGGATCGCCGCGGAGACTGCCGCTGAGCGATCGAAGGCCGTGGAGCGGCTCCTCGAGCTGGTCCGGATCGAGAGCCCATCGCGCCATCGCGATGCGAGCGCCCGCATCGCCGACGCGCTCGCGCTCGAGTACCGCGCGCTCGGCGGCGCGGTCGTGCGCACCGACGACGAGGAGGGCAGCCACCTCGTCGTCGACTGGGCGGGCGAGGGAGCACCGCTCCTCCTCATCGGCCACTCGGACACCGTCTGGCCCATCGGCACCATCGACGGCGCCGTTCCGCTCGTCGAGACGGCCGATGCCATCGCCGGACCGGGGGTCTTCGACATGAAGTCGGGACTCGTCGTCATCGAGACGGCGATGCGGATCGCGAACCGGCTCGGCCGCCGCCGCGCCGTCCGACTCGTCGTCACGGCCGACGAGGAGATCGGCTCGCCGCGCTCGCGCGTCCTCGTCGAATCCGCCGCGTCCGGGGCCGTGGGGGCGATCGGCTTCGAGTCGCCGCACACGGACGGCTCGCTCAAGATCGGGCGGCGCGGGTCGACGCGATTGCGCGTCGACGTCGTCGGAAGGGAGGCTCACGCCGCTCTCGACCCCGGCGCGGGCGTGTCGGCGGCGGACGAGCTCATCGACCAGCTCCTCGTCATCCGCGACGACATCGCCCGGATCTCGGCGCAGGGCCGGGAGGTGCTCTGCAATGTGGGATCCATCGTCGCGCCCGGCAAGGCGAACGTGGTGAACGCGGCCGCCAGCGCCGAGCTGGGCCTTCGCTTCATCGACCACGCCACCGAGAGGGAGGTGCTCGCGAGCCTCGGCGAGCTGTCGCCGATCCGGCCCGGCGCGGCGATCGCCTGCGCCGTGCTCTCGAACCGTCCGGCGTGGCTCGCCTCGGCCGCCGACGCGGCCTTCGGGCAGCGGCTGTCCGAGGCCGCGGGCGTCGATCTCGGGGGGCGACCCGCCGCCGGCGCCGGCGATGTCAACTTCGTCGCGGCGCTCGGCATCCCGGCCGTCGACGGCTTCGGGCCGCGGGGCCGCGGCGCGCACGCGGTCGACGAGCAGATCGTCACCTCGGCGCTCTCGGAGCGGATCGAGCAGCTCGTCGGGATCCTTCTCGCGGTCGCCTGAGACCGGCACCGCGTTGCGCGCGCCGCGCCGCGCCGACGCCTCGACATCGGTCGCGAAAAGATACGTCACCTATCCTGTCGATCAGTTTTCACGATCGAAACATGGCGAAACGCTTTGGACGCTTAGGCATCACTACCGTTGGAGGCAGCTCGAATGGGTCGGTGAGGTCACGAGATAGCGCGGCTATCCTTCGCGCGCTGCTCCCCTCCGCACGCTCGGTGCGACCGGCCCCGTCCTCCCACCCTCGCGCAAGGAGAGTTCATGTTCCGCCTCGCCTGGTTCGTCAACTACGGCTTCGGTCAGTACGGGTGGGGAGGGCGCTGGTCGGGGAACGTCTCGCGCGACGTGGGCAGGCCCGAGCTGTTCATGCACAACACGAAAACGCTCGAGAACGCGGGGTTCGACTACGTGATGCTCGAGGACGCGCCGGTGCTGCCGGACGTGTACAAGGCCAGCCCGGACTACTCGGTCGAGCACGGCATCTTCCGGCTGGATCCGTTCCCGCTCGTGCCGCTGATCGCTCAGGCGACCGACCACATCGGCGTGATCGCGACGATGACGACCTCCTATACGCCGCCGTATCAGGCGGCGCGGTTGACGACCACGCTCGACCACCTCACGAACGGCCGATTCGGGGTGAACCTGGTCACCTCGAGCCCGCACGCGGTGGGGCAGAACTTCGGGCGCGACTCGCACTACGAGCACGACCTGCGCTACGAGATGGCCGACGAGTGGATCGACGCGGTCCGCGCGCTGTGGGACACGTGGGAGCCCGACGCGGTGGTGATGGACGAGCACACTGGCCTGTTCGCCGACCCGGCCAAGGTGCACTACGCGAACTACAACGGCCAGTATCACCGCACCCGAGGCCCCCTCAACACGATCCCCGGCCCCCAGCATCATCCCGTCATCTGCCAGGCCGGCGGCTCCGGCGTGGGCCGCACCTTCGCGGCCCGCAACGCGGACACCGTGATGGCGGGGACGAAGGGCATCGACGGGATGCGCGGCTACCGCGACGACATCACCCGCATCGCGACCGAGAACGGGCGCGACGCGTCGAAGATCAAGGTCGTCCACCTGATCGAGCCCGTGCTCGGCGACACCATGGACGAGGCGAAGGCGAAGGACAGGGCGCGCCAGGAGGCCGCGGCGGCCGACATCGAGGGCAAGCTCGCGGGGCTCAGCTACCTGTCCGGGATCGACATGTCGCAGTTCGACCTGGACGCGCCGCTGCCCGACATGGCGGACAAGGTCAACGGCCACAAGTCGTCGTACGACCAGTTCAACAGGATCGCGCAGTCGGGCAAGACCTTCCGCGAGGCGCTCAGCGGGCGATCGGGGCAGCAGACGATCGAGCTGGTCGGCACGCCGGAGGTGGTGGCCGATCAGATGGAGGAGGCCATGGAGCAGGTCGGCGGCGACGGCTTCCTCTTCGTGCTGCCGTTCACGCGGAAGAACGTCGCGGAGGTCGCCGACGGGCTCGCCCCGGTGCTGCGCCGCCGCGGCGTCATCCGCGACGGCTTCGCCCACAAGACGTTCAAAGAGAACCTGCAGGAGTTCTGATGGCCGAGATCGTCGATGACGGCGTCCAGTTCCGGCGGTCCCTGGAGGCCGTTCCCGCGTTCCGCCGTGCGCTGTTCCCCGAGGGGAGGATCCGCGCGGGCCTCAACGAGTCGCACCTGCCGCCGATCGAAGGGCTCCTCGAAGCGATCGTCACTGAGGTGCCGTTGCTGCACCGCTACGGCGGCCCCGGCGAGGCCGCGATCGAGGCGGTCGCCGAGGCGCACGGCCGCGACGTCGACGAGGTGCTGCTCGGCGCAGGCAGCTCGGCGCTCATCCACACCGTGATCGGATCGGTCTGCGAGCCGGGCGACGAGGTGCTGTTCAGCTGGCTCACGTTCGAGGGGTACCTCGGCGCGTGCCACGCGGCGGGCGCGGTTCCCGTGCCCGTGCCGTGGACCGCGGAGGGCGGGCACGACGTGGACGCGCTGCTCGCCTCGGTCACCGAGCGCACGCGCGTCGTGGTCATCTCGACGCCGAACAACCCCAGCGGCACGCCCCTGTGGCGTACGCAGTTCGACCAGCTCGCGGCGCAACTGCCGCCGCGCGTGATCATCCTGCTCGACGAGGCGTACAGCGAGTTCGGTGGCGATCCCGACGCGTTCTACGGCACGATGCGCACGGATCTGCCCGAGAACGCGGTCGTGCTGAAGACGCTGTCGAAGGCGTGCGGTCTCGCGAGCCTGCGCGCGGGGTTCCTGCTGGGTGCCCCGCGGATCGTGGACGGCGTCTCGCGGATGCGTGCCGCCAATGCCGTCTCGCGGCTCGCGCAGGCGGGCATGGCGTACTGCTACTCGCCCGTCGGACGAGAGCTGATCGCGGCGCGGGTGGACGCGATCGTGACGGAGCGGCGCCGCATCGAGGACGCGCTGCAGCAGCGGGGCATCCCGGCCGCGCGCTCGGAGGGCAACTTCGTGTGGCTGCCGGCGGGCGAGCGGGCGCTCGAGCTGTTCACGCACGTCGCGGACGCCGGCATCCTGGCCCGCGCGTACGAGGGGTACGGCCTCCGGTACACGGTCGACACGGTCGAGAGCAACGACCTCTTCGTAGAGGCAGTCGCCGGATGGTGGACGGCTCGCAGCGCATGACGGGCCTCCACGCCGGGAACGAAGCGTCTGACGGCCCCCTCTCCGCCCTTCGACCGAAGAAAGAATGCCCCTCGCCATGACCGACACGACCCACGTCCCGTCCTCCGCGTGCGGCGCGACGCTCCCGCGCACGGCTCTGGTGCTCTCGAAGGAGCACCTCGAGCTCGCCGGTCCTCCGCCAGAGGGCGCCCGGCTTGCGCTGTGGGATGACCTGGTGGATGGGCGGATCGAGCCGGAATCCGTCGAGTTCGCGTTGTTGGGCGGCTTCCAGTCTCGGGAGCTGCGGGAGCGGCTGCGCGATCTGCCGAACCTCGTGGCTGTGCGCACCGTGAGCATCGGGTACGACTGGCTGGTCGACCATCTGCCGCCGGGCGTCGCGGTGTACAACTCGTCCGACGTGATGACCGACACGACCGCCGAGACCGGGGCGCTCGGCCTGATCGCCGCGTTGCGCGCGTTCCCCGAGCACTTGCAGGCGCAGCGGGACCACCGGTGGATCGGGCACGACCGGCGCGGTGCTACCGAACACGGCGTGCAGGGCGTCGTCGGATCGACGATCCTCGTGCTCGGCCAGGGCGGCGTCGGCCGCGGGATCGCCGAGCGGCTCGAGGCGTTCAAGGCGCGTGTTGTCCGCTTCGCGCGCACGACGCGGACGGGTGCGCGCGGCGAGCGCGTGCACGCGTTCACCGAGCTCGACCAGTGGCTCCCGCTCGCCGACGCGGTGTCGCTCGCGCTGCCGCTGAACGTGGGTACGGAACGCCTGGTCGACGCGGACTTCCTGTCCCGCATGAAGCCGGGCGCGGTGCTCGGCAACGTCGGACGCGGCCGGGTCGTCGACACGGATGCGCTCATCGCGGCAGCGCGTGAGGGCCGCGTCCGGGCGGCTCTCGACGTGGTCGATCCGGAGCCGCTGCCCGCCGACCACCCGCTCTGGGACGTCCCGGGCGTGAGCATCACACCGCACGCGGGCGCATCCTCGCGTCACATGCGCGACAACATCGGCCCCGCTCTGGCGGCCATGGCGGGTGCGTACCTCCGCGGCGAGGACCTCGGCGCCCCTGCGTTCTCGTGAGCGTCGCGGCGTCCGCCCGCGTGCTGAGCGTCTTCCTCGTCTTCCTAGCTCTCGGCGGGCTCACCACCACGGTGCCGCGGTACGTCATCGGCGTGCTCGACGTGCCCATCGGCGCGGTGGGCATCGCTGCCCTCGCGACGGGGATCGGCGGCGTGCTCGGGCGCCTCGTCAGCGGCGTGTTGCTACGACGCTGGCACCCGTCAGTCGTCGCGCTGCCCGCCGTGTGCCTCGCCGCGCTGAGCCTGCTCGTCACGGCCGTGGTTCCGGAGTTGTGGTGGCTGCTCCTGTGGCGGGTGGTGCAGGGCCTCGGCACGGGCGCGTTCCACACGGCCGTCTTCACCCGCGCGATCGGCGAGGGCGGCGGACGCACGGGGCGCGCCATCGCGTTCGCCTCGGTGCCGCTGTTCGCGGGCACCGCTCTCGGGCCCTCTGCCGCCGAGCTGCTGACCCGATTCGTCGGGGTGTCCTGGACCTGGTCGGTGCTCGCGATTCCTGTGCTGGTCGTCGTCGTCCTCACGGCTCTGCAACGTCATGAGACCCTGGCGGCGTCGTCGTCGGCGCCGTTCGTCGTCGCGCAGAGCGCGATCGAGGCGGGGATGTGGCGTCGGCTGGGCAGCCACGCGACACGCATGGTGCACCGGGGAGCGGTGCCCGCGGGGGCGTGCTGGGTGCTGCTGAGCGCGGCGTGGGGCGGCGCCCAGGCGTTCCTGCCGCTCTATGCGCTCGACGTGGGGATGTCCGCATCGGGACCGCTGTTCCTCACGTTCAGCACCGTCGTCGTGCTCGTGCGGATCGGGGGAGCGGGTCTGTTCGATCGGGTGCCCGAGACCCTGCAGGCTATCGTCGGCGGCGCGTGCGCCCTCGCCGGCGCCGGGTTGCTGGCCTTCGTTCCGTCGCCGCCGGCCGTGTACGTCGCGGTGGTCTTGTTCGCCCTCAACACCGCGCTCGGGTTCGGCGCGCTCATGCGCACCGCGACGGCGGGTGCCGACGCGGCGGAGCGCGGGTCCGCGGTGAGCACGTTCAACCTCTCGTTCGACATCGGCGTCGCGCTCAGCACAGCGGGTCTCGGCATCGTGGTGCAGGCGACGGGCGGCTTCGCTGCCGCGTTCGCGATCGCGGGCGGATGCGCGCTCGCGGGCGTCCTGATCGTTCTCGTGCTTCCGGGGCGCGGGCTTCGCCGAGCACTGGCCTCGCAGTCCAGTTAGCTGCCGATTTTCTCGGCGTCCGGCGCCGCTGCCGCGTTGGTCAGGAGGTTGCGGGCGTGCCCTTCCAGTCGCTCAGCACGTGCTCCAGGTGAGCCGCCATCGCACGGCCCGCACCTTTGGCGTTGCCATTTTCCAGGAGATCGAGCAGGTCCAGGTGCTCGCGGGCGGATCGCAGCACGGCGGACTTGTCGGCGAACAGTCGTGTGCGGTCGCGGAGATCGCCGATGGTCTCCACGAGCTGCGCGTTTCCGAGCAGCCCTGTCAGCCCGAGGTGGAAACGGCGGTCCGCCTCGAGGAAGGCGACGATGTCGCCGCCGTCGGCAGCGGCCATGATCTCGTCGGCGGTCGGGCGGAAGCCGGCGATCGCCGCGGGCATCCCCGCGTCGGCAAGGCGCGTCATCGCCGGTACCTCGAGCATCATGCGCACTTCCAGGACGTCGGCGCGCTCGCGTTCGGTCAGCTTCACGACGCAGAATCCGCGGTTGGGCACGGCGGAGACGAGGCCCCGGTTCTGGAGCTCGAGCATCGCCTCCCGCACCGGGCTGTTCGAGACCCCCAGTTCTCGGGCGAGCAGACTGACCGAGTAGATCGAGCCGGGACGGAGCTCACCCGAGACGATGCGCTGACGCATGATGCCGACCACCTGGTCGCGGAGGCTGACGCGATCGATCAGCAGGTCGGTCGTCAGCTGCTGCATCGCCGGTCCTCTCGCCCTCTCATCCGGCCGGGCATCACAGCGCCGGCTGTCGCTCCCGCGCCGACCAGCGGCGATGGATCCTTTCGCCGATGACGACATCCTCCCACGACATGCCCGTGCTCTTGAACACGACAGGACGTGAGGGATCGAGGCGCACCACACCGCGGACGGCGTCCGCCATGGAGATGAGCCGATCGGGAGCGAGATGGCCCTCTTCGACGGCCATCACGACGTCCCCGGCCTCGGCCAGCGCCGTGCCGATGTCCTCGACGACGACCTGGGACCGGCCCAGCAGGGCGCCGTCCAGCTCCCGCTCGTCCGGCAGGTGCGAGCCGACCGCCACGATGACGGCGCGATCGCCGACCATCGCGGAGCCGAACAGCGGTGCCGCGGATGTTGTCGTGCAGAAGACGACGTCCGCAGCGCCGAGCGCCGACTCGTACTCCGGCGTGCCGATGAGCACGGTGCGCGGTGCGGCGCCGGGCGTCGCCGGCGCCGGGCGGTCGGTGCGCACGGCGTACGCGATGTCCGTGATCGCACGCCGCCGGCGCAGGGCGGCCGTGAGCGCGTGCACATGCGCGGCCGCCTGGGCGCCGCTGCCGAACGCGAGCACGCGCAGCGGCCCGCTCTCCGTCTGGAGGCGCGGGAGGATCGCCGCGAGCGACACCGCGGCCGTGCGCACGGCCGTCAGCGCGGCGCCGTCCATGATCGAGACCGGGCGCAGCGTGCGCGCGTCGAACAGGACGAACGTGCCCTGGATCCGCGGCACCTCCGGGGGCAGGCTCTGCCCGCCGACCGTCACGAGCTTGACGCCGATGACGGAGCGGACCTCGGACGGCATGATCAGCAGCTGGCCGCGCGTCAGATCGAGCGCGGATCGGCGCGCGTCGATCGCCGGGTCGACGCCGTCGCGCAGCGCCTCGGCGATCGCGGCCACGGCGTGCTCGGGGGGCAGCAGCGCGGCGATGTCCTGGGCGGACAGCTGCGGGATCATCACCTCCTGGCTCATCTCGGCTCCGTGCGTGCGGCGAGATCCGAGAACAGGTCCACGAGCAGACGCATGCCGAACCCGGTCGCGCCCTCGCCGGAGAGCTCCTGCTGCTCGAAGGCCCACGACGGCCCGGCGATGTCGAGGTGCGCCCACGGCAGCCCCGGCGCGACGAACTCCCGGAGGAACATCGCCGCCGTGATCGCTCGCGCCGACGGCTGGTAGGGGAAGTTCTTGACGTCGGCGATGCGCGACTCGATCGTGGGCTGCATCCAGTCCTGCATCGGCAGCCGCCACATCGGCTCGCCCGAAGAGGCCGCGGCGCGCTCGACGAACGGCACGCCGTCGTCGTTGCCGAGGAGGGCTCCCATGCGAGGCCCCAGCGCCACCGTGGCACCGTAGGTGAGCGTCGCGACATCGATCAGCAGGGACGGTTTCCGCTCGGAGGCGAACGAGAGCGCGTCGGCGAGGATCGTGCGCCCCTCGAAGTCGGTGTTGAGGATCTCGATGGTCTTCCCGTTGCGTGCCGTCACGACGTCGCCGGGCCGGATGGCATCCGGGCCGGGCATGTTCTCCACGATCGGGAGGAAGGCGCGGACGTGCAACGAGGGCGCCACGTGCCGCAGGAAGGTCATGGCGTGGGCGATCACGGCGACGCCGGCCATGTCGGAGTTCATCGAGATCAGTTGATCCGGGCTCTTGAGGGAGAGCCCGCCCGTGTCGTAGGTGACGCCCTTCCCGACCAGGCAGAGGTCGACGTCGCCTCCGGCGCCTTTGTGCACGAGCTCGACCATGCGGGGGTGTTGCGCGGACCCCTGGCCGATCGCGATGATCCCGCCGGCGCCCTGATCCGCGAGCCACGCCGCGTCGCGCACGACCGCCGTGAGTCCGTGCTCGGCGGCGAGCGCCACGAGGTGGTCGGTCAGCGCCGCCGGGGTCATGACGTTCCCGGGTTCGTTCACCACGTCCCGCACGAGGGTCACCTGCCGGGCGATCTCGAGCCCCTCGCGCCACGCCTCGGACGGCTCGACCGGAACCCACTCCGTGGCGACGCCGGCCGCCGCGGAACGGTGCTTCCGGAACGCGTAGCCACCCAGCACGAGCCCTTCGGCCGCCGCCCGATCGAGAGCCGGGCGGGGGAGCGGGCCGTCGGCGATCGTGCCGAGGTCCACCACGACCTCCGGCAGGTGGCCCAGGGCGCGACCCGCCGCGGCGAAGGCCGTGCGCACGCGCGCGGCGGTGAGCTCGGCGCGCGCGCCGACGCCGACCAGCGCGACGGGCCCATCGTCCTGCTGTACCAGCACGATCTGGCCAGGTGCACCGGTGAACCGGGCCGCCTCCAGGAGCGGTGCGAGCGCCGCGTCGACGGGATCGGACGAGGGGAACGGGAGCAGCCGGCTCACGGGCGTCGCTCCGTCGCGGTCCGAACGCGCGCCACGACCTCGATCTCGAAGCGATAGGGCGGCACCAGGCGGGCCTCGATCGTGCTCCGAGCGGGGCGGGGCTCGGGGATCCGTGCGCGGTAGACCTCGTTGAACACGGGCACCAGCGAGATGTCGGTCACGAAGCAGGACGCCTTGACGATCGAGGAGAGATCGGAGCCCGCGTCTGCGAGCACGCTCTCCAGCGCCTCCAGCGCGAGTTCCACCTCCGCGGCGAAGTCGTCGGGCGTCGCCCCGGTCGTGGGATCGATGCCGACCTGGCCGGCGGTGTAGACCAGATCGCCGACGACGACTGCCGGCGTGAGGGTCGCGCCCGCGCTCGCGTTGATGTGGGTGATCGTCATCGTGGCTCCTTGCTCAGCCGATGCTGTCGGTGAAGGCGCCGCGGTACGCGGCGGCCGGGTGGCGGTCGGGAAGGTGCGGGCCCTCGCCGAAGACCTTGTCGCGGAACGTCCCGGGGGCGTACTCGCGCTGCGCCATGCCGCGCCGCCGCAGCTCCGGCATGACCTGCTCCGCGAAGTCGGTGAAGTATCGGTGGAACATGGCGTCGGCCACGTTGATGCCGGAGACCCCGGCGTCCTGCCACCGCTCGATCACGTCCGCGATCTGCTCCGGCGTCCCCACGGTCGGGGGGATGTCGGTCGCCGCGGCGATCTGGCGCGGCGTGGCCGTCGTCCTGCCTTCGGCGCCGCTCGCCGCGCCGAAGATGCCCTTGGCCCCCGGTGCGTGCGAGATGTCGATCTCCTCGTCCAGGTCGTAGTAGCCGAGGTCCATGCCGAGGATGCCGCCCGACTCGACGACGTGACCGCGCGGGTTCACGTACTCGAGGATCTCCTCGTGCCGCCGCTTCGCCTCGGCCTCGGTGGAGCCCACGACGAAGCGGAGCAGCTGGATCACCTTGACGTCGCCGGGGCGGCGCCCGTATTCGGGCAGCAGCGCGTCGAGCTGCGCGACGAGCTGGGCTGCGTCCTCGGGCGTGCGGGTCATGATCAGCAGCGCCTCGGCGTGCTGCGCGGCCAGGCGCAGGGACCGCGGGGACATGCCCGCGGTGTAGAGGAACGGCACGCGCTGCGGGCTGGGCGCGGACAGATGCGGCCCCTGCACCGAGTAGAGCGGGCCCCGGTGGTTGATCCGGTAGATCTTGGACGCGTCCGCGTAGATGCCTCTCGCCGCGTCCCTGACGACCGCGTCCATCTCCCAGGATCCCTCCCACAGCGAGAAGACGACCTTCAGGTACTCGTCCGCGCGGGCGTATCGCTCCTCGTACGTCGGCATCTGGTCGAAGTTCATGTTGCGGAAGCTGTTCTCCAGCCCCGAGGGCACGATGTTCCACGCGACGCGGCCGCCCGTGAGCTGGTCGAGCGTCGAGGCGAGCCGGGCGAGCTCGAACGGATGTGCCTGGATCAGTGAGCTCGTGAACCCGAGCGAGATGTGCTCGGTGACGCCCGCGAGCGCTGCCGCGACGATGAGGGCGTCGCCGTTCGGGAAGTTGTTCGCGCCTTCCGCGTGCGCCCGGTGGCTGCCGCCGAACGGCGCCATCAGCCCCAGGCCATCGGCGATGAACAGACCGTCGAACTTCGCGGCCTCGATCGTCTTCGCGACATCGAGCCAGGTCTGCATCGAGTCGATCGGCGACGCCTGGCCCCACGGTGTGCGCCACAGCCCCTCGTAGTGGTGACTGGGCGTGATCTGGGTGAAGGCGTTGAAGATCATCCGGGGCCGCGATGCGGCGCCTGTCGTGACCATGCGTCGACCCCTGTCAGCCGATGGCGTCGGTGAAGGCGCCGCGGAGCTTGGCGGCCGGGTGACGCTCGTTGAGGAATGGGCCGTCCCCGAAGACCTTCTCGCGCACCGTCCCCGGTGCGTACTCGCGTTGCGCGATCCCGCGCTTCTGAAGCTCCGGCATGACGTGGTCGGCGAAGTCGACGTACGCGCGGCTGAACAGGTAGTCCCCGACGTTGATGCCGGTCACGCCCGCGTCGCGCCACTGCTCGATCACGTCCGCGATCTGCTCGGGCGTGCCGACCACGGGCGGCACGGCCGCGGCCGCGGCGATCTCGCGCGGCGTGGCCGTCGTGCGTCCCTTGCCGAGGGTCGCCTCTCCGAAGATCCCGTGGAAGCCGGGTGCGGACGAGATGTCGACCTCCTCGTCCAGGTCGTAGCCGGACAGGTCCATGCCGAGGATGCCGGCGGATTCGACGAGGGTGCCGCGGGGGTTGATGTACTCCTTGTTCTCCTCCCACTTGCGCTTGGCCTCCTCCTCGGTCGAGCCGACGACGAAGTGCAGGGCCTGGATGACCTTGATGTCCTCGGCACGGCGCCCGTACTCTCGCGCGTACGTGCCGAGGTCCTTGACCATCCCGGCGGCATCCTGCGGCGTGCGCACCTGCATCAGCATGGCCTCCGCGTACTTGGCGGCGAGGCGGACGGAGTTGGACGAGACGCCCGCCGTGTAGAGGAACGGCACGCGCTGCGGCGTGGGCTCGTTCATGTGGGGGCCGGTGACCTTGAAGCGCTCGCTGGCGTGGTTGATGCGGAAGATCTTGGAGGGGTCCGCGTAGACGCCGCGCTCGGCGTCCTTGACGACCGCGTCGAGAGCCCACGAGCCCTCCCAGAGGGAGAAGACGACGTCGAGGTACTCCTCGGCGCGCGCGTAGCGATCGGCGTTCGAGGGGACCTCGTCGATGCCGACGTTGCGGTGGGAGCTCAGCGTCGAGCCGGGCACGATGTTCCATGCCGCGCGGCCCTTGGTGACGCGGTCCACCGTCGATGCGAGGCGCGCGAACTCGAACGGGTAGTTCTGGATGAGGGCGCTCGTGAACCCGAGCGACAGGTTCTCCGTGACGGCGGCCAGGGCCGCGGCCATGATGATGGCGTCGTCCTCGGGGAACGAGATCGCGCCCTCGGCATGGGCTCGGTGATCACCGCCCCAGGCGCCGTAGAGACCCATCGTGTCCGCGATGAAGAGGCCGTCGAACTTCGCCGCCTCGATCCGCTTCGCGATGCCGATCCACGTGTCCAGCTCGTCATACGGGTTCTCCTGGCCCCATGGCGAGCGCCAGAGGCCCTCGAAGTGATGACCGGGCGTGAGCTGGACGAACGCGTTGAACATCATCCGCGGCGGAGTCGACATGTCCTGGAACGGCCTTTCGAGGAGTGGAAGGGGCGTGCGAGGGAGCCGCGACGCCCGGGACTATCGGTAGTATGTCACACGCAATATTGCGGGAGGGTTACAGAGTCCTGCGACGAATGTGTCGTGCTGATCCCGGCCGGGCCGTGATCACGCGGGCCCCCTGGTTCGCTGTTTCGCGGGCGTAAAAGGTTGATGACGCAACCTGTGTGGGTTACGTGTGATGTGTAATATTGCGGCTCACCCGCTCCTCCACTCAGATCCCGGGGGTCTCACCATGTCCGTCCTGCTCGCGCACCGCTCACGCCGGACCTCGGCTTCACTCGCCGCGCTCGCGTTCGTCACCGCCGCCGTCATGCTCACGGCCTGCACCGCGCCGCCGCCGGAGCCGGGCGGCGAGAGCACCGCGGACGGCGCGATCAACGTCGGCTTCACCGTCGCGCCGACGACGCTCGACCCGGCTTCCGGATGCACGCTCGACGACGCCCGGCTGACGTCGGCGCTGTACGTGCAGCTGGTGCAGAACGGCGTCAAGGACGGCCCGGATGACACCGAAGAGGTCGACCCGACCGTCGTCGAGCCGTACTTCGCCTCCAGCTGGGACGTCAGCGACGACGGCCTCACCTACACGTTCCATCTCAACGAGGGATGGACCTTCCCCAGCGGCGAGCCCATGGACGCGGAGGCGGTCAAGTACTCGCTCGAGCGCGCGAACACGATTGCCGGCTGTGGACAGGCGATCATCAACGACCTGTACACCGACCCGCTGTTGATCCAGGAGATCACGGCGGTCGACGACGCGACCGTCGAGATCGACCTCGACCACCCGGACCCCGACTTCCTGCTCGCGATGGCCACCAGCGCCGCGTCCATCGTGGACCCGTCGCTCGTCGAGGCGAACGGCGGTGTCGCGGAGGCGCTGCCGAACGAATGGCTCACGACGAACGAGGCCGGCTCCGGCCCGTACCGACTGACCGAATACGAGCCCGGCACGCGTGCGGTGCTGACGCGGGACCCCGACTTCCAGGGTGAGCCCGGCGCCTCTGAGGTCATCAACGTCAACTGGATCCAGTCCGACTCGGCCATGCAGCTGCAGATCGAGAACGGCACGCTCGACATCGCGCAGGGACTGACGAAGACCTCGGCCAAGGCGATCGAGGACAAGGGCGAGCTGAAGGTCGTCACGAGCTACGCGACCGCCAACATGCAGTTCCTGATGCCGAACGACACCGCGCCGTGGGACAACGCGAAGCTGCGTGAGGCGGTGACGTACGCGATCCCGTACCAGGACATCCTCGACAACGTCCTCCAGGGATACGGCCAGCTGTACTACGGTCCGATCCCGCCGACCATGCCCGGATACGACGACTCCGTGGCCGGTGCGCGCACGTACGACCTCGACAAGGCGAAGCAGCTGGCGGAGGAGAGCGGCGTCGAGCTGCCCGTCACGGTCGAGCTGGACATCCTGTCGTCCGACCCGACACAGAGCTCCATCGCCACGATCCTGCAGGGTGCGCTGTCCGAGATCGGCATCGACCTGGAGGTCAAGGCCATGAGCGAGGCCGAGTGGGGAGAGGCCGTCTACGGCCTCACCGCGCCTTCTGCGCTGCGCCTGGACGGCCCCGCGATCTTCGGCGCCGGGTACTACCTGCAGTACGACGAGGTCTGCGATTCGGCGTGGAACACCGGCCGGATCTGCGTGGAAGGCAACTCGGAGCTCCTCGCAGAGGCGCGCGGCGCCCTGAGCGAGGAGGACCGCGACGCCGCCCTGTCGCAGCTGCAGGAGAACTGGGTGGCGGAGTCGCCCAAGGTGCCGCTGTACCTCGACGGCACCGCCGTCGTGATGGCGTCCGGCTTCCAGTACCGGTGGAGCCCGACCACGGACATGCGGTTCTGGGCCGTCGGCTGACGGCGCCCATCCCCTTGTGCAACGAGGGAGCCGTCGACCGGGCAGCCGGTCGACGGCTCCCGTCCCCAGGAAGGTCGAGATCATGAGCTCCATCACGCAGGCGGTGGCTCCACGCGGTGCGCCGGTGTCGCGCGGTCCGCGCGCGGGCGTCGACGGCCAGGCGCTGCTCGCCGCCGCGATCTTCATCGCGTGCGTCGCGCTCGCCGTGTACGGGCTGTTCGCGCAGGACCGTGCGATCAAGGTGAGCGTGGCGGAGGCGCTGCAGGCCCCGGGGCCGTCGCACTGGTTCGGAGCGGACGCGCAGGGGCGCGACGTGTTCGCGCGCGTCGCGGTCGGCACCGGCATCGCATTCCTGAGCGGCCTGATCGCGGTCGCGATCGGCGGCGGTCTCGGCCTGCTGGTGGCGCTGCTGTGCGGGCTCGGGCCCCGCTGGCTGGACGCGGTGCTCATGCGGCTCGCCGACGCCGTCCTCGCCTTCCCGCAGTTCCTCCTGGCGCTGGCGATCTCGATGGCGGCGGGCGCGAGCCTACAGACCGCGATCGCGGCGATCATCGTCACGGTGGTGCCCGTGTTCGCCCGCACTCTCCGCGCCGAGGCGCGGCGCAGCGTCTCGGAGCCCTTCGTCGAGGCCGCGCGCACGATCGGCGTCCCGGTCGCGGTGATCGCCGTCCGTCACGTCGTCCCCTACGTGTCGACGACCCTGATCGTGCAGATGGCGGCGAACTTCGGCAATGTCGTGCTGACGCTCGCCGGCCTCAGCTTCGTGGGCCTCGGCGCGCAGCCGCCGACGCCGGAATGGGGCGCGATGATCACCGAAGGGCTGCAGAATGCGCTCAGCGGGCAGTGGTGGATCGGCGTGTTCCCAGGCCTCGCGCTGCTGATCATGGTGGTCGGGGTGAACCTCCTCGCCGACCGGCTCCCGGCCCTGATCGGCGCGCGGCGGGCGGGTCGCGCATGATCAAGCGCATCGGGCTCCAGATCGGCGGCGCGCTGCTGACCCTCGTGCTCGCCTCGGTCCTGTCCTTCGTGATCCTGCGCATGCTGCCCGGCGATCCGGCGCGGCTCATCGTGGGGCCGCTCGCGAGCGACGCGGCCGTCGAGGCGATGCGCGTGCAGCTCGGGGTCGAACAGCCGATCTTCCAGCAGTACGCGTCGTACATCGGCGGGTTCCTCACCGGTCAGTGGGGCTTCTCCTACAGCAACGGCGCGGACGTGGCGACCGTGATCAGCATGCGCCTGCCGGCCACCCTCGAGCTCGCGATCTTCGCGTTCGTCTTCGCGGTCGCCGGGGCGCTGGTCGTCGCGACGCTGGCGACCTATTTGCGCTCGTGGGCTGCGGGGCTGTCCAAGACGCTCGCGCTCGTCGGGCTGGGCACCCCGCCGTTCTGGCTCGCGCTGGTCCTGATCCTCGTCTTCGCCGTGAACGCGGGGGTCCTGCCCGGGCCCGAGGGTCGGCTCTCGCGGTGGCTCGCCCCGCCGCCCTTCGTGACGGGGCTGTACACGATCGACGCGCTGCTCGCCGGCGACCTCGTCGTGCTGTCGGATGCGCTCGCGCACCTGGTCCTGCCCGCCATCGCACTCGGGGCGGTGCCCTGGGCGTTCCTCGTGCGGCTGCTGACCGCCAATCAGCTCGATGTCATGAGCGCGTCGTTCGTCGTGGTCGTGCGCAGCAAGGGCAAGTCGCGCTGGTCGGCGCACACGCGACACGTCGTGCACAACGCGCTTCTGCCGACCATCACGTCCGGCGGCGTGATCCTCGCGACGCTGATCACCAGCAGCGTGCTCATCGAGCAGACGTTCGACTGGCCCGGGATCGGGCGAGTGCTGGTTGAGGGCATCCAGCGGCAGGACTTCGGCATCGTGCAGGTCTTCATCCTGCTCAGCGCGTTCATCTACGTCGGCGCGAATCTCGTCACCGACTTCATCCTCGAGCTGGTCGACCCGCGGCTGCGGGTTCAGAGACAGGGGGCCTGACATGGCGCAGGAAATCGCCGCATCGGGGACGGCGGGTCCGAACGCGGCACCACGTGCGGTGCTCGCGCTCGACGACGTGCAGGTCAGCTACGGCACGACGCTCACCGTGCGCGGCGTGACGCTCACCGTCGCGCCGGGCGAGAAGGTCGGGATCGTCGGCGAGTCGGGATCCGGGAAGTCGACGCTCGCGCTCGCCGCGATGGGGCTGCTCCCGGCCGGAGGGGCGGTCACCGGCGGCTCCGTCTCCGTCGCCGGGCGGGAGATCTCGGGGCTGCGCGAGCGCGAGCTGGATCGCCTGCGCGGCAAGAGCATGTCGCTCGTGTTCCAGGATCCGCTCAGCGCGCTCGATCCGGTCAAGTC
The DNA here is from genome assembly GCF_015235415.1 of Microbacterium paludicola. Taxonomy (GTDB): domain Bacteria; phylum Actinomycetota; class Actinomycetes; order Actinomycetales; family Microbacteriaceae; genus Microbacterium; species Microbacterium paludicola. The sequence goes on along the minus strand of NZ_JADGLL010000035.1, from coordinate 5,753 downwards.
CATCGGCAGCCAGATCGGCGAGGCGATCCGCGCGCACTCGCGCGGTCTGTCACGCGCGAAGGTGCGCGCGAGGGCGATCGAGCTGCTGAACGCCGTCGGCGTCCCCGAGCCGGCCCGCAGGCTCGGGCAGTATCCCCACGAGTACTCGGGCGGCATGCGCCAGCGGGTGCTCATCGCGATCGCCATCGCGAACGACCCGGCCGTGCTGATCGCGGATGAACCCACGACGGCGCTCGACGTGACGACGCAGGCCCAGGTGCTTGAGCTGCTCGACACGCTGTCCCGCGAGCGGGGCATCGCGGTCGTCCTGGTCAGCCACGACATCGGCGTGATCGCCGAGTTCTGCGATCGCGTCGTCGTGATGTACGCCGGCCGCGCGGTCGAGCAGATCGAGGCGTCCGGCCTGTTCGGCGCGAGCGCGCACCCGTACACGGTCGCGCTGCTGGACTCGCTGCCCCTCCCCGGCCGGGACCGCGGCGAGGAGCTCGCCTGGATCCCCGGTGCGCCGCCTGCCATGTCGCGGATGCCCGGCGGATGCGCGTTCTCGCCGCGCTGCGCCTGGGCGACCGATCACTGCCGCGCCGAGCGACCGGAGCCGCGCGACGTGTCCGCCGGTTCCGCCCCGCAGGTCGTCGAGTGCCATCGCGCGGAGGAGGTCCGCGCGGTCCGTGCCGCGAGCGACGAGGAGGTCCGCGCGGCTCTGTCGGCCGAGATCGGGGACATCCGCTCCGCTCCGGCGACCAGGGAGGACGCACGATGACGATCGAGACCGCGCAGCGGGAGACGGCCACGGAGCGCGATCCCGTCCTGGTCGTCGACGGGCTCGGGAAGACCTACAGCCGCCGGGCGGACGGCTACCGCGTGCTCAAGGACGTGAGCTTCCAGGTGCTGCCGGGGGAGACGCTCGGGATCGTGGGTGAGTCCGGCTGCGGAAAGTCGACGCTGGCGCGCGCCATCATGCGGCTCGGCGGCATCTCCGAGGGGTCCGTTACGCTCGGCGGAACCGAGCTGTCGGCGGCGCGGGGTCGGGCCCTGCGGCGCCTGCGCCGGCGGTTCCAGATGGTGTTCCAGGATCCGTTCGGATCGCTGGATCCGCGGATGACCGTGCTCGAGATCGTGGAGCAGCCGCTCAGGACACACCGCGTGGGGGACCGCGGGGAGCGCAGGGAGCGGGCCAGGGAGGTGCTGCAGGCGCTCGGCCTCGGAGAGGACTTCTGGCAGCGCGTGCCGAGCCAGCTCTCCGGCGGTCAGCGTCAGCGGGTGGCGATCGCGCGCGCGATCGTGCTGCGCCCGGACATCACCGTGCTGGATGAGCCGATCTCCGCCCTCGACGTGTCCGTGCAGGCGCAGGTGCTGAACCTCCTCAAGAAGGAGCAGAAGGCGCTCGGGCTGACGTACGTCTTCATCGCGCACGATCTCGCGGTGGCCGAGTACTTCGCCGACCGGGTCCTCGTGCTCTATCTCGGCCAGGTCGTGGAGGAGGCGCCTGCCGAGGAGCTGTTCGCGAACCCGCAGCACCCCTACACGGTCGCGCTGTTCTCCGCGGCGCCCGATCCCCGCGCGGCCGATCGGAAGCGCCGCATCACGCTCGCGGGGGAACCGCAGGCCCGTCGGCCGGACCAGGGCTGCCCTTTCGCGCCGCGCTGCCCCGTCGGCAGGGACCGCGAGAAGTGCCGGACCGAGGCGCCCGGGCTTCAGCCGTTGGCGACGGATGGACACCGCGCGGCGTGCCACTATCCCGCGGAGCTGCGGCCCTGAGACCCGCGGGCGGTCGCGTTCTGGGGTCGCGGCCGCCCGCGATCACGCACGATGAGAGGGGCGGTGCCATCTGTGGATGGCACCGCCCCTCTCATCCGGCGGTCAGATCGCCGCCTGGTCGATCTCGCGGAGGTGGCGGTAGCGGCCCTTGAAGAAGAGCAGGGGCTCGCCGTCGTGCCACCGCTCGGGGCTGAGCTCGGTGACCTTGCCGATGACGATCAGGTGGTCGCCGGCGTCGTGCTCGGCCCACAGCTCGCAGTCGACCCACATCAGGGTCTCGGCGATCACGGGGTTCCCGGATGCGGCGGGCGACCAGTCGATGCCCGCCCACTTGTCGGTGCCCTTGCGGGCGAACTGGGCGGACACGTCCGTCTGATCGCGCGAGAGCACGTTGACCGCGAACCGGCCGGTCGGCGCGATCCTCGGGTAGGTGGTCGACGTCTTCATGACGCTGAAGGACACCAGCGGCGGGTCGACGGAGACGCTGTAGAACGACTGGCAGGTGAAGCCGATGGGCTCATCGCCGTCGTGACCGGTGACGATCGTGATACCGGACGCGTAATGGCCCAGGACGTCACGGAAGCGGCGGGCATCGATCTCTGTAGTGGTGGGCGCAACGGTTTGCATGTTCACTCCTCTCAGCGGGTTGGTCAGCCGGTCAGGAGTGAGCGGGGGATGTCGTGCCCTGGGCCACGAGGGCGAGGCGCGCGAAGTTCGTCGCGTACTCGCGCGCCGCCTGCTCGACGACCTCGTCCAGTTGCTCCATCTGGCTCAGGGCCAGATAGAAGCCGCGTCCCGGCACGATTGCCCCCAGTTCCGCGAGCAGCGGAGCGAGGGTCACCGTCGGGCCCATGGCGTGCGTGAAGTCCGCCCCCGTGTGCACCGGGATCGCCGTCACGCCCGCCAGCCCGTTGGCCGGGTAGCGGTCGAGGAAGGCCTTGAGCAGGCCTGTGTACGTCGCCTTGTACGTCGGCGACGCGAACAGCACCAGATCGGACTCGGCGACGGACGCGTTCAGCGCCGCCAGCTTCTCCGAGGGCCAGGCGAAGATCTCGTCCGTGTGATCCGCGAGGTCGATGACCTCGAGCTCGTAGCCGGGTGCGAGGAGCTTCTCGACGAGCAGCTCGGCGACCTTGCGGGTGCGTGACTGCGGCTTGGGATTGCCGACCACGACGGTGACCTTCAGGGACATCCACTTCTCACTTATCTGCCGATTGTCAAAGATCGGAGAAGCGGTCGCACAACGCCGTCTGGACGTGGAGCAACCGACTCTCCACACACCTCCGGGGTCTTGTGGCCCGTGGTGCCCGCAACGGCTTACGCTGCATCGCCCAGTCTGCCGCATGCCGTGTTACACGCGTGTATCGTTTCGTGCCTCTCGTCAGGAGAGCGCGCCTCGAGCCACCTCGAGCCCACCCGGCGGGGAACCCGCCGGCCGCGTCTACACCTGCGAGAACCGAGTACCGGCTCTGGGCAGGTCGTTATGACACTCCGCGACATCATGCTTCATGCAGTCCTTCCGCGGAGATTGAGTGGGACGGCCAGCTGTCGGGCGCGGCGAGCTATCGCCGACATGAGTCATGCCGACGCTGTCGAGTGGTCTTCCTCCGGTGCGCCTGCCGTCAGCGGGTCGAACGGCTTCTTGCCCTGAGCGAGGACGATGATGAAGCCGACTGCAAGCCAGGCGATGCCGATGATCTGAGCGATAATGGGGGCTCATCGCATTTGAGCGTGTAGCGGTCTTGTCGTCGGCGCTCGAAAACTGGACAGTAACGGCGCTCGAAAAGTGAACACTCAACGATTGGAGTGTGATCACTTTGGAGGACTGGGCACTGATCCGCAGGCTCGCTGCGGAGGGCGTCTCGAAGGCGGCGATCGCGAAGCGGCTGGCAGTGTCGCGAACGACCGTCTACGCCGCGCTGGCGTCTGATTCGCCGCCGAAATACGAACGGACACCGGCGGCGACGTCGTTCACGCCGTTCGAGGAACGTGTGAAGGAGCTGTTGCGTGAGACTCCGGACATGCCGGCGACGGTGCTGGCGGAGCGGGTCGGCTGGTCCGGCTCGATCCGCTGGTTCCGCGACAACGTGAAGCGGCTGGCGACCCGAGCAGCGCCGCGTCGACCCCGCCGACCGTCTCGTCTGGGAGCCCGGGGATGCGGCGCAGTGTGATCTCTGGTTCCCGCCGCGGAAGATCCCGCTGGAGGACGGGACGGCGAAGCTGCTGCCGGTGCTGGTGATCACCGCCGCGCACTCCAGGTTCATCGCCGGCCGGATGATCCCGACGCGCAAGACGGAGGATCTGCTGCTGGGCACCTGGGAGCTGCTGCAGCAGATCGGCGCTGTCCCGCGCCGGTTCATCTGGGACAACGAGCCCGGCATCGGCCGCGGGCAGCGCCGCGCGGAGGGCGTCGCGTCGTTCATGGGAACGCTGGCGGCGAAGCTGGTGCTGCTGCCGCCGCGGGATCCGGAGTCCAAGGGGATCGTCGAGCGCCGCAACGGCTGGTTCGAGACATCGTTCATGCCGGGCCGGACGTTCGCTTCCCCGGCGGACTTCAACGCCCAGTTCGCTGACTGGGTCGACCGCGCGAACGCCCGCACCGTCCGCACACTTCGCGCGTCCCCGGCGGCACGCATCGAGGTCGATCGGGCGGGCATGCTGCCGTTGCCGCCGGTCCCGTTGCACTTGGGTTGGCGCAACCGGGTCCGGTTGGGGCGGGACTACTACGTCCGCGTCGACACGAACGACTACTCCGTCGACCCGCGAGCCGTCGGCCGGCTCGTCGATGTCAGCGCGGACCTCGACCGCGTCAGAGTCCGCCTCGACGGGCACCTGGTCGCCGAGCACGAGCGGGCTTGGGCGCGCGGGATGACGATCACCGAACCCGCCCACCTCGCGGTCGCGAAGACGTTGCGGGAACAGTTCCGCACCCCACGTCCGGTCGCCGTCGGGGACGACCTCACCCGGGACCTCGCGGACTACGACCGCGCGTTCGGCATCGGAGGGACGCTCTGATGGCGAAGCAGACCGAGGCGGTCAAGCAGCTCACCTACCTCGCCGGGGCGTTGAAGGCGCCGCGGATCCTCGAAGCCGCCGAGCGTCTCGCCGAGCAGGCCAGAACGGCGAGCTGGTCGTTCGAGGACTACCTCGCCGCCGTCCTCGAACGCGAAGTGTCCGCCCGCAACGCCTCCGGCGCCCGGCTGCGGATCCGCGCCGCCGGGTTCCCCGCAGTCAAGACCATCGAAGACTTCGACTGGGACCAGCAACCGACCGTCCGGCAGCAGGTCGCGCAGCTCGCGTCGGGGGCGTTCCTGCACGAGGCGCGCAACGTCGTCCTGCTCGGCCCTCCCGGCACGGGAAAGACCCATCTCGCCACCGCGCTCGGCGTCATCGCCGCCCAACAAGGACACCGGGTCCTGTTCGCCACCGCCACCGAATGGGTCACCCGCCTCTCCGACGCCCACCGCCAAGGTCGCCTCGAGCAGGAGCTCGCACGGCTGCGGCGTTACGGGCTGATCATCGTCGACGAGGTCGGCTACCTCCCGTTCGAGCAGGACTCCGCGAACCTGTTCTTCCAACTCGTCTCATCCCGCTACGAACACGCGTCGCTGATCCTGACGTCTAACCTGCCGTTCTCCGGCTGGGGCACCGTGTTCGGCGACCAGGTCGTCGCCGCCGCGATGATCGACCGCATCGTCCACCACGCCGACGTCATCACCCTCAAAGGCGCCAGCTACCGGCTCAGAGGCCACGGCCTCGACAGCCTCCCCAGCACCCGCCCCGACATCACCGACCCGGCTGACTAAACTGCCCGCAACCGTTCACTTTTCGAACGCCGGAACCGTTCAGAATTCGAGCGCCGCCGACAGGTCTGAGCGTCGCGGTGGCCGGGTAGGCGTCGAGGTCTCCCGGAAGATGGAAGTTCCTACGCTCGCCATCTCAAGAAGACCTCGACGGTGATCAACGCTACATTCGCGACCCCGGACCTGACCACG
>NZ_JADGLL010000034.1 GCF_015235415.1 Microbacterium paludicola | reverse complement strand
GGGTCGGGGGCGGTTTCGACTCGCTGGTTCGCGGTTCCTGAGCGAGCGAAGCGAGCCGAAGGGCGCTCAACCCGTTTCGACTCCGCTTCGCTCCGCTCAACGACCGGGAGTGAGGCCGCCTCGCCCGCGACCGGGACGACCGGGTCGGGGGCGCCCGGGTCCGCCGGGGCGACCTCGAGCACCGGGGCGCCGACGGTCAGCGCCGCGCCGGGTTCACCGTGAAGCGCGACGACCGTGCCGGCGAACGGCGAGGGCAGCTCGACGACGCTCTTCGCCGTCTCGACCTCGGCGATCGCCTGGTCGACGCGGACCGTGTCGCCGACCTTCACCAGCCACTGCACGAGCTCGGCCTCCGTGAGCCCCTCGCCGAGATCCGGCAGCCGGAACACCTGCGTCGTCGCGGTGGACATCACTCCTCCCATCCGAGCGTGTCGATCGCATCCAGCACGCGGTCCACATCCGGCAGGTGGAAGCGCTCGAGCTTCGGCGGCGCGTAGGGGATGTCGAACCCGGCGACGCGGCGCACGGGCGCCTCGAGGTGCGCGAAGCAGTGCTCGGAGATGCGGGCCTGGATCTCCGAGGCGACGCTCGCGAAGCCGGGCGCCTCCGCGATCACCACGGCACGCCCCGTCGCGCGGACCGCGGCGAACAGCGTCTCGTCGTCGAGCGGCGTGAGCGTGCGGACGTCGACGACCTGCACGCTGCGCCCCTCGGAGGCCGCGACCTCCGCGGCGTCGAGCGCGACGCCGACCGAGTTGCCGTAGGCGATCAGCGTGACGTCCGATCCGGGCCGCGCGACCCGCGCGTGCCCCAGGGCGGCGGGCGCGGTGGCATCCACCGGAGCCTTCGACCAGTACAGCTTCTTCGGCTCGAGGAAGATCACCGGATCCGGATGCTCGATCGCGGCCCGCAGCAGGCTGTACGCGTCCTGCGGGGTCGCCGGGCACACCACCGTGAGGCCCGGGGTGTGGGCGTAGTACGCCTCGGACGAGTCGCAGTGGTGCTCCACGCCGCCGATGCCGCCGCCCGTCGGGATCCGGATGACCATCGGCAGCCGCACCGCACCGCGCGTGCGGTTCGCCATCTTCGCGACGTGGCTCACGATCTGCTCGAAGGCGGGGAAGGCGAACGCATCGAACTGCATCTCGACGACCGGGCGCATCCCGTTCATCGCCATGCCGACCGCGGTGCCGACGATTCCCGACTCGGCGAGCGGGGTGTCGAAGCAGCGGTCGCCGCCGAAGCGCGCGGCGAGCCCGTCGGTGACGCGGAAGACGCCGCCGAGCGTACCGACGTCCTCCCCGAAGACGAGGACGGACGGATCCGCCTCCATCGCGTCGGCGAGCGCGCGGTTGATCGCGCCGGCCATGGTGAGCACCGGCAGCTCGTGTGCCGCCTCGGTGCGGGTGGGCTCGAGCATCGTCATGACATCGCCTCCCGGCTCAGTTCGTCCTGGAGCAGCGCCCACTGGTCGTCGAGCTGCGGCGAGCGCTGCGCGTGGACGAAGCGGAACAGGTCCTCGGGGTCGGGCCGGACGTCCTTGTTCATCGCGTCGCGCAGCGCCGCGGCGGTCTCCTCGGCCTCGGCGGCGAAGCGTCGTTCGGTCTCGTCGTCGAGCGCGCCGGCCTGCGTCAAGTGCGCGCGCATCCGCAGCAGCGGGTCGCGATCCACCCAAGCCTGCACCTCGGCCCGCTCGCGGTAGCGGGTGTCGTCGTCGGCGTTGGTGTGCGCCTGCATCCGGTAGGTGTGGGCCTCGATGAGCGAGGGTCCGCCGCCGTCGCGCGCGTTCTCGACCGCGCGGCCGAGCACGGCGAGCAGGGCGGCGGCGTCGTTGCCGTCGACGCGCTGTCCGGGCATCCCGTACCCGATCGCCTTGTGTGCGAGCGACGGCGCCGCCGTCTGGCGCGAGAGCGGCACAGAGATCGCGAACTCGTTGTTCTGCACGAAGAAGACGACCGGCAGGTGGAACACCGCCGCGAAGTTCAGCGCCTCGTGGAAGTCGCCCTCGCTCGTGGCACCGTCGCCGCACATCGCGACCAGGACGGTGTCCTCGCCGCGCAGCTTCGCCGCGTGGGCGAGGCCTGCCGCGTGAAGCAGCTGGGTCGCGAGCGGCGTCGCCTGGGGAGCCGTGCGGTATCGGTGCGGGTCGTAGCCGCCGTGCCAGTCGCCGCGCAGCAGCACGAGCGCCTCCTCCGGGTCGACGCCCCGCGTGATCACCGCCACCGAGTCGCGGTAGGTGGGGAAGAGCCAGTCGCCCTCGCGCAGTACAAGCGCCGCGGCGACCTGGCAGGCCTCCTGGCCGTGCGAAGAGGGGTAGACGGCGAGCCGCCCCTGGCGGACGAGGGCGTTCGCCTGCTCGTTGATCCGCCTCCCCCGCACGAGCGCGCGATACGCGTCGAGCAGCCGTTCGGTGGGCGGGGTCGCGAACTCGTCATCGGCGGTGAGCCGGCCGGTCTCGTCGATGAGCCGCACCGGATGCTCGCGCGGAAGCAGCCTGTCCATGAGGCCTCCTCGTCTCAGTGGATGGAACAAGGATGCGCCGATCGCGACGTTCCGTCTGCGGATGTCGCGGATCATCCGGACGAATTGGTGAACGAACGGTAAGTTGAGCGCAGAGCGTCCAGGATGAGCTGGAGCTTCGGAGGAGGTGATCCGAGCGATGGAGCTGGATCAGACGGACCGGGCGATCCTGTCGGCCCTGCGCCGCGACGGGCGCGCGTCGATCAGCGACATCGCCGCGCGGGTGAAGGTCTCGCGGGCGAGCGCCTATGCGCGGGTGAAGCGGATGGAGGACACCGGGGTCATCCAGGGGTTCACGGTGCGCACCGATCCCGTGCTCGAGGGACTCCATGCAAGCGCCTACGTGGGTCTGAACGTCGAGCAGGCCGACTGGCAGGACCTGCGCGAGCGGCTGACGCGCATCCCCGAGGTGCATCACGCCGCGCTGCTGGGCGGCGACTTCGACGTGCTGCTGCTGGTGCGGGCGCGCGACAGCCGCGACCTGCGGCGCGTGGTGCTGGAGGAGCTGCAGGGAATCCCCGCGGTGCGCTCGACGCGCACCTTCATCGTGTTCGAGGACCTGCCGACCACCGGCGACTTCTGACCCGTGATCTGGGATGCTGTGGCAATGAAGCGGATCGCGGTGTGCGGCCTCGCGGTGCTGGCGGCGGCGCTGACCGCCTGCTCGCCCGCGCCGTCGTCCGGGGCGGATGTCGAGGCGAGGATCCTCGACGCGCTGCCCGAGGACGGCGACTCGGGCGAGGTGCGGATGGTCGACATCCTGCCCGACGCGCGCTGGGACCGGCTCACCATCGGGTGCCCCTACGAGGAGGCATGGGAGATGAGCGAGCGCCTGCAGGCGTGGTCGGGCAGCGTGCCCGATCTCGCGCAGCGCGATGACGCGCAGGCGATCGTGCTCGCGCGCGGCGACGCGGTCGAGCGCGCATGGCTGCTCGATCGCGAGGAGCTCGACCTCTGCGGCCCCGGTGCCGAGCCCGAGGTGCTCGCGCGCGACGAGGCGGTCCTCTCGTTCACGCAGGACGCCGACGGGCGCTGGGTCGCGGACTGACCCGCGCGGTCTCCGCGTCAGGCCTTGCGGTGGGCAGTGATCGCCGCGTGCGGGCGCGCCCCTGGCTCACGTCGGCGGGTGATGCGGTCGACCGCGAATCCCCGGTCCTCGAGCTCCTCCGCCAGGCGGTCCGGCGGCCAGAACCAGGCAGGCGCCACCGCATGCGCGAACTCCTCGACGTCGTCGCCGTCGCCGTCGAAGAACCCCACGAGCAGCGCGCCTCCCGGGCGCAGCACCCGGTGGATCTCCGCGAGGGCCTGCGGGAGCTCATCGGGAGCGAGGTGGATCAGCGAGTACCAGGCGAGGACGCCGGCGGCGCTGCCGTCGGAGCGGTGAAGCCGCCGCGCGTCGCCGACCTCGAACTCCAGCTCGGGATGGCGCGAGCGCGCGAGCTCGACGAACTCGGGAGTGAGGTCGATGCCCGAGACGTCCGCGCCGATCCCATGCAGGAATCCCGTCCACTGCCCGGGCCCGCACCCGAGATCGAGGATCGGCCCGGTCACCTGCGTCGCCCAGTCCGCGACGAGCGCCCGGTCATCCGGATGGGTCGAGGAGATGTCGCCGAACAGCGAGGTGTACTCCGCCGAGCGCGCGCCGTAGGCGGCGTCGACGCTCACTTCGCGAGGATCGCCTTGGCGTAGGCGACGATCGCGTTCGCGTGGCCGTGGCCGAGCCCGTGCTCGTCCTTCAGCCAGGCGACGACCGCCATGTGGGGCTCGGAGTCGAGGCGGTCGGCCACCAGGTCGAGCCACTCCTGGATGGGGCGGCCGTAGGTCTTCTCGATGCTCGGGAAGTACGACGCCGGGCCCTTCGCCTTCTCGCCCTCGGGGATGACGGGCGCGGGGACGCGATGTTCTGCCATGGCCGTCACGCTACTCGTGGGGGCGGACGTTCCGCCGGAGCCCAGCGTCGGTGGCTTAGCCTGAAGGGCGCGCCGGAAGGAGATGTGGATGTTCGACGGGCCGCTCTCCGCCTCGGCATACGAGGTGCTCGGGGTCGCCGCGACGGCGGATGAGGACGAGCTGCGCCGGGCGTATCGCCTCCGGCTGCGGCAGACCCATCCCGACACCGGCGGCGACGCGGCCGAGTTCATCCGCGTGCAGCGCGCGTGGGACCTCGTCGGCACCGCCGAGTCTCGGGCCGCGTACGACCGCGGGCTGGGCGCATCGCTCGCCCCCGAGCCGGAATGGTCGGAGACCGTGGACGTCCGCTCAGCGCGGGCCGACACCCGCCCCCGCGCGCGCTCGTACGGGCATCCGGGCGGATGGCGGCGCGAGCGCTACCTGACGCTGATCCGCGAGTGGGTCGGTCGTGGGCAGGAGATCCCGGATCCGTATGCCGCCGACCTCGTGCGCTCGGCGCCCCGCGAGCTGCGCCGCATCCTCGCCGACGCCCTCGCGGAGGAGGCGACCGCCCGCACGATCTCCGGCCTCGGCATGGGGTTCACCGTCTGGCACGACGTCGCCGTCGGCGACCGACACGAGCAGAAGCTCGACCATGTCGTGCTGAGCCCGTCCGGCCTCTACGGCGTGATGTCGGAGGACTTCGGCGGTGAGGTGAAGTTCCGCCGCGGCGAGCTCATCGGCGCGAACGTCGGCGGCGAGGCGCCGGTCGCCGCGCTTCTCGGCAGGATGCGCGCGGTCGCCCGGGCGGCGCGCGTGAAGTTCGGCGGCGCCATCGTCGTGCTCCCGGACGAGGACCTGCTGCAGCCGGTCACCGCGCTCGGCACGGTGCGCGGCGTGCCGGTCGTCGTCGTCCGCCGCTCGGTGCTCGGACATGTGCTGCGCACCGGCGTCCCCGGCGCGCGCGACATCGGCGGCAACGAGCTGTTCGACATCCGCACCCGCCTGCAGCAGACGATCCGCTTCGTCTGACGCGGCGCCTGCGCACCGAATAGAGGAGATCCGGCGAATCGAGGAGGATCTCGATCCGATCGTCCTGGATTGCGCGGATCTCCTCGGCTCGCCGGGTGCGCATCCTGCACATTCGTCCGCCGGATCGGATCGGGTCTTGCCACGAGCCGCTCGCGGGACCAGCATGCGAGGGAGAGCCTCGCCGGAGTGGATCCGGCGCTCGACCCGAGTCGAAGGAGACCCGCGCATGAAGAAGCTGATCAACTCCCCGGACACCGTTCTCGCCGACGCCCTCCGCGGCGTCGCCGCCGCCCATCCCGAGCTCACCGTCGACTTCGAGAACCGCGTCGTCGCCGCCCCGCGCTCGAGCGAGAAGCGGGTCGCGCTCATCTCGGGAGGCGGGTCGGGGCACGAGCCGCTTCACAGCGGGTTCGTCGGGGAGGGGATGCTGGATGCGGCCTGCGCGGGCGAGATCTTCACGTCGCCGACCCCGGATCAGATGCTCGCCGCCGCCCAGCAGGTCGACACGGGCGCGGGGGTGCTGTTCATCGTCAAGAACTACACGGGCGACGTCCTCAACTTCGAGATGGCGGCCGACCTCGCCCGTGAGGAGGGGATCGAGGCCGAGTCGGTGCTGGTCGCCGACGACGTGTCGGTCGAGGACTCGACCTGGACCGCGGGCCGCCGCGGCGTCGGCACGACGGTGATCGTCGAGAAGATCGCGGGCGCGGCGGCGGCCGAGGGACGGTCGCTCGCCGACGTCAAGGCGATCGCCGAGAAGGTCAGCCAGGCCGGCCGGTCGATGGGCATCGCCCTCACCAGCTGCACGGTCCCCGCCGTCGGCAAGCCCAGCTTCGACCTGCCGGAGGACGAGATGGAGGTCGGCGTCGGCATCCACGGCGAGCCCGGCCGCCACCGCGAGCCGCTGTCCTCCGTGCACGACATCGCCGAGACCATCGTCGACGCGATCGCGGCCGACCTCGACTTCACCGGCGGGCCCGTGATCGCGCTGCTGAGCGGCCTCGGCGGCACACCGCTGATCGAGCTGTACGCGGCCTACGGCGAGATCGCCGCCGCGCTCGAGCAGCGCGGCATCACCGTCGCCCGCTCGCTCGTGGGCGACTACATCACGAGCCTCGACATGGCCGGCTGCTCGCTCACCCTCGTGCAGGCGGATGACGAGATCCTGCGCCTGTGGGACGCGCCGGTGAGCACCGCCGCCCTGCGGTGGGGGCGCTGACATGGCGGCCGCGTTCACGACCGAGACGGCCGTCGCCTGGCTGCGCGGGTTCGATGAGAAGGTCGCCGCGCAGGCGGAGTACCTGACCCAGCTCGACTCGGCCATCGGCGATGCGGACCACGGCACGAATCTCAAGCGCGGCATGGCCGCCGTCGCACCGAAGCTCGAGGGCGCCGAGAGCCTCTCCGCCCTGCTGAAGGCGGTCGGGATGACCTTCATCTCGAAGGTGGGAGGGGCCAGCGGATCGCTCTACGGCTCGTTCTTCCTCGAGGTGTCGAAGGCCCTGCCGGATGCGGCGGAGGCGGAGGCGTCTGACGTCGAGGCCGCCCTCCGCGCGGGGGTGGCGAGCATCGTCGCGCGCGGCAAGGCGGAGCCGGGCGACAAGACGATGCTCGACGCCCTGCGGCCGGCGCTGGATGCCCTCGGCGCCTCGCTCGCGGGAGGCGGGTCGCTCGTCGAGGCCGCGGGCGCCGCGGCGAAGGCCGCCGCCGAGGGTCGAGACGCGACCGAGCCGCTCGTGGCGCGCAAGGGTCGCGCGTCGTACCTCGGCGAGCGCAGCGCGGGGCACCTCGATCCGGGAGCGGCGTCATCCGCGCTGCTGCTCGAGGCACTGGCCGAGGCGCTCGCGGCATGATCGGCCTGGTGATCGTCTCGCACAGCGAACCGCTCGCGCAGGCGACGGTCGACCTCGCTCGGCAGATGGCGCAGGGAGAGCACCCGCCGATCCGGATCGCCGCCGGTGCCGAGGGGGGCTTCGGCACGGATGCGGCCGCCATCGCGGCGGCGCTCGACGAGCTCGCCGACACCGACGGAGTGCTGGTGATGACCGACCTCGGGTCGGCGGCCCTCAGCACCGACCTGGCGCTCGACCTGCGCGAGAGCACCCAGCCGGTGCGGATCAGCGACGGGCCGCTCGTGGAGGGGACGACCGCCGCGCTGGTGCGCGCCGCGACGGGCGGCACGCTCGACGAGGTCGCCGCCGAAGCCGCGAACGCCCTTGCCGCCAAGCGGAGGGACGAGGACGAGCCCGCGGCCGCCCCGCCCGAGCCGGAGGCGCCCACCGCGCCGGACGAGGCCGCCGCCGGTTCCCAGCCCGAGGCGAGCGCGGAGGTGGAGCTCATCAACCCGCTCGGCATCCACTCCCGCCCCGCGGCCGTGCTCGCCCGCACCGCCGCCGGCTACGACGCTGACATCCGCATCAGCAACGTCACGGAAGGCCGAGGCCCCGTCAACGCCGCGAGCCTCGTCGGCCTGCTCTCGCTCGCGGGGGCGAAGGGCCACGTGCTGCGTATCGAGGCCACGGGCCCCGACCATCTGGTTGCCGTCGAGGAGCTGCGCCGCACGATCGCCGACGGCCTCGGCGAGGTCTGAGCCGCGCCTCGAAGCGAGGAGATCCTGCTGAACGAGGACGATCGGAGCGTATCCTCCCTCCCGTCGCAGGATCTCCTCGTCTCGCGACCCGGCAGGCGGCAGGGCCGGCGGGCGGAACCGCGGATCGTCGGCCGTTCCCCCGCGCGTCGTCACGAGTTCATCCGGATGCCGCAAGGTGCAGGAGGTCTCCTCCTCTCCCGAAAGGACCCGCCGTGGTTCGCCGTTCCCTCGCGGGCGTGCTGCTGCTCGCCGCGCTGCTGATCCCCGCGGCTCCGGCCGCCGCGCACAACTACTCCGCGACGGCCTATGCCGACGTCAGCGAGCCCGAGCCCGGCCTCGTCCGCACGGTGCTCGACCTCGAGTACGTGCTGCTCGTGACGGACGGCGGGCGCGAGATGGGCGACCCGGATCTCGAATCGGCCGCGTACGAGGACGTGCTCGCGACCGGGCAGGATCCCGCGAAGCTGACGCCGCGGATCCTCGAGCAGTACACCGACACCGTCGCCGGCTACGTCCTGCCGCGCTGGAGCGTCGCGCCCGCCGAGGAGGGCGCCGAGGCGTGCCCCAACACGCTCGCGGCGCCGTACGAGATCGCGCTGATCGAGAACGTCCCCCACGCGCGCATCGTGGTCGAGTCGGACTGCCGCGGCAGGGTGAACGAGCACGCCGCGACCTACCGCATCTCGACCGAGCTGTTCCCCGGCACGGCGCCCGGTGGCATGACGACGACGATCGTCTCCTACGACCTCACCTCCGGATCCGGCGTCGCCGAGCTCGACACCGACGCCAACCCCACCTTCACGACGACCCAGGACTGGGGCTCGCGGATGTGGGAGTTCTTCGTCCTCGGCGCCGAGCACCTGCTGTTCGGCATCGACCACATCCTGTTCCTGCTGGCGCTGATCGTCGGGTCCCGGCGCCTGCGCGACATCGTGCTGTCCGCCACCGCGTTCACCGTCGCGCACTCGGTGACGTTCATCCTCGCCGCGCTCGGCGTCGTGAGCGTTCCCGGCGCGATCGTCGAGCCGATCATCGCGCTGTCGATCGCGATCGTCGCGCTCTGGCACCTGTGGGGAGTGTTCCGCCGCCGCGGGGCAGGCGCGCCCGAGACCGCGCCCGGGGCTTCCCCGTCGGCGCCCGCCGCAGGCTCGATCCCGGCGCCGTCCGGATCCGTCGCCGTGCTGGAGCGGGTGGAGGTCGAGACCGACGTCGCGGCCACGCGCGGCTCGGCGGGCTTCGCACGGGCCGACTGGCTGCGCACCGCGGTGGTGTTCCTGTTCGGCCTGATCCACGGTGTCGGCTTCGCCGGCGCGCTCGGCATCTCCGAGCCGTTCTCGTGGGGCCTGCTCGGCGCGCTTCTCGTGTTCAACGTCGGTATCGAGGTCGTGCAGCTCGGCATCATCGTCGTCGTCTTCCCGCTGCTCGTGCTGCTGCGGCGGCGCATCCCGGCGGTGGGGCTGTGGGTCGGCATCGCGATCGCCGCTGCGGTCGCCGTCGTCGGCCTGTACTGGTTCGTCGAGCGCCTGGCGGCCGGCGGCTGAGGTCCAGATGACGGCCGCGCCCTTCGCCCGCACGACCCCGACTCTCCGCGTCGTCCACGGGGACTCCGGCACGGTGCCAGCCTCGTCCGCCCGCGAGATCGCCGACGATCTGCGGCGGCGCATCCTCGACGGCTGACCGGCGGGATCCCCCACCCGCCAGCGGAGGGGCCCGCGGTTCTCCGGAACCGCGGGCCCTTCGTGTCCGAATGAGCTCGGTCGCCGGTGCGGCCGCTCAGTCATCGGATCGGCGTGACGGGTGTGGCACCCGAGCCTCAGCGGGCCGCATCCTCACCGCGCGTCCGACGACTGCGCGTGACCCCCGACGACTGAGCGCCCGCCGGGCAGGGGCCGGGTGCGCGCAAGGGCGAACAGGATCGCGCCGCTCGCGATCGCGGCGGTGACGACGGTCGTCCCGGCGGCGAGCAGCAGCACCACGGCGGCCAGGCCCAGCAGCACCGCCTGCACCGTCCGGCGGGGCGACACGGCGGCCGGCGGCGTGCGGTGGCGCTCGATCCCCGCGAGGGCCGCGGCGACGCCCGCCGTCAGCACGACGGCGACCGCGAGCCAGATCGGCCTGGTCGCCCACCAGGCGGCGCTCGAGGGCTCGGGAAGGACGATGCCCGTGGCCATCGCCACGAGCACGGAGGCTCCCGCCATGACGAGCAGCAGCGGCATGTGCCAGAGGTAGATCGTCATCGTGCGCGCCGTGACGAACCGCGTGAACGCCGCGGCGGTCCTCCGCGCGCTGAACCGGTCGATCCGGTGGCGCAGCAGCGAGAGCACGGCGGTCTGCGCCACGCCGACGAGAAGCAGCACGGCGGTCGGCGGGTTGAGGTTCGCGATCAGGTCCGGCGAGTAGACGCCGGCGAGGAAGAGCGCCGCGAGCAGTGCGACGGCGCCCGACGCCGCCGCGACGCGCGCACGCCGGGCGAGCGCGTCGATCCGCCCGTCGGCGAGCAGGAAGCCGAGCTGCTGCAGCGCGAGCCAGACGAACGCGAGGTTCAGGAAGCCGATCGCCTCGAAGCCCGTGACGGCGCGGAGCGCGTCGACCGAGACCGCGGCGGCGACGAGCGCGAGGATCGTCCGCCCCGGGGCGCGCTCGTGCGCGGCGTGGAGCGCGGGAAGCAGCGCCTGGCACAGCAGGTACACCCCGAGGAACCACAGGGGCTGCGCGTAGCGGAAGCCGGCGATCTCGATCAGGTCGGGCGCGACGCCCGAGAAGGCAAGCGCAGCGAGGGCGACCGCGACCGCGGCGATCGAGACCACGGCGGGAAGCAGCAGCCGGCGCACCCGCCCGGCGACGAACTCGGCACGGGTGCCGCCCCGAGCGCGGAAGCGGCGGAAGGCCGTCGCGCCCGAGAACCCGCCGATCACGAAGAAGAGCGGCATCACCTGCAGGGCCCAGGTGAGTGGCGCGAACCACGCGGCCCCGTCGGCCGCGTTCTCGAACACGGGTCCCGCCGGATCCACCGTCACGCCCACCATGAGGGCGTGGAGCAGCACAACGAGGGCGACGCACATGGCGCGGATCAGGTCGATCCCCGCGTCGCGTTCGCCGGCGGGAGCCGGCCCTGCGGGAGCGGGGGCGGTGCGCAGCGGCGGCGCCTGGATGATGGCCATCGGGTCCTCCTCGGTGGGTTCGCGAGAAGGCTAGGAATGCGGTGACGGCCGGCACATCACACGGCGGTGTCGTCTCACCCCCTACGGCGGTGTGGTGCGGCCCCCGTACGACGGTGTGAGCCGGGGAGGGATGGATCAGGAGGCGGGCTCGGCGAGGCCGCTGTCGTACGCGAAGATCACTGCCTGGACGCGATCGCGCGCGCCGATCTTGGCGAGGATCTTGCCCACGTGAGTCTTGACCGTCTGCTCGGCGATGAACAGCTCCGCGGCGATCTCGCCGTTCGAGCGTCCCTGCCCGATGAGCACGAGCACCTCCCGCTCGCGCTCGGTGAGCTCCGACAGCACGGTGGAGGCGCGCGACGCCCGCGGCTTCTGCGCCGCGAACTGCGCGATCATCTTGCGGGTGACGCTCGGCGAGAGGAGCGCGTCGCCCGCGGCGACGACCCTCACGGCGTTGACGAGCTCATCCGGCAGCGCGTCCTTCAGCAGGAAGCCGCTGGCTCCCGCCCGCAGCGCGTCGTACACGTAGTCGTCGATGTCGAAGGTGGTGAGCATCAGGATGCGCGGCACCCGCGCGGCCGGGTAGTCGGGCCCGAGGATGCGACGGGTCGCCTCGATGCCGTCGAGCTCGGGCATCCGCACATCCATCAGGATCACATCGGGCTCGAGCCGCGCCGAGAGCGCGACGGCCTCGCGTCCGTTCGCCGCCTGCCCGGCGACCTTGATCCCCTCGTGCGCGTCGAGCAGGGCGGCGAAACCCGCGCGGACCATCGCCTGGTCGTCGGCGATCAGCACGCTGATTGTCATCTCGGCTCCTCCTCGAGCGGCAGGGTCGCCTCCACTCTCCATCCTCCGTCGGGATCGGGGCCGGCGGACAGGGTGCCGGAGACGAGCGCGACGCGCTCCCGCATCCCCTGCAGGCCGTGGCCGGATCCCGGATCCGCCGCCGACACGGTGACCGCCTCGTTACTCACCAGGATGACGAGGGCGTCGGGGATCTCGCCCACCGTGACGGCGATCCCCGCCCCCGGCGCGTGACGGACGGCGTTGCTCAGCGCCTCCTGCACGATCCGGTACGCGGTGATCTGCACCGCGGCCGACGGCTCGCGCGACGGGGGCATGAGGGACAGCCCCACCCGGACGCCCGCCCGGCGCATGCTCTCGACGAGAGCCGGGATGTCGGCGATCCCCTGCTGCGGGGCGAGCTGCGGCGCCTGGTCGTCGGTGCGCAGCACGCCGAGCAGCCGGCGCATCTCGGTGAGCGAGCTGCGCGCGGTCGCGGCGATTCCCTCGAACTCCGCGGCGACCTCGTCGGCGAGTCCCGGGAGGCGGTAGCGCGCCGTGGACGACTGCACCTGGATGACCGAGAGGCTGTGCGCGACGACGTCGTGGAGGTCGCGGGCGATGCGACTGCGCTCCTCGATCAGCACCCGGCGCTGCTGCTCGATCGTCGTCAGCTCGCGCTCGCGGCGGAGTTGCCGGCTGAGGCGCATCCTGCCCGACACGAGCACGGCGACGAGGAACGTCGCGGCGCCGATCGAGGCGGTCACGATGAGGTCTGCCGCGGCGGCGTTCGCGCTCGCCGCCTCGGTGAGCATCAGCGGCGCGGCAAGCGAGCCGCCGATGCCGATCACCAGCGGGAGGACGCCGAGGCGCCAGCCGTGCCGAAGCGTGACGACGAGGACGAACAGCGCCAGCGCGATGAGGGCCGGCACCGACCACGGCCACGGCCAGAACGGATCGCGATCGGGCGAGATGACGAGGGGGAGCAGGAACGCGGAGACCCCGAAGACGGCGATGGCGATGCGCGGGTAGACGAGAGCGGCGAGCGGCGCCGCGCACACTCCCGCGCCGAGCAGCATCGCCACCGGCAGCGCGACCCCGTACAGCACTGCGTGCACCGGCACGAGCACCGAGTACAGCGCAACCGTGACGATCGCCAGCCAGATGAGCGCCGCCCGCTCTCCGCGGCTGCGCTCGCGCCAGGGCTGGATCACGGACATCCTGCCAGTGTGGCCGATTCGCGCACGACGGGGGTGGATGCGTCCTCGGCGGCGGAGGCGCAGCGCGGCGCGCGTGCGCGGCGGGCTGCCGCGATCCGGTCGATGGCGAGGCCGATCACCAGGGCGACCACCACACCGATCGCCGCGGACAGCAGGGGCTGGCCCTCCAGCCACTGGCCGGCGAGCATCCCGATGCCGGCGCAGTAGGCGGCCCACGTCACCGCGGCGAGCGCGCTCAGCGGGACGAAGCGGCGGCGCGGGTAGTGGAGGGCGCCCGCCGTCATGTTGACGGCGACGCGGCCGACCGGGATGTACCGGGCGCCGAGGATCAGCGGTGCGCCGCGCTTGTCGAGGCCCTCACCGGCGCGCGCGATGACGGCGGCGACGCGGGGCCTGCGCATCCATCCCCACCGCCGGACGCCGACGGCGCGGCCGACGGCATAGGCGAGGTTGTCGCCGATCATCGCGCCCGCTGCGGCGAGGACGCAGAGCAGCAGCACGGTCGGCACGGCGCCCGTCGTCACCGCGACGGCCGCCGCGGCGATGAGCACCGTCTCGCTCGGAATGGGCGGGAAGAACCCGTCGAGCATGGCGATGGCGAACATGACCAGGGGCAGCCACGGTGACGCCGTCGCCATCAGGATGAGTTCGTTGAGGTTGTCCACCCGTCGAAGCTAGGTCTCGGCCCCCGGGCACCACGTCGGCCGGGGGTATCGACCCGCGTCATACCTGGGAGGGATCTTCCGCGGCCGACATCGAGGCCTCGCGCGAACTCGGCGTCACGACCGACATCGCCGAGGCGGCCGCCTGAGCTGACCGGCCGGATGCCCCGACCGAGGGCGGGGCATCCGGTCCGGGCTCAGCGAGCGGGCGCGATCCAGACCGTCGCCTCGCCGGGCACGACCCGGTCGCCGCCGTCGCTCGAAAGCACAACCTCGACGTCGGCCGGCAGGTCGAACGGATCCGTGCCGAAGTTCGTGACCACCTGCCAGCCGTTCGGCCGCCGGAACCACAGCACGTCGTCGCGCCCCGTGTCGATCCACTCGAGCTGCTCGGCCGTCTGCAGCTCGTGACGCAGGGCGAGCGCCCGGCGGTACAGCGAGAGAGTGGAGGCGGGGTCGGCGTCCTGCAGCTCCACGGCGACGTCGCGGAACCAGCCGGGCTGCGGCAGATGCGCGCCGCTGGAGCCGAACCCGAGCGACGGACCGGATGCCGTCCACGGCAGCGGCACGCGACATCCGTCGCGCCCGATCTCCGCTCCCCCGGTGCGGAAGAAGGTCGGATCCTGACGCTCCTCCTCGGGGATGTCCGCGACCTCGTGAAGCCCGAGCTCCTCGCCCTGGTAGAGGTACGCGGAACCGGGAAGGGCGAGCAGGAACAGCGTCGCTGCCTTCGCGCGACGCAGGCCCCCCGGCCGGTCGAGCTGAGCCTCGTCGCCGCCGTTGATCAGCCAGTCGCCGCCGTGCCGGGTGGGCGAGGTCGAATCGGCCGGTGCCGGGGGCAGGCCGTAGCGCGTGGGGTGGCGCACGACGTCGTGGTTCGACAGCACCCAGGTGCTCGACGAGCCCGACTCGGCCGCGAGCGCGAGGTTGTCACTCACGATGCGCCGGAACTGCGCGGCGTCGAAGTCGGCCTCGAGGAGGTCGAAGTTGAACGCCTGGCCGAGGCTCTCGGGGCTCGCGTAGCGCGGAACGCGATGAGACGGCACCCAGGCCTCGGCGACCGCCGTGCGGGGCGGGTCGTACGAGTCGAACAGCGCCCGCCACTCGGCGTAAATCTCGTGCACGTCGTCGCGGTCGGTGATCGGGTGGTTGCCGTCGATCGGCAGCAGCGCGAGCTCTTCGCGCGTGGGCAGCGGCTCCGTGAGGTCCTTCGTCAGCATGTGGGCGACGTCGATCCGGAAGCCGTCGACCCCGCGGTCAGACCAGAAGCGCAGCGTCTTCAGGAAGTCCTCGCGCACCTCGGGGTTGTCCCAGTTCAGGTCCGGCTGCTCCTTGGCGAAGTGGTGGAAGTACCACTGGCCGTCCTCCACCTGCTGCCAGGCGGGCCCGCCGAACACCGACAGCCAGTCGGTGGGTGGCTCGGATCCATCCGGGCCCTTGCCCTCGCGGAAGATATAGCGCTCCCGCGCGGCCGATCCGCGCCCGGCGGCGAGCGCCTCCTCGAACCACTCGTGCTCGTCCGAGGTGTGGTTCGGCACGATGTCGACGATGACCTTGATGCCGCGCGCGTGAAGCGCCGCGACCAGGGCGTCGAAGTCGTCGAGCGTGCCGAGCCGCGGGTCGACGTTGCGGTAGTTGGCGACGTCGTAGCCGCCGTCGGCGAGCGCCGACGGGTAGAAGGGGCTCAGCCAGACCGCGTCGATGCCGAGCGAGGCGAGGTAGTCGACGCGGGACAGGATGCCCGGGATGTCGCCGAGCCCGTCGCCGTCCGCATCCGCGAAGCTGCGCGGGTAGATCTGGTAGACGACGGCGTGACGCCACCAGGTGGCCGCCTGATCCGCATCGGGGGTCTCGGTCGAACGCACGTCGGTCATGAAGCGGATGACTCCTTCGGTCTGGGTCGGAAGTGCGGATCGGGGGTTCGGTTCAGCCCTTGACCGCGCCCTGGGTGACACCCTCCATCACCCATCGCTGCGTGAACAGGTACGCGACGATAGCGGGTGCCATCGCCATCAGGTAAGAGGCGAACGCGACGTTGTAGTTGTTGCTGAACTGGTTCTGGAACAGGTTCTGCCGAACCGGCAGCGTCTGCAAGGCCGGATCGGAGATGATCAGCGACGGCATCATGAAGTCGTTCCAGGCGTACAGGAACGCGAAGATGCCGACGGTGGCGCTCATCGGCGCGAGCAGCGGGAAGATCAGCCGCCAGAACGTCTGCCACGTGGTCGCCCCGTCGATCCGCGCGCTCTCCTCGAGCTCGATCGGGATCGACCGCAGGAACGCCGTGAACAGCAGCACGCTGAAGCTCAGCTGGAACATCGTGGCGAGGATCACCACCCCGAGCGGGTTGTCGAGCCCCACGCGCCCCGTCAGCTGGATCTGCGGAAGCGCGACCACGGGGAACGGGATGAACATCGCCGCCAGCAGGTAGAAGAACGAGTAGCGGAACAGGCGGCGATCCCAGTTGCGGACGATCGCGTACGACGCGAAGGCGGCAAGCAGGATCGTCAGCGCCACCGTGCCCGCGGTGACGAACAGCGAGATCCCCGCTCCCACAGGGAACTTCGTGAGGTTCCAGGCCTGGACGAATCCGTCCAGGCTGAACGGCGCGGGCAGCGAGAAGGCGTTGCCGTCGACGGCCTGCCCTGTCGTCTTGAACGCCATGCTGATCGTCACGTAGAGGGGCAGCAGCACCGTCACGGCGGACAGGATCAGCAGGATGGTGCCCGGCCAGTTGATGCGCTCGGCGCCGACCCGCCCCGATGCGCCCGCCGTGATGATGCTCCGGGTACTGGTGCTTGTCGGCCCGGTCGACGTGGTGATGGCCATCAGAACGTGTTCCTTCCGCGAGTCAGCGAGAGCTGCAGGAGCGAGATCAGCACCGCCACGATGAAGAAGATCGTCGCGTTGGCCATCTGATAGGCGTAGTCGCCGCCGTAGAAACCCTGGACGATCGACATGGCGACGCTGCGTGTGGCGGTGCCGGGTCCGCCGTTCGTGAGTCCCACGATGATGTCGTAGGCGTTCAGGAAGTTCTTGAAGCCCAGGATCACATTGATCACGACATAGCCCGCGACGAGCGGCACGGTGATCCGGAACAGCTGCTGCGTCTTGCTCGCGCCGTCGATGTCGGCCGCCTCGTAGACGTCCCCCGGCACCGACAGCAGGCCCGCGATGTAGATCAGCAGGGTGCCCGGCACCGCCTGCCAGGCGGTGACGATCACGATCGCGATCCAGGCGAGATCCGGGTTCGCCAGCAGGCTCGTCTGCAGCCACGGGATCCCCGCCGCCGCGCCCGCAGCGGGCAGCGAGTTCGAGAACAGGAAGTTGAAGACGTAGGCGATGATGATGCCCGAGATCACCATCGGGATCACGAAGACCGTCCGCAGGCCCGTCTTCAGCCGGATCCGGGAGGTCAGGCCGACCGCCAGCAGGAATGCCACGACGTTCACGACGATGACGGTCGCGATCGAGAAGCCGAACGTGAAGAGGTAGCTCTGCAGCACCGCCGGATCGCTGAACAGGGCGATGTAGTTCGTCAGGCCGTTGAAGCTCCACTCGCCGATGCCGATCGAATCGGTGAAGCTGAAGAATATGCCGATGACGCCGGGCACCGTGATCGCGAGGGTGAACAGCACGAGGCTCGGCAGCAGGAACAGGTAGTAGATCGGCTCGACGCGGCGCTTCCCTCCGCGCGTGGCGCCGGTCACCATCGACTGGGTCACTTGTCCGCCCCTTCCGCCTTTGTGTGCGGCGCGGGTGCGCGAAACGCCACGCGCGCCCAGTCGGCATCGAGCGTCCGCAGCATCCGGTCGGTGTCGGAGCCGAGCACCATCGCCTGTGCGTAGTTGTTGACCGGGATGGTGCGGGGCGTGAGCACGGACGCGCCCTGGTAGATCCGTCCCTCGTTGTAATAGGGGATCATCCCTTCGATCCGCGGATCGTCCGGCGGCGGCGCGTCCTTCGTCGGCGTGAAGCCGAGCTGCGAGGCGTTGTAGGCCTCGATGTTGTCGGGCTCGAACAGGAACTCGAGGAAGTCGCGGGCCGCATCCTGGTGCTGCGACTCGGCGGGGATCATCGCCGCGAGGTCCATGTTGACCCGCACCGCGAGGTCATCCGGATCGTCCGTCATCGGCAGCGGGAAGGTGCCGAGGTCGACGTCCTCGGAGGTCTTCGCGATCTCGGCGAACGCCCACGGGCCCTGCAGGTACATCGCCGCCTCCCCCTGCGCGAAGGCGAGGTTGCCGTCGCCGTATGCGCGACTGCGCGCGTCGTCGTTCGTGTACTCGGTGAGCTGCATCATCCGGTCGATCGGCTCGGCGAAGTCCTTCTGGAACGAGACCTCGGAGTCGGGGCCGACCTCGGTTCCCTGCGCGGCGAGGCGGTCGAAGAAGTCGAGGACGTCGAGCGAGCCGCCGATCGCGTAGTCGTACCAGCCCTGGCCCACGGTCCAGTCGTCCTTGAACGTGCCGTAGATCGGGGTGACGCCTGCCTGCTCGAGCGCGTCGCAGGCCGCCAGCAGCTCGTCCCAGGTCTGCGGGACCTCGATGTCGTGCTCGGCGAAGATCTCCTTGTTGTAGATGACGGATGCCGCCATCACCGAGTACGGGATGGCGCTCGTGCGTCCCTCGCACGATCCGTACTGGGCCATCAGCGGCTCGAGATCCTCGCGGCTGTTGGCGGCGGCCTCGGTGTCGGACAGGTCGATCAGCGCGCAGCGCTGGACGTAGCGCGCCGTCTCGTAGTTGTAGTTGGAGAGCATGATGTCGGGCGGATTCCCCCGCACGAAGCTCGCCGACACGACGTCGATTCCCGAGGTGTCCATCTCGACGCGGACGCGATCCTGCGAGCCGTTGTACTCGGCGACGAGCTCGTTCATGAAGTCGAGGGCCTCGCGCTTGCTGAAGGCGAACCGGATGGTCTCGCGACCGTCGGCCGAGCATCCCGCGAGCAGCGCGCCACTCAGGGCGAGCACGGCACCCGCTGCCGCCGCACGGATGAATCGAGTGGATCTCGAAGACACATCGTCCCCTTCGCCGCGTATCGCCCGGCGACTGTGCCGGGTGGAGCTGCTGACCGTCACGCCCGACTCTGCTCGTCGCGATCCGTGCCGGCAAGACCGTTGACAGGGGCGACGTGGGCGGGCAAAGGCGGGGTTGTTCTCATGGCCGCTTCGGATCTTTGTTCGATTTCGTAGGGCTTTACGCTCTTCCGTTTGTCGTATCTTTGCACTATAATTGGGTCATGGCGGCGACCCCGTGGTTCGAAGACCCGTCTCGCGATCCTCGCGAGGCGGTCGCCGCCGCGCTCGCCGTCCTCGAGGGAGTGTTCGGGCAGGTCGGCGGGCTGCCGGATGCGAATCTCGTCGCGTTCACCCGAGAGTCGGAGGGGCTGGGCAGGGTTGTGGATGCCCTGCGCGTGCGCGCGGCCGGCGAGGTCGATGCCCGCTCCGACCTGATGGTGAAGGAGCGGCTCTCCGCGCAGCACGGCTGCCGCAACGGGACCGAGCTGCTGGAGCGGCTCACCGGCGCCTCGACCAGGACCGTGCGCGCGCGGGTGCGACTCGACACGCGCACGCAGCCCCGGTTCGCCCTCACCGGCGAGGAGCTGCCGGCGAAGCAGCCCGCGATCGCCGCGGCGCTTCAGGACGGGGCGATCGGCCTCGAGGCGGCACAGTTGATCGGGACGATGCTGACCACGGTGGAGCACCGTGCCGATCCCGTCGCCCTTGCAGACAGCGAAGCGTGGCTCGTCGCCGAGGCCACAGGTCACGAGCCGGCGCGCACCTTTGACGAGGTCAGAGCACAGGTCCTCGCCATCGGGCTGTCACTGGATCAGGACGGCCTTGAACCGTCCAGCGAGGAAGCTGCGAAGCGACGCGGGTTCACCATCGGTGCCCTCCGCAACGGCGTCCACCCGGTACGCGGCGACGTCACCCCGGAAGCGGCCGGCGCGCTGCAGATGCTGTTCGATGCGCACAGCAACCCCGCCGTCCGGTTCGGCACCAACCCCGCCGACACCGAGGCGGGCGAGCCGTGGGGGCAGGACGAGGTCGTCCCCGACGAGCGGACCCCGGCGCAGAAGCGGCACGACATCCTCCACGCCGCCATCCAGACCGCCGCCCGCGCCGAGGACACGCCCTCCCTCGGCGGCGCGGCCCCCACGCTGCTTGTGCATGTCGCGGCCGAGGACCTCCTCTCCCCGACCGGGGTGGCGTCGATCGACGGCATCCAGACCCCCGTGCCGGCGAGCATCGCCCACCGGATCGCCTGCACCGGAGCAGTTCAGAAGATCGTCTTCGACAACGCCGGACGCATCGTCCGCCTCGGCACCAAGGAACGCCTGTTCAACACCCACCAGCGCAAGGCGATCGCCGCCCGCGACGGAGGCTGCGTCATCCCCGGCTGCTCCATCCGGGCGTCCTGGTGCGAGATCCACCACGTCACCGACCACGCCAAAGGCGGACCCACCCACACCGACAACGGCGTGATGCTCTGCTGGTGGCACCACCACAACCTCGAACGATCCGGCTGGGGAATCCGAATCAACCGCGGCATCGTCGAGACCAAAGCACCACCCTGGATCGACCCCCGCGGCATCTACCGCCCCGCACCCAACGCCCTCACGAGGCGCCGATCGCGACCGCCCGCGCCACCTCGCGCTCCTGCTCGTTGAGCGAGCCCACCCCTCCTGCTCGTTGAGCGAGCGAAGCGAGTCGAACGCCCACCCTCCCAGTCGTTGAGCGAGCGAAGCGAGTCGAACGCCCCGACCCCGCCCGGCTGCAGGCCGCCGCGTCGTGGAGGTGCAGGTCCGCGCGTCCACCCTGCGCCGCGTCGGCCCCCGGTCTACCCGCCGGCGTGCGTGCCCTGCGCCACCGCCCGCTGCGCGAACCACCGCCGCTCGGCGGCGTTCGTCGCCGCGGCAGCCGCCTCCCGCAATGCGGCGGACGGATCGTGCCCTGCCTGCGCGAGCAGGTGCGCCCGCACGGCTGCCACCCGGGCGACCGGGGCATCCTGATCCAGTCGCTCGAGCGCGAGAAGCGCCGACTCCGCGCCATCGAGCTCCGCGACCGCGACGAGCCGCGCAAGCTCGGTCACCGGACCAGGAGCGAGCACCCGCATCAGGTCGTACAGGCCGACGACCTCCCGCCAGTCCGTCGCGGCGTAGGACGGCGCGGCGGCGTGCACGCCGGCGATCGCGGCGCGCACCTGGAACACCCCGAGCGGATAGTCCGCCAGCGCCTCCCGCAGCAGGCCGTCGCCCTCCGCGATCAGGTCCCTCCGCCACAGCCTCCGGTCCTGCTCGGCGAGCGGGATCGGCAGACCCGTCGGATCGATCCGCGCCGGCTCGCGCGCGTTCGTCAGCAGCATGAGGGCGACGAGCCCCAGCACCTCGCCGCGCCACGGCGCATCCCGCGGCGCGTGCCGCAACAGCTCGCGCCCGATCCGCAGCGCCTCGTCGGCGAGCCCCGGGCGCGCGATCGACACGCCCTCCGTCGCGCTGTGCGACTCGGTGTGGATCAGGCCGATCACGTCGAGCACCGTGGGGATCCGGCTCGCGACCTCACTCGGCTCCGGCAGCGCGAACCGCGCACCGGCGCGGCGGATCGTCGCCTTCGCCCGCGAGATGCGCTGCGCAACGGTCGACTCCCTCAGCATCAGCCCCCGTGCGATCTCCCGCGTCGTCAGCCCACCGACGGCGCGCAGCGTGAGCGGCAGCTGCGCGCCGGGCTCCAGCGACGGGTGGCAGCACATGAGCAGCAGCGCGAGCGTGTCGTCGCGGTGCACGGTCTCCGGCTCAAGCGGCTCCAAGGCCGTCGCTCGCAGCTCACGTGCGCGACGCGACTGGTCGGCGCGGATGGCATCGATCATCCGCCTCGACGCGGCGACGACGATCCACGCGACGGGACTCTCGGGGAGGCCGTCGCCCGGCCAGACCCGGCTCGCCGAGAGAGCCGCCTCCTGCACCGCGTCCTCCGCGTCGTGGAAGTCGCCCCAGCGCCGCGCGACGACGGCGATCGCGCGCGGGATGGCCGCTCGCAACGTCGCCGTCACGAGCCCTTCCGGCACGCGTCCGCCCGTCACGGCTCAGGCCATCGCGTCGTCGAAGTCCGCCTGCGTCCAGACCCGCACCACTCGCACCCCTCGTTCGGTCGCCGCCTCGGGGAAGCGGGCGGCGATCTCGAACGCCCGCTCCTCGCCGGCGACGTCCACGAGGTAGAACCCCGTGATGATCTCGGTCGTCTCCGCGAGAGGAGCATCGGTCACGATCGGCGCCTGCGGACCGCGCTGAACGTAGCGCTGGACCTTCTCCTCCAGCGCCTTCGACTCGACGAGCTCCCCCGACGCCTGCAGGTCGGACTCGACGTCCCAGTAGGTCTGGAAGGCCTCCCGCCGCTGCTCGTCGGTCATACCCGCGAACAACTCGATGACGCTCGGATTGCTGTGGATCAGGATGAGGTACTGCATGGCTGTCCCTTCCGCGACCCCGGGCGGAGTCGTCACCAGTGTGTCGGAGCCGAGCCGCGGATCTCGACAGCCTGGCGATCTCAGTCCTTGCAGGTTCCACGTGAGGCTCGCATCACAGCTCGGGCTCCCCATGGGCTTCTCATGCCACGAGCGACGTTCCATTTCGGGGAAGGTCGCACTTTCCCAGGCGCGACGCAGCGAGCCCCACCGGCGATCGGTCCTCACAGGCTCCGCGGCTTCGGTCACCGAGATAGCGTGTGGCTATGGCACGAGGCGGGGCGGGGAACGGCATCACCTTGCAGCAGCTGAGGTACTTCATCGAGGTCGCCGCCGAGGGATCCATCTCCGCCGCAGCCGACCTGCTGTACGTCTCGCAGCCGACGATGTCCGCCGCGATGAAGGATCTCGAGCGGCGGGCAGGGCGCGCCCTCTTCACCCGCTCGACCCGCGGCATCACCCTCACGGCGGACGGCACCGAGTTCCTCGGCTACGCCCGCCAGGTCGTCGAGCAGGCCGAGCTGCTCGAGCAGCGCTATCTCGGGCGCCCGCCGTCGCGACGGCTTCTTGGTGTCTCGGCGCAGCACTACTCGTTCGTCGTCGACGCATTCGTGCGGATGGTGAGGACATCCGGGGCCGCGGAGTACGAGTTCAGTCTGCGCGAGACTCGCACCTGGGACATCATCGAGGACGTCCGCACCCTCCGCAGCGAGATCGGGATCCTCTACCGCAACGACTTCAACCGGAAGGTCGTCGACAAGCTGCTCCGGGAGGCCGGTCTCGGCTTCACCCCGCTGTTCCTCGCAACCCCGCATATCTTCGTCGCGCGCACCAACAGGCTCGCGGGCCGTGAGCGCGTGACGCTCGACGACCTGGAGGAGTTGCCGCGGCTCACCTTCGACCAGGGGGCGAACAACTCGTTCTACTTCGCCGAGGAGATCCTCTCCACCCGGTCGTCGAAGCAGGACATCCGCGTCAGCGACCGGGCCACGATCTTCAACCTGATGATCGGCCTCGGCGGCTACACGATCTCCACCGGGATCATCTCCGACGACCTGGACCCGTCCATCGTCGCCGTGCCGCTCGATGTCGACGAGCGCATCGAGATCGGCTGGATCGGGCACACGTCGATCCCGCTCACGGGGCAGGCGGAGCGCTTCGTCGCCGAGATGCGCGAGGTCGTCGCGGGCTTCGGCGTGGAGCTGGTCACATAGGGGCAGGCTATGTGACGCTGGTAAACATTCCGATGGGGCTATAACCCACATCGCTGCCTACGCTCGGATCACCATGACGACCTACACGGCGGCGACCGAGCTCACATTCCGCATCCGCACCACCCGCTTCGACGAGGAGTACTCCCCGTCATCCGGGTCGCGGATCACCACGAACTTCGCCAACCTCGCCCGCGGCGAGAACCGGCGCGAGAACCTCCGCGGCGCGCTGACGATGATCGACCGTCGCTTCAACGACCTCGCCGACTGGGACAACCCGGAGCGCGACCGGTACACCGTCGAACTCGAGATCGTCTCCGTCGACCTTCACCTCGATGCAGAGAACGGGGGCCCCGGCTTCCCCCTCATCGAAATCCTGGACGTGCAGATCCTCGACAAGTGGACTGGACGGCGCATCCCCGGCATCGCGGGCAACAACTTCTCGTCGTACGTCCGCGACTACGACTTCAGCGTCGTGCTGCCCGCGCACAAGGCGAGCGGCGCCGCCGAAATCCCTAGCGACTTCGGCGATCTGCACGGCAAGCTCTTCCAGCACTTCCTGGCCTCGGACGCGTACCGCGAGCGCTTCTCCCAGCCGCCGGTGATCTGCATCAGTGTGTCCACGAGCCGGACGTACACGCGGCGAGACAACCGCCACCCGGTGCTGGGCGTGGAGTACCGGCAGGACGCGTTCTCGCTGACCGACGAGTACTTCACACGGATGGGCCTGCAGGTGCGCTACTTCATGCCCCGCGGGTCGGTCGCGCCGCTGGCGTTCTACCACCGGGGCGACCTTCTCAACGACTACTCCGACCTGGCGCTCATCGGCACCATCAGCACGATGGAGGCGTTCCAGAAGATCTACCGCCCAGAGATCTACAACGCCAACTCCGCGGCCGGCCACGTGTACCGGCCGAGCCTGCAGGACCAGGATCACTCGGTGACGGGCATCGCATACGACCGCGAGGAGCGCAGCCAACTCGCGGTCACGCAGGGCCGGCTCACCGAGGAGCAGTTCATGACGCCCTATCGGGACGTGCTCGACGAGTGGGCCGCGGCCCACTGACATGGCCGCCAGAGACACGAAAGACGCATCGATGAACTCGCTTCTGCCCACCGCCATCGTCGGCAGCCTGCCGAAGCCCGCCTGGCTCGCCGAGCCGGAGCAGCTCTGGTCTCCGTGGAGGCTCGAGGCCGCAGCTCTCGTCGAAGGCAAGCACGACGCGCTGGCGATCGCAGCTGACGAACAGCGCCGTGCGGGCCTCGACATCATCGCCGACGGCGAGCAGACCCGCCAGCACTTCGTCACGACCTTCATCGAGCATCTGCGCGGCGTCGACTTCGAGCATCGCGAGACCGTCCGGATCCGCGACCGCTATGACGCCAGCGTGCCCACGGTCGTCGGGGCGGTGAGCCGTGAGAGGCCGGTGTTCGTGGAGGACGCGCGGACGCTGCGCGCGCAGACGAACCAGCCGATCAAGTGGGCGCTCCCCGGCCCGATGACCATGATCGACACGCTGGCGGACAAGCACTACGGCAGCCGCGAGGAACTCGCCCGCGAGTTCGCGAAGATCCTGAACCAGGAGGCGAAGGAGCTGGAGGCGGCCGGCGTCGACATCATCCAGTTCGACGAGCCCGCGTTCAACGTGTTCTTCGACGACGTGAGGGACTGGGGCGTCGAGGTGCTCGAACTCGCCGCCGAAGGGCTCCGGGCCGAGACCGTCGTGCACATCTGCTACGGCTACGGGATCAAGGCCAACACCGACTGGAAAGCGACGCTCGGACCCGAGTGGCGCCAGTATGAGGAATCGTTCCCGCTCCTGCAGCGCTCGTCGATCGACACGGTCTCCCTCGAGCGCCACAACTCCCGCGTGCCCGTCGAACTCATCGAACTGCTGCGCGGGAAAAGGGTGATGGTCGGTGCCGTCGACGTGGCGACGCACGAGATCGAGACCCCGGAGGAGGTCGCCGCCACGCTCCGCGACGTGCTCCGGTTCGTCGACTCGGACAAGCTGATCCCGAGCACGAACTGCGGCATGGCGCCCCTGCCGCGCACGGTCGCGCGCAAGAAGATGGCCGCCCTCGCATCCGGTGCCGCGATCGTCAGGGCCGAGTTGACGGGTACGAGCGCCTCCCTCGATTCGACGGCGGGCCCGCACGCCTGAGGCCGAGCGCGATCACCGCCTCGGCGTCTGTACGTTCCGCGCAGAGCCGGCATCCCGACCTGGGGTTTCCGCGGGAGTTGGCACCCGCCCGGGCGACGATCTGTTCGCAGAACATGGCATATTCCTAGACACCTCTGCGCATGCGCCCCCGGCTACCGAAGCTGACCACTTGCCCTCGTCGTCACGAGCGCCGACCGGCGAGCGGCCGGGGGGGGTACCTAAGGTTCGCGTATCGCGTTGTCAGGCACGGGCGGTGGCGAGCTCCGTAGTGCCACAAGAACAACTCAGCTTCAGCGCTGGTGTCGCACGTTCAGGAGCAGGTGACCTTGGTGACGCCGGTGATGTTCGACGCTCCCGCGCCCGCCTTCAGCGAGGCCTTCATGGTGCGCCCATTGTAGGCCGTCACCTTGCCGGAGGGACGGTCGTTCATGATCGAGCGCGGAGCCCCGCCGAGCTTGCTGAACGAGGTGTGCGTTGCCGGGCAGGCCGAGAGCGTGAGCTTGTCGCCGTCGTAGAACGCTCTGCTATAGAGGCAGTACTTCCCGCTGGCGCAGTCTTCCTTCGATGCCACCGTTGCGGTCGCGTAGAGCGACTTCGTCGTGCTGGCGTTGACGCTGAGGTCAGGGTCGACGGTGAGGATGATCTCACCGTCCTCCCAGCTCACCACGTTCCAGCCGACCTGCTCACCGCCGAACTCGTCGATCACCTCTTCGACGCGTTCCTGCATAGGTGAAGTATCGTGCTCCGTCGCGGATGCGATGGTCGGGGCCAGCAATGCGATCAGGGCAAGGGCAGTGGTCGCGATTGCAGCATGAGCGTGACGCATGAACTGGTATCCGTTCGATAGGTAATGAGGGGGAAGGAAAGGACGAGGATCAGCGTTCCCAAGCCGCGTAGTCCACGACCGCCGGGGCTTGAATGTCGGTCCGAGTGCGCCCTGTGTAGAGAGTTTCGGCGGCTAGGATCTGCCCCGTACGGGGCGAGACGATCAGCCGATCCTCGTACTCGTCGGGAGCCCGGTCGGTCGCGCTGAACACGATCCCCGCCCGGCCGAGCCGATCTATTGTCGAGCCGGAGACCTGGATGTTGCTCACGCGGCTCAGGTGGCCGATGAGAGCGGCTTCCTGTTCGGGCGTGAGCAGGTAGTTCGACATGATCGTGCTGATCTCACGCAACGTCTGCCCCGCGGTCAGCTCTTCGCCACCGGCGAACGTGGCCAGGTACGCGCCCACCTCGTCGACCACGAGGGGTGGACCATCCTCGATCGATGCGTCCCATTCGCCGGGCTGGAAGGACTCGTCGACGAGCACCGTACCCGGAGCAGGCAGACTGTCGTCGTCTTGCCCCGGGAATGGCTTTGCAGCGACGAGCCGATAGTGCACGCTCCCGTCGACCAAGAAGGTGGTCTCACTCCACTGCGGTTCTACGACGGTGGACTCAGTCGTACCGTCCTCGGCGAACGTCGTGTTCAGCGCCCAGGTCTGCGCACGGATTGTGTTGCTCACCTCGTGGTGAGTGCGACGCATGGTCTCCATCTCCTTCAACAGTTCCGGGGCTCCTGCGGAAATTGGTGTCAGCGCCAGCAGCGGCGGAGTCGCGGCAATAGCTGGTGCGGGGCTCAGAACGCTTGTCAACGCGAAGACAGCGGCGAGCAGTGCGACGACGAATGCGCCACCGGTCGCGAGACGCACAGGCCGCCGGGGACGCCACGAGGCGGGCCGGCGCGCGTTGCGGCGATGGGCACGCTCAAGGGCGGCCTCCCTTGCTTCGTATTCCGCGAGCTCACGCAGGCCGCGCTCGGAGAGCGGGTCACCGCGCTTCACGGTCCCGGGGTCCGCTGCGCGCAGCAGCTTGCTCAACAGGTCATCCACGAGCGCGTACCTCCTCACCGGTCCGGCCCTGCAGTTCGTTCAGCGCTGCACGAAGCATGCGCCTGGCACGCATGAGCCTGGCGCGGACGGCGGCGCTGTTCATGTCGAGCGCGGCGGCGATCTCCTTCGATGTCAGGCGCTCCCAATAGGTCATCTTCAGCACCTCGCGGTGCATCTGTGGCAACCGCTCGACCGCATCGCGAACGTCCGCGTATAGGTCGTCTGAAACGGGAATGCGCAGAGCGAACTCCTCGTTGAGCTGGCGCTGCAGTTCGGCGCGGCGCCCGCGGCTCCGGTACTCGTCGCCGATCAGGTTCCGCACCACCCCGTACAGCCAGGGCACGCTCAATTGCTCTCCGGCCTGGTAGCGCTGCCATGCGATGTGGAACGCCTCGGTCGCGATCTCTTCCGCGTCCTGTTTCGAGTCCAAGCGGCGTTCGGCGACACCGACGACCAGCGAGTAGTTCACTCGGAAGAACGTCGCGAACTTCTCCACGCCACCTCCCTCGTCGCTCGATCAGCTGTAGAAGCCGCTCCTCTATCCTCACCGTTGATCGAAGGCGACGAAATGTGACATGGGCCTCGGCCGGGAATCTGTGACATCCGCAGGTCGCCGGTCGTTGAGCACTCAGATGCGTGAACCGTCCGGTGTCGTCGAATGACATGCACCACTCGACGACACCGGAAGGTCAGCTACTCGGCCCCGGAGGGGAGGGAACGAACGCCGTCTCCAGTCAGCCGGTAGGTCGCCGATTTGCCTGTACTCAGGATCTCTTCCAGCTGGATCGAGAGCAGGCGGAAGGCCGCGGTCTCGCTCGTGGTCTCGGGCCAGATGCTCAGCGCGTCGTCCGAGAGCGTCGAGAGCCGGCGACGAAGATCGTCTGCGCTCGTCAGGAAGCTCGCGTGTCGCGAGGAGCCTTCCTCGAACACGACCAGTCTTCCACCTTCACGATCGCCGCTGTTCCTGCTGTCGACGGCGCGAAGATGCTGCACGAATCGATCGAAGAGGTCCGAATTGGTCTCGTCCATCTGGTCCCTCAACTCGGAAAGGCGGTGATGATGCGCTCGGTCGTCTTACCGACAGGCACCTTCACCGTATACGTGCGTACGACCTGCCCCTTCGAGTTCTTGATCTGGAGCGGCGCCTGGTAGGTGTAGCTGTTGTTCGTGCTGTTGTACGGGGCAGACGCTGGCGCGCCGACGGTGTTTCCGATGTTCCATTTCGCGAAGTCCGACCAGGTGCCGGCGATCTTGTACTTGGTCAGGATGTTCTGCCAGTCCTGCCCGTGACCATCGGCGATGTGTCGCCACCCGTACCCAGTCTTGGTCCCACACTCGAGCTTCGCGACACCGTTGGGATTGCGGCGCTGCCACATGTTGACAGTCTTCGTGGCCTTGTCGGTGCTCGAGCATCCTGGTGCGGCGAGCATGACTGACGCGTCAGCCCTCTCTGCGTACTCAACGCCGCTGATCACCGCGGTGTATTCCTCGGTCGCATCAACCGCCACCTCGGCTTCGGTCCCAGATGCGGTGGCCTGGAACGATGCCGGTGGCTGAAACACATCACGTTCGTCCGCCGAGGCGGCTGTCGGGGTGACCAGCGTCACCGCGAGCACCACAGCACCTAGCGAAGCAAGAGAGATGCGAGTCTTCATGGGTTTCCCTTACGTTGTCGTGTTCTGCTACGTCGAGGCGCGGGCCGGATCAGCAACGCCTCTAAAAGAGGCGTTGCAAGAACGGGGCAAGCCGTGACACCAACAACAGCACCGATACCGAATCGTGATCAGGAAGGCCGTCGGCGAGCCCGGCTGGTATCAGTACCTGCCCCTCGACGAGCCGGTTATCGACGCGCTCGACGAACAAGCCCGCCGACCCGGCGTAGAGGTCGCCTGGCTGACATCCTGGGGCCCGAGCCAGGAGGACATCGACGACCTCGTCAACGGCAAACGCCTCCGCGGCAGACTCCCCGGCACGTGCGTCCCCTGGATCGACTCGCTCAAGTTCGGATGGCGCAGCCGCAGCTTCCTCGCCTACCTCAAGCAGACACGGCCAGCCTCAGTCATCTGGGCAGACGACCGCGCCCCCGGCGACATCCGACGCCGCATCGACGAGCGCATCGGCATCCCCCGGCTCGTGATCCGCCCCCACGTCAACGTCGGCCTCACGATGCGCCACGTCGACCGCATCCGGGCGTTGAATCGGCCTGACTTTCGTTCCGTTCTTCAAGCAAGGATGGAACACGATGAACAGGAAGTACTCGCCGGAGATGCGTGAGCGGGCGTTGCGGATGCTCGCGGAGACGCGGCCGTCGCACCCGACGATGATGAGCGCGGTCCGGCATGTCGCCGGGCTGCTGGGGATGAGCCCGGAGACGCTGCGGTTGTGGCAGCGCCGCTACGAGGTCGACGCCGGGGTGAAGCCCGGGTTGACGACGGATGCGGCGGCGGAGATCAAGCGACTGCAGAAGGAGAACGCGGAGCTGCGCAGGGCCAATGAGATGGCGGATTCAACCGGTGGTCGCAACGAGTTCCGTGAACTTCTCCGATGGTGTCAGATATCCGAGCGTCTTGCGTGGTCGGCCGTTGAGCGAGTCCTGAATCGCGGTCAGGTCCGCGCGGCTAACGATGCTCAGATCGGTGCTCTTCGGAAGGTATTGACGTAGCAACCCGTTGGTGTTCTCATTGCTGCCCCGCTGCCACGGGGAGTGCGGGTCGCAGAAGTAGATCGGGATCCCGGTTGTGGCTGTGAACTCGAGGTGCTTGGCCATCTCCGCGCCCTGATCCCAGGTGATCGTCCGCGCCAGCGACGACGGGAGCGCGGTGATCGCTTCGCGCATCGCGGCCTCCACCTTGTCTGCACTCTTCCCATCAGGCAAATGCAGCAGGAGCGTGAGGCGGGTGCTGCGTTCGACGAGGGTTCCGACGGCGCTACGGCTGTTCTCACCAAGGATGAGATCGCCTTCCCAATGCCCGGGAACGGCACGGTCCTCGACCTCAGCGGGGCGCTCGCTGATCATGACCATCCCTGGCAGACGGCCGCGCCGATCCGTTGCCGTTCGCGCCTTCCTGGCCGTGCGTCCCGATCTCAGGCAGCGGGCGAGTTCTCGGCGCAGTTGCCCGCGTCCCTGTACGAACAGGGACTGATAGATCGTCTCGTGGCTCACGTGCATCTCCGGGTCGTCGGGATGCTCCAACCGTAGGCGGGCAGCGATCTCCTGCGGCGACCACAGCTGCTTCAACTGCGCTGTCACGGTCTCGAGCAACCGGCCACCGTCAAGCTTGAACGGCTTCGGCCTGCGGGCCTGCTCCCGAG
>NZ_JADGLL010000033.1 GCF_015235415.1 Microbacterium paludicola | reverse complement strand
CGCCCGAGCCGCCTCGCGCCGCCCCGCCGGTGCCGTCGGCCGGGCAGCTGCGCTTCGACAACGGCGACGTGGTCGCCATCCACGGGCCCGGCCTCGTCGGGCGCGCGCCCCGCGCGGCGGAAGACGAGCTCGTGATGCATCTCGTGCCGATCGCCGACGACACCCGCTCGATCTCCAAGACGCATTTCGCCATCGGCATCGACGCTCAGGGCCTTTTTGTGAGCGACCACGGGTCGACGAACGGCACAAGCATCCTGCGCGCGGGTGGCGTCATCGCGGCCCCGGCCGACGCGCCGGTGCGCCTGGTGGCGGGGGACAGGATCGTCTTCGGCGACCGCTTCGCCGACGTGCTCTGACGCCCGCGGCCGACGCGATTTCCCGCGGCGTGGCAATATGTCACATAAGGGGGATGGAAAAGTGACAGAAATGAGTCCGTCGACAGGTGCGTTCGACGAGGTCGAGGTAAATACGATGCCAGGTCGATTCGCGCCTTTGCGGGTTGAATTCGCCGGCGAATGGATCGAGGTTCCCGCGGGGCGTCCGTTCGTGATCGGCCGCGAGGGCGATCTCGAGATCGACGACAACCAGTACCTTCACCGGCAGTTCCTCGAGCTCCAGTACCACGACGGTCTGTGGTGGCTCGCGAACGTCGGATCGCGCCTGGCCGCGACGATCTCGAGCGCGGGCGGCGCCGTGCAGTCGTGGCTGTCGCCGGGCGCGCGGATGCCCGTCGTCTTCGCGCAGAGCGTGATCGTGTTCACCGCCGGCCCCACGACGTACGAGCTGACGCTGTACACCGAGGAGGCGCAGTACGCCGTCTCCAGCCAGATCGAGGCGTCGATGAGCGGTGAGACCACCGTCATGCCGGTGAGCTTCACGCCGCTGCAGAAGCTGCTCATCGTCGCGCTCGCCGAGCCGATGCTGCGCCGTGAGGGCGTGAGCATGAGCGAGCTTCCGTCGTCGAGCGCCGCGGCCCAGCGCCTCGGCTGGACGATGAGCAAGTTCAACCGCAAGCTCGACAACG
Organism: Microbacterium paludicola; assembly: GCF_015235415.1. Taxonomy (GTDB): domain Bacteria; phylum Actinomycetota; class Actinomycetes; order Actinomycetales; family Microbacteriaceae; genus Microbacterium; species Microbacterium paludicola. Next base: position 30,982 of record NZ_JADGLL010000033.1, on the reverse strand, counting down.
TCTGCGACAAGCTCGACCGGATGGGCGTGCAGGGCCTGCGCGGCGGTCCGGGCAAGCTCGCCACGAACCGCCGCGCCCGCCTCGTGGAGTACGCGGTCACGTCTCAGCTCGTCACGCGCGCCGACCTGGCGCTGCTCGACGACGAGGCGCTGCGCAACCAGAACGAGAACGACGAGGACTGACGCGGGCGGCCTCAGCCGGCGAGTTCCGCGGCGACGAGGTCCTGCACGATCATCGCCGCGGCGGTGAGTCCCGCGGCGATCGACAGGCCGACGGCGTGCATCGGCCCTGGCAGTCCCGGGCCGACCGCGCCGTCTCCCGCGGCCGAGACGCCGGCGACGCTCGTGCGCCCGAACGCGTCGACCTGGATCGCGCCCGAGGCGTGCATCTCGAGGCCGAGCTGCTCGGCGAACGGCGCCGACTGACGCCACGCCGTGGCGGTCAGCAGCCCGCCGACGGCGAGGGTGGATCCATCCTCGAAGCGCACAAGGGCGCCGTCGCCGGCGGGCTCGACCGACGCGATCCGCTCGGTCCTGACGGAGGACGAGCGCTTCTCGAGCTGAGCCGCGACGGCCGGATCGACCGGGTCGCCGTTCGACAGCACGACCGTCGCGGCGGCGATGGGGCCGAGCATCGCCGCCATCCGCGGTGAGTGGTCGCTCATCCCGATCAGACCGACGGTGGTGCCGGCGAACTCGTGGCCGTGGCAGAACGGGCAGTGGGCCGCGACCGTGCCGAACAGGGACTGCAGGCCGGGGATCGAGGGCAGCGCGTCGGCGACGCCGGTGGCGAGGATGACGTGGCCGGCGTCGATCCGGTCGCCGTCGGCGAGCGTGAGCGCGAGGGCGCCGGCCGCCCCCTCGATGCGGACGACCTCGCCCGCGCGCGTCGAGACGGTGTCGTAGGCCGCGAGCTCGCGCCGGGCGGCTTCGCGCAGCTCGGCGGGGCTGCGCCCGTCGAAGCCGATGAGATTCTGCATGTGCTCCACGGGCGCGTTTCGATATCGCCCGCTGTCGATGAGCACGGCCGTGCGGTGCATCCGGCCCAGCGTCAGTGCCGCCTGCAGGCCGGCCGGTCCTCCGCCGATGATCGCGACGTCGTACATGATCCCCTCTTCTCCGGCGCGGTCGAGTTGCGCCGAAGACGAGTGTGTGACTTCATGTCGACATGAAGTCAACTCCGTGGAGCGTCGGCGAACTCGCCGAGCGGTTCGGTCTCGCCACGCACGTGCTGCGGCACTGGGAGGACGTCGGCCTCCTCACGCCCGCGCGCGACGCGGCGGGGCGGCGACGCTATGGCGAGGCGGACGCGTACCGGGTCGCCACCATCGTCGCGAGCAAGGCCGCCGGCATGAGCCTCGACCAGATCCGGGCTCTCGTCGATACCGGATCGGCGGAACGGCACCGCATCCTCGAGACGCACCTCGCCGACATCGATGAGCAGATCGCTGCGCTCGAGCGTTCGCGTGCCATGGCCCGCCACGCCATGGAGTGTCAGGCGCACGACATCTCGAACTGCCCGAACTTCCGTGCTCACGTCGCCGACATCGTCAGCGGCGCGCGTATCGGGATGCCGTTCCCGCGCCACGCGGGCGAGCATCCGTCGGGGCCGCACGCGACGCATGAGGGCGCGGCGGCCACCCCGGAGCTCAGAGCTTCGAGCGCGTGAGCTGCTCGGCCAGGCCCGTGTAGGTCGCCGGCGTCAGCGCCAGCAGGCGCTGCTTCGCCTCGTCGCCGATCTCGAGGCCCTGGACGAACTCGGCGAGATCGGCGGCGCCGACACGACGGCCGCGGGTGAGGTCCTTGAGCAGCGCGTACGGATCCTTGATCGTCGAGCGCCCGGCCGTGACCTCGGCGCGCACGACGGTCTGGATCGCCTCGCCGAGCACCTCCCAGTTCTGGTCGAGGTCGGCGAGCAGCACGTCGCGCGAGAGCGAGATCTCGCCGAGGCCGCGCGTGAGGTTGTCGAGCGCGAGCAGCGAGTGGCCGAACGCGACGCCGATGTTGCGCTGCGTGGTCGAGTCGGTCAGGTCGCGCTGCAGGCGGGAGGTGACGAGCGTCGATCCCAGCGAGGCGAGCAGGGCGCCCGAGAGCTCGAGGTTCGCCTCGGCGTTCTCGAACCGGATCGGGTTGATCTTGTGCGGCATCGTCGACGATCCGGTCGCCCCCGCGACGGGGATCTGCGCGAAGTAGCCGAGCGAGATGTACGTCCAGATGTCGGTCGCCAGGTTGTGCAGGATGCCGCCCGCGTGGCGGACGCGGTCGTAGAGCTCGACCTGCCAGTCGTGCGACTCGATCTGCGTCGTCAGCGGGTTGAACGTCAGGTCGAGCGACTCGACGAAGTCGCGCGCGATGTTCGGCCACGCGACCTGCGGCGCCGCGGCGAGGTGCGCCGACCAGGTGCCGGTCGCGCCCGAGAACTTGCCGAGGTACTCGCTGCGCTCGACCTGCGCGAGCACACGCTCGAGGCGCCATACGAAGACGCCGAGTTCCTTGCCCATGGTGGTGGGCGTCGCCGGCTGGCCGTGCGTGCGGGAGAGCATCGCGGCATCCGCGTGCTCGAGCGACAGGTCGCGCAGCTTCTGGATGACGCCGCGGAAGGCCGGCAGCCAGACGTCGTTCACGGCGCGCTTGACGGTGAGCGCGTACGCGAGCGAGTTGACGTCCTCGCTGGTGCACCCGAAGTGCGTGAGCTCGGCGATCCGGTCGAGGCCGAGGGCGCTCAGGCGGTCGCGCACGAGGTACTCGACGGCCTTCACGTCGTGGCGGGTGACCGCCTCGCGCTCGGCGAGCCAGTCGATCTCGGCCTGGCCGAAGGTGAGGTACAGCGCGCGCAGCTGGTGCTTCTCATCCTGCGTGAGCGGCGAGCTGCCGAACAGTGAGTGGTTGGTCAGCGTGATCAGCCACTCGATCTCCACCTCGACGCGGGCCCGGTTCAGACCCGCCTCCGAGAGGTACTCGCCGAGCGGTGAGACCGCGGCCTGGTACCGGCCGTCGAGCGGGCTGAGGGGCTGGGGGGGAAGCGCGGTCACGCGGGACCTCCGGTCGGGGTCAGTGGGCGGATCGAGGCGGCCGGATCGCCGGTTCGAGTTGGCGGAACAGCGCCCTGCTGGCGCTCTCGATCATAGCGAGCGCATCGTCGAACGCCCGGTCGTCGGCGTAATAGGGGTCGGGCACATCCGGCGCGGCGGCAGCCGGATCGTACGAGGTCAGCAGCGAGATCCTGTCGCGGTGCTCCTCGCGGTGCGCCCAGTGGCGCAGGATGCGCTCGTGCGTGCGGTCGAGGGCGATCACGAGGTCGTTTTCGTGGAAGGCGGTGACCGTGAACTGCTTCGCGCGATGCGCTGATCCGTCGTACCCGCGGCGCTCGAGCGCCGCGAGCGTGCGCTGATCCGCCCGCTCGCCGACGTGCCAGTCTCCGGTGCCCGCGCTCGTCGACCGGACGCGGTCCGCCACCCCGGCGCGCTCGGCGAGATCACGGAAGACGACCTCGGCCATCGGGGAGCGGCAGATGTTGCCGGTGCACACGAACACGACGCGGAAGGGATCCGGATCGGTCATTGCTTCATTCTGCCCGCGCGGGGCGCTCCTCACAGCCGCTCTCCGCGGTCCCTCTCGCGGCGGTGGGTCGTCCACAGGGCGCCGCACCGCCCCGGTCGCCCCGGTTCCGCGGATGAGCGCGGGTGCAAGAACGGCCCTGGCGGGACAGTTGACGCATGACATCGATAGACGCATACGCGCTGACGGTCGAGGCCCGCATGGCGCTGGAGACGGCGCAGACCCATCTGGCCGCGGCGAGCGACCGCCTGTCCGGCGTGCGCCTGATGGTCGCGTGGGATGCGCCAGCCGCGCGCGCCTTCCAGGATGCGGCGTTCGCGCAGTGGGTCACCGCAAGCGCGCTCGCCGGATCGTGCGCGGCGACCGCCCAGGACGTGCTCGCCCGCGCCCTGCGGTTCGCCGACCGCGTGGTCCCGGAGCCCTGAGATGTCCGACATCGCCTCGGGCTATGTGATCTGGGTCGACACCGCCTCGCTGCGCGGTGCGGCGGGGCAGGTCGATCTCGCCGTGGCCGAGCTCGAGCAGGCGTACGCCGCGCTGCGTGCCGCCGAATGGGCGACGCCCATCGCCATGGGACCGAGTGACAGCGCCGGGCTGGCGACGGTGGCCGTCGAGCTGCGCGACCGCGTGGCGGGTCTCGCGTCCGCGCTGCGCTACACGGCCGACGTGTACGAGGCCGCGGACGCTCTGTGGCACATCGAGCGATTCGGCCACGCGCCACCCACGGCGCGCGCGAGCGGGGACGCGCTCGGCGACATCCACGCCCAGTACGAGGGCACGGGCCGCGATCCCGTCGCGGAGGCGCAGGCGCTGCTCGACGAGCGGGAGGAGAACTGGGACGACGAGCTCCTCGCCAACGCCACCCTCGGCCTGCCGTACCTCACCGACTGGCTGCCGGGCACGAACTCGCCTCGGGAGGTGGGACAGCAGGTGTTCGACACGGTGACCGCTCTCGGCTTCGGCGTGATCCCGCCGGGATCGACGCTGCGACCGGATCCGACTCCCGGGGACTACTCGACAAAGAGCGAGGCCCTTCGGCAGGCCGAGGCGCGGCCCCCGCAGAAGGTCGCCGACTTCGTGGATCGCATCCCCGACGACCCCCGCACCAACGTGCGGGTGGAGGTCCACACGTTCCCCGACGGCCACAAGGAGTACGCCGTGTACGTCCGCGGCACCGAGGACATGATGCAGGACGGCGACTGGAACCTGCTCCCCGGCGAGGAGGACGGCATCGAAGCCCTCGACGGGAACTCCAACTTCGACCTGTATGGGCGGACGGAGGGCGAGTCGTACCGGGCGGTCGAGCAGGCGCTGCGCAACGCCGGAGCGCAGCCGGGCGACATCGTGCACGGCGCCGGGCACTCGCAGGGCGCGATGATCATCGAGTGGATGGCGATGCAGGGGACGTACGACTTCCGCACCGTGGTGTCGGTCGCCCCGCCCGTGCAGGCGATGCTCGGCGAGGAGACGCGACACATCACGCTGCGCTATGACGACGACCCCGTCGCGGGGCTGGCCGGCGCGGGCGTGCCCGGAGCCGCGGGAGGGCCCGGCAGCGTCGTCGTCCGCGACGTGCACCACCCCGGCTTCGGCGACCCCGGCGACCTCGACCAGCTGATCGAGCCGCACGCGCTCGAGGGATACCGCGAGCTCGCGCGGGATGCCGACGCCAGCGGCGACCCGCGGATCACCGGCTTCCACAACGAGGTGGCGCGACTGAACGAGGCGACGGAGCGCCAGGTGTCCGACTCCTACATCAGCCGGACGGGAGAGCCCGGGTGAGTGCTCAGTCCTTCTTCTTCTGCGGCCGCAGGATGATCCCGAACAGCCAGTTGATGACGCTGATCAGGAACGCCGCGACCACACCCCACCAGAAGTGCTCGACGGTCAGCCCCCAGCTCCAGGCGCCGGTGATGACCGCCGTGAGCCAGAGCAGGAACCCGTTGACGACGAGCGAGATGAGCCCGAGCGTCAGGAGATAGATCGGGAAGGCGACGATCTTGATGATGGTGCCGACGATCGTGTTCACCAGGGCGAAGATCGCGGCGACGACGAGCAGCGTGAGCACAAGCTGCAGGTCGCCACCCGGGGAGAACGGGGTCACCGACACCTGCAGTGCGGGGATCAGGGTGACGACCCAGATGGCGAACGCGTTCACCACGACGCGGACGAGGAAGCGCATGCCCGCATCCTTGCAGACGCGGGCCGATCACTCGAGGGAGTGCGGGCGTCAGGCGGGAGAGCCGACCAGGCGGGAGATCTCGGCGGCCGCGGCGATCGCGGCGTCGGCGAACTGCTCGATGGACGTGCCGGGATGCTCCAGTTCGATCGACGAGATCGACAGGCCGTGCGTGACCGCACCCGTGTGGTCCCGGATCCCGGCCGACACGCAGACGGTGCCGAACTCGTTCTCGCCGAGGTCGGTGGCGAAACCCCGCGCGCGCACCCGGGCGAGCTCCGCGCGAAGCGCATCCAGCGTCGTGATCGTCTGCGGGGTGCGGGCAGGCAGCCCCACGCGGGATGCCAGCTCGGCGACGCGCTCCTCGGGCCACGAGGCGATCACCGCCTTGCCCATCCCGGTGCAGTGGAGCGGCATCCCGTGACCGACGCGCGACTTCATCTGATACGGCTTCGAGGCATCGCGGCGGATGAGGTAGACGATCTCGCTGTCGGTCGCGACGCCGACGTGCACCGTGCAGTCGACCTCGGCGACGAGGCGGTCGACGATCGGCGCGGCGACGTCGGTGATGTCGACGGAGGAGAGCGCCCGGCCGGACAGGGACAGCAGTGCGGGCCCGGCGCCGTAGCCGCGCTCGCCGTCCCCCGCGATGAAGTTCGTGGCGATGAGCGTGGCGAGGACGCGGTGAACTGTGGCCTTCGGCAGCCCCGTCGCGGCGACGATGTCGCTGAAGCGCGAGTGGTCGAGCGCGGCCGACAGCACGGCCAGGGTCTTCTCGCCGGCGCTCAGGCGCTCCTTGAGGTCCGTCATGCCGCATCTCCCACCTGGCGCTGTCGCCCCGAGCTCGTATAGTGGATTATAGAACTCGGTTTCGCCTGGCGGAACCACGGGACGGCCACGGAGGTCCACATGAACACCACCCCGACGACGAGCGTGCTGGACGGCCAGGCGCTCGTGCCGCTCGCGGCCCCGGCCGACGCGGCGCAGACGGCCGCGCTGCGCGACGGTCTCCTCGGGGGCGGGCTGCACATCGTCGAGGTCGGCTTGCGCACTCCCTACTCGATGACGGCGCTCGGGGAGCTCGCCTCCCACGGCGAGCTGATCGTCGGCGCCGGCACCGTGTTCGACGCCGCTCAGGCGGAGGCGGCACTCGACGCCGGCGCCCAGTTCCTCGTCACACCCGGCTACGCCGACGACATCGTCGAGGTCGCCCAGCGCCGCGGTGTCCCGATCGTTCCGGGCGTCGCCACGGCGACCGAGGTGCTGCGCGCGCGCCAGGCCGGGCTGCGGTTCGTCAAGCTGTTCCCGGCCAACGTCCTCGGCGGCCTCACGCTGATCGACGCGCTCAGCGCGGCCTTCGGCGACATGCGCTTTATGCCCTCCGGGGGCGTCTCGCAGGCGACGCTCGCCGAGCACCTCGCCCACCCTGCCGTCGCGGCCGTGAGCGGCAGCTGGCTGACATCGGGGGCGATGCTCGACAAGGGTGCGGATGCGGTCGCGGAGGCCGTCCGCGCGTCGGTCGAGATCGCGGGCTCGGTCGCCGAGGGCGGCAACGGCGCATGAGCGGGCTCGTCACCGTCGGCGAGAGCCTCGCGCTCGTCTACTCGCCGCGGGCGGGAGGCTTCGACACCACCGCCGACGCCACGGTCAGCTTCGGCGGGGCCGAGAGCAACGTCGCGATCGCGGCCGCGCGGCTCGGTGCCGAGGCCACGTGGATCGGGCGGGTCGGCGACGATGCGTTCGGCCGCCGCATCATCCGGGGCATCCGCGGCGAAGGCGTCACGGTCGAGGCGAGCGTCGATCCGGTCGCGCCGACCGCGCTGATGATCAAGGACCGCCCGTCGCTCGGCCGCACCCGCGTCGTCTACTACCGCGCCGGCAACGCCGGCAGCCGGATCGCTCGCGAGGACGTGCCGCACGAGCATCTCGCCGGGGCACAGATCTTCCACTTCACGGGCATCGCGCTCGCCCTGAGCGCTGCGTCCGCCGAGACGGTGCTCGCCGCGGCGCGTGCGGCGAAGGAGGCCGGTGCCGCCGTCTCGTTCGACATCAACCACCGCTCGAAGCTGTGGAGCGCCGAGGAGGCAGCGCCGGCGTACCGCGAGGCGATCGCCCTCGCCGACATCGTCTTCGCGGGCGACGACGAGGCAGCGATCGCGGTCGACGCGGGCGCACCGGCCGAGCTGGCGCAGCGCATCGCGGACCTCGGGCCCCGCGAGGTCGTCATCAAGCTCGGCGAGCGCGGCGCGTACGCGCTCGCCGACGGCCGCGCGCACGAGCAGCCGCCGTTCCGCGTGGAGGTCGCCGACACGGTGGGCGCGGGCGACGCGTTCGTCGGCGGCTACCTCGCCGAGCGCCTCGCCGGCCTCGGCCTCGAGGACCGGATGCGCACAGCGGCGGCGGCGGGAGCCTGCGCCTGCCGCGGCGACGGCGACTGGGAGATGATGCCCACCCGGCGCGGCATCGCGGAACTCGTCGCGGGCGGCGATCCGGTCGCCCGCTGAAGTGCGCAAGACTCGTGACGGACAACCCCTCTGACCTGTGAGGCGATCGATGGCGCTCGACACTCCTTCCGACGCGGCCGCGGCCATCCGGCCGTTCCTCGGCCCCGACTTCCTGCTCGGCTCCGAGACGGCGAGGCGCCTGTACGCCGCGACCGCCGACCTGCCGATCGTCGACTACCACTGCCACCTGTCGCCGCAGGAGCTCGCCGAGGATCGCCGCTTCGCGTCGATCACCGAGGTGTGGCTCGGGGGCGATCACTACAAGTGGCGCCTGATGCGCGGCGCCGGCGTGGACGAGCGCCTGATCACCGGCGACGCGGACGACTGGGAGAAGTTCCACGCGTTCGCGAGCGTGCTCGGCCGGGCGATCGGCAATCCGATCCACCACTGGTCGCACCTCGAGCTGCAGCGCTACTTCGGGATCGACGACGTTCTGGATGCCGACAGCGCGCGCGACATCTACGAGCGCGCGAACGAGAAGCTGCGCCGGCCGGAGTTCAGCGCCCGCGGCCTTGTGCGGGCGAGCGGCGTCGAGGTCATCTGCACGACGGATGACCCGCTCGATGCGCTCGAGCATCACGCGACCCTCGCCGAGGCCGCCGACTTCGACACCCTCGTCGTCCCCGGTTTCCGCCCCGACGGCGTGCTGCGCATCGAGCGCGATGCGTTCGGCCCGTACGTCGAGCGCCTGGGGGAGGCGACGGGCGCGGCGATCTCCGACTTCGAGGGCCTCGTCGCGGCTCTCGAGCAGCGCATCGCGTACTTCGACGAGCGCGGCTGCACGGTGTCCGACCAGTCGCTCGAGATCTTCCCCAAGCGCGCCGCGACGGATGCCGAGGCGGATGCCATCCTGCGTCGCCGGCTCGGCGGCGAGGCGCTCGCCGCCGACGACGTGGAGGCGTTCCGCTGGGCCCTGATGCGGCGTCTCGCGACGCTGTACCACCAGCGCGACTGGGTGATGGAGCTTCACCTCAACGCGCTGCGCGACGCGAACCCGCGCGCGATGCGGCGGATCGGGCACGACACCGGCTTCGACGCGATCGGCGAGGACCGCCCGATCGAGGCGCTGCGCGAGTTCCTCGGCGAGCTCGAGGCCGCCGACGCCCTGCCGCGCACGCTGCTGTTCACGGTCGACGAGGCCCAGAACAAGCAGCTCGCGGTGCTCGCCACCTGCTTCCCCGGAGCCGGCATCCCCGGCAAGGTGCAGCTCGGCAATGCGTGGTGGTTCAACGACACGATCGCCGGCATGGCGGCTCAGATCCGCACGTTCGCCGAGGTCGGCTTCCTTCCCGCGGCCGTCGGGATGGTGACCGATTCGCGCTCGTTCCTGTCGTACCCGCGCCACGAGTACTTCCGCCGCATCGTCGTGGACATCGTCGCGCAGTGGGTCGAGTCGGGGGAGTTCCCCGCGAACGACGCGACGCTCGAGTCGATCCTGCGCGACGTCTTCCACAACAACGCCGTGCGCTACTTCCGCTTCGACGTGCCGCTGGTGTCGACGTGAGCCTCGTGCTGGACGCGGGTGCGCTCGACCGCCTCGACGAGTTCGAGGCGGCGGGGTTCGGCGTGCCGCGGTACAACGTGCGCGCGATGCGCGCCGCGACGGCGGAGCGGCCGAGCTGGGTGCACCTCGGGGCGGGCAACTTCTTCCGCAGCCTGCACGCGGTCGTCGCGCAGCGGATGCTCGACGCCGGCCACGACACCGGAGTGATCCTCGCGAACCTGCGCGATCCCGCGGTGATCGAGAACTCCCGCGCCACCGACGACCTGTTCGTCAACGCGGTGATGCGGGAGGACGGATCGCTCGAGCCCACCGTGATCGCGTCGGTCGCCGAGAGCCACCATCTCGGCTCGGATGCCGGTTGGGCGCGTGTGACCGAGGTCTTCGAGAGCCCGTCGCTGCAGCTGGTGACGCTGACCGTGACGGAGAAGGGCTACATCGTCTCGGATGAGGATGTCGCACGCGGCCCCGGACGTGCCGGCGGCGCGATCCCGGCGCTCGCCTCGCTGCTGCTCGCGCGCTTCGCGGCGGGTGCCGCACCCATCGCGCTTGTCAGCACCGACAACTTCTCCGACAACGGTGAGCGGCTCGCGACCGCCGTGAATCGGGTCGCGGAGGCGTGGGCCGCGGACGGCCGGGCGCCCGCCGCGTTCGCGTCATGGCTCCAGGACGGAAGCTCGGCCACGTTCCCCTCGACGATGGTCGACCGGATCACCCCGGCCCCCTCGCCCGCGGTCGGCGAGGCACTCGCCGCCCTCGGGCTCGAGACGACGCGGATCACCGAGCGCGCATCGGGCGGGCCGCTCGCGGCCTTCTCCAACACGGAACCCGTGAGCTACCTCGTGCTCGAGGACGACTTCCCCAACGGCCGGCCGCCGTTCGAGAGCGGCGGCGTTGTGCTCGGCGACCGCGAGACCGTCGGTCGCGCCGACCGCATGAAGGTCTGCACGTGCCTGAACCCGCTCCACACCGCCATGGCGGTCACGGGGTGCCTGCTGGGCTTCACGCGCATCGCCGAGATGATGCGCGACTCCGACATCCGGCGCATGGTGGTGGGCGTCGGGGCCGTCGAGGGCCTGCCGGTCGTCGACACCCCGGAGGGGATGGATCCGGCCGCGTTCCTCCGCGAGGTGATCGAGAAGCGCCTGCCCAACCCCGGGCTTCCGGATGCCCCGCAGCGGATCGCGTCGGACACGTCGCAGAAGGTCGGCATCCGCTTCGGCGAGACGATCCGTCGCCACGTCGCGGCCGGATCCGCGCAGTCGCTCACCTGGATCCCGTTCGCGATCGCGGCGTGGATCCGGTACCTGCTCGCCGTCGACGACCAGGGCGCGCCCTTCGAGCGCAGCCCGGATCCGCTGCTCGCCGAGCTCGACGAGCGGCTCGCGGGAGTGCGCTTCGGTGAGCCGCGCACGGCGACGGCCGCGCGCGAGTTCCTGACGGACGCGTCCATCTTCGGCGTGGATCTCGTCGCGGCGGGAGTCGCGCCCACCGTCATCGCCCACCTCAGCTCGCTGCTGCACGGCCCCGGCGCCGTGCGCTCGGCCCTGTTCTCCCTCGCCCACTCGTAAGGAGCACCCGATGAGAATGTCCTTCCGCTGGTTCGGCGCCCAGGACGACCCGATCCCGCTGCAGCACATCCGGCAGATCCCCGGGGTGCGCGACGTCGTCGGCGCGCTGTACGACGTTCCCGTCGGCGAGGCGTGGCCGGAGGACAAGATCGGCGCGCTCAAGAAGCAGGTCGAGGATGCCGGGCTCGCGCTCGAGGTCATCGAGTCGGTCAACATCCACGACGACATCAAGATCGGCCTCCCCTCCCGGGACCGGTACATCGACAACTACCGCGAGACGATCCGCCGCCTCGGCGCGGTGGGCATCTCGGTGATCTGCTACAACTTCATGCCGGTGTTCGACTGGCTGCGCACCGAGCTCTGGTACGAGCTTCCCGATGGCTCGAAGACGATGCAGTACGACCGCTCGGTGTCGGAGGCGATCACCCCCGAGGGCCTGCTCGCCCAGTACGAGAGCGAGACGTCGGGACTCGTGCTGCCCGGCTGGGAGCCTGAGCGCCTCGCCGATCTGCGGACGCTGTTCACCAAGTACGACGGCGTGGATGCGACCGTGCTGCGCGAGAACCTGAAGTACTTCCTCGAGGCGATCATCCCGGTGTGCGAGGAGGTCGGCATCTCGATGGCGATCCACCCCGACGACCCGCCGCACCCGCTGTTCGGCCTTCCCCGCGTCGTGTCGAACCGCGACGACCTGCGCTGGATCCTCGACGCCGTCGACAGCCCGAACAACGGCCTCACGCTCTGCACGGGCAGCCTCGGCGCCAATCCCGACAACAGCGTCGTCGACATCGTGCGCGAGTTCGCCGGCGAGGGCCGCGTGCCGTTCGCGCACATCCGCAACATCCGCTGGCAGGACGAGGGGCGCTTCTACGAATCGGCGCACCTGTCGTCGGAGGGCTCGCTCGACCTGTACGACATCGTGAAGACCTTCCATGACGCGGGCTTCGACGGCTTCATCCGCCCCGACCACGGCCGCATGATCTGGGGCGAGACCGGCCGCCCGGGCTACGGCCTCTACGACCGCGCCCTCGGCGCCAGCTACCTCCAGGGCCTGTGGGAGGCGGTTTCGAAGGGGAGGTAGTGCGGCGCGCGTGCGCAATCACGGGCGCTCGGCCGATGGCTTCGACTCCTCGCTGCGCTCGTCGCTCACCCCGTTTCGACTGCGTTCGCTGGCGCTCACTCCGCTCAACGACCGGGAGCAGTGACACCCCCGGTCGTTGAGCGGAGCGCAGCGGAGTCGAAACGGGCTGAGCGAGCGCTAGCGAGTCGAAGCCGGCGGCCCTGCCACACGACCGGTGGTCGCTGACGCTCACTCCGCTCAACGACCGGGGAGGGCCTCAATAGACTGGCGGGCATGACGTCCGAGCAGCCGGTTCTGCCCCGCATCCGCCCCGAGATCGCGGCCCTGCCGCCGTACAAGCAGGGGCGCTCGGCCGACCCGAGCGGGTTCAAGCTGTCGAGCAACGAGAACCCGTTCGAGCCGCTGCCCGGCGTCGTCGAGGCAGCGCGCGCGGCGGTCGACTTCAACCGGTACCCCGACGCGACCGCGGCGAACCTGCGCGCCGCGCTGGGCGAGAAGTACGGCGTCGACCCCGAGGCGGTGCTCGTCGGCGCGGGCAGCGTCGCCCTGCTGCAGGCGTTCATCCAGGCCGCGGCGACCGCCGGCGACGAGGTCGTGTACTCGTGGCGCTCGTTCGAGGCGTACCCGAGCCTCGCTCTGGTCGCCGGTGCGCGCAGCGTGCAGGTGCCGAACCTGCCCGACGGCCGCCACGACCTCGACGCGATGGCGGCGGCGGTCACCGAGCGCACGCGCGTGATCCTGCTGTGCACCCCGAACAACCCGACCGGTCCGATCATCACGAGCGCCGAGTTCCACGCGTTCGTGGAGAAGGTGCCGGCGGATGTGCTCATCCTGCTCGACGAGGCGTACGCCGAGTTCGTCCGCGACGCCGAGGCCGTCGACGGCCTGGGGGAGCGGGTCTTCGAGGCCCACGCGAACGTCGTCGTGCTGCGCACCTTCTCGAAGGCATACGGCCTCGCGGCGCTGCGCGTCGGCTACGCCATCGGCCACCCGCGCGTGCTCGATGCCGGCCGCAGCACGGTCACGCCGCTGTCGGTCACCGCGACCGCGGTCGCCGCCGCGGTCGCGAGCCTCGCCCACCAGGCAGAGCTCGACGAGCGCGTGGACGAGATCGTCGCCCGCCGCAGCGCGCTGGTCGCCGGCCTTCGCCAGATCGGCTGGGACGTGCCGGATGCGCAGGGCAACTTCGTCTGGCTTCCCGCGTCCGAGGCGCTCGAGTCGACCACCGTGGCCACGGCGTTCGATGCCGCCGGGATCATCGTGCGTCCGTTCCCGGAGGGCGTGCGCATCTCGATCGGCGAGCACGAGTCGCTCGAGAAGGTGCTCGAGATCGCCGGCGCCCTGCGCGCCTGAGCTCCCACGGCGGCGTCTGAGCGGGGCGCTCATATCGTTCGCCGCGCATGAGTCTGTGGGGAATGTCCAGGGGATCGTCGGATCCGTTGTCCCGAGTCTTTCGTCGATCCGGCACCGCCCCGCGGATAGCGTGGAACGGTGACTTCCCCAGGAGCTGGTTCCGCAGAACCTGAGATCGACCCGACCGTCCGCATCCTCGGCGCCGACGGCACAATCGCGCCGTCGGCGAGCGCCGACCGGTACCTCCCGCTGATCGACGCGCTGAGCGACGCCGATCTCGAGCAGTTCTACCGCGACATGACGGTCATCCGGGCGTTCGACCGGCAGGCGACGCTGCTGCAGCGTCAGGGCCAGCTCGCCCTGTGGCCGCCGTCGCAGGGCCAGGAGGCCGCGCAGGTCGGATCCGCCCGGGCCGCCCGCGCGCAGGACCACATCTTCCCCTCGTACCGCGAGCACGTTGTCTGCACGATCCGCGGGGTGGATCCGGTCGACATCATCAAGCTCATGCGCGGCGTGAGCCACGGCGGATGGGACCCGACCGCCCCGAAGAACGGCAACACGCACATCTACACGCTCGTGCTCGGGTCGCAGACCCTTCACGCGACGGGCTACGCGATGGGCATCGAATTCGACGGGCGAAGCGGATCCGGCGATCCTGAGAAGGACGAGGCGGTGATCGTCTACTACGGCGACGGCGCCTCCAGCCAGGGCGACGTGCACGAGGCGATGGTCTTCGCCGTGAGCTACCAGACCCCGCAGGTGTTCTTCCTGCAGAACAACCACTGGGCCATCTCGGTGCCGGTCGCGACCCAGTCGCGCGTGCCGCTCGCGAACCGCGCCGGCGGCTACGGGATGCCGAGCGTCCGCGTCGACGGCAACGACGTGCTCGCCAGCTACGCCGTCTCGAAGGTCGCGCTCGACGAGGCGCGCGCCGGCGGCGGACCGCAGGCGATCGAGGCTGTCACGTATCGGATGGGCGCGCACACCACGAGCGACGACCCGACCAAGTACCGCACGAGCGACGAGGAGCAGTCGTGGATCGCGCGCGATCCGATCACGCGGATGCGCGCGTTCCTGGAGGCGCGGGGCGCATCCGAGGCGTTCTTCGCCGACGTCGACGCCGAGGCCGCCGCGCTCGCCGCGGACGCCCGCACCCGCACGCTGCAGCTCGAGGCGCCGACGCGCGACTCGATCTTCACGCACGTCTACTCGGAACCGCACCCGCTGATGGACGAGCAGCGGAAGTGGCTCGCCGACTACGAGGCTTCGTTCGAGGAGGGCGCGTGAGCGGCATGGAGACGATGACCCTGGCCAAGGCGCTGAACGCCGGCCTGCGCAAGGCGATGGTCGACAGCGACCGCGTGCTGATGATGGGCGAGGACATCGGCCGCCTCGGCGGCGTGTTCCGCGTGACCGAGGGCCTGCAGGCCGAGTTCGGCGAGCGCCGCGTGCTCGACACCCCGCTCGCCGAGTCGGGAATCGTCGGAACCGCGATCGGCCTTGCCATGACCGGCTTCCGGCCGGTCGTGGAGATCCAGTTCGACGGGTTCGTGTTCCCGGCGTTCGACCAGATCACCACGCAGCTGGCCAAGCTCACCAACCGGCACGAAGGAGCGATCTCGCTGCCGGTCGTCATCCGGATCCCCTACGGCGGCCACATCGGCGCGATCGAGCACCACCAGGAGAGCCCGGAGGCGTACTTCGCGCACACTCCGGGGCTGCGGGTCGTCAGCCCGTCGACGCCGAACGACGCGTACTGGATGATCCAGGATGCGATCACCTCGACGGATCCGGTGATCTTCCTCGAGCCGAAGTCGAAGTACTGGCAGAAGGGCGAGGTCGACCTGTCGGGCCGCGCGCTGCCGCTGCACGCGAGCCGTGTCGTCCGCCGCGGCACCGACGTGACCCTCGTCGGCCACGGCGCGATGGTGACGACGCTGCTGCAGGCAGCCGCCCTCGCCGAGGCGGAGGGGACGAGCTGCGAGGTCATCGACCTGCGCTCGCTCTCGCCGATCGACTACGGCCCGATCCTCGACTCGGTCCGCTCGACCGGCCGCGTTGTGGTCGCCCAGGAGGCGCCGCAGAGCACCAGCGTCGGCAGCGAGATCGCCGCGACGATCGCCGAGCGCGCGTTCTACTCGCTCGAGGCTCCCGTGCTGCGCGTGTCGGGCTTCGACGCCCCGTTCCCGCCCGCGAAGCTCGAGGGCTCCTACCTTCCGGATGCGGACCGCGTGCTCGAAGCGGTCGACCGCGCCCTCGCATACTGACGGCACTGACGTAAGGATCGCATCATGCAGACCTTCCACCTCCCCGACGTCGGCGAGGGCCTGACCGAGGCCGAGATCGTGTCGTGGCACGTCGCCCCCGGCGACGCGGTCGCGGTCGACGACGTCATCGCCGAGATCGAGACCGCCAAGTCGCTTGTCGAGCTTCCCTCGCCGTTCGCGGGAACGGTCGGCGAGCTTCTCGTCGCCGAGGGCGACACCGTGAACGTGGGTTCGCCCATCATCACGGTCGTCCCGGCGGATGCCGCGACGGCCGCGGGCGGCGACGCCCACGAGCCGACCGGTCCCGGCCAGCACGCCGAGACGGAGGGCGGCGGATCCGTCCTCGTCGGGTACGGCACGGGCGGCGAGGCCAAGACCCGCCGCCGCAACAAGCCGGAGAAGCCCGTCGCCTCGTCGGTCGGTGTCATCGCGAAGCCGCCGATCCGCAAGCTCGCGCGCGACCTCGGCGTCGACCTGTCGGAGGTGCGCCCGTCCGGCCCGTCGAACGAGGTCACGCGCGACGACGTGATGGGCCACGCGCAGCAGGCGAGCGTGTTCCGCAACATCTCCACGCCCGAGTGGCCCGCCGAGCGCGAGCAGGAGATCCCCGTGCCGCCGAAGGCGTCGCCCCAGGTCGCGCCCGACGCCCGCATCGAGGAGGTGCCGGTCAAGGGCGTGCGCAAGGCGACGGCCGCGGCGATGGTCGGATCGGCCCACACCGCCCCGCACGTGTCGGTGTGGACCGACGTCGACGCCAGCCGCACGATGGAGTACGTCAAGCGGCTGAAGTCGTCGCCCGACTTCGCCGACATCAAGGTCTCGCCGCTCCTGATCGTCGCCCGCGCGGTGCTGTGGGCCGCGCGCCGCACGCCGATGATCAACTCGGCGTGGGTCGACGGCGACGACGGCGCGAAGATCCACGTGCGCAACTACGTCAATCTCGGCATCGCCGCGGCCACCCCGCGCGGTCTGCTGGTGCCGAACATCAAGGACGCGCAGGACCTCAGCATGCGCGAGCTCGCCAAGGCGCTCGAGCGCCTCACGCTCACGGCGCGCGAGGGCAAGACGACGCCGGCGGATCAGCAGGGCGGCACCATCACCATCACCAACATCGGCGTGTTCGGGATGGATGCGGGGACGCCGATCATCAATCCCGGCGAGTCGGCGATCGTCGCGATGGGCGCGATCCGGCAGAAGCCGTGGGTCGTCGACGGCGAGGTGCGCCCGCGCTGGGTGACGACGGTGTCGGGATCGTTCGATCACCGCGTGGTGGACGGCGACGCCATGAGCCGCTTCCTCGCGGACGTCGCGGCGATCCTGGAGGAGCCGGCGCTGCTGCTCGACTGAGCCGGCGGGAGGGGCTCGGATCGAGGCGCCCGGGGCGATTTGAAAACGATTCTCATTACGCCTACGATCGTGCCCATGCCCCGTCGTCGCCTCGTGCTCGCTTCCGCCCTCGCCCTTCCCGGGCTCGTCCTCGCCGGCTGCTCGTCGGCCGGTGCCGACGCGGACGCCGGCGGTGCGGCGGAGGGATCCGGGTTCTCGATCGTCGCGTCGACCAGCGTCTACGCGTCGCTCGTGTCGGAGCTCGTCGGCGACGCGGCCGAGGTGACCGCGATCGTCGACTCGCCCACGCAGGATCCGCACTCGTACGAGGCGACCGCGCGCGATCAGCTCGCCGTGCAGGAGGCCGACCTCGTTGTGCTCAACGGCGGCGGCTACGACCCCTTCATGGAGCAGCTCGCCGACGAAGCCGGCGTCGAGCACGTGATCACCGCCGTCGAGTACTCGCACGAATACCCCGGCGCGGAGGACGAGCACGCGGAGGACGAGCACGCCGAGGGTGAGGCCACCGAGGAGGCGCACGACCACGAGCACGAGGGTCACGACCACATCGAGGGCTTCAACGAGCACGTCTGGTACGACCCGTACGCCATGGCCGACCTTGTCGAGGCGCTCGGCGCCGAGCTGGGCGAGCTGCTCCCCGACGCCGGTGCCGACATTCAGGCCTCCCAGGAGGACCTCCTTGCCGACATCGAGGGTCTCGAGGCATCGCTCGAGGGCATCGCGGCCGACCACGGCGGCGCCCACGCCTTCTTCACCGAGCCCGTCGGCGGCTACCTGGCGGAGGCCGCCGGGCTCGAGGACGCAACGGCCGAGGGCTTCGCCGAGGCCGTCGAGGAGGGGCAGGACGTGCCCCCCGCCACGCTGCTCGCGGCGCTCGACGCGATCGAGGGCGGCGAGATCGACGTGCTCATCACGAACACGCAGACCGCGGGAGCCGAGACCCAGCGGGTGATCGACGCCGCCGGCGAGGCCGGAGTGCCCGTCGTCGAGTACGCCGAGACGCTTCCCGAGGGCGAGACGTACGTGTCCTGGATGACCGCGAACGCCGAGGCGCTCGAGCAGGCCCTCGCTGGCTGACACGCTCTCGCGCCCGATCGCCGGGCGCCGCTCCCACCGGGGCGGTGCCCGGCGATCGGCGTCTAGAGACCCGCTCCCAGAGAACGATTATCAGTACGACAGTAGGCTTGTTCCATGACCGCACCCGTGCTCGAGATCTCCGGCGCCGGACTGCGCCTGCGCGGCCGGGAGCTGTGGGCCGGGCTGGATCTCGCGGTGCAGCCTGGCGAGTTCGTCGCCGTGCTCGGGCCGAGCGGCTCCGGCAAGACGACGCTGCTGCGTGCGATCCTCGGCCTGCAGGAACTCAGCGCGGGCGAGATCCGCGTCGCGGGTGCCCCGGCCCGCCGCGGCGATCGCCGCATCGGGTACATCCCGCAGCAGCGCCCCCTGCCGCCGGGCACCAGCCTGCGCGCCCGCGACCTCGTCGCCCTCGGCATCCAGGGCACGCGGTTCGGCCTGCCCATCCCTCGTCCCGGCGACCGCCGCCGCGTTGACGCGCTGCTTTCGGCGGTGGGCGCGGCCGACTACGCCGAGCGTCCGGTCGGGCTGCTCAGCGGTGGCGAGCAGCAGCGGCTGCGCGTGGCGCAGGCTCTGGCGGACGAGCCGGTGCTGCTGCTGTGCGATGAGCCGCTCTCGAGCCTCGATCTCGCCAACCAGCAGGCCGTCACGGCGATCATCGACCGCGAGCGGCGCGAGCGCGAGGCGGCGGTGCTGTTCGTGACGCACGACGTGAACCCGATCCTCGACCGCGTCGACCGCATCCTGTACATCGCCGGCGGCCGCTTCACGCTCGGCACCCCGGACGAGGTGCTGCGCACCGAGGTGCTCACCGACCTGTACGGCGCTCCCGTGCACGTGCTGCGCACGGGCGGTCGCCTCGTCGTGGTGGGCATCCCCGACGCCGACGACCACTGCGAGATCCCGGCGGCGGCGCTCGAGGCGGGCGCCGCGTGAGCCTCGGCACGGGGATCGCCGGAACGGGGATGGTCGGAGCGCTCGAGTGGGGCGACGTCTTCTCGTTCGACGACTACGGTGCGCTGCTGCAGCTCGTCGGCAACTCGGTCGTCGCCGGGGCCGTGCTCGGCATCGTGGGCGGCCTGATCGGTGTCTTCATCATGCAACGCGACATGGCGTTCGCCGTGCACGGCGTCAGCGAGCTGTCGTTCGCCGGTGCTGCCGCCGCGCTGCTGTTCGGCGGCAGCGTCGTGATCGGCTCGATCGCGGGAGCGGTGGCCGCCGCGGCGCTGATCGGCCTGCTCGGCGCCCGCGCGCGCGACCGCAACTCGATCGTCGGCGTGCTGATGCCGTTCGGCCTGGGGCTCGGCATCCTGTTCCTCTCGCTCTACGAGGGCCGCAGCGCCAACCGGTTCAGCCTGCTCACGGGCCAGATCGTGTCGGTCTCGAGCCCGGATCTCGGCTGGCTGATCGGCATCTCGGTCGTCGTGCTCGTCGGCCTGCTGCTCGTCTGGAACCCGCTGCGGTTCGACTCGCTCGACGGGCAGTCGGCCGAGGCAAGAGGTGTGCCGACGAGCGCCGTGAGCCTGGTGTTCATGCTGCTGCTCGGCCTGATCGTCGCGGTCGCCGTGCACATCATCGGCGCCCTGCTCGTGATGGCGCTTCTCGTCACCCCGGCCGCGGCGGCGATGCGCGTCAGCCACGGACCGCTCGGCGTGCCGCTGCTCGCCGCGCTGTTCGGCTTCGTCTCGGCGGTGGGCGGCATCCTGCTCGCGATAGCCGGCACCCTGCCGGTCAGCCCGTACATCACCACGATCTCGTTCCTCATCTACGTCGTGTGCCGCGCGATCGCGTGGCGCCAGGACCGCGCGCGCGCCGCGCGCAGCGCCCAGGTCGCCCTGAGGGTCGCGGCCTAGACTCGGATCATGGCTCAGCGGAACACGTGGCAGCGCGAGCGGGTGCGCGATGCGCTCGCGGATGCGCGCGGCTTCGTGAGCGCGCAGAGCCTGCACGCCGCGCTGCGGGACGAGAACACCGGCATCGGCCTGGCGACCGTCTACCGCGCGCTTGCCGGACTCGCCGCTGCGGGGCAGGCCGACTCGCTGCAGAGCCCCGAGGGCGAGGCCCTCTACCGTGCGTGCGCGATGAGCGGCCACCACCACCACCTGATCTGCCGCTCGTGCGGGCTCGCCGTCGAGATCGAGGCGACGGCCGTCGAGAAGTGGGCGCAGGACACCGCCGCGCAGCACGGATTCCGTGACGCCGAGCACGTCGTCGACATCTTCGGCCTGTGCGAGTCGTGCGCGGCCCAGAAGGCATGACGGTCGAGGACCGCACGCACTCCCACGCGCCGGCACCGTCGGCGCGCCGTCCGCGTCGCAACGGCCCGGTCGTCGCCGTGGGGCTCGGCCTCGCGGCCGTGGCGCTGCTGATCGCGATTGACGTGCTGGCGCCGGGCCTGTTCCCGCAGGCGCTGCCGACGCGCGCGCAGGACGGCCTGACGCTCGCGCTCAGCGTGCTGATCGAGTCGCTCCCGTTCGTCATGCTCGGCGTCATCCTCTCGATCGCCGTGCAGGTCTGGCTTCCCGCGGGCGTGATCGAGCGGATCATGCCGCGGCGGGCGTGGGCGCGGCGCGCCGTCCTGTCGCTGCTCGGCATGCTGATCCCGGTGTGCGAGTGCGGCAACGTGCCGTTCGCCCGCGGGCTGCTCATGCGCGGCATCTCTCCCGCCGAGACGCTGACGTTCCTCGTGGCGGCGCCGATCGTCAACCCGATCGTGATCATCACGACGCATGCCGCGTTCGGATGGGACGGCGGCATCCTGATCGCGCGCATCGTCGGCGGATGGCTGATCGCGAACCTGATCGGCTGGATCTACAGCCGGCATCCGGATCCGACGAGCCTGCTGACGGGGCGCTTCCTCGACACGTGCGAGGTCGTGGCGCACGAGACCGGCGGCCGCGGGCGCCGCAGCCTGGCGCAGTTCGTCGTCGAGCTGCGTGCCGTGATGCCCGCGCTGATCGTCGGGTCGGCGATCGCCGGCGCCGTGCAGGTGATCATCCCGCGCGACGCGCTGCTGGCGATCGGGTCGAACCCCGTGCTGTCGATCGTCGCGATGACCGCGCTGGCGATGACGGTCGCGATCTGCTCGAACGTGGACGCGTTCTTCGCCCTGTCGTTCGCCTCGACCTTCTCGCCGGGCTCGCTCGTGGTGTTCCTGCTCGTCGGCCCGCTCATCGACGTGAAGATGCTGGCGCTGATGCGCACGACCTTCACCACCCGCACGCTCGTCGGCATCGTCGCGGTCGTGCTGCTGTCGGCCTTCGCGATCGGGATCGGGGTGAATCTCGTTGCGTGACCTCTGGGGATCCGCCGCCACACGCTGGCTCGGCGTGGGGCTCGCCTCGGTGCTCGCCGTCGTCACCCTCGGCCTCGCGGCGACCGGGCGCCTCGCGCTCTACATCAATCCGGATCAGTCGTGGTTCGCGATCGGGATGGCGGTGCTCGCGCTCGTCGGCGCCGTCGCCTCGTTCGCCCTGCCGCTGGGCGCGGAGGACGACCACGGCCACGATCACGGGCACGACCACGGGGCCGCGCGAGGTGAGGAGCCCGACGAGGGACGTGGGCGCCCCGTGGTTCCTCGCGCCGCGGCATCGTCCCTGTCCCGCGCCGCCACGTGGGCCGGAGGCCTGGCGGCCTCGGCCGTCGCCGTGGGGGCGATCGTGCTGCCGCCCGCGCCCCTGTCCGTCGAGCTTGCCATGGCGCGCGACACGGGCACCGCACCGCTGTTCGCCGGAGCCGACGACGTGCTCCTCGCCGCCGCCGACACGAGCACCTTCGGGGTCGGCGACTGGGCCTCGGTGTTCTCCACCGCCACCAACCCCGACACGTTCGAGGGCGCGCACGTCACCCTGACCGGCTTCGTCACGCCGGACGAGACCGACGACGCGACGATGCGGCTCGGTCGCCTCGTCATCACCCACTGCGTGATCGACGCGCAGCCCGCGTCGCTTCCCGTCACCTCGCCCGGCTGGCAGGACGACCTCGAGACCGGGGCCTGGGTGGAGGTCGACGGCGTCGTGACCACGAACGCCTCCGGCGCGCTCGTCGTCGAGCCGCGCGAGATCACGCCCATCCCCGCCCCGGACGATCCGTATGAGTACTGAGCCGACCCGGCGCGGCGAGCGGCGCCGCGCCGGCCTGCGCCGTTTCGCCCTGACGCTCGCCGGGGTGCTCGGCGCGCTCGCCGTGCTGGCCGGTGCCGGCGGGGCGGCGAGCCTCGCCCAGGGGCCGCGCGTGAGCGAGGTGCAGGTCGACCCGGCCTCGGCGATCGAGGTCTCGGGTTCGCGGGTCATCCTGACCGTGAACCAGGCGCTCGCCGAGATCGACCCCGCCCAGGTGAGCGTGAGCCCCGCCGCGCCGTTCACGGTGGATGCCGCCGGTCGCAGCGTCGGCGTGCGGTTCACCGTGCCGCTCGACGACGACACCGACTACACGGTGCGCATCGACGGCGCCCGCGCCGTGGGCGGCGGTCCGGAGCGGACCCTCGAGACGACGTTCCGCGCCCCGCCCGCCGAGGTGATGCTGCTCCAGCGCGACCCGGAGGGCGACGACACGATCTTCCGCTCGACGCTCGACGGCGAGAACGCGGTGCCGGTGTACTCGGCGCCCGTGATCGAGGACTTCCGCGCGACGTCGACGCGGCTCGTGGTGGCCACCGCCGAGGACGGGATCTCGGCGCTGCAGGTGATGAACCGCGACGGGTCGGGGGTCGCCCCGATCGAGCTGCCGGGCGAGGGGATCGTGCAGGGGCTGCAGGTCTCGCACCGCGGCGACCTCGTCGGGTACACGTACTCGGATCCGTCCGGAGCCCCGAACGCGAGCGTGCTGTTCACGTCGCAGCTGCGCGACCCGTCGGCGATGCCCACGCCGATCGAGGTCGGCGGCGAGGCGGTGAGCGTCGACCAGTGGCGGTTCGTCCCCGACTCGTCGGCGCTGCTGCTCGTCGACTTCGACGGCGAGCTCATCCTGACCGACCCGCAGAGCGACGCGGATCCGACGCTGCTCGGCGGCGCCGTCACGATCGACGCGATCGCGCGCGGCAGCTACACCGCGATCGTCGAACGGGTCGGTTCCGGAATCGGGCAGCTCGACCTCACCACGGGCGAGGAGAGCGCGCTCGTCGAACCGGATCGCGACCTCGGCCAGCTCGGCAGGGTCACACCGGTGCCCGAGGGCGCGGAGGGGCGCGCGGGGACCATCCGGCAGTTCCAGCGGATGGACGAGGCCGGGCACCCCGCGGCGCAGGTGCTCGCCCACGTCGCCGAGGACGGCACAACAAGGCCGCTGTTCGAGGCAGAGTCGCAGGACGCGCTGCTGCAGGCCTGCGTCTCGCCGAGCGGACGCTATGTCGCCGCCCTCGTCGCCCCCGACATCGTGAACAACCCGTACGACGTCGGCGGCCTGCCGATGCCGCGGACCCTGCAGACCCACATCGTCGAGGTCGATTCGGGCGAAGAGGTGTCGGTGCTCGCCGGGTTCGACATCTCGTGGTGCACGACCGGCCCGTGGTGAGCGCGCACCCGTCCGCGGCCGGGGGACCGCACCGCCCGGTCCGCCGCGAGGATCTTGCGGGACTGCCTGTCGAGGTCGCGCCGCGCCTGCTCGGCGCGCTGCTGTCGACTTCGCTTCCCGACGGCGACGTGACGGTCAGGATCACTGAGGTCGAGGCGTATCACGGGCTCGGATCCGGCGACATCGCCGACCCGGGATCGCACGCGAGGATGGGGCCGACCGCCCGCAACGCGACGATGTGGGGCGAGGCGGGGCACCTCTACGTGTACCTGAGCCACGGCATCCACTCGTGCGTGAACGTCGTCTGCGGACCGGTCGGCCGCGGCGACGGCATCCTGCTGCGGGCGGGCGAGATCGTGGCGGGGGCGGATGTCGCGCGCCGCCGCCGCGAGGCGAAGGGTGTCGCACGCACCGACCGCGACCTCGCCCGCGGCCCCGGCCGGCTCGGCGACGCGGTCGGCCTGCGGCACGCGCTGCACGACGGCATCGACGCCGTCACGGGGGAGCCCCGGGCCGACGCCGTCGCTCGCCTGCAGGTGCTCGAGCGGCCCCTCGCCGGGATCGCGACCGGCCCGCGCGTGGGCGTCGCCGGCCTCGCCGGGACGGCGGCCTACCCGTGGCGGTTCTGGATCCCGGGCGACCCGACCGTCTCGGTGTTCCGCCCGGGCAGCGGCGCGTCCTAGGCCGCGAGGTCAGTCGCGCCGACGGGCGTGGATCACGCCCGTCACGGCGCCGAGCAGCGCGCCGGCGAGCGTGTCGACGACGCGCTCGGCGGCGATCGCGGGGGAGTGCATGTCGCCCGTCGCTGCGCCCGTCAGCAGCAGCACCAGCGGCGTGATGAACAGCAGCGCGAGCGCGTAGTTGCGCACCACAACGAGTTCGATCGCGAACTGCAGCCCGCCGAGCGCGAGCGCGAGCCAGATCCCCTGCCAGGGAAGCAGCGCGAGCAGCAGCCACAGACCCGCGCCGGCCACCGTTCCTGCCGTGCGGTGCACACCGCGGCTGAAGGCCGACCGCCGGTCGGCGGCGGTGCCGATCACACCCACCGCGGCGCCGACGATCCAGTACGCACGCTCGGGGTCGAGCCACACGCCCACAAGCGTGCCGACGACCGCGACGATCGCGACCCGCACGAGCAGCAGCCGGGCCGGCAGGGGCCACGACGGGCCGGGGAGCAGCTCGCGCAGCGAGCGGGGTGCGACGCGGCGGGCGCGGCCGAGCAGGAGCGGGGCCGCGGTGATCGCCCACGCGAACGCGCTGCCGCCGGCGACTGCGCACACGAGCGTGACCCCATCGGCGCCCCCGGCCGACACGTGCGCGGACAGCCCGAACACCAGCACGAAGAACAGCGGCCCGGGCGGGCCGAGCGCGAAGCCGAATGCGAACGCGGCGCTCGCGATCGACACGATCACGAGCCCGACGAGCGTCGCGGCAAGCGACGGGCTGACGAGGGCGCCGAGCGCCGCGCAGATCACGAGACCCAGGGCCACGAACGGCACCACCCGGACGCGGTCGATGGCCGGCAGGCGCGACGCGAACAGCGCGGCGAACGCCCCGGTGGACGCCTGGAAGCCGATCTCGGGACGGCCGAGCAGGATCATCACCACGATCGGCACGGCGATCGCGAGCGATGCCTGCGTGGCGACCGGCCAGCGGGGCACGGGCGAGGCGGGGAACCGGATCAGGCCGGTGAAGGCGTGGCGCAGATCGGACGTCCAGCGCTCCGGGTGGTCGTCTGCGGGGCGGGAGTCGGAGGCGGGCATCCTGTCCATTCTCCCCGACCGCGACGTCCCGATCCGCCCGAGTCAAGCGCGACACGCCCGGTGTGGTAGAGTTGGCGATTGTCTGCGTGCACTCCTGTGCGCAGTTCGTACACCCCCTCCCGAACACAGCCCGCAAGGGTCGGGTCGGTCGTGTGCAGACAAGAGACCTTGGGTGGCGTCGTCTGACTCCACGGTATTGAAGGAGAAAACACTATGGCTGCTGTGTGCCAGGTGACCGGCGCCGTTCCCGGCTTCGGTCACAACATCTCGCACTCGCACCGCCGGACGAAGCGTCGCTTCGACCCGAACGTGCAGAAGAAGACCTACTTCGTTCCCTCGCTTGGTCGCAAGATCACGCTGAACGTGTCGGCTAAGGGCATCAAGGTCATCGATGCCCGTGGCATCGAGTCGGTCGTGAAGGACCTGCTCGCGAAGGGTGTGAAGCTCTAATGGCCAAGAAGGCTCAGGACATCCGTCCGATCATCAAGCTGCGTTCGACGGCGGGCACGGGCTACACGTACGTGACCAAGAAGAACCGCCGCAACACCCCCGACCGCCTCGTGCTCAAGAAGTACGACCCGGTGGTCCGCAAGCACGTCGACTTCCGCGAGGAGCGTTAATCATGGCCAAGAAGAGCAAGATCGCTCGTAACGAGCAGCGCAAGGAGATCGTCGCCCGCTACGCCGAGAAGCGCGCGACCCTCAAGAAGCAGCTCATCGACCCCAACGCGACCGACGAGGAGCGCGAGGCCGCTCGCGTGGGCCTGCAGAAGCTGCCCCGCAACGCGTCGCCGATCCGCGTCCGCTCGCGCGACGTCATCGACGGCCGCCCCCGCGGTGTCCTGACGAAGTTCGGCATCTCGCGTGTCCGCTTCCGCGACATGGCGCACCGTGGCGAGCTGCCCGGCGTGACCAAGTCGAGCTGGTAAGCACCACCACCGCCTGAAGGGGCGAGGATCCATCCGGATCCTCGCCCCTTTCGCGTGTCCGGGATTCATAGGATCGGAGCATGCCCCTCGACCCGTTCTTCGCCGACCGTCTCAAGCGGCAGAAGAAGTACATGATCGCGCAGGCGCTCGACATCCTGAAGCAGCGCCTCGGCTGGCCGTGGTTCATGCGCCCGTCGGAGGAAGGGGCGGTCAAGACCGCGCCACCCGCCGAGAAGGCCCGCGCGCACGAGACCGCCACGCGCGAGCGCGTCGTGCAGCGGCCGCAGCCGAGCAGGCGCCGCGCCGAGCACCGGGCGATCGCGCTGTCCTGGGATCGCGAGGAGCAGCGGAAGGTCGGCACGCCCGCGCCGACGGTGCACACCGTCGAGCACGTCGTGCCGGTCGCCGGGTACCCGTCCGTGCGTGTGCGCGTGTACTACCCGACGGCCGAGGGGCTTCCCGATTCGGCGGTCCCCGCCTGCGTGACGTTCTTCGGCGGCGCGTTCCGGATCGGTGGGATCGACTTCCCGACGACGGATGCGGCGAGCCGCCGCCGTGCGGCGGAGGCGGGCGTGGCGATGATCGCCGCCGATTACGCCCTCGCACCCGAGCACAAGTACCCCACCGCCGTGGTGCAGGGTCACGCCGTGCTCGAGTGGGTGGTCGCGCACGCCGCGACTCTGCGCATCGACCCCGCGCGCATCGCGCTCGCCGGCATGTCTGCCGGAGGCAACATCGCCGCGGCCGTCGCCCTGATGAACCGCGACCGGCGCGCGCTGCCGGTGCGCCTGCAGCTGCTCGAGGTCCCCGTTGTGGACCTCACCGGCCGGCACATCGACTTCGGCGCCTCGCGCGCGCTGGGCATCCCGAGCCTGCTGATGGCGCGCGAACTCGCCTCCGTCGCGCGCACCTATCTTCCGCACCGGCGGATGGCGCGGGAGCCGTACGCGTCTCCGATCCGCGCCGAGTCGCTCGAGGGGATGCCCCCGGCCGTGATCCTGACGGCGCAGTACGACCCGCTGCGGGGCGACGGCACCGCCTACGCCGCCGCCCTGCGCGAGGCGGGCGTCGAGGCGAGCGCCGTGCAGTATCTCGGTGCCACGCACGACACGGTCATCTTCACCGGAGTGCTCGCCGTGGCCCGCCGGTGGCACGCCGATGTCGTCTCGGCGCTGCGTTCGCTGCACGACTGAACCCACGTGCGGCGCCCGGGATCGTCATTCCGCGGAATCCCGCGGTTCTCCCGGAAACGGGTCACATCCGTCACATTGGCCACATCTGAGGGCGACACGCCGCCCGAATCGCCCGGAAACCCGCCGGAATCCGCGGAATTCCGGGCCTCGTTGATACATTCGAGGCGCGATCGACGATCGCCCGGGGGCATCCGTCTCCGGTCCATTGATCACGTTGCGGCGTCCTGATGGCGCCGCTGGAGGATGACATGGCCGACAAGTCCATCACCAAGACCGAGCTCGTTGCGAGCATCGCCAGCGCGACCGGTCAGAGCCAGGCCGCCGTCTCGGGCGTTCTCGACGCCCTCTTCACCACGGTCTCCGAGGCCGTCGCCAAGGGCTCGAAGGTCTCGATCCCCGGCTGGATCGCCTTCGAGCAGGTCGAGACCGCTGCCCGCACGGGCCGCAACCCCCAGACCGGTGCCGAGATCAAGATCCCGGCCGGCAAGCGCGTCAAGGTGACCGCGGGTTCGAAGCTGAAGGCCGCCGCCAAGTAATCAGCGCCGCAGACGTGAAAGGGGTGCCTCCACCGAGTGGAGGCACCCCTTTCGTCGTCCTATCAGATCAGGCGTCGACGGATCAGTACGGGTCGACATCCGTACGACGCTCGGTGACCCGCTCGCCGGCAGCGCCAGTGCCGTCGATGGTGCGGGTCCGCTCGATCGCCGAGCGGCGGCGCATCAGCAGCACGAGGCCGATGATGAAGACGACGACTCCGGCGCCCATGAGGAGATACCCGACCAGGTCCATGTTGATGCCGGGTACGTCGACCTCCAGGGCGAACGCCAGGATCGCGCCGATGACGAAGAGAACAACTCCGGTTCCGATACTCATGGCGCAACCGTAGGGGCGAACAAGTCTCCCAGTCACCGGGGTTGACTTTTCCATTCAGGAGCGGCTCGCACGGTTCTTTTCAGAAGCGGCTCGCACGCGCTCGGGCGACGCTCCGCGCCGCCACTCGGCGAGCGAGGCACCGTCGCTGACGCTCCGTTGCGGCAGCGCTTCGCGCTGCGGGGTCGCTTCGCTCCACGCTCACTTCGTTCGCACAGGGGTACAGGCCCTGGACCCGACCCCGGTTATCGAGCGAGCGCCAGCGAGTCGAGATGACGACTTGCACGGGCGGGCGGCTTGGGGCGGGTCGCATCGGCTCGCTGGCGCTCGCTCAGCAACCGGTCGAGGTGCTGTCCTCTTCAGCCGAGGGCGACGAGGGCGACGGCGACCGCGCAGGCGGCGAGGCCGACGGCCTGACCGCGGTGGATGCGCTCGTGCAGCACGAGCGCGGCGAGGATGACCGTCGCCGCCGGGTAGAGCGACGCGATCACCGCGACGACCGTGAGCAGGCCCTGCTGCGCCGCGAGCAGGAAGAGCGTGAGTGCGATCGCGCCGAGCACACCGGGGATGAGCGCGAGCCCCGCACGCCGCGGCGGAAGGCCGAGCGGCGCGCGCACGAGCAGCAGGATCACCAGCAGCGCCACGACCGCGACGACCATGCTCGCGGCGTTCGGCCACAGGCCCGCCTCGTCGCGCACCTGCCCGATCGCGGCGAAGTACGCGCCGAAGCCGGCGCCCGCGAGCATCCCGTCGCGCACCGACGCCCCGGCCGCCGCCCTGGCGCCGCCCTCGGGATCCGGGGAGCGCGCGACGAGCCAGATCGCCACGAGGCCCACGGCGATCCCGATCCAGACGAGCGGCGCGGGCCGCTCCCCCGTGGCGACGCCGACGACGATCGGCACGGCCGCGCTGACGACGGCCGAGATCGGCGCGACCACGCCCATCCGCCCGCTCGCGAGCCCCCGGTACAGGAACGCGGTGCCGAGCGCCGACCCGACACCCGCGACGGCGGCCCAGACAAGTTCCATGCCGGACGGGCGCCCGCCGATCCAGAGGGCGAGCAGCCCGGCCGCCGCGAGTGCGCCGAGCTGGCCCCAGAACGCGATCGTCCATGCGCTGTGTCGCTTGGCGAACATGCCCCCGAAGAAGTCGGAGACGCCGTAGGCGAGCGCCGAGGCGAGCGCGAGCAGGACCGCCGTCACGGCCGCAGCAGCGACTTGATGGCGCGGCGCTCGTCCATCGCGGCGTATGCCTCGGCGACCTCGGCCATCGGCACGGTGAGGTCGAACACCCGGCCGGGCTCGATCGCCCCCGACAGCACCTCGGGAAGCAGCTCGTCGATGTAGTTGCGCACCGGCGCCACCCCGCCGCGCACGCCCACATTCGTGGAGAACATGGTGCGCACGGGCAGTTCGGGGCCGCCATTCGGCACCCCGACGAAGCCGACCTGACCGCCGGGGCGGGCCGAGCGGAGCGCCTGATCCATCGACTCCTTCGTGCCGACGCACTCGAGCACCGCGTCCGGCCCGATGCCGCCGAAGAGCTCCTTCACCGCGGCGACTCCCTCGTCCCCGCGTGCGGCGATCACGTCGGTGGCGCCGAACTGGCGGGCGAGGTTCTGCCGCGGCTCGTGGCGCGACATCGCGACGATCCGCTCGGCACCCAGGCGCGACGCGGCGAGCACGCCGCTGAGCCCGACCGCCCCGTCGCCGACCACGACGACGGTCGATCCGGTGCCGACGCCCGCCGACACCGCCGCGTGGTGGCCGGTGAGGAAGACGTCCGACAGGGTCAGCAGGCTCGGGATGAGCGCCTCGTCGGGCATCCCGCCCGGCACGACCGTGAGGGAGCCGTCGGCGTGCGGGATGCGCACGTACTCGCCCTGGCCGCCGTCCGTCGGGTGGCCGGCGTGGTCCTTCGAGCCCCACCAGCCGATCTCGAGGCAGGACGTCGAGAAGCCGTTGCGGCAGTTCTCGCACGTCATGTCGCAGTCGTAGAACGGGGCGATCACGAAGTCGCCGACCTTCACGCGCGAGACGTCGGATCCGACCTCCTCGACGATCCCGACGAACTCGTGGCCGATGAGCTGCGGCTCCGTCGCGGTGCCGGTGATGCCGCGATAACGCCACAGGTCGGAACCGCAGACGCAGGATGCGACCACCCGCACGATCGCGTTGCGCGGATCGCGGATGACCGGATCCGGCATCTCTTCGAAGCGGACGTCACCGGGGCCGTGAAGCAGAGTCGCGCGCATGGATCCAGGCTATCCGCGGGCGACTCTGC
>NZ_JADGLL010000032.1 GCF_015235415.1 Microbacterium paludicola | reverse complement strand
GTCCCCCGGTGCCCCGTCCTCCGGTTCCCCGTCCCTCGATGCCGAGGAGGAGAGATGACCGAGCTCGATCCGTTCACCACATCGTCGATCACCGCGGTGGTCGTGATCACATCCGCGGTCGTGTTCCTGCTCGAGACCGTCGTCCGCCGCGAGAGCGCCTCCGGCCGGTACTGGGCAGCCTCGTTCGTCGCGGGGATCCTCGTCACCTTCTGCTACTTCGCCTGGACGATCGATCCCGACATCTGGATCGCGGCGGCCGGGGACGGCGCCTCGCCGATCCGTTGCGGAGCGAGGAGCAGTCCCGACAGGCTCGCCACGTCGGCGGAGCGCTGCCACGACGCCCGCGGCAGGTTCGCGCGCGCATCGATCACGACGGTGGGAACGGCGGATCCGGC
This sequence comes from Microbacterium paludicola, assembly GCF_015235415.1. GTDB lineage: Bacteria > Actinomycetota > Actinomycetes > Actinomycetales > Microbacteriaceae > Microbacterium > Microbacterium paludicola. Next base: position 32,131 of record NZ_JADGLL010000032.1, on the reverse strand, counting down.
CTCGGTCGTGACGCGGACGGGCGCATCCGGTGCCGCCGAGATCACGCCGCCGACGCGCGCGCGGACGGTTCCGTCCGGCCCGAGCAGCGCGACGTCCAGGCGCTCTCCCACGAGATCCTCGACGGTGGCGCCCCGCGTGACGTCCACGGCGATCCTGCCGACGTAGGCGACACCGGCGTCGACGACCGCCTCGGTGCGGGCGACGAGCGCGCGGTCGGCGTTGAGCACGGGACCGGAGTGCGCGGTGAGGGCGGAGCGGACGTCGCCGACGCGGGAGGCGGCGACCGCGACCTGCGCGCCGGAGACCGCCACCGCGACGGTGCCGAGGCGGTCGAAGCGCAGCGCTCCGCAGGCGGCGAACGCCGTTGCCGGGAGGGCGACGGTGGCGGAGGCCGCGGCCGGAGTTGTGCGCACCTCGCACGGGGGTCCCGTGTGACCGGCGGCCGGGGCGACGGTGAGCTTGACCGTGTCGCCCGCCGCGAAGGAGGCGCCACCCTCCGCGCGCACGGTGGCGCCGTCGACGTTCCATGCCGCCCCGGACGGGGTGCCCGTCCAGTCGATCGTGACCGCGCTCGCCCGCGCGTTGGGCGTGCTTGCCGCGCCGAGGGAGTGCGCCGACGCCCCGCCGAGCGTCGCGGCGGAGGCGTTCACGGCGCCGACGAGGACGATGAGGGTCAGGATGAGCGCCGCGGCGCCCCGCGCGGTGTGCGCGAGGACGCCGCGACGCGCTCCCCCTCCGCCGACCCCCCGGCCGGCGAAGAGGAGCTGGCCGGACGGGATCCCCCGACCCCGCCGACCGCCGTGCCGCCCCGTCACGGGCGGTGGTCTGAGTTCTTCCGCGCGCGAGCGCGGCCGCCGTCTCCCCACAGGAGGACGGTCACGATGACGCCGAGCGAGAGCGCGAGGATGAGGGGCGCGCCCTCCGGCGTGAGTCCCGCCCCGACACCCGGGACCGCGACGATCGCGCGGCCGAGGATGTCGCCGTCGCGGATCGTCCACGGGTCTGCCTGCGGATTGTTGTCGCCCTGCGTCGTGTAGACGGTCTCGCCGTCGACGTCGCTCGCGGATGCGATCCGGTGGATCACACGTCCGCCGGCGCCCGGCTGACCCTGCGGCACCCGGTACGAGACGATGTCGCCGACCGCGTAGCCCGTCTGCCGGAACGAGGCGACGAGGTCATCCGTGCGGTACACGGGCTCCATCGAGTGGCCGTTGACCACGGTGAGGCCTGTCAGGCCGCCGAACTGCGCGGGCCAGAGCAGGACGACCGCGAGCGCGAGCAGCAGCCATCCAACGACCCCGCGGACCCTTCCGCGCGAGCGCGCGGACCGGCGCGCGGCGCGCGATCCGGCCGCGGGCGCGGCGACGCCCCCCTCGACCGCAGGGGCCGAGATGAGGGTCGCGGTGGTCGTCACGGGGTCTCCGGATCGGGCGGGCGTGGGCGGAGCGTCAGTTGACGGTGGCGGGAACCGCGTTGCCGTCGACGACGACCGCGACGCCGAGCACGTCCTGCGCGGGAATGGACGTCGGCCACGTGATCGTGTTCTTGGCGGCCGCGAGGTTGAGGTCGCTGAACTCCGCGAGCTTCGACTGCGGGTCGGCGGCCTTGCCTGCGGCGTTGCCGAGCACGCTGAGCTTGACGTCGGCGCCCTTCGGGAAGGTCTCGGTCGCGCCGTCCTTGGTCTTGAGCGTGACGCCCGTGACCACGTACTCGTTTGTCGCGGTCGAGAACGCGGTGTCCCACGTCACCACAACGCCCTTGGTCACGCCCGAGGCCGCCGTGCCGGCGTCGGCGCCGAGGGCTTCGACCCCCGCGCCGCCCAGGGTCGAGGCCGAGGCGCTGACGGCTGCCGCGACGGCGACGCCCGCGAGGACGGCGATGATCTTCTTCTTGCTGCGGCTGATGCGGGTGTCCGTGGACATGCAGGGGCTCCTTGAGCAGGGCGCAGCGTGATGCGCGGCGCGAGTTCGGGGGGTATGGCGCGGCCGCTCCGCGCACGGGCCTCGAGGGGGGCTGAGGCGAGGGCGGCGATCGGTTCGGGCCGTCTTCACGGCCGCGCCTAGATGAACAGTAGGGAAACGAACTCAAGCCACGATCAAGCGATCCCTAAGGGAACCTTTGGATTTGTCCCCCAGATGGGGGACAAGCGCTGTCCCCCATCTGGGGGACAGGTCTGCGTCGGGCAGGAAACGCACGAACGGCCGTCCCGCCGAGGAGGCGGAACGGCCGTTCAGGTGAGGGTGTGGCTTACTTCAGCTCGGCGATCGGCGCGGCATCCATGTCGTCGAACGCCTGGTTCTCGCCGGCCATCGCCCACACGAACGAGTACGCGGCGGTGCCGACGCCCGAGTGAAGCGACCAGCTGGGCGAGATGATCGCCTGGCGGTCGGCGACGATGAGGTGGCGCGTCTCCTCGCGCTCGCCCATCAGGTGCACAACGCGCGCGTCGTCGGCGAGGTCGAAGTACAGGTAGCACTCGGTGCGGCGGTCGTGCGTGTGCGCCGGCATCGTGTTCCACATCGAGCCCTCGTGAAGCGACGTCACGCCCATCACGATCTGGCACGACTTCACGCCGTTCTCGTGGATGTACTGGCGCAGCGTCCGGCGGTTCGACGTCGACTGGTCACCGAGCTCGCGCACCGTCGCGTCCTCGGGGACGACGAGCACCGACGGGTAGGCGGTGTGCGCGGGGGCAGAGAACAGGTAGAACGCGGCGTCGGCGCCGTCGAACACAACCTCCTGGATGCCGCGGCCGAGGTAGAGGCAGGCGCCCTTGACCAGCTCGTAGACCTCGCCGTCCGCGGTCACCGTGCCGGTGCCGCCGACGTTGACGATGCCGACCTCGCGGTGCTCGAGGAAGTAGTCGCTGCGGATCTCGGCGTAACCGGGCAGGGGCAGGGGCGAGCCGGCCGGCACGGCGCCGCCGAGCACGATGCGGTCGTGGTGCGTGTAGGTCAGGCGGATCTCGCCCGGCACGAAGATCTCCGGCAGCAGGAAGGTGGCGCGCAGCTCCTCGGTCGTCATGCCGGGGATCTGCGACGGGTTTGTGGCGTAGCGCTGTTCCATGGGGTTCCTTTCGCGGGTCAGCGGACGAGCCAGCCGCCGTCGACCGGCACGATGGCGCCGGTGACATAGGAGGCGGCCTCGGAGGCGAGGAAGACGAAGACGCCCTGCAGGTCCTGGGGCGTGCCCCAGCGTCCCGCCGGGATGCGGCCGAGGATCGACGCCGAGCGGTCGGCGTCCTCGCGCAGGGCCTGCGTGTTGTCGGTTGCCATGTAGCCGGGGGCGACGGCGTTGACCGTGACGCCGCGCGCTGCCCACTCGTTCGCGAGCGCCTTGGTGAGGCCGGCCACCGCGTGCTTCGACGCCGTGTAGCCGGGCACGAGGATGCCGCCCTGGAACGACAGCATGGAGGCGACGTTGATGATGCGGCCCGACTCCTGGGCGAGCATCCGCCGACCCGCTGCCTGCGACAGGTGGAAGACGGCGTCGAGGTTGACGTGGAGCACGTCGTCCCAGTCGCTCGCGGGGTGCTCCGCGGCTGCGGTGCGGCGGATCGTGCCGGCGTTGTTGACGAGGATGTCGATGCGGCCGAAGTGCTCGACGACCCGGGCGACGTCGCCCTCGAGGTCGTCGGCGCTCGCCGAGACGAAGTCGCGCTGAAGGCGCAGCACACGACGGCCGAGCGCCTCGATCTGCGCGGCCGTGTCGGAGTTGTCGCCGCGGTCGAGCAGGGCGATGTCGGCCCCGGCCTCCGCGAGCGCCAGCGCCGCGCCCTGGCCGAGCCCGCGGCTCGAACCGGTCACGAGGGCGATGCGGCCGTCGAGGCGGAACTGATCGAGGATCATCTGAGGGTCCTTACGGTGCGGGGGTCTTGTGGGGATCGACAAAGCGCGTGGTGAGTTCGCCGATGCCGGCGACGCGGATCGTGACGGCGTCGCCGTGGGCGAGCGGCCGGTGGGTCGCGAGCGCGCTCGTCAGCTTCTGGGGAGTGCCGGTGGAGATCACGTCGCCCGGCATCAGGGTCACCGCCTGCGAGAGGTAGGCGATGAGCTCGGCGAACGGGAAGATCAGGGTCGAGGTGCTCTGCGACACCGTGATCTCGCCGTCTCGCTCGACCTCGACCACCAGGTCGGCGGGGTTGGAGATCTCGTCGGGGGTCACGACGGCGGGCCCCAGCGGGGCGAAGCCGTCGAAGTTCTTGCCGAGGGTCCACTGGCTCGTGCGGTTCTGCCAGTCGCGCGCCGACACGTCGTTCAGGAGCGTGTAGCCGCCGACGTGGCCGAGGGCGTCCGCGGGGTCGATGTCGCGGCCCGCCGTGCCGATCACGAGCGCGATCTCACCCTCGTAGTCGACGTCCTCGCTCTGCAGCGGCAGCACGACCGCCTCGTCCGCGCCGCGCAGCGCGTTCGCGGTCTTCACGAAGACGTCCGGGTGCGCGGGATCGGCGACGACCGCGTCCGGGTCCGCCGCCGTGTGGCCGCGGTAGTTGTAGCCGATCGCGAAGATCGTCCCCGGGGTCACTGGCGGAGCGAGCGTGACCTCCGACCGCAGCGGAAGGGTCGACGGATCGGCGGCCTCGATCGCGGCGCGCGCCGCGTCTGCCGCGGAGGCGTCGCCGAGGATCCGGACGACCGACTCGGCGACCCCACTGAGGTCGATGACGCGGTCTCCGTCGGGGGAGGCGACGAGCGCGGCGGGGCGCATCCCGTCCTTCAGGGTGATCAATCGCATGGCATATCCACTCTCCCAGCGACGGGCCGTTTCGTCCTGTTCACTCGATCACTCGATCACTTCTGGGCGGCGGGACGCCCCGCGGTGGGTCACCAGTAGCGCTCCCACGCGGCGTTCGTGCGGCGGGTGATCGCCTCCAGGTAGAAGTAGTCGCCCCAGAGCGTCCCCTCGTCGACGCCGGTGCGCTTGGGGAGGTCGTACACGCCGTGCAGGATCAGCGCGTCCGCGTCGTCCGGGTCGGCGGGCCTGGCGCCTGCGATGAGCGCGTCGAGCAGCGCGTCCGCCTCGCGGCGGGCGCGGGCGGCGCGGGAGGGATCCGGATCGCACGCCGCGAGCTCGTAGAGACCGCATGCGGCGATCGCGGCGGCCGAGCTGTCGCGCGGGGCGTCGCTGCCGTCGGTGTAGACGAGGTCCCAGTACGGGATCCGGTCGGCCGGCAGGTGCGCGAGGAAGTACTCCGCGCAGCGCCACGCCGCCTCGAGGAGCGTCTCGTCTCCCGTCGCCTCGTAGTTCAGGGCGAAACCGTACACGCCCCACGCCTCGCCGCGCGCCCAGCACGAGTCGTCGAACGCCCCCTGCTCGGTGCCGCCCCGCAGCGGCTCGCCGGTCTCGACGTCCCAGTAGAAGGTGTGGAACGTCGAGTCGTCGGCGCGCATGATGTTGTCGCGCAGCTGCGCGGTGTGCCGGCGCACGGCGTCGGCGTAGCGGGGGTCGCCCGTCTGCTCGCCCGCCCACGTCAGCAGCGGCATGTTCATCAGGCTGTCGATGATCGTGCGCCCGCGCTGCTCCGGATCCGAGAGGTCGCCCCAGGCCTGGATGATCCCGGCGGGCTCGAGGAAGCGCGTCATCAGCCGCTCGGCGGCGCCGATCCCGGCAGCCCGCCAGCGCTCATCCCCCGTCTTCCGCCAGGGCACCACGGCGGCGAGCGTGTAGAGGAAGCCCAGGTCGTGCGTGTCGAGATCCTCGTCGGCGAGGAGGCGCCGCTCGAAGTCGGCCGCGTGCCGCAGCGCCTGATCGCGGAACGCGTCGTCGCCCGTCAGCTCCCACGCGAGCCAGTGCATCCCCGGCACGAAGCTTGTGGTCCAGCCGCGGTTCTGCCCCGCGGCGAACTGCCCGTGGGCCGGACGCGGCGCGTACCGGTTGTCGCGGGTCGTGTCGTCGACGTACGCGTCGCCGAAGGTGTCGATGTTGCGGCGCACCACGGCGACGGCGTCGGCCAGGGCCGCCGCCACGCGGGCGTCCAGCGCCGGCGTCGTGGAGGTCATCTCGCTGCTCATTTGGTCCTCTCAGCGGGCGCCCGCGGGCGCCGCCTGGGTGTGGGTCACGTCGTCGGAATCGGCGGTGGACAGCACCGGCCGGAGGGTGAAGCGGCCGTTCGCCCACACCAGGTACAGCGAGGCGGAGGCGGTCAGGCCGAGGGCGAGCGCCGGCATCGCGGTGAACAGCACGGCCTGGGCCGCGAGCACCACAAGCGACACGATCGTGAGGTGCCCTCGCGTCACCGCGAGGAAGAGCGAGGCGCGCAGGATGTCGCGCAGCCGCGCCTCCGGGGCCTCGGCGATCGCGACGGCGGCGACCACCGCGACACCGCACGCGAGCACCGTGGCGACGAGCAGCAGCGGCACAACGTACACCGCGGCGGGCGTCTCGGCGAGCATCCGGACGTCGACGAGCGCGACCGTGACGAACGCGGTGACCAGCGCGCCGAGCGGCAGCGCCCGCCGCCACGTGGCGCGGTAGCCCGCCAGGAACGTGCGCACAACGCCGCCCTCCGCGGCGCCGGAGACCGTGGTGCCGTGAACCCGGAAGGTCCAGGCGGCAGCGGTCAGTGCCGGCGCGCACAGCGGAGCGGCGAGGGCGAGCAGCGGCCAGGAGCGGGCCGGATCCGTCGTCATCAGCAGGACGAGGAACGGCAGGCACGCGACGACAAGCAGCGCGTTCAGGATGATCCCGAGCGAGACGACGCCGAACACCGCGGCATACGTCGAGTGCCCGAGTCCGAGCGAGAACCTCCGGCTCACGGTCATCCCTTCATCCCGCTCGTCGCGATTCCCTCGACGAAGAACCGCTGGCCGAGCAGGAAGATGATCGCGATCGGCAGCACCGAGATCGTCAGGCCCGCGAACAGGACGCCGTAGTTGACGTCGTACAGGCCCGTGACGAAGTTGCGCAGTCCCAGCTGCATCGTCCACAGCTCGGCGTCGCGCAGGTAGATGAGCGGGCCGAGGAAGTCGTTCCACGTGTTGACGAAGGTCAGCAGCGCGAGGCTCGCGAGGGCAGGCACCGACAGCGGCAGCATGATGCGCCGCCAGATGCCGTACTCGCTCAGCCCGTCGAGACGCGCGGCCTCGGCGAGCTCCTCGGGCACCGTCTCGTAGAACTGCTTCATCAGGAACACACCGAAGGCGCCGAACGCCTGCAGCAGCACGATCGACCAGAGCGTGTTCACGACGCCCAGGTCGGACAGCATCATGAACTGCGGGATCATGTACGACTGCCACGGCACGGCGATGGTTCCCACGTACGCGAGGAACAGCACGTCGCGGCCGGGGAAGCGCATCCGCGCGAAGCCGTAGGCGGCGAAGGATCCGGTCAGCAGCTGCAGGAGCGTCACCGCGACCGAGAGGACGAGCGTGTTGCGGATCCACGTGCCGATCCCCGAGTCCGTCCAGATCGTGACGTAGTTGTCCCACACGAAGATCTCGGGGATCCAGACGATGGGGGCGGTGAACACCTCGTTCGACGGCTTGAGCGAGCTCATCACCATCCAGAAGAACGGCAGCAGCATCGCGGCGGCCGCCAGGATGAGCGCCGCGTAGCCGAGCGCGCGGAGGGCCGCGCGCCGGGGCTTGCCGCCGCCGGCCGCGCGCACGGGGCGCGGCGGGTCGACGAGGGAGCGGCGGAGGTTTCGCTCGCCGGTGACGAGCGTGCGGGTGGCGTCGGCCATCATGCGCTCCTCTTCTTGTTCCACAGGAACTGCGCGATCGTGACGAGGATGCAGAGGAAGAACAGCACGACGGCCGCCGCGGATGCGTAGCCGAACTGGTTCTCCTCGAAGCCCTTGCGGTAGATGAACTGCGAGATGACGAGGGTCGACTGACCGGGCCCGCCCTCGGTCATCACGAGGATCAGATCGAAGATCTTGAACGAGTTGATCGTCAGCATGACGGTGACGAAGAACATCGTCGGCCGCAGGCACGGAAGCGTCACGTTGAAGAAGCGCTGGATGGCGCTGGCCCCGTCGACGCGGGCGGCCTCGTGGAGCTCGCGCGGCACCGTCTGCAGGCCGGCGAGGAACAGGACCATGTAGTAGCCCATGTCGCGCCACGTCGAGACGATCACGACGCCGGGCATCGCCCAGTCGGCCGAGGTCAACCATCCGGGCGGGTTCTGCAGCCCGAGGAAGCGCAGGATCTCGTTGACCGGTCCGTACTCGGGGCTCAGCAGCAGGTTCCACACCAGCGCGATCGCGACGATCGAGGTGATGTACGGGAAGAACGCGGCGGTGCGGAAGAACGCCACGCCCCGGAGCTTGTTGTTCAGCAGCAGCGCCAGCCCGAGCGAGACCACGATGGTCAGCGGGATGTGCATGACCGAGTAGTAGAGCGTGTTGAGGAACGCCACCCGGAAGCTGTTGTCGCCGATCAGCTTCGTGAAGTTCTCGAGGCCGATGAACTGCGCGTTGCCGAAGATGTTCCAGTTCGTCAGCGACATGTAGAACAGCACGATCACCGGCACGAGCGTCAGCGCGGCGAAGCCGATGAAGTTCGGCAGGATGAAGCTCCAGCCGATGAGCGTGTTGCGCACCGCGAGCTTCGATCGCCGGCGGCGCGGCGACGGCCCGCGGGGCGCCGGGGCGGCCGGCGGTGCGGCGGCGGGCGGGACGGCCGTGGTCGTCATGAGGGGCTCCTGTGGATCGGATGGCGAGCGGTGGTGGTGCTCGGCGTAGATGCTGTGACTGGTCTTGCGCGGGATCACTGGTCCCGGCGGGACCAGTGATCCCGCGGAGTACCAGTCAGAGCGGGGGGGCGGGTGCACCCCGGGGCCGCGACAGCCCCGGGGTGCAGCCGGATCACTCGACGAGGCCCTCGTTCTTCACGCGCTCCTCGGCCTCCGTGATGGCGTCGTCGATGTCCGTCGATCCGGACAGGACGGCCGTGTGAAGGTCGGCGAGAGCGGTCTGGATCGCCGCGGTCTTGCTCGAGGTGGGGTTCTCGGGCAGCGTCTCGTGCGTCGAGTAGGCGAACTTCGACAGCTCGTCGGTGGGCGCGCCCTCGACGCCGAAGTACGTCTCGATGACGCCCTCGCTCTGCAGGGCCGGCGTGATGCCGATCTCGGCGAGCAGCTGCGCTGCCTCGTCGCTCGCGGCGTAGGCGAGGAAGTCCTTGGCCGCCTGCGCCTTCGACTCGTCGATGTTCGCGTTGATGCCGAAGCCCGTCGGGTCGCCGAAGGTCACCGGGGTGTTGTCGGTGCCGGCCGTCGACGCGTCGAGCTGCGGGATCGGCGCGATTCCCCACTCGAAGTCGTCCGCCTCGCCCGCTGCCTGCTGGGCGATGAGCGTGGCGACGAACCAGGTTCCCATCGGCAGCATCGCGGCCTTCTGGGTGCCGAACTCGCCCTGGTAGGTGAGCTTGTTCGCGGATGCGGTGTTGAACGCCGTCTGGAGGCCGTCGGCCTCCGCCTCGAGCACGTTCTCGTAGTACGGCTTCAGGTGTCCGTAGTCGCCGTCGAGCACGCTCACGCCCGACTGGCCGTTCGCGAAGCCCTGCACCACCGACTGCCAGGTGTGGTTGTACATCGGCTTCGCGGCGCCGATGCCGTCCTTCAGCTCGGCCGCGGCGGCGTAGTAGTCGTCCCACGTCCACGAGCCGTCGGGGAGCTCGACGCCGGCTGCCTCGAACAGGTCCTTGTTGTAGAAGAGCACCCACGAGTCCTGGCGGTACGGCACGGCGTAGGCGGAGCCGTCGATCTCGTACGACGCGGTGCCGCCGATGCCCTCGGGCAGCTCGACGTCCGAGACGTCGAGCAGCTGGCCGCCCTCCTGGAAGGTCGAGACGAACTTGACCTCCTTCTGGGTGACGATGTCCGGGCCGCTGCCGGCGGCGAGGTCGGTCGTCAGCAGGGTGTTGTACTCGACCGGGTCGTACTCGGTGACCTCCACCATCACATCCGGGTACTTCGCCATGAAGCCGTCGGCGATGGTCTGGAACTCGGGCGTGGTCTCGAGGCTCCAGCCCGAGACGGTGAGGGTGACCGGCTCGCCCGGTGCGGCGGCGCCGCCGCTCGGGGTGGAGCCGGTGCCGCCCGAGCACCCGGCGAGGGTGATGGCGGCGATGCCCGCCGTGACGGCGAACAGGCCCTTCTTGAGATGACGCATGTTGCTGCTCCTTTGCTGCAGGGTGGGGTGCGAGGTGGTGCCTATCGCCCCGACGGGGCGGCGGGACGGGGATGGATCAGGTCGGTGGTGGTGCGCAGGCCGTCGGGCCACGAGATGGCGACCTCGGTGCCGGTCAGCTCGGCCGTGGGGCTGCCGAGCTCGGCGATCGCCGCGCCGGTGCGCGTGAGCTCGAGCAGCAGCGCGTGCCACGTGCCGGGGGCGACGTCGAGTTCGACGAAGGGAACCGCCGCGAAACCGCCGAGCGGGCTCGCGTCGAGCCGCTGCACGACGCGCGGGTCGGCGGGCTCGTCGCCGAGCGCGCGCACGATGCTCGTGACGTCGCCCGCGGCCGCCCGCGCGGCGGCCTCGACGGTCTGGGCGAACACCCGCTCGCCCGCGACGGGCCAGCCGCCCACGCGCAGGGTGAGCTCGTCGACATCCGGACCGTCCTCCAGGGGATCGACGCGCACGAGGCGCACCTCCCACGGCCCGCGGACGACGGAGTGGACGGTGACGCGCGCGATCGGGGTCGCCTCGCCGGCCAGGCCCTGACCGTGGCCGGCGGAGCGTCCAGGGGCGAGGGTGTGCGCGATCCAGCTCGACGAGCCGACGCCCACCTGTCCGTCGATGCGGACGCCGATCGGCTCGATCGCCGAGCGGTGGGTCGCGGTGCCGTCGGCGTCGACGAGGGCGACCGCCTGCTCCAGCGGATCGATCCAGGCGCGCTCGTCGAGGAGCGGCGCCGTCGCCGTCGAGTACCCGAGCCGCGCGTACAGCGGCGACTCGCCGACGAGGGTGCCGGGAAGCGCCTTGTCGGTGCCGTGGTTCACAACGCGCACGATGCCGTCGGCGGCGGTCGCGCTGACGATCCACGCGGGGGCGGCGATCGCGCGCAGCGTGTCGCCGCCGTCGATCGGCAGCGGCTCGGCGGGCGTCGCCCACACGGGGTGGTCGGCGGGAAGCGCGATGCCGATCAGCCCCTTGACCGCCCAGTACGGCGAGGCGGGGCCCGAGTACGACTGCGCGAGCGCCCGCCACTCGGAGTGCCAGCCCATCGTCAGCAGGTCGCGGTCGTCGGGCGCGTCGTTCGCGGCGAAGTGGCCCACGATGCGGGCGGCCGCGTGGCGCAGAGCGCCCGCGGGGATCGAGGGGACCCCGGCGATCGCGCCGGCCCAGAACGGCGCGGCAGCGGCGAAGCGGTAGATCAGGCTGCGGCCCTGGATGAGGGGCGAGCCGTCGGCGCCGACGAGCGCGATCGCGTCCTGCAGGTAGCGGTCGAGGGCCGCGACATCGGCGGCGATCCGGTCTCCGGCGAGCTCCTGCGCTCCCGACATCCGCACCCACAGCACCGGGTACAGGTGAAGCGCCCAGCCGACGTAGTGGTCGAAGGCCCGCTCCTCGCCGTCGGACATCCAGCCGTCCTCGCGCGCGAGCGAGTTGTGAAGTGCGAGGTCGGCGGTGATGTCGTCGGCGCTCCAGGGCCCGCCGACCGAGCGGAGGAACGTCTGCACGACCACGCGGAACCACAGCCAGTTCGTGCGGGGGTAGGTGTCGTCGCCGACGACCGGCGCGAGGTAGGCGATCACCCGGTCCTGCGTCCGTGCATCCAGGCGATCCCAGATCCAGGGCCGCGTGAGATCCAGGATGAGCGCGAGCGATGCGGCCTCGACCTTCGCCTGCGGGTGCTCGTCGAGGCGCACCCAGCGGTCGGGGGCATCCGGATCGACGCCGGTGCGGATGCCGTCGGAGAAGAAGTCGATGAGGTGGTCGACGCCCTCGCCGCGCTCGCCCGCGATGCGGAAGCCCGCGAGCAGGAAGGTGCGCGCGAAGCCCTCGAGGCCGTCGACGTCGACGCCGTAGCCTCCCGCCGCTCCCGGCGGCGTGATGCGGCCGCGGCCGGGCGAGGCCCACGCCATCGCGCCGTCGAGCAGCCGGTCGGCGAACGCGGTCCAGTCATCGCGAGACCAGTCGTCTGAGACGGCCGTCGACGACGTGGGGCGCGTCGGGTATGGCTGCACCGGTTCTCCTTCGAAACTGTCCCGCGGCGGTGCGGGAGCGATTCGGAGCGTAACAACCGATTCTGCTCGTTTCAACGCTTTACCTTCGAAAGCGATCGTTTATGATCGTTTTTACCCCGCTCCCCGGAGTCCGACATCGAGACGAGGATGCCCATGTCGCAGGCCGAGCCCGCTTTCACCGGGCCGCTGGCGCGCGCGTTCGGCGAGGTCGATCTCGCCACGCTGCTCGCCGATCCCAACGAGGCCCTGCCCGTTCCGCTCGGGCCCTGGCCGGAGGGGACGGCCGATGAGGCGACGGTGGCGGATGTCGCCTCGCGCGCCCTGGCCGAGCTCGGCACCCCGTGGCCGCAGCCGCTCGCCTCGGCCGCCGCCCGCTATCACGGCGACGGCGACCGCGTCTCGTGGGAGACGCCCGCCTTCGCGCGTCAGGAGCGGCTGAGCCGCGCCGTGCTGCTCGCGGCAGCGACGCCGCCGGGTGAGGAGGCCGACCGCTGGCTCGATGAGGTCGTCGACGGGGCGTGGCTGCTGTGCGAGCAGAGCTCGTGGTGCTGGCCCGCCCACGACGACACCCGCACCCGGCACGGGTCCGTGCTCGCGACCGTGACCGACCCGTACCTCGACCTGGGGGCGGGCGAGGTGGTGGGGCAGCTCGCCTGGCTCGACCACGTGCTCGGCGACCGGCTCGACTCCCGCTACCCCGGCGTCCGCGAGCGCCTCCGGCACGAGGCGCGCGTGCGCGTGTTCGACCCGTTCGCCCGCCGGCGCGACTGGCACTGGATCGGGCTCGACGGACGCGTGCACAACTGGAACCCCTGGATCCACGGCAACGTGCTGGTCGCCGCCCTGCGCCTGCTGGATGGCCCCGACGATCGCGAGGAGCGCGCAAGGATCGTCGCGCTGTGCATCGAGGGGCTCGACCGCTACGTCGCCGTGCTGCCGGAGGACGGTGCGATCGACGAGGGCTACGCCTACTGGTGGAACGGCGCCTGCCGGCTGCTCGAGGCGCTCGACGTGCTGGCGCACGCGACGGGCGAGAAGCTCGATCCGGTTCCCGAGGTGGCGGCGCTGCGCGGCATCGTCGCCTTCCCGCACCGGATGCACCTCGGCGACGGCTGGTACGTGAACGTCTCGGACGGGCAGGCCCTGCCGCCGCGAACGCAGCCGTGGCACTCGCTGCTGCGGGCCGCGCGCCGCGCCGGCGACGCCGAGGCCGCCGCGCACGCGCTGTCGTACCGCGCCCAGGGTGCGCCGGCTGCGCACGAGGCGGAGGGGCTCGGCCGCCTGCTCCGCGGCGCCACCGATCCGGAGTGGCTCGGCGGCTCGGCGCCCGTCGTGACGCCGAGCGCCGAGGAGGGCTCGGTCTTCCTGCCGTCCACGCAGATGCTCGTCGCCCGCGAGCGCGACGGCGGGCTGACGCTCGTGATCAAGGGCGGCCACAACGCCGAGAACCACAACCACAACGACGTCGGATCGGTCATCGTCGCGTCCGGCGCGGTGCCGGTGGTGGTCGATCCCGGCCGCCCGACGTACACGGCGCAGACGTTCAGCGCCGCCCGCTACTCGATGTGGATGATGCAGAGCGACTGGCACTCGGCGCCGTTCATCCGCGGCTCCGGTCAGAGCGCCGGCCGCCGGTTCGCCGCGCGCGACGTCGAGGACTCCCCCGACACCCTCGCGCTCGAGCTCGCCGACGCCTACGACGTCGCCGGCCTGCGGTCCTGGCGGCGGGAGGCACGGCTCGACCGCGGCGAGCGCCGCGTGGTCATCCGCGATGTGTGGGACCTCGAGCCGTGGGAGGACGAGGACGACGAGCCCGACACCTCGGTGCGCTTTGTGCTCGCCGGCGCGGTCGAGCTCGCCCCCGGCCGCGCCCGCGTGACGCCGATCGAGGCGGCGCCGCCGCTCATCCTGTCGTGGGATCCGGGGGTTCCCGCCGCGACCGTCGTGAAGGAGTTCGACGACCCGATGCTGACCGAGGTGTGGGGCGGCAGCCTCATCCGCCTCGACCTCGACGTGCGTGGCCTGGCCGAGCTCGTTGTGACCCTGACGCAGGAGACCCCGTGACCGCCCCCGCCCAGAACCCGCGCCTCGCGGCGGCGCGGCGTGCGCACATCCTGTCGGCTCTCTCGCGCGCCGGCGCCGTGCGCGTGACCGAGCTGAGCGCCGAGCTCGACGTCGCGGCGGTCACCCTCCGCCGCGATCTGCAGCTGCTCGAGGCCGAGGGGCTGCTCGTGCGCGTGCACGGCGGCGCGGTCGCGACCCAGCGCGAGCCGGGGGCGGTCGCTCCCCGGGTGAGCGCCGACGGGGTGCTGCGCCCCGCGGGAGCGATCGGCGTGCTTGTGCCGTCGCTGAACTACTACTGGCCCGAGGTCGTGCGCGGCATGGAGGCGCGCGCCGGCGAGCGCGGCGCGTCGGTGCTGCTGCGCGGCACGTCGTACGAGCTGCAGGATGAGCGCCCCGTGCTGGCGCGGATGGTCGAGGAGGGCGCGTCGGGGTTCATCCTCGCCCCGAACACCGACACCGCGCACTCGCAGGATGTGCTCGAGTGGCTCGCCGACGCCGGCCTTCCGTACGTGCTCGTGGAACGCGATGCGACGCCGCCGGGCGGATCGCCTGCCGAGTCGGTCACGACGGATCACGCGCACGGCGCCGTGCTGGCCGCCCGGCATCTCGCCTCGCTCGGGCACCGCAAGGTGGGCCTCGTGATCTCGCGCAACTCCCCGACCTCGCGCAAGATCGTCGCGGGCTGGAACGCCGCGTGCCGCGAGCTCGGCCTGACGCCGGGCGAGCACGTCGAGCGGGTTCTTCCCGACCGCAGCACCCCGGAGTTCTCGGCGACCGTCCACGCGATCCTCGACACGGTGCGCCGGTCGGGCATCACGGCGCTGCTCGTGCATTCGGACCCGGAGGCGATGGCCTTCGTCGACCTCGCGCTCTCGCGCGGTCTCACCGTGCCCGGCGACCTGTCGATCGTCGCCTACGACGACGAGGTGGCCCAGCTCTTCACTCCGGCGCTCACGGCCGTCGCCCCGCCCCGCGCCGCGGTCGGGCGGGCGGCGGTCGACCTGCTGCTCGACCGGCTCGCCGATCCGTCGCGTCCGGTCCACCGGGTTGTGCTCAACCCCGCGCTCCACGCGCGCGCCTCCTCCGGCCCGCAGCGCTGACCCGCCGCGCGGCATCAAGGCCGCCCCGCGATCAGGCGGAGAGGCCCAGCCCCTCCGCCAGCTGCTCGAGGGAGGCGAGGGGGTCGTCGCCCAGCGCCTGGATCGACACGTGGTCGGCGCCGGCGTCCAGGTGCGCGCGCAGCCCGGCGACCGCGGCGGCGACCGTGGGGTTGGACGCGACAAGATCGATCAGCTCGTCCGAGCCGCCGTCCGCGAACGCGCTCTCCGCGACGCCGTGCCGGATGAGCGCGCCGACGTAGTTCTCGAGACCGAAGTAGCGCTTCAGGTAGCGGCGCGCGATCGGGCGGGCCTCCTCCTGATCCGCGTGGATCACGACCTTCTGCTCGGGAGCGAGCAGAGCGCCCGGGCGGGTCTCGTCGAGGATCCGCCGGGCGCGCGCCGTGTGCGCCGGCACCGTGAGATACGGATGCGCGCCGAGCGAGCGCTCCGCCGCGAGCGCGAGCGTGCGGTCGCCGAGGGCGGCGAGCAGCCGCTGATCCCGGCCGACGCCCTCGGCGTCGAACACGTCGAGGTACGCGGCGAGCGAGGCGAGCGGTCGCACGCGTTCGGCGGTCGCCTCGCGGTGGCCGGAGCCGATGCCGACGACGAACCTTCCCGGATGCCGCTCCTCGATGCGCCGGACGGAGCGCGCCACCTCGGCCGCGTCGTCCTTCCAGATGTTCACGATGCCCGTGGCGACGACGATGCGCTCGGTCGCGTCGAGCAGCTCCTCCGCGATGCGCAGGTCCCCGCTCGGCGACCCGCCGATCCAGAGCGCGCCGTAGCCGAGCCGCTCCACCGTCGTCGCGAACCGCGCGTCGAGCTCCGCCGCTCCGCGCCACACCCCGTACGTCCCGAAGTCAGTCATGCCCCAAGTCTTCCAGCGGCGCGCGGGGCGAGGGCCGGATCAGGGGGTCACGCGACAGCGCAGCGGCTCGCCGCGCAGCGCCCGCGCGGCCTCCTCCGCGGCGAGACGCTGCAGGTTGTCGAGCGAGCGATCCGAGAAGAACGCGGCATGCGGCGTCAGGATCACGTTTTCCGCCTCCCGCAGCCGGGCGTCGGCGGGCAGCGGCTCCGGATCGAAGACGTCAAGCGCCGCCCCGGCGAGGCGCCCGCCGAGAAGTGCCTCCGCGAGCGCCTCCTGGTCGACGAGCCCTCCGCGCGAGGTGTTCGCCAGCACCGCGTCCGAGCGCATGCGGGCGAGGTTGTCCCCTCCGATGATGTGCCGCGTCGCATCGGTGAGCGGCGCGTGAAGGGACACCGCGTGGGCCTGCTCGAGCAGCTCGGCGAGACCGACCGGCGTGATCCCCGCCCCGGCGAGGCGATCCGGATCCGCGAACGGATCGAACGCGACGATCCGGAATCCGAACGGTGCAAGGCGCGCGGCCACCGACAGCCCGATCCGGCCCGTGCCGATCAGCCCGACCGTCGTGTCGCGGAAGTCGCGCAGCGGGCCCAGCGCTCCGGGCGTGACCCAGCCCTGCGCGCGGATGGCGGCGGTGTACGGTCCGGTGCGGCGGAGGAGGGCGAGCAGGCACGAGACGGCGTGGTCGGCGACCGTGTCGACGCCGTAATCCGGCACGTTGCAGACGCGGACGCCGAGTTCGTCGGCCGCGGCGAGGTCGACGTTGTCGTATCCGACGCCGTAGCGGATGACCACCGCGCCCGGCGCGAGCTGCTCGAGGACCCTGGCCGTGATCGGCGCGAAGTTCACGAACACCACCTCGGCCCCCGCCGCCGCCGCGGCGGTGTCCGCCTCCGATGTGCACTGGTGAACAACGAGCTCGCGCCCGAACTCCGCGGCGACCGCCTCCTCGTGCGCGACGCCGCCGAACGCGTGGTCCGTGACCACCAGCGCCGGGCCGCTCACCGCAGCCCCCTCTCGGCGAGGTCGGCGAAGAACGCGCGGATGCCGACCTCCCACGGTGGGCACTCCTCCGACGCCCTGACCGTGTTGACAAGCGTGCCGAGCCGCGGCGTCGAGATCCGCACCACATCGCCCGGTCGGTGGGTGAATCCCATCCCGGGCGCCTCCCGATCCTGTGTCGGCGCGAACAGGGTGCCGGTGAACAGCGCGAAGCCGTCGGGGTACTGATGATGCGGGCCGATCGTGTGCGACACGAGCTCCTCGAGCCGTCGGCTCATCTGCGACATCGAGCTGCCGTCGTCGAGCACGAAGCCGTCCCGGCCCTCGATGCGCAGCGCGATCTCGAGGCCGCGCACGTCGTCAAGGCCGAACCCGTCGTCGAACACCCGGAGCACGGGGCCGACGGCGGCGGAGCCGTTGTTGTCCTTCGCCTCCCCGAGAAGCAGCGCGCTGCGCCCCTCGAAGTCGCGCAGGTTCACGTCGTTTCCCAGCGTCGCGGCGACGGGCCGCCCGTCGCTCGTGACCGCCAGCACGACCTCGGGCTCGGGGTTGTTCCAGGTGGAGCGGGACAGCACGCCGATCGGCGCCCCCGTTCCGACGGTCGAGAGCACCGGCGCCTTGGTGAAGATCTCCGGATCGGGCCCGATCCCGACCTCCAGGTACTGCGACCACAGCCCCTCGGCGATCAGGACGCGCTTGACCTCTTCGGCCTCGGCGCTGCCGGGCCGCAGGTCGGAGATCGCGGTGCCAACGACCCTCAGCACCGCCTCGCGGATCTCGGCCGCTCTCGTCGAATCGCCCTGGGCGCGCTCCTCGATCACGCGCTCGATCATGCTGCGCGCGAAGGTGACGCCCGCGGCCTTGACCACCTGGAGATCGAGCGGAGACAGCAGGACGGGTGCGCCGTCGGAGCCGCCGAGCGTGGCGGCGGCGACGTCCGCGACCGCCCAGGTCTCGCCGCCCTCTGCCTCGTGAAGCAGAGCGACGAGATCCGGGCGCTCGAGGAGGTCCGAGACCGTCGGTCCGTGCGCGGTGATGTCGACGAAGCGTCCGTCGCGGACCGTGGCGAGCCGGGCTCCCCGCTCCCCCGGCACCCGGAGGCGCGCGACGACGGTCGCGGCCTCCAGGTCATCCGGCAGAAGGTGCCCGGCGTGAGCGGTGAGATCCATCAGAGGTCGGCGTAGTACGCGAGGATGCCGTCGATGTCGACGGAGCTGTCCGGCTGCATGCCGAGGCTGTCGTAGTGCTTCTTGCGGGCCCGCATGTCGGCGAGCAGCACCGCGCGGGCGTGCACGGCGACCTCCTCGGCGACGTGGCGCGGCACGACCACGACACCGTCGTCATCCGCGCCGACGATGTCGCCGGGGCTCACCTGCACGCCGCCGCAGGCGATCGTCGTCTGCGTCTCGATGACCATGATGCGACCGGGGATGATCGAGCGTCCGCGTCGGCGTGCGACGACCGGACTCTTCTGCGCCGCGACCTCGCCGGTGTCGCGACAGTAGCCGTCGGTGATGATGCCGACCGCGCCGCCGAGGACCGACGCCATCGCGTTCTCGGATCCCCAGAAGCCGACTTCGGGACCGCCGCCGGAGTCCATCACGATCACGTGGCCGGGAGCGAGGTCCGTCGGCAGCTTCGGGTGAGGCACCTCGGCGAACCAGCGGCCGTGGGCGGCGACGATGTCCTCGGTGGTGTCGAGCTTCCACATCGGCCGGTTCGACGGAACAGCGCGGATCGTCGCCGCCTCACCCCAGAACTTCATGCCGAGCCAGAGCGGACGCACCTCCGGATCCATCAGGCCGATGTTGAAGTAGCCGATGCCGTCGAGGGCGTCGACGACGTCGCACACGCGCAGGTGCTGGTACAGGCTGCGCAGGTTCGTGGGGTCTGCCTTCTCGAACACGGGTGCTGCGGGCATTTGTGTTTCTCTCCTTCGAGGGTTGGGGTCTTCGGATCGGTCAGGAACGGTCGAGACGGTAGGCCGCCACCGCGGTGCCGCCGCGCACGCGCGCGCGGTCCTCCGCGTCGGGCAGGTGCGCGTCCAGCAGGGAGGCGACGTCGCGCCAGGCGGTCTCGTGATCGGCGCGCAGGGTGACGACGGGCCAGTTGCTCGCGAGCATCAGGCGAGCCGCGCCCAGCCGATCGACGACGTGGGCGACGGCGGGCCGGATGTCGTCGGCGCGCCACTCGGGCCACGCCGTCAGCACGTCGAGCCCGACGGACACCTTGAGCGCGACGTTCGGGCAGGTGGCGAGCTCGTTCATCCGCTCCCGCCACGGATCCCAGTCGCCGGTGTCGATCGGCGGGCGGCCGAGATGGTCGACGACGATCTGCAGCTCGGGAACCGCCCGCGCCAGCGCAACGACGGCCGCCGTCTGCTCCGCGGTGAGCGGCACGACGTCCCACGCGAGGCCACGCGAGGCCAGCTCTCCGAACAGGGTGCGCACCTCCGGTCGCGCCAGCCACTCGAGCGGGTCACGTCCGATCAGGCAGCGCACCCCCACGTGCTTCGGGATGCTCACGCGGGCGAGCTCGGCGCGGGCGGCATCCGGATCCTGCACGGGAAGCCACCCGACGACGCCCGCGACGCTCGGCTCCGCGGCGTAGGCGACGAGGCGGTCGTTCTCGTCGGGGCCGTCGACGGACTGGACGACGACGGTGCCGTCGATGCCGTGCGCGGCGAGCGCGGGGGCGAGGTCGGCGGGACCGAAGTCGCGGTCGAGGCCGGCGTGGTCGTGCGTCCGCCAGGGCTGATCCTGCGCGGCCGAGCGCCAGTAGTGCTGGTGCGCGTCGATGACGGGCATCATGCTCCCTTCCATTGCGGGTGCCGCCTGCCGGTGAACGCCGCGACGCCCTCGGCGAAGTCGGCGCTGCCGTAGCAGGCGAGCAGCAGGTCGTCGTTGTCGGCCGCGGGCACCGCGTCCTCGACCCGGCGCAGCGTCTGCTTCAGCGCGCGCAGGGTGAGCGGCGCGGAACGATCGATGCTCGTGAGGGTCTCGGCCAGGGCGGCGTCGAGACCGCCCTCGTCGACGAGGCGGTGGACGAACCCCGCCCCGGCGAGGTCCTCGGCGGGCACCAGCCGCGCCGCGAGCAGGATTCCCGCCGCGTGCGCTGCGCCCATCCGGTGAACGAGCCGCTGCACGACCGGCGCGGGAAGGCAGTTGCCGAGGGTGCGGGCGATCGGCGCGCCGAACACGGATCCGCGCTCGGCGATGACGAGGTCGCACATCGCGGCGATCGCGAGGCCGGCGCCGACGGCCGCTCCGGAGACGACCGCGATGGTCGGGACCGGGATGTCCCGGAGGGTGCCGAGCACGGCGCCGACCCGGTGCTCGTAGGCGAGCCCCGCCTCGCCGTCGAACCCGGCGAACTGCGCGATGTCGGTGCCCGCGGCGAAACCGTCCCCCTCGGCGCCGCGGACGACGACGGCACGGAGGGACGCATCGTCCTGGGCCTGGCGGCACGCGGCCTCGAACTGCTCGTACATCGCCCACGTCAGGGCATTTCGGCGACCCGGGTTCGACAGCGTCAGGGTCAGCACCGCCGCCTCGCGCGAGACGAGGACGGCGGGGTCGGCTGCGGTCACGACGCCGCCCCCGGCGCGTCGGCGGCGAGCGCGCCGAGCACTTCGGCGTCGTGCTCGCCGAGCAGCGGCGGCGGGGTGCGGACGGCGGCAGGGGTGCGCGAGAGGCGGATCGGCGAGGCGAGCACGTTCGTCGTCCCCTCCACCGGATGCTCGACGGTCGCGATCATCTCGCGCGCCTTCACGTGCGGGTCGTCCGTCAGCACCTGCCGGTAGTCGCGGATCGGCCCCGCCGGCACTCCCGCGGCGAGCAGCCGAGCGACCCAGTCGTCGGTCGTCGCGGTGGCGAGCAGGCGCTCCAGGTCATCGGCGAGCTCGACGCGGTGGTCCATCCGCGCGTTGTTGTCGAGGTAGCGGGCGTCGGTGATGAGCTCGGGGGCGCCGATCACCTCGCAGAGCCGACGCCACAGCTTCTCGTTGTTCGCCCCGATGGTGAGATAGCCGTCGGCGGTGCGCAGCGCCTGATACGGCGCCGACATCCGGTTCGCGGAGCCGAGGGGGCGCGGGCTCTCACCGGTCGACCAGAACTCCGTCGACTCCCACACCGACATCGCGAGCGCCGATTCGAACAGCGAGGTCTCGATCCGCTGGCCGACGCCGCTGCGCTCGCGCTCGATGAGCGCCGCGAGGATGCCGACCGCGCAGAACAGGCCGGATCCGAGATCTGCGATCGGGATCGCCGACTTCACCGGGGGCCGGCCCTCCTCGCCCATGATGCTCATCACTCCGGTCATC
This sequence comes from Microbacterium paludicola, assembly GCF_015235415.1. Taxonomy (GTDB): domain Bacteria; phylum Actinomycetota; class Actinomycetes; order Actinomycetales; family Microbacteriaceae; genus Microbacterium; species Microbacterium paludicola. The sequence continues at coordinate 10,649 of NZ_JADGLL010000032.1, read as the reverse complement.
GCCTGGGCGATGAGATCGTAGCCGGGATAGGCCGAGTACGGGCCGGTCTGGCCGAAGCCCGAGATGCTGGCGTAGACGATGCGCGGGTTCGCCGCGCTGATCGCGTCGTAACCGACGCCCAGCCGGTCGGCGACGCCGGGCCGGAAGTTCTCGATCACGACGTCGGCGTCCCGCACCAGCTCGTAGAACCGCGCGAGGTCGGCGGAGTCCTTGAGGTCGAGGCGCACGCTGCGCTTGTTGCGGTTGAGCGACAGGAAGGCCCTGCTGTCGTCCCCCACGACCGAGTACCCCCACGAGCTGCGCGTCTGGTCGCCGCCCTTCGGGTTCTCGATCTTGACGACGTCGGCTCCGAGGTCGGCGAGCATCATCGTGCAGAACGGGCCGGACATGATCTGGCTGAGGTCGAGCACGCGGATGCCGTCGAGGGCGCCGGCGGCAGGGGTGGTTCGGGGCGACATGCAGAGCCTTCCTTGTCTGGTTCAGCGGATCAGCCGAGCGAGGCGTTCGCCTCGTCGAAGAACGTCTGCACCGCCTGCTCGATCGACGCGCGCTCGAAGCTGATGTCCTCCCATGCGCGCTTGAACGAGGCCTCGAACGTGGCCTGGTATCCCGGGGGGAAGACGATCGAGGGCGGGTCGTTCTCGATGATCTGCTGGTACAGCTCGAGCTCGTGCTTCTTGGTGTCCGGGAGGGAGTCGTCCGCGAGCAGGGCCTCCAGCACCTTCGTGTTGGTGGGCGCGCCGTTGTCGGCCGCGAACACCTTCCCCGCCTCGAGGTCGTTGGTGAAGAAGTCGATGAACGCCGCGGCCGTGACCGGGTTGTCGCACGAGGCCGGGATCGCGAAGCCCGACGGGTACAGCGCGTTGCCGGATCCCGCGGGGCCGCTCGGGTACGGAAGGGTCGTGATCTTCGCGTCGCCCTTGCCCGCGAGCGTCGCCGAGGCCGGTGTGAGCGCATTGCCGGGAAGGGTGTCGCTCAGCAGCTCGCCGTTGGCGAAGTAGCTCTGGTCGGTGGCGGTGGGCTCCTCGGCGGCGCGCTCGGGCGTCTCCGTGACCCCGGCCTTGCGCAGCTCGTCCCAGATCGTCCAGTACTCCGTCAGGTCGTCCTCGGTGAAGCCGAGCTTGCCGTCCTCGCCGAACAGCGACTTGCCGTTGGCGAGCGTCCAGCCGATGAAGAAGTTCGGGCGGCCGCCGCTCGAGTCGACGGCCTTGGTGCCGTCGGGAAGACCGGCCGAGGCCTCCTCGAGGAACGCGAAGTAGTCGTCCCAGGTGTAGCCCTCGGCGGGCAGCTCGACCCCCGCCTCGGCCGCGAGCGTCTCGTTCACGCCGACCGCGTCGTAGGCGGCGCCGTAGGGAAGGAAGTACAGCTTGCCGTCGGTGCCGCGACCGTTGTCGAGCACCGCCTCCGGGATGTCGCTGACGTCGATCTGCCCGGCCTCGATCATCGGGTCAAGCGGCAGCAGCAGGTTGTTCTTCGTGTAGTCGTTCACCTGGCGGCCCTGGACCTGCACGGCGCACGGCATCGACCTGCTGGATGCCTGCACGTTGAGCTTGTCCCAGTACGGGCCGAAGTCGGCAGACTGCCGGTCGGTCGTCACGCCGGGGTTCGCCTCCTCGAACATGTCGATGACCGCGTTGGTCTTCTGGTTGCGGGAGTCGCCGCCCCACCAGGCGATCGAGATCTCGCCCTCGATCTCGCCCTCCGGGGCCGCACCGCCGGCGGGAGCGGCGCCGCCGGCGCAGGCCGACAGGCCGAGTGCCGCAGTGGAGAGCAGGGCGACAGCGACGGTGCTGCGCGTGAACTTCATGGCTGTTCCTTTCGAGAACGGTGATGCAGTGAAGGAGTGGTGGTCACTTGAGACCGGTGGTCGCGATGCCTTCGATGAGCAGTCGCTGGGACACGATGAAGAAGCCGACGATGGGCGCGAGCGACAGGATCGCCATGGCGAACAGCGGGCCATACGTGCTGGCTCCGGTCGCGTCAAGGAAGGTGCTGAGGGCGAGCGGCACGGTCTTGATCTCGTCCTGGTTCAGGTAGAGCAGCGGGCCGAGGAAGTCGTTCCACGCGGAGATGAAGGTGAACATCGCGGTCGTGCCGATCGCGGGCAGCGACAGCGGCAGGATGATCCGCAGGAAGATCCCGACGTGCCCGCAGCCGTCGATCCGGGCCGACTCGTCGAGCTCGCGCGGGAGTCCGCGGATGAACTGGACCATCAGGAAGATGTAGAACGCTTCGACCCCCAGCCAGTGCGGCACAACGAGCGGCAGGTAGGTGTTGACCCAGCCGAGCGTGTTGAACAGCACGTACTGCGGCACGAGAGTGACGTGCATCGGCAGCAGCATCGTGCCGAGCATCAGCGCGAACAGCACGCGCTTCAGCGGGAACTCGAGGCGGGCGAAGGCATACGCCGCGAGCGTGCAGGCGAACAGGTTGCCCGCGATCGTGAGCAGGGTGACGACCGTCGAGTTCACGAAGTAGCGCGAGAAGTCGTATGACCCGGCGTCCCACCCCGCCGCGTAGTTCTCGAACGTGAGCCGGCTGCCGAGCAGGCCGATGCCGTTGAAGGCCTCGTTGCTCGGCCGCAGCGACGCCCCGAGCATCCACAGCAGGGGATACAGCATGATCACGAGCAGCGCGATCAGCAGCGCGTGGCGCACGATGGCGCGGAGGATCGGATTGCGCACGGGCCGCGACGGGTAGCGGAAGACGGAGCGCTTCTCCGGCGGCACGGTGAGGGTCAGGGTGGTCGTCATCACTTGTCTCCGTAGAAGACCCAGAACTTCGAGGACCAGAAGAACACCGCGGTGAAGGCCGCGAGCACCGCGACGAGCACCCAGGCGAGCGCCGAGGCGTAGCCCATGTTCAGCTGCGCGAAGCCCTGCTGGTAGAGGTACAGGGTGTAGAAGAGGGTCGAGTCGGCCGGCCCGCCGGTGCCGCCGCTGATGATGTACGCCGGCGTGAACGCCTGGAACGCGTGGATCGTGACCATCAGCGAGTTGAAGAAGATGATCGGCGTCATCATCGGGACCGTGATCGAGAAGAAGCGGCGTACCTTTCCGGCGCCATCCACCTCTCCGGCCTCGTACAGCTCGCGCGGAACCTGACGCAGCCCCGCGAGGAAGATGATCATCGTCGAGCCGAAGGCCCACACTGCGAGGGCGATGATCGTCATCAGCGCGGTATCGGGGCTTCCGGTCCAGCTCTTGTGCTCGATCCCGAAGAACCGCAGCACCTCGTTGACGATGCCCGCATCTCCCCACACGACCCGCCACAGCGCGGCGACGGCGACCGAGGCGCCGAGCAGCGACGGCAGGTAGAACAGCGCGCGGTAGCCGGTCAGGAACCCGATCTTCGAGTTCAGCAGCAGCGCGACGAGCATCGAGACGACGAGGATCAGCGGAACCGCGATCAGCACGTACACGAGGGTCACGACGATCGACGCCATGCCGCGGGTGTCCGACGTGAACAGCCTCGTGTAGTTGTCCAGGCCGATCCAGGTCGGCGCGGGGGCCAGCAGGTGGTAATCGGTGAACGACAGGTACAGCGAGTACAGCATCGGGCCGATCGTCAGCAGCAGCAGGCCGGCGATCCATGGCGCGAGGAAGCCGTAGGCGACCCACTTCTCGCGACCCACCCGCTTTGCGGGAAGCCGCCGCGGCGGTGCGGTGGGCGGGGCGGCGGCGCGCGCGTCCTCGACCCGCAGATCCAGCTGAGTCATGCGTTCCCTCCGTGCGTCGTGGTGTCGTTCGTCTCCGGCTGCCCGCTCGTTCGTGCGTGCGCCTCGATACGGTCGCCCGCGCCGGCCACAAGGGCGGCGGCATGCGACGCGTCGACGCCGGCAGCGAGCGCGGCGCGGGCGAACTCGGCGAGATCCTTGCGCCACGGGCGGGCCTCTGCGGGCGTGCCGGCCTCGTCGTACGACTGGGCGAGCTCGTCGAAGAAGGCGAGGTGGCGCCCCGCCCAGGTGTCCCCCGTCGACTCGGCGAGGACCGCGAGCGCATCCTCTTCGGACACGCCGTTCGCCGCGGCGAGCGCGAGCCCGTCGTGCAGGGCGGTCAGGGCCGAGAAGAGAACGAGCTGGTTCGCGAGCTTGACCGCGGAGGCGGCGCCGACGCGTCCCACCGGGAACACGCGCGACGCGAGGGCGTCGATCACGGGCCGCGCGCGGGAGGCATCGGCGTCGGAACCCACCAGCACGGTGAGCTCGCCGGCGCGGGCGCGGTCCGGGCCGCCACTGACGGGCGCCTCGACGAGCAGGATGTCCCGCTCGGCGAGCAGTGCGGAGGTCTCGCGGGCCCGCTCGGGGAGCACCGTGCTGACGAGGATGACCGTCTCGACGGCGCCGGTGCGCAGCTCGCCCCCGTCCTGGATGAGCTCGAGCAGGGCGGCCTCGTCGGGTGTCACGACGCAGAGCGTGCCGCAGGCGAGAACAGCCTCCGCGCCGGCTTCCGCTTCGGGTACGAGGGATGCGCGTGCGGGATCCGCATCGTGGACCGCGACATCGAAGCCGGCGTCGCGCAGGCGCTGGGCGATGGGCAGGCCGATGGCCCCCAGGCCAAGGACGCCCACGCGGGCTGTCGACTCGGACATCGTCGTCTCCGTTTCGGTTCTCGCCCCTCTTCGGACGTTGAGCTATTGTCTACAACATACGAAAGTCAGAAGGCAACACCTTCGGCTAGATTTCATCCCAACATCCGTCACAGGGGACCGGAGAAGCATGATGAGCGATCACGACGGGCCCGTCGGGCTGGACCATCGCATCAAGGCACCCAGCCTCGTGACGATGGCCGCGGAGACCATCCGCAAGCGCATCCTCTCCGGCGAGCTGCGCCCCGGGACCCGGCTTCTCGAGGAGCGCCTCACCGAGGAGCTCGACATCAGCCGGCCTCCGCTGCGCGAGGCGCTCCGGCTGCTCGAGAACGAGGGGCTGATCGAGCGCGCACCGCGGCGCGGCGCCTTCGTGCGCACCCTCACCGATCGCGACGTCGAGGAGATCCTGCCCATCCGGTCGGCGCTCGAACGCGTCGCGTTCGAGACCGGCATCCCGGTGAAGGACGCAGCCCGCCTCGAGCCCGCTCGCATCGCCCTGGAGGAGATGAGCCGCTGTGCGCGTGCCGAGGATCGCGGCGCGCTCGTCCAGGCCGGGTACGCGTTCCATTCGGCGCTGATCAGGATCGCCGGCAACACCCGGCTGGAGGCGATCTACGCGTCGGTGCAGCAGCAGATCCTTCTGTGCATGTCACTGAACCTGATCGCCAGGGAGCGGTTCTTCGAGGATCTCGAGGAGCACGTCGCGCGCCACGCGCGGCTGCTGCAGATCGTCGAGTCGGGCGATCGCGAGGCCGCGCTTGCCGAGCTGGCGGTCCACGGCGAGCGCTCCTTCGCCGTCGTGCACGAAGAGGGCCCGCGCTCGGCCGCGTCCTAGCCCCGCCCCCGCGTCAGCCGAAGAGCGGCCGCTCGGGCTCGAACGCGAAGGCCTCGCCCACGATCCCGGGGTCGACCTCGGCCAGGGTGGCCGGGCGCCACTTCGGCGACCGGTCCTTGTCGACCATCTGCGCGCGGATCCCCTCGGCCATGTCGGGCTGGGTCGCCATGAACCACGTCACGAGCACGAACTCCTGCGACACCGCATCCCGCAGCCCCCGCACCGCACGGGAGGACCGGATCGCTGCGAGCGTCACCGTGAGCGCGACGGGAGACCGCTCGGTGAGCGCGGCGAGCGCCGCCGCCGGGCTCACCTCCTCGCCCTCGCCGACGCCGTCCGCGGCGAGCGCACGAAGCCGATCCATGATCTCCGGGACGGTGTCCGCGGCGAACGCGTCGTCGATCCAGCCGCGCGCCCGCTCGATGGGCCCCGCGGGAAGCGTCTCGTCGAACAGCAGGACGAGCTCGGTGGGCGTCGAGGGGTCGGCGCGCGTTGTGAGCGCCTCGCGCAGCGACGAGAGCCGATCCGACGGCGCGAAGTGATCCGCGAACCCCGCGAAGATCGCATCCGCCGGGCCCATGACCCAGCTCGTCAGGGCGAGGAACTCGCCGATGCGACCGGGCGCCTGGCCGAGCAGCCACGAGCCGCCCGCGTCCGGCGTGAACCCGATGCGGGTCTCGGGCATCGCCAGCTGCGACCTCTCCGTGACGACCCGCACGCTGGAGTGCCCGGCGATGCCGATCCCGCCGCCCATCGTGACGCCGTCGGCGAAGGCCACGATCGGCTTCGGGTACTCGTCGATGTACGCGTTCGTTGTGTACTCGTCCCGGAAGAACGCCTCGGCCTCGGCGAGCCGCCCCTCGCGGATCGCGTCGTGGAGCACGCGGACGTCGCCTCCCGCGCTGAAACCGCGGTCGCCCACCGCGTCGAACAGCACAACCTGGACATCCGGATCCGTCAGCCACGCCTCGAGCACCTCGCGGACCGCGTGGAGCATCTCGCGCGTGACGGCGTTGATCGCCTCCGGTCGGTTGAGGGTGATGGTGCCCAGCCCGCCCTGGCGGTGGGCGAGCACGCGAGGATCCGACGTCGGGTAGGTCACGCGTCCACCGTAACCCGATGCCCACCGCCCGCCGCGGGCGCGACGCACCGCCGCCCCGAGAGCGCGAGGTGCGGGTCCGGCGGCGATCCGGCGCGGGTCCGGATCGCCCGGGACCCCCGTAATCCCGAGTATCCGCGGGTTGTCCGCCAAGATAGGGGGAAGGACCCGGGCACAGAGTCGCGCCCGGCCGAGAGACCTGTACAGGCACGAGAGGGAGCGGATGACCGACGGCAAGGTGCTGGAGTTCCGCGGAGTCACCAAGATCTTCGGTGACGTGGCCGCGGTGTCCGACTTCACCGCGCGCGTCGAGCCCGGCGTCGTCACCGGCTTCGTCGGCCCGAACGGCGCCGGCAAGTCGACGACGCTGCGCATCCTGCTGGGGGACGTCCGGCCCACCGAGGGCACGGCGCTGATCGGCGGGGTCCCCTACGCGAAGCTGTCGCAGCCGCGTCGCGTCGTCGGCGCGCTGCTGGAGAACCAGCAGTACCGCCCCCGACGCACGGCCGAGCGGCACCTGCTGTCGACGGCCCGCGCGATCGGCGTGCCGGCGACCCGCGTGGCCGAGGTGCTCGACGTCGTCGGGCTCGGCGGCGTGGGGAACATGCGCATCGGCGGCTTCTCGCTCGGAATGCGGCAGCGCCTGGGCGTCGCGGAGGCGCTGCTCGGCGACCCGGCGGTGCTGATCTTCGACGAGCCCGCCAACGGCCTCGACCCCGAGGGCATCCGCTGGATGCGCCTGCTGATGCGCCGCCTGGCGGACGAGGGACGCACGGTGCTGATGTCGTCCCACGTGCTCAGCGAGGTGCAGCAGGTCGCGGACAACATCCTGATCATCTCGAACGGGCGCCTGCTGTTCAGCGGCGGCATCGAGACGCTCGCCGACGTCGATGCGGTCGTCGCCGTCGACTCGCCGCACCGCTCGGCGCTGCGGGACGCACTGCGAGAGCGCGGCTACGAGTTCGAGCTGCTGCGCTCGGGGATCAACGTCGCCGCCGCGTCCACCTCCGAGATCGGCGAGCTCGCGGCGGAGGCCGGGGTGCCGCTGTCGTCGCTGCAGCTGAAGCAGCAGAGCCTCGAGGACGTCTTCCTGAAGATCGTCAACGGCACGTGGGCCGGGCCCGCGAGCGCCGCGGCGGATGAGGCCGGGGCAGAGGCGGAGGCGGGAGCCGAAGGCCAGGCCGAGGCCGCGCAGCCGGTCGCCGGCGAGGTTCCGCCCATGCCCGAGGCCGTCGTCGCCGACGCCGCTGACACGGAGATCGCCGCCGCCGAGAAGACCACGGATGAGGCCGGCGCGCAGGTCGAGACCGTCGACGAGCTTCCCTTCGCCCCCGCCACGGTGGACACCGAGGTCGCGGTCGACGAGCAGCCGATCGCCACGGTGCTGGACGCCCCGGCCCGCAGCTACGGCGATCCGCTCGCCTTCCTCACCCGCCCGCTCTCGGAGGTCGAGAAGGACGTGGTCGCCGGCGAGGCCGAGCTCATCGCCGCGTCGCCGGAGGGCGAGCAGCCGACGCCGGGCTGGGTGCCGACGCCGGAGGAGATCCCCTCCCCCCACCCCGAGGACGGCGACGATCCCGACGCGCTCGAGACGCCCGACTCGGTGATCGAGCTGCCGGATGGCGGCGACGCCGAGATCCCCGCGGAGACCCCGGATGAGGCCGCCGCCGAGGAGGGCGACGCCGACGGATTTGTCACCGACGCCGAGGCCGGCGAGCCGGTGGAGGACGAGCCGGGTCACCACGAGGCGGTGGAGGGCGAGCCTGTCGCCGAGCCCGTGGAGGGCGAGCCTGTCACCGAGCCCGCGGAGGGCGAGCCTGTCGCCGAACCCGCGGAGGGCGAGCCTGTCGCCGAACCCGTGGAGGGCGAGACGCCGGACGCGGCCGGTCAGCGCGCGCCGTGGCCGGGGCTCGACGCCTGGGCGCCGCCGTCCGAGCAGGACCACGAGCCCGCTGCGGACAAGACCGAGCCGTCGGATGAGTCCGAGCAGCAGCCGGAGGCATCCGCGCAGCCGGACGAGTCGGGAGAGTCGGACGAGTCGGAGGACTTCGCCGCGGACGGCGAGTCGGCCGAGGCCGACTACTCCCCCGAGGCCGAAGCCGAGCATGAGCATGAGCACCACGACGGTGAGCACCACGAGGGCGACGAGCACCACGGGGGCGACGAGCACCACGGGCAGCACCACGGCTGACCCGCGTCGAGCGCGGCCGGAACCGCGCGCCGGCTCAGCCCTCGGCTTCGCCGGCCTCCAGCCGCAGCGCCTTTGCCAGGGCGTGCCCGTGGCGGGTCGACAGGATCAGGCGGCTGAAGCGCGCGTCGCCGTCGAGGTCGATCACCACACCCGGGCGTCCGTGACGGATGGCGACGAAGTCGTTCCCCTGCGCCGAACGCCACGTGCCGAGCGAGAGCAGGCGCGGCAGGTGGATTCCCGGCGCGCGCACCCCTCGCAGCCAGGTCGCGGGTTCGTCGGTGAGCTGCAGCTTCGCGATCGAGCCGCGATCGATCCGGAGGTCGCCGCGCTGCGCGGCGAGAAGCCGCTCGACGCGCGTGAGCACGATCTCCAGCTGACGCTGGTCAAGAAGCAGAGTCACCATGGATCCATCCTGCCCGGTTCGGCACCGGCCCGCCCTCACAGGACGGCAACGATCGCTCGGCCCCTCGACCTGCTCGCGGTGCGAGACTGATTCGGTGACCCTGCTCGATCCGCACCGTGCCGGTCGGCGCCTCGACGCCGACGCCGCCGCTCTCGAAGCCGCGCTGACGCGCGCCGAGGCGGGCGAGGCGATCGGCGTGGACGATGCCGAGGCCCTGCTCGGTGCCGACGGGGAGGCGCACGACCGGCTGCTTGCCGTCGCCGCCCGCGTGCGCGACGAGGGCCTTGTCGCCATCGGCCGGCCCGGCGTGATGACGTACTCGCGCAAGGTGTTCATCCCGCTGACGACACTGTGCCGCGACCGCTGCCACTACTGCATCTTCGTGGACACGCCCGGCCAGCTGCTCAAGCAGCACAAGCCGACCTACATGTCGCGCGAGCAGGTGCTCGCCGTCGCTCGGCAGGGCCAGGCGCTCGGCTGCAAGGAGGCGCTGCTCACCCTCGGCGACCGTCCGGAGGACCGCTGGCCCGAGGCGCGCGCCTGGCTCGACGAGCAGGGCTACGCCTCGACCCTCGAGTACGTGGGCGACATGGCGCGCGCGATCGCCGCCGAGACCGGCCTGCTTCCCCACCTCAACCCCGGCATCATGACGCGCGACGAGCTCGACATGCTGCGCCCCACCGCCCCGTCGATGGGCGTGATGCTCGAGACCACCTCCCGCCGCCTCTACGAGGAGCCCGGTCAGGTGCACTTCGGTTCCCCCGACAAGGACCCGGATGTGCGCCTGCGGCTGCTGGAGGACGCGGGCGAGGCCCGCGTGCCGTTCACGACCGGCATCCTCGTCGGCATCGGCGAGACGCTGCGCGACCGCGCCGAGTCGCTCGTCGCGCTGCGGGAGATCCAGGATCGTCACGGTCACCTGCAGGAGATCATCGTGCAGAACTTCCGCGCCAAGCCGCGGACGGCGATGCAGGATGCGCCCGACGCCGACCTCGTCGAGTACGTCGCGGCGGTCGCTGTCGCGCGGCTCGTGATGGGGTCGGCGATGCGGATCCAGGTGCCGCCGAACCTGTCCGACCCGCAGGAGTTCGACCTGCTCGTGCGCGCCGGGGCCGACGACTGGGGCGGGGTCTCGCCGCTCACGGCCGACCACGTCAACCCCGAGCGCCCGTGGCCGCACCTGGATGACCTCGCCCGCTTCACCGCGGAAGCCGGCTTCTCTCTGAAGGAGCGCCTGACCGCGCACCCGCCGTACGTGAACGACGCCTGGCTCGATCCCGCCATCCGCGACGCCACCTACGCGCTCGCCGACCCGGACACGCTCCTCGCCCGCACCACCCCCGACGGGGCCCTTGTGCGCCCGCAGCCGGTGCCCCGTGCGAGCGAAGCGAGCGTGGAGCGAAGCGACAGTGCCACCCGCGCTGCCGGCGTCAGCGGATCCACCACCCCGGTCGTTGAGCGGAGCGAAGCGGAGTCGAAACGGCTTGAGCGAGCGAAGCGAGTCGAAAGCGGCGCCGCCGCCCCCTTCCCC
>NZ_JADGLL010000031.1 GCF_015235415.1 Microbacterium paludicola | reverse complement strand
TTCCCCCGCCTCCTCTCCCGCGCCGCATCCGACCCGTCCTCGCTCGACGACGGCGAGTGGGAGATCCTGCTGCGCGCCGAGGGCGCGGACGTCGACGCCCTCGCCGCCACTGCCGATGACGTGCGGCGCTACACCGTCGGCGAGGCGCTGACGATCGTGTCGAACCGCAACGTCGCCTCCACGAACTTCCGGCGCGTGGCGACGGGCGAGCCAGACACCTTCGACCTCGAGGCCCTTGCAGAGATCGCCCGCGATGCCGCCGAGCTCGGCGCCACGGAGATCTGCGTGCAAGGCCTCGTCGCGCCGGGCCAGGACGCCGAGGCGTACCTCGACATCGCCCGGACGATCAAGGATGCCGCAAGCGGCATGCACCTTCACGCGTTCCGTCCGCAGGACGTCGCCGACCTCGCCGACCGCTCCGGCCTCGGCCTCGACGGCGCGCTCGCGGCGATGCGCGAGGCGGGCGTCGACACGGTTCCCGGCACCGGCGTCAAGGTGCTGAGCGAGCGCGTGCGCGGCCTGATCGCCCCCACGGATCTGGAGATCGACCGCTGGCGCGAGAACATCGCCGCGGCGCACCGCGCGGGGTTCCGCTCGACGTCCGTGCTGTTCTACGGACACGTCGAGACGGCGGCCGAGCGGATCGCGCACCTGCGCGAGCTCGCGGCGATCCAGGGCGAGACGCGCGGCTTCACCGAGTTCGTGCCGATCCCTCTGCCGCAGCCGATGGGCGGCGGGGTTCCGCTCGTCGCGGGGCGGGCCGCGCTCGACGAGCACCGCGCGATGGTCGCCGTCGCGCGGCTGTTCCTGTCGGGAGTGATCCCGCACATCCAGATCCCGTGGACCCGCCACGGCGTCCCGACCTCCGTCGAGCTGCTGCGCTCGGGCGGCGACGACCTCGGCGGCACGCTGCTCGACGGGCGCGTGCTTCCCGGTGCGGGCGTCGAGCGGGGACTCGAGCTGCCGATCTCCGAGGCGCGCGACATCGCGCGACGCCTGTTCCGCCCCTTCCGCCAGCGCTCCACGACCTACGGCGATGCGCCCGTCCGCGCGGGGCTCACCGCCGTGCGGGCCACGGGACGCCGCGGATCCGAAGGGATCGGCGCATCCGAAGAGGGATCCGGATGACCGCGCCTTCGGATCTGCAGATCCCTTCGGATCTGCCATCCCGGGTCGAGACCGTGATCGTCGGCGCGGGATTCGCCGGCATCGCCGCGGCGCTCGCCCTGCGCGCCGAGGGGATCTCCGACTTCGTGATCCTCGAGCGCGCGCATGCCGTCGGCGGCACATGGCGCGACAACGTGTACCCCGGAGTCGCGTGCGACGTTCCCGCGCACCTCTACGGGCTCTCCAGCCACCCGTCGCCCGACTGGTCTCGCACCTTCGCGCCGGGCACGGAGATCCGGGCGTACCTCGAGCGGATCGTGCGCGACGAGGGCCTCGAGCGGCATCTGCGCCTGAGCACCGCGATGTCCGGTGCCGAGTGGCGCGAGGACGGGTGGGTGGTCTCCACCGTGCCGACTCGGTCGCCCGGCGCGGCGCCTGCCCCGGTCGTGGCGACGAACCTCATCCTCGCCGCCGGGAGGCTCACCGAACCGCTGATCCCGGATGTGCCGGGGCTCGCCGACTTCCCCGGCGCGGTGTTCCATTCCGCGCGCTGGGACGAGCGCATCCGCATCGAGGGCGCGCGCATCGCCGTGATCGGCACGGGCGCCAGTGCGGTGCAGCTCACGCCCGAGCTCGCCCGCCGCGGAGCGGATGTCACCCTGTTCCAGCGCACTCCCGCCTGGATCATGCCGCGCCGCGATCGCGCCTACAGCCGGGCCGAGCGAGAGGAGTGGCGCGGCGACCCCGACGCCGTCTCGCGGCTGCGCGACGAGCTGTATGTCGAGGGCGAGGCCCGCTTCGCGTCGCGGTCGGGAGATGCCGAGGCGGCCGCCGCGGCCCGGGACATCGCGCTCGCGCACCTCGCGCGTCAGGTCCCCGATCCCGCGCTGCGCGCGGCACTCACGCCCGACTACGCGTTCGGCTGCAAGCGCGTGCTGCTCAGCGACGAGTTCTATCCGGCGATCGCCGACGGCGCCGTGCGGCTCGAGCCCTCGGCCCTCGTCGAGGTCGACGACAACATGCTCGTCGCCGCCGGAGGTGCGCGCCACCAGGCCGACGTCATCGTCCTCGCCACCGGCTTCGAGGCCGCCCGGCAGCCGTACGCGAGGCTCGTCACCGGCGAGCACGGCCTGACCCTCGACGAGCACTGGGCGGAGGGGATGACGTCGGTCGGATCGACCCTCGTGCACGGCTTCCCGAACCTGTACGTGCTCAACGGGCCGAACGCCTCTCTCGGTCACAACTCGGCCGTGCTGATCATGGAGCACCAGGCGTCCTTCGCCGCCGGCCTGATCGCGTCCGGCCGGACCGTGCGCGTGGATGCGGCAACCGAGCAGGCGTACACCGCCGAGATCGCCGAGCGCGCTGCGGGCACCCCCTGGGTCGACGGCGGATGCCGCAATTGGTACACCGACCCGCGCTCCGGCCGCCTCACGCTGCTCTGGCCCGGCACCGTCGCCGACTTCCGCGATCGTCTCGCCCGGGTGCGCGACGACATCCTGGACCCCGCCCTCATCCCCTGACCCCGCAAGGAGCTACGACATGCCCATCCCGATGCGCTTCGGCTACAAGGCGTCGTCCGAGCAGTTCGGACCGCGCGAGCTTCTCGACTACGCCATCCTCGCGGAGGAGATGGGCTTCGACTCGGTATTCCTCTCCGACCATATGCAGCCGTGGATGCACGACGGCGGTCACGCCCCGGCGGCGCTGCCGTGGCTCGGCGCCGCCGCCGAGCGTACGAGCCGGGTGCTGCTCGGCACCTCGGTGCTCACCCCGACGTTCCGCTACCACCCGGGCGTCGTCGCCCAGGCGTTCGGCACCCTCGGGGCGATGCACCCCGGTCGCATGATCCTCGGCGTCGGCACCGGAGAGGCCCTCAACGAGGTCACCCTCGGCCTCGAGTGGCCCGAGTCGCCCGAGCGCTTCCAGCGGATGAAGGAGGCGATCACCCTCATCCGGAAGCTGTGGACCGACGAGCGCGTCACGTTCGAGGGCACCTACTACTCCACAAGCAACGCCACGATCTACGACCGTCCCGAGACGCAGGTGCCGATCTACATCGGCGCATCGGGCCCCGCGGCCACACGCCTCGCTGGCCGGATGGCGGACGGGTGGATCACCACCAGCGGCAAGGACCCGTCGCTCTACACGGACACCCTCCTCCCGGCCTTCGACGAGGGGATCGAGAAGGGCAACCGCTCGCGCGACGACGTCGACACGCTGATCGAGGTCAAGGTGTCCTTCCGTCCCGACCTCGTCCAGGCGAAGGAGAACACGCGGTTCTGGGCTCCCCTCGCGCTCAAGCCCGAGGAGAAGACCGGCATCCACGACCCCATCGAGATGCAGCGCCGCGCTGAGGAGCTGCCGATCGAGCGGGCCGCCTCGCGGTTCATCGTCTCGGACGACGTCGAGCAGCACATCGAGGCCATCGCCACCTACGTCGAGCTCGGCTTCCGCCACCTCGTCTTCCACGACCCGGGCCACGACCAGGAGGCGTTCCTGCGCCTTTACGGCGAGCAGGTGCTGCCGCGCCTGCGCGAGCGCTTCCGTTGAGCGCACCCGGCTGGACGGTCGTGATCCCGGTGAAGGGGTCGTCCGGCAAGTCCCGCCTCTCGCATCCGGATCGCGCCGAGCTCGCGACGGCGATCGCCCTCGACACGATCGACGCCGTATGCCGCGCCGAGCATGTTGCAGAGGTGATCGTAGTCACGGCCGACGGCGAGCTGGCTCTCCGCGTGGTGAGCGACGCCGGAGCGGGCCCCCGGCCGCTCGTCCGGGTCGTGCCCGACCCGGACGGCGGGCTCAACCCCGCGATCGCCGCGGGCCTCACCGCCGTCGAGCCGGCGCGGCACCGCGCGGCGCTGCTCGGCGACCTGCCCGCCCTTCACCCCGCCGATCTCGACACGGCGCTCGAACTCGCCGCCGCGCACGACCGCGCGTACGTCCCGGACGCCGAGGGCACCGGGACGACGCTCATCGCGGCGCTGCCGGGCGCGCCGCTCGAGCCCGCCTTCGGCGGCGGCTCGGCCGCGCGCCACGCCGACGCCGGGTTCGCCGCTCTGGACATCCCCGCGACCTCTTCCCTGCGCCGCGACGTCGACACCGCCGACCAGCTGCGCGCCGCCGCCGGCCTCGGCCTCGGGCCGCGCACGTCCGCGCTGCTCGACTGACGTCACACCGGCGGTGCCGCCGGGCGCGCGGTGCCGTGGGTGTAGACCGCGAAGTCCTCGACGATCATGTCGGCGGGGCTCGGCGTCGTCTCATCGGGCATCCCCGCCCAGGCGCCGCCGATCGCGACGTTGAACACCGCGAACATGTCGGTGGTGGGGATGTTCCGGCCCGCGTAGCGCCCGACCTCGACGCCGTCGATGTAGAACACGACGACGTCTCGCTCCCACCACACCGCGTAATCGTGCACCGCCTCGGCCCAGGAGCCGTCGGTGCGCGTGACGATCGACGCGAGTCCGGTCTTCTTGGCCCCGTGCACCGACGAGACGGCCTCGTTCCACCACGGGCTCGCGGTCTCGACGATGTCGATCTCCGAGGTGTCCCGCCCGCCGGCGGTGTTCCACATCCAGAACGCGGGCCAGAACCCCTGGCCCTCCGGCAGCTTCACGGACGCCGTCACGTACGAGCCCGGCCGGATGATGACGTCCCGCAGCTCGACGGCGCCGGACAGCCACTCCTCGCCCGAGCGCTCGGCCGTCAGCCGCATCCCGCCGCCCTCGAGCGGGGCGACCTGCGACGGCGCGTAGCGCTGGATCTCGCCGTTCTTCCATGCCGGCTCGTCGAGCACCCGCATGGTGGCGATGTCCTCCGCCGGGAAGGTCGTCTCGTGCGCGACGGTCCAGCCGGGCGTCGGCGTCGTGTCGGCATATGCGACGGCCGGCATGGTCGTCGCCAGGATGCCGGTCAGGATCAGCGCAAGCGCGCTGCGGGGATGCTTCATCGGGGTGCTCCTCGATCGTCCTCCTCCCCCGCGCTCAGTCTTGCAGGACGGCGGTGTCCCCGAAGTGCCGCAATCAACCGACGCCTCGGGGCCACCACAACGGCCGCGTCCCCGAGATGCCGGAACGAACCGGCACCTCGGGGACACGCCGCCCCTCCCCCGCCTAGAGCGAGACGCGCAGCGTGCGCACCTCGAACGGCGTGAGCGACAGCGCCACCTCGCGGCCGTCCACCAACGACAGCCCCTCGAGGGGCCCGTCCTCGATCAGCGACACGGTCGACACCGCCGACACCGCACGGCCGAACACGAGCGAGCCCGAGGCGCGACGCCCGTACGGCTCGTACACGCGCACGATCAGGTCGCCCGAACGATCCGCTGCGAGCTTCACGGCCGAGACGAGGATCCCGCCCGACACCTGCGCCACCGGCGCCACCGGCGATCCCGTCGCCTCGCGCACCGGCAGGTTCATCGCCAGCCCCGCGGCCGTCGCGTCCTCGATCCCCGCGCCGATCACGAAGGCGTAGCGGTGCGTCTGCTCGCCCTGATCCGTCTCCGGATCGGGGAAGCGCGGCGCGCGCAGCAGCGACAGCCGCACGGTGGTCGTCACTCCCTGCTCGGGCGTCGAGTCGCGCGTGACGTCGTAGCCGTAGGTCGAATCGGTGGTCAGCGCGACGCCGAAGCCGGGCTCCTCGACGTGCACGAACCGGTGCATCGACGTCTCGAACTTCGCCGCCTCCCAGCTCGTGTTCGTGTGGGTCACCCGCTTTGTGTAGCCGAACTGCGTCTCGGCGGCCGTGTGCTCGGCCTGGATGTCGAGCGGGAACGCGACCTTGAGGAACTTCTCCGTCTCGTGCCAGTCGGTGCTCTGCGCGAACTCCACCGCGGGCGATCCGGCCCGCACCGTGATCCGCTGGGTCAGCCGCGACCGCGAGAACGCGCGCGTCACCGCCACGGTCACCGCGCCCGGCTCCTGCTCGAGCGTCAGCGACTCCACCGCGCGCAGGTCGTCGACCCGGTTGCGGTAGAAGCGGTCGACGTCCCACGCATCCCACATGTTGGGGAAGTCCTGGTGAAGCTGCAGCAGGTTCGCCTCGGTGCCGGCCGGGATCGCCTCCCGCCCGGTGCGGTGGTCGATCGCCGAGGTGATGAGGCCCTCCGCCGTGATCGTGACCCGCACCCGCCCGTTGTCCAGGATGTACCCGCCGCCCGACTCCTCCACCGTCACCGCGTCGGCATCCTGTCGCGGGACGGATGCCCCGAGCGGAATGAGCCCGCGCTGACCGTACGGAGACGCGTTGAACACCACCGTCTCGGTGCCGTCCCCGGCGAGCGGCGCCAGCGAACGCTGGATCAGCACCTCCGCCTCAGAGGCCACCCGCTCGTACTGCTCAACCGCCTCGCGGTGCACCCAGGCGATCGAGCTTCCCGGCAGGATGTCGTGGAATTGCTGAAGCAGCACCTGCTTCCACAGCGCATCCAGCTCGTCGTACGGGTACTCGGCGCCGGTCCAGAACGCGGCGGATGCTGCCCACAGCTCCGCCTCGATCAGCAGGTGCTCGGTGCGGCGGTTCCCCTGCTTCGTCTTGTGCTGACTGGTGAGCGTCGCGCGGTGAAGCTCGAGGTAAAGCTCGCCGACCCACACGGGAGGCTGCGGGAGCTGCTGCTTCGCCCGGTCGAAGAACGCATCCGGATGCTCCCAGCGCACCTTCGCGGACCCCTCCAGATCCGCCAGGCGCTTCGCCTTTCCGGTCATCTCGCGGGTCGTCCCGCCGCCGCCGTCGCCCCATCCGACCGGCGCGATGGATCCGTTCGCCCGCCGCGACTCCCGGAACTGCCGCGACGCCTTCGCGACCTCGGCGCCCGACAGCTGCGAGTTGTAGGTGTCCATCGAGGGGAAGTGGCTGAAGATGCGCGAGCCGTCGATCCCCTCCCACGCGAACGTGTGATGCGGGAACCGGTTGACCTGGTTCCACGAGATCTTCTGCGTGAAGAACCACTCGAAGCCCGCGCGCCGGATGAGCTGCGGCAGGGCCGGCGAGTAGCCGAACGAGTCGGGCAGCCACACGCCCTTCGACCGGATGCCGAACTCCTCCTCGAAGAAGCGCTGGCCGTAGAGGAACTGCCGCACCATCGCCTCGCCGGTCGGCATCACCGTGTCGGACTCGACCCACATGCCGCCGAGCGGCAGGAACCGCCCCTCCGCGACGGCGGCCTTCACCTTCTCGTACACCTCGGGACGGTGCTCCTTGATCCACGCGTACTGCTGCGCGCTGGACATCCCGTAGACGAAGTCGTCCGTCTCGCCGATCAGATCCGTCATCGACGACGTGGTGCGCGCGACCTTGCGGATGGTCTCCCGCACCGGCCACAGCCACGCCGAGTCGATGTGCGCGTGGCCGACGGCCGAGATCTCGTGCGCCGACGCCTCGCCGGGCGACGCGAGCGCCGGCGCGAGAGCCGCGCGGGAGGCGGCCGCCGTGCCGGAGATGTCCTGCAGGTCGAGCAGGTCGAGCGCGTCGTCGAGGGCCTGCAGGATGCGCATCCGCCGCGGGCTCGACTCGGGCAGCTCCGCCTGCAGCTCGAGCAGCACCTCGACGTCCAGCCCGAGCTCGAACACCTCGGCGTCGAACACGGCCAGGTCGAAGTGGCGGGTTGTGTAGAGCCGCTTCGGCGAGGAGGTGAGGATGTCGCCCTCCTGCGTCGGCAGGAACGGGTGATGCTCGAGGATCACCGGGTTGGCGGCCGCCTCGACGAGGAACTCGACCGTCTCGCCGCCCGCGGCGGCATCCGCGATCCGCACCCACTGATTGCGCGGGTTCAGCGACTTCACGGGGGTGCCGTCGGGCAGGTAGACCAGACCCTCGCACTGGAAGCCCGTCCTGTCGACGTCGAAGCCGAGGTCGATGACGGCCTCCACGCGCTGTCCCGCCCACTCGGGGGGCACCGTGCCGCGCACGCGGAACCACGTGGTGCCCCAGGCGGCTCCCCACACCGACCCGACCTCGAAGGGCGCGTAGTCGAGCGCGAGTCCCTCCCCCGGCGGGATCGGCTCGCCCGGCAGCTCGGTGAACGCGACCTCGAGCGGCACGCGCCGCGCGTGGACGGCGGGCTGGATCCGCTCGCGCAGCACCCGGGTGGCGCGGCCGACGGTGAGCGGGATGTCGTCATGCATTGGGTGGTGGTTCCTTTCGGATCGGGCGTCAGCCCTTGACGGCCCCGGCGAGCGCGCCGATCGTCTAGTTAATCAATCGTCTTGATTAACTTGTGTCAAGTGCCCGCGTCGGATGGCGCGGGCCCTTGGCGCAGTATCCTTCGGGGATAGGACGAGACGAGGACCTCATGCGACGACGAGGCGCCAACCTCCCCACCATCGGGGGCTTCAATCAGGCGGTCGTCTTCGACATCGTGCGACGGGCCTCCGGCGGCGTGAGCCGCACCGAGATCACCGCGCAGACCGACCTCTCGGCGCAGACAGTGTCGAACGTCGCGCGCCGCCTCCTCGACGGCGGGCTTGTGCGCGAGGGAGACAAGGTCTCATCCGGTCCCGGCAAGCCCCGCACCACCCTGCATCTCGTGCCGGATGCGCGGCTCGCGATCGGCATCCACCTCGATCCCGCGCGCATCACCTATTCGATCGTCGACCTGCTCGGGCGCGTGGTCGCGCGTCATTCCACCGCGACGCCGGGGGGCCAGGCGCCGGGCGACGTCGAGCAGAGCATGATCTCGACGACCCGGTCGCTGATCGAGCAGGGAGACGTCGACCCGCGCCGCATCATCGGCATCGGCGTCGCCGCACCCGGACCGGTCGACATCGAACGGGGCAGCGTCAACGACCCGCCACTGCTCCCCGGCTGGAACGACGTTCCCCTGCGCGACGCGCTCGCCGACGCCTTCGACATGCCGACGGTCCTGGTGAAGGACGTCACCTCGGCGACGGTCGGCGAGCTGTGGGCCGGCGGACACGAGCAGGCGGGCGGAGATCTCGCCGTGTTCTACATGGGATCGGGCGTCGGCCTCGGCATCGCCCTGGAGCACACGGCGCTGCGCGGCGCGACGGCGAACCTCGGCGACATCGGCCACCTGCGCGTGTCGAGCGGCGGGCCGGTGTGCAAGTGCGGCCGCCGGGGCTGCCTGGGCGACGCCGTGTCGCCCGCGCGCATCGTGAACGCCGCCGCCGCGATGGGCGCGGGCGAGGCCGTCGCCCCGTCCGATCACGCCGCGGTCGCCATCGCATTCGCGGCGATGTGCGACCGCGCCGACGCGGACGAGGCAGTGCGCGGCCTGCTCGACGAGCTCGCCGAGCACATCGCCGAGGCCGTCACGCAGATCGTGAATCTGCTCGACGTGTCCACCGTCGTGATGAGCGGGCCGATCTGGGCCGAGGCGGCGCGGCACACCCTCGAGGGCGTGCGCTCCCGCGTCGCCGCCTCGACCGCGCTCGTGCTCCCGCATCCGGTCTCGATCGTCGACTCGGCCCTCGGGCCGGACGCCGCCGCGGTGGGCGCCGGATGTCAGGTGCTCGAGAGCGCGTTCGCGCTCGGCGACCCGTCGCCCTTCACCCGGCGCGCGCTGACGGCCTGACGACCGTCCGGGCGCTGTTCGGCGCCCGGTTAAGCCCGCGCCCTCGAGCCGGCGGTCAGCGCAGGACGAGCGCCGCGGCGCCCACGAGCGGGCCCTCGTCGCCGAGGGCGCTGCGCACGACGCGCGTGGCCTGCGCGTAGGGAAGCACCGCGGTGCGCCGCACGGCGGCGGCCACCAGGTCGACGTAGTCGTCGGAGACGCGCGAGAACCCGCCGCTGATGGCGATCACGTCGAGATCCAGCAGAGTGGAGGCGTTGGCGAGCCCGAGTCCCACCAGGGCGGCGGACCGCTCGATCGCGGCACGCGCGATCCTGTCTCCGGCCGCGGCGTCGCGGGCGATGTCCTCACCGGTCTCGCCGGACCATCCCTCGCCCTGCGCCCAGCGCACGCTCGACGGGCCCGATGCGAGCTCCTCGAGGGTCAGCTCGCCGATGACCATCTGGCCGAGGTGCCCCGCGTTGCCCGAGGCACCGCCGATGGGCGCGCCGTCCACGACGATGCCGCCGCCGACGCCCGTCGACACCACGATCGACAGCGACGCGCGCGATCCGGCGGCCGCGCCGATCCACGACTCCGCGAGCGCGAGGCATCCGCCGTCGTGGCGCAGGCGGGTGGCGAAGTCGTCGTGCCCCAGCACGCCCGCGACGGCGCGGCGCGCCGCGTCGGCGAGGCCGAAGCCGTGCAGCTGCGGCATGTTCACCGGGTGGATCGCGCCGGTCGCGACGTCGACGGGCCCGGCGCTGCCGATGCCGACGCCGACGAACTCCGCGTCCTCGGGCAGGCGGGCGAGGGCGTGCGCCGCCGTCTCGGCGATGGCCGACTCGAGGTCTGCCGGCGTCGCGGCGCGTCCCGTGGGGCGACGGTTGCGGCTCGCGGCGAGGACGGATCCGTCCTCCGCGACGAGCGCCGCGTCGAGCTTCGTGCCCCCGAGGTCGAGGGCGAGCGCATAACGGGCCATGGTCTCGCTCACTGCGGGTCGAGGCCGAGGTCGGCGAGGCCGATCGCAGCGCGCCATTCGAGACCCTCGGCCTCGATCGCGGCTTGCGCTCCCGTCGACCGGTCGACGATCACGGCGACGGCGACGACCTCCGCGCCCTCGCGGCGCAATGCCTCGACCGCCTTCAGGGCCGACTGGCCGGTCGTGGAGGTGTCTTCGACCACAACGACCCGCTTGCCCTTGACGTCGGCGCCCTCGATCTGGCGGCCGCGGCCATGATCCTTCGGCTCCTTGCGGACGACGAAGGCGTCAAGCGGACGCTCGGTGCGCGCCGACTCGTGCATGATCGCGTTCGCGATGGGGTCGGCGCCGAGCGTCAGGCCGCCGACCGCGACGACATCCGGGATGTCCGCGATCAGGTCGAGCATGATCCGTCCGATCGCGGGCGCCGCACGGTGGTCGAGCGTGAGCTTGCGCATGTCGACGTAGTACGTCGCCTTCTTGCCGCTCGAGAGCGTGAAGTCACCGTGGAACACCGCCTCGTCCTGGATGAGGCGGATGAGGGCCTGGCGGTCGACTTCGACGGCGGGAGACTCGGATGCGGCCATGCGCCCAAGTCTAGGAGGGCGCGCCCGGGCGGCCTCCACCCGGGCGCTGATGACCGGAGGTTGGATCGACCCGTCACGTAGGGCCGCGGCCGGAGGACGATGTGCCGATCGCAGGACGTTCGGGGCTCGGATCTCCTCCGTCGGGCACATGCTCCTCCGCTCGCGCGGGCGTTCCGTCGGTTACGCCTCCGAGAGCAGCTCGGCGAGCGCGTGCTCTCCCATCTGCAGCATCCAACCGTCGGCCGCCGTGGACTCGAAGGTGACGGTCGCCATGTTGAGCGCCCACCCGTATGCGCGGATCCAGACCGGGTCGTCAAGCGGGTGGAGATCCGCGAGGTGAGCACGGTAGTCGTGGCGTCCCTTCGTGTCGAAGACGAGCCATGCCACAGCCAGATCGGTCGCTGGGTCGCCGGCCGTGAGATCGCCGAAGTCGATCACGGCCAGGCCGCCGGCGGGGGTCGCAAGCAGATTGCCTGGATGCGGATCGCCATGCAGCCACATCGGCGGCCCCATCCATCGCGGGCTCGCGGCGCAGCGGTCGAACAGCGCCTGCAGCCGGTTGGGTTCCGGTACGAGTCCGCGCTCGAGGCGGGTGCGGAACGCCTCGGCGCGCCTCAGCAGTGGCACGCCCCGTACGGGGTTCGCCGGGGCGGCCGCAGGTGCCGGCACATGCAGCGCACGGTGGAACTCCGCCAGCGGTGCTGCCAGGTGACGCCGCTCCCTCGGAGGGAGGTCGGCGACGCGCGCTCCGTCGATCCACGGCAGCACCGACCACGCCCACGGATATCCGGCCGCGGAGCTCGGTCTGCCCGCTCTCACAGGCACGGGCACCTCCACGGGCAGCGTCCGTGCCAGTTCCGGCAACCAGCGCTGCTCGTGGATGACGAGCTGGGCCGCCGCCTCGCGCCGCGGCAGGCGCAACACCAGCTCCTCACCGAGTCGCAGAACGCTGTTGTCCCATCCGTTCGCGAGGGTGGCGAGCGGCAACTCCGCCAGGTCCGGATGCTGCTCGGCGAGCAGCGCTCGCGCGAGCTCGACCGTCACGTCGAGATCGGGCGCCACCATGCTGACGACCCTACCGACGCCGCCCGCCGCGCCAGGCCGCGGGCGGAGGAGGTTGCGCCGATCGCAGGACGTTCGAGGCTCGGACCTCCTCCCGCGGGCAGATTCTCCTCCGCTCGCGCGGGCGGCGAAGGCCTCGACGCAGCGACAGTGATCGGAAACCAGGGAGCGAGGGACACCTCCGAGGTGCGGCGAGGCAGAGCACCGTGACCGACGCCGCCGCGGCGCTCAAGCGCGCTCGTGCGCATGTCCCCGACATCCGGATCGAGGCCTGGGACGGCACCCACTCGCTGCCGTTCGAGCAGCCGGAACGCATCAGCGCCGAGCTCATCGCGTTCATAGACGCGCACGATCCGGCGCCAGGCGGCTGACGCCGGATCAGACAGGCGTCACGGAACCGCGCCGATCACAATGTCGGTGGTTGGTTCTAGTCTCGGTACATGGCGGCGACCCCGTGGTTCGAAGATCCGTCTCGCGATCCTCGCGAGGCGGTCGCCGCCGCGGCCGGTGCCCTGGATGGCGTTTTCGCGCAGGTCGGCGCGCTGGCTGATGCGGACGTCGTCGCCTTCACACGGGAGGTCGAGGCCCTCGGGCGGCTCGTGGACGGGCTGCGGGTGCGGGCCGCCGGCGAAGTGGATGCCAGGTCGGATCTGATGGCCGAGGAGTGCCTGTCCGCCCTGCACGGGTGCCGCAACGGGATCGAGCTGCTGGAGAGACTGACTCTTGTGTCTTCCGCGACGGTACGTGCGCGGATCGTGCTGGACAAGCGCACGCGGCCCCGGTTCGCGCTCACCGGCGAGGAGCTGCCGGCCGAACACCCCGCGATCGGCGCAGCGCTGGAGGACGGGACGCTCGGACTCGAGACGGCCGGGCTGATCGGAAAGATGCTCGCGAGGGTCGCCCACCGCGCCGACCCCGTACGGCTGGCCGACGCCGAGGCGTGGCTCGTCGGGCAGGCCACCGATCCGGTGCAGCCGCGGACGTTCGACGAGGTGAGAGCACAGGTGCTCGCGATCGGGCTGTCACTGGATCAGGACGGCTTGGAGCCGTCCGCGGAGGAAGCCGCGAAGCGCCGTGGGTTCACCATCGGTGCCCTCCGCAACGGCGTCCACCCGGTGCGCGGAGACGTCACCCCGGAAGCGGCCGGCGCGCTGCAGATGCTGTTCGATGCGCACAGCAACCCCGCCGTGAGGTTCGGCACCC
This sequence comes from Microbacterium paludicola, assembly GCF_015235415.1. Classification (GTDB taxonomy): domain Bacteria; phylum Actinomycetota; class Actinomycetes; order Actinomycetales; family Microbacteriaceae; genus Microbacterium; species Microbacterium paludicola. Next base: position 19,153 of record NZ_JADGLL010000031.1, on the reverse strand, counting down.
ACCCCGCCGACACCGAGGCCGGCGAGCCGTGGGGGCAGGACGAGGTCGTCCCCGACGAGCGGACCCCCGCCCAGAAGCGGCACGACATCCTCCACGCCGCCATCCAGACCGCCGCCCGCGCCGAGGACACCCCCACCCTCGGCGGCGCGGCCCCCACACTGCTTGTGCATGTCGCGGCCGAGGACCTCCTCTCCCCGACCGGGGTGGCGTCGATCGACGGCATCCAGACCCCCGTGCCGGCGAGCATCGCCCACCGGATCGCCTGCACCGGAGCAGTTCAGAAGATCGTCTTCGACAACGCCGGACGCATCATCCGCCTCGGCACCAAGGAACGCCTGTTCAACACCCACCAGCGCAAGGCAATCGCCGCCCGCGACGGCGGCTGCGTCATCCCCGGCTGCACAATCCGGGCATCCTGGTGCGAGATCCACCACGTCACCGACCACGCCAAAGGCGGACCCACCCACACCGACAACGGCGTGATGCTCTGCTGGTGGCACCACCACAACCTCGAACGCTCCGGATGGGGAATCCGGATCAACCGCGGCATCGTCGAGACCAAAGCACCCCCCTGGATCGACCCCCGCGGCCACTACCGCCCCGCGCCCAACGCCATCACGAGGCGCCGATCACGACCGCCCGTCCGCGCCGGCTGAGACGCCCGCGTGCGAGCGACGTCGGTGCCCCGATCTAGGCTGGATCCATGCGGCTTGCCACCTGGAACGTGAACTCGATCCGCGCCCGCGTCGGACGCATCGTCGCCTTCGCCGAGCGCGAGAGCATCGACGTGCTGGCGATGCAGGAGATCAAGTGCAAGCCCGAGCAGTTCCCCTACGCCGAGTTCGAGGCGGCGGGCTACCACGTCGAGGCGCACGGCCTGAATCAGTGGAACGGCGTCGCGATCGCGAGCCGCGAGCCGATCGAGGACGTGGAGTATTCCTTCCCGGGAATGCCCGGTTTCCTGAAGGATCACGACGGGCCGGATGCCCCGCTCGAGGCGCGTGCCATCGGCGCCACGGTGGGCGGCGTTCGCGTGTGGAGCCTGTACGTGCCCAACGGACGCTCGCTGCACGACCCGCACTACACCTACAAGCTCCACTGGCTGAAGGCGCTCGAGGAGTACACGCGGCAGACCCTCACCGCTCGGCCGGATCTGCCGCTTGCCCTGGTCGGCGACTACAACATCGCGCCGACCGACGCCGACAACGGCGACCCCCAGGTGGTCGAGGGAGTGACTACCCACGTCTCCCCCGCCGAGCGCGAGGCCTTCGCGGCCCTCGAGTCGGCCGGAGTCAGCGACGTCGTGCGCCCGCTGGTGCCCGAGGGCTACACCTACTGGGACTACAAGGCCCTGAAGTTCCCGCGCAACCAGGGCCTTCGCATCGACTTCATCCTCGGATCGCGCGCGCTTGCCGACGCGGTGACCGGCGCCGCCATCCACCGCGACGAGCGCAAGGGCGACGCCCCCAGCGACCACGTGCCGGTGGTCGTCGATCTCGACTTTCCGAATGAGGCCGAGGACGACGACTTCCCGATGATCTTCGGCTGATCGGCGACCAGCGCCACGCGTCAGCCGTCAGGCGGTGAGCACAACCTCGAACGCCGGCGAGCCTGCCGAGGCCGCCGCGACGAGGCGCCGGAACAGCGCCAGCTCGAACGCCCACTCCTCCGGGGCCGACAGCTTCTCGGGGTGCCACTGGACGCCGACGTAGTCCCATCCGTCCGTCGCCTCGACTGCCTCGACCACGCCGTCGTCCGCCTGCGCGACGGCGACAAGGCCTTCGGCGACCCGACCGACTGCCTGGTGGTGAAGCGAGTTCACGGCCCGACGCGTGACGCCGTACACCCCGGCGAGGCGGCTGTCGGGGGCGAGCGTCACGTCGTGGCGCACGCGGAACTGGCGCTCCGCGTCGAGCAGCGGGGCGTGAACCGACGTCGTCCCGAGGTCGACGACGAGCGTGCCACCCAGGGCCACGTTCACGACCTGGTGCCCGCGGCAGATACCGAGCGTCGGGATGTTCAGATCCCGCGCGGCGCGGGCGAGCTCGAGCTCGAACCCGTCGCGCTGCGCGCTGTACTCGACGCCCGGCTCCGGACGGCCACCGTAACGGGTCGGATCGACGTCTCCCCCACCGGAGAGCACGAGGCCGTCCAGCCGCGCGGCAAGCTGCGCGGGATCGCCGATCGGCGGCAGCACGATCGGGATGCCGCCCGCGGCCTCGACGGCCTCGATGTAGTCGGTGCCGAGTGCCGCGTAGGGAAGGTCGGTCCCGTGCTCGGTGTCGAGCCTGCGCAGCGGAGCCGAGATGCCGATGAGGGGGCGGGTCATCCATCCAGTCTCACCGGGGCGGTTCGGTACCGGCTCCCCCGGCGTAACACGGCGTGATCCTCAGGCAGCGATCCCCGGCGAGATGTGGAACGTGGCGGCGAACCGATCGAGCAGCGCGGCATCCCCGTCGACGACATGCAGGTGCCCCTTGGCGACGGCGTCCTGCGGCGACAGCTCCCCCGAGATGAGGCGGCGAATGCCGGGTCCTGCCGCGATGCGCACATCGGGCTCGCCGGATGGCAGCGCTCCTCGGACCGGCGGTGCCGGAGGCGCGATCTGCCACACCTCCAGCTCGCCCACCTGGAGCTGACCGGCCGACACGCGCACACCGAGCGTCACGGATCCGATCCGCAGCTCGTATGTCGTTTCGGGCATGTCGACCGCGCGTTCCGGTCGGAACGCTGTCCGCAGCGCCATGGTGAGGGAATCCGGCGTCACGACGTCGCCCTCTCCCGGGTCGCCCATCCGCTGGAACCCCCAACGTCCGAGCGCCAGCACGATCGGCTCGAGCTCACGGCCGTACTCCGTGAGCTCATAGACGAGGCCGCATCGCGGGATCGGCACCCGGCGCACAACGCCGCCCTCCTGCAGTTCCTTCAGCCGCGTGCTGAGGATGTTGGTCGGGATCCTCGGCAGCCCCTGCTTCAGGTCGGTGTAGCGGCGCGGCCCGACGAGCAGGTCGCGGACGATGAGCAGGGCCCACCGCTCCCCGACCAGCTCGACGGCCGTCGTGACGCCGCAGTACTGCCCGTAGCTGCGCGTTGCCAATCGATCAGGCCCCAGCCTGCTCCGTCGCCTCCGCCATATAGGCCTCGGGGCCCTTCTCGGCGGCGACCGGGTCCATCCAGAGGAACTCGATGATGTTGCCGTCGGGGTCGGCCATGCTGACGGAGTACATGAACCCGTAGTCCTGCGGGTCCTTGTGCTCGCTGCCGCCCGCGTCGAGCACGGCCTGGCGGATGGTGTCGACGTCCTCACGCGAGTCGCGGCTGATCGCCGTGATGACCTGTGCCGAACCGGCAGGATCGACGACCGTCTTGTCGGTGAAGGTGCCGAAGTACTCCTTGGTCAGGACCATGAAGAAGACGTTGTCGTCCCACTTCACGCAGGCGGCGTTGTCGTCCGTGAACTCCGGCACGATCTCGGCGCCGAGGGAGCTGTAGAACTCCTTCGCCTTCGGCAGATCGGCCGTCGGCAGGTTGACGAAGATGTTGGTGGCCATGCGTGCTCTCTCTCCTGCTTCGTTGCGAGTGGGTGCCGTCGGCCGCGTCCGGGGCGGAGCTGCCGACGCGGCCCTGCTTGCAAAAAGCAAGTAGCACGTCAAGAGCCCGCCAGCGAGGTTTCCACCGCGCGGGGGAGGACGACGCTCCGCCGGATCCGTAGCGTGGAGGGATGGCGCTCCTCACGCGTGAATCCCCTGCGCCCGCGCTTCGGGCTGCCCCCGATGCGACGGCGCGCGAACGCCCGACCGCGCGTGACCTGCGGACGGACGTCCTGCTCGCCAGCGGTCTTTTCGTCAGCGCGGTGCTGAGCGTCGCACTGAACGCGGTCTCGCAGATGTTCGCGTTCCGTGACGACGCCGGCGCCTGGCCGCTCCTGTTCGCCGCGCTCACGACGCTGCCTCTCGCGATGCGCCGGCGCTATCCGATCGCGGTCGCGGTCCTGATCTCAGCCGCGTACTTCGCGGGTGTGTCCTTCGAGATGGCCGAGCTGTACGTCAGCCAGGTGACCATGTTCATCGCCTTCTACACGGTGGGCGCGTGGATGGACGACCGGCGGCGCGCCGCCATCGGCCGCCTGTTGATCATGGCCGGGATGTTCGTCTGGATGCTCGTGACGACATATCTCGGCGCCGTGCAGCCGGAGGAGCATACGCCCGAGTTCGCGGGCGCGTTCTCGCCCTACGTCGCCTACATGCTCATCCTGTGGCTCGTGAACGTCGCATACTTCGGCGGTGCGTACTACATGGGGGATCGCGCGCACGCCGCGGCCCGCGACCGCGAGGCCCTGCGCCGCCGTACCCGCGAGCTGGAGGAGGAGCGCGAGATGTCCGCCGCGCAGGCGGTGACGCTCGACCGGATCCGCATCGCCCGTGAGCTTCACGACGTGGTCGCGCACCACGTGTCCGCCATGGGCGTGCAGGCGGGAGCCGCCCGCACGGTGCTTGACAGAGACCCGGATGCCGCACGCAGCATATTGACATCGGTCGAGCAGTCCGCACGCTCAGCGATCGACGAGCTGCACCTCCTGCTCGACACGCTCCGCGCCCCCGGAGGCGTCGACGAGACCGCCTCGACGCTGCGCCTCGAGGGCCTCGCCGAGCTTGCGCACGAGATGACCGCCGCGGGGACGCCCACGTCGTTCACCGTCGTGGGGGAGCCGCTGGAGGTGCCCGAGACCATCCACGTGAACCTCTACCGCATCGCGCAGGAGGCGCTCACGAACGCCCGGCGCCACGCGGGGCCCGACGTGACGGCCGACATGCGGCTGCGGTATGACCGCGACGCCGTGGAGCTCGAGGTCACGAACACGGGCCGCGCGCGTCCCGGCGCGCGCGCGGGTCTCGGCCAGCTCGGCATGCGGGAGCGCGCCATCGCGTCCGGCGGCTCGCTCGAGTTCGGGCCCCGCGATCGCGGTGGCTACCTGGTGAGGGTGCGAGTGCCGGTGCCGCGCGGAGACGCGTCGTGACCCCGCGGGTCCTGATCGTGGACGACCATGCCACGATGCGCATGGGCTTCCGGACGATCCTCGAGGCGTCGGGAATCGAGGTCGCGGGCGAGGCCGCGACCGGCCGGCAGGCGGTCGCCGCCGCGCAGGAGATCGCCCCGGATGTTGTGCTGATGGACGTGCAGATGCCCGACATGGACGGCATCGAGGCGACCCGCCGGATCCTGTCCCAGGATCGGCGGCCGCGCATCCTGATCGTGACAACCTTCGACCGCGACGACTACCTGTTCGCCGCGCTCGATGCCGGCGCGAGCGGCTTCCTGCTGAAGAACGCCGGCCCCGAGGAGCTCGTCGCGGCGGTCAGGGTGGTCGCCTCCGGCGACGCGCTGCTCGCGCCTGAGGTCACGCGCCGGGTCATCGAGCGCCACGCGCGCCCCGCCACCGCGGCGAGCGCGCCGGATCCCGGCCTGACCGACCGCGAGCGGGAGGTGCTGCGGCTGCTCGCCGAGGCGCTCAGCAACGCGGAGATCGCCGAGCGCCTCTTCATCGGCGAAGCGACCGTCAAGACGCACGTGTCGAACGTCCTGCAGAAGCTGGGCGCGCGAGACCGCGTCGCCGCGGTCGTCTACGCCCACCGCCACGGGCTCGCCTGAGCGCCACCGAGCCCCCGCCGCCGCGCGCCAGCGCCCACGTCGGTGCGGATCGGCCCACTCCCGCGCGAATGAGGGCCGCTCGGCACCGATCTCGCTCCCGACGGAGCCCACCTCGGCGCCCCCGCCGCGCGGGGGAGAGGCAAGATCCACCCTCGGGGGGATCCCGAGGCCGCGCCGCCTGCCTAGCGTGAGTTGCATGGACGAAAGGGGCAGCGGATGCTGACGCTCAGCGGGATCGAGAAGAGCTACGGCGAGCGGCGGGTGCTGGACGACGTGTCGTTCGACATCGCGCCGGGTCGCCTCACCGGGTTCGTCGGCGGCAACGGCGCCGGCAAGACCACCACCATGCGGATCATCCTCGGCCTGCTGGCCCACGAGCGCGGCGAGGTGACGCTCAACGGCGCCCCGCTCACGGCCGCTGACCGCCGCGGCTTCGGCTACATGCCGGAGGAGCGCGGGCTGTACCCGAAGATGCGGGTGCTCGAGCACATCGTCTACCTCGCGCGCCTCCACGGCTTCACGAAGGACGACGCCACCACCCGCGCGCGGGCGATCCTGGACAGGCTCGGCCTGGGGGAGCGGATGAACGACAACGTCGAGGCCCTCTCGCTCGGCAACCAGCAGCGCGCCCAGATCGCGGCCGCGCTCGTGCACGACCCCGAGGTGCTGATCCTCGACGAGCCGTTCTCGGGCCTGGATCCCCTCGCGGTGGATGTCGTCGCGAGCGTCCTGCAGGAGCGCGCGGCCGCCGGGGTGTCGGTCCTGTTCTCGTCGCACCAGCTGGATGTCGTCGAGCGCCTCTGCGACGACCTCGTCATCATCGCCGGCGGCACCATCCGGGCGAACGGATCGCGCGACGAGCTTCGCAACCGGCACGCGTCGCGCCGCTTCGAGCTCGTCTCCTCCGCCGACGCGGGCTGGCTGCGCGAGCAGCCCGGCATCGAGGTCGTCGACTTCGACAGCGGATGGGCGGTGTTCGACGCGGACGACGACGCGTCCGCCCAGCGCGTGCTCCGCGCCGCCCTCGAGCGCGGCGACGTCGCCTCGTTCTCGCCTCAGCGCCCCTCTCTCGCGCAGATCTTCAAGGAGGTCATCCAGTGAGCACTCCCACCACCACACGCACCACCGCCGCCCGCCCCGAGGCGTCGCTCACGCCCGCCCAGGGCGTGTGGCTCGTCGCCGAGCGCGAGATCGGCGGCAAGCTCCGCAGCCGCTCGTTCCTGATCTCCACGGCGATCCTGCTCGTCCTGGCTCTCGGCGGCATCCTGTGGTCGGGGTTCCAGGCGGGCTCCGCCGGCACGATCGAGGTCGCCGCCACGGCGGATGTCGCCGGTCAGCTCCCGGAGGTCGAGGCCATCGAGGTCACCGAGGTCGCGGATCGCGCCGAGGCCGAGGCGCTCGTCGCCGACGGCGAGGTCGAGGCGGCGCTGCTCCCCGACGCGCAGTCGCCGACGGGCGTGCTGCTGCTCGCCGACAAGGAGGCACCCGACTCGCTGGTGTCGCTGCTGTCGGTCGCGCCGACGGTCGAGCTGCTCGATCCGGATGCCGACGGCGAGGGCCCGATGCGGTACCTGCTCGGCGTCATCTTCGGCGTGGTGTTCATGATGTCGGCGATCACCTTCGGCTCGCCGATCAGCATGAGCGTGATCGAGGAGAAGCAGACCCGCGTGATCGAGATCCTGATCTCGGCGATCCCGGCCCGCGTCCTGCTCGCGGGCAAGGTGCTCGGCAACACGATCCTCGCGTTCGGGCAGATCCTGCTGCTCGTCGCGGTCGCCGTGGTCGGCCTTGTGCTCACGGGTCAGACCGGGCTGCTGCAGGGCCTCGGCGCGCCGCTCGTGTGGTTCGCGGTGTTCTTCGTCTTCGGCTTCCTGCTGCTCGCGGCGATGTTCGCGGCGGCCGGATCGCTCGTGTCCCGCCAGGAGGATTCGGGACCGACGCTGACCCCCGTGATGTACCTGACGATGATCCCGTACTTCCTCGTGCTGTTCCTCGGGGACAACCCCGTCGCGATGACGGTGATGTCGTACGTGCCGTTCTCGGCGCCGGTGGCGATGCCGATCCGGCTCTTCTTCGGCGAGGCGACGTGGTGGGAGCCGCTGCTGTCGCTCGTCATCCTGCTCGCCTCCTGCTTCGTGGTGATCGGCCTCGGCGCCAAGATCTACGAGAACTCGCTGCTGCGGATGGGCGCACGCGTGAAGCTCAAGGACGCCCTGCGCGGCTGACCCGCACACACGAAGGCGCGTGCTCTCCCCGGAGGTCACGCGCCTTCGTCGTATTCGGGACCAACTCGATTCACCGGAATAGAATCTGCCGCGCGGGCCTTGCATCCCGTGGGCAACGGCGCCCTGACCATCCCGAACCCGAGGAGAAATCACATGGACGCTGCCACGTTCGACCGCACCGCGACCACCGACCACCCGGTCCTCGACGTCCTCGCCGGACGCTGGAGCCCCCGCGCCTTCGACGCCACCGCGCCGATCGACGAGCAGAAGCTCTCGAGCGCGCTCGAGGCCGCACGCTGGTCGCCCTCGGCCAACAACATCCAGCCGTGGAAGTTCATCGTCGCCCGCCGCGGCACCCCCGAGCACGCCGCGATCAGCGCGTCGCTGATGGGCTTCAACCAGGCCTGGGCGCCCGCCGCGGCCGTCCTGATCGTCGCCGTCGCCACCACGCACGACGCCGCGGGCAACGAGATCCCCACCGCGCTGTACGACCTCGGCCAGGCCGTGGCGCACCTGTCGGTGCAGGCCCACCACGACGGCCTCGTTGTGCACCAGATGACGGGCTTCGACCCCGCCGCCGTCGCCGCGCACTTCGGCCTGCCGCAGAACGAGCGGCCGTTCACCGTGACCGCCCTCGGTGAGTTCGGCGATCTCGACGCCCTGCCCGAGGCCCTGCGCGAGCGCGAGACCGCCCCGCGCACGCGCCGCCCGATCGCGGAGTCGCTCATCGTCAACGCCTGATCGCGCGCGTCACGAGGGGCCGGCGGGAGTCATCCCGCCGGCCCCTCGTCGTCCGCTGCGCCGCGCCCGATCCAGCGCCCGGTCACATGTCCTGCAGGAACCCCAGCACGAGCAGCACCGCCACGGTTCCGACGGCGATCATTGCGATCCCGAACCCCCGTGCCGCCTTCTGCGCCGCCGTGCCCGCCGCGCGGCGGGCAGCGGTGCGCGCCGCGGTCGCGGCCGCCTGCCGCGTCGACTGCCAGTCGCCGTCGCGCAGATCGCCGCGCACGGCCTCGACGAGCGCGGATCCCTCGGCCGTTGTCGAGATGCGCGCCGCGAGCCCCTCGCCCGAGCGCGTGAGCCGATCGCGCTGAGCCACCAGCCGCGCGCGCTGCTCCTCGGTCAGGAGCCCGCTCGCCGTCTCGCCCAGCCCCGCCGCGAACTCGGCGGGTGTGTCGGCTGCCGCGATCTCGCTCGCCGATCCGCCGATCTGCGCAAGCGCGCCCCGGATGTCGCCCTTCTTCAGCGCCCCGAGAGCGGCGCCCATGTCGACGCCGGATGCCGCATCCGCGATCTCCCGCGCCCACGGCGCGCCGGATCCGGGAGGCTGAACCGCACCCGCCGGCTCGGCGGGCGCCGGCAGCCGGAGGGCCGGGAGCTCGATCCGCGGCAGCTCCTGCGGCGCGGCGACGGGCGCCGCGTTCGCGCCGAGCCCGCCGCCGAACAGTTCGGGCAGCCCCGGCACGACGGCGCGGGGCGGATCGAACAGCGGCCCCCGCGCGGGCACGCTCTGCTGCGGTTCTTCCCCCATGGCGACATCCTGCCGTACGCGAGGCCCGGGCGCCGCGACAGAATGGTCACGGCCGCCACCCGCGATCCGAGGAGGACCGATGCCCCGCGCCGAGCAGATCACCGCACCGATCACATACCACGGCGAGGGCGCGGTCTGGCACGACGGATGGGGCGGCCTGCGCCTCGTCGACATGCTCGCGGGCGACATCCTGTCGCTCGACGAGAGCACCGGCGACGTCTCCCGGCTTCACGTCGACTCGCCCGTCGCGGCGCTGCTGCGCCCGCGCACCGCGGGCGGCTTCATCGTCGCCACCGAGCGCGCGTTCGCGGCGTACGACGCACACGACCGCCGAGAGTGGGTCACGCCCGATCTGTGGGAGGGCCCGATCCGCTTCAACGAGGGCACCGTCGACCCCCGGGGCCGGCTGCTCGCGGGGCAGATGGCGTACGACCCGAAGCCCGGGTCCGCCGCGATGTGGCGGCTGAACACGGATCGCTCCACCGAGCGCCTGTTCGGCGGCCTCACGATCTCGAACGGCCTCGGCTTCACCGCCGACGGCAGCCGCGCGTACTTCAACGACACCCCGACCGGCCGCATCGACGTCTTCGACGTGGAGGACGGCGAGCTGGGGGAGCGCCGCCCCTTCGTCACGCTCCCGGAGGGAGTCGGCAGCCCGGATGGCCTGTGCCTGGACGTCGAGGACGGCGTGTGGGTCGCGCTCCACGGCGGCTCGGCGGTGCGTCGCTACGACGCCGACGGGACGCTGACCGAGGTCGTCGACGTCGGCGCCGCGCAGGTCACGTCCTGCGCCCTCGGCGGCCCGGACGGCACGACGCTGTACATCACGACGTCGCGCGAGGGCCTCGAGCCGCACGAGGACCCGAACGCGGGGGCACTGTTCCGCGCGGAGGCCGGCATCGCCGGCGCCCCGCTCCGCACGGTCGACGTCTGAGCCCCCGCACCCGAGGGCTGAGCCCCAGCGCTGCCGCTCAGTCCTCGACGATCTCGGCGTCGATCACGTCGTCGTCCTCGTCCGCCGCGGGCGCCTGCCCCTCGCTCACCAGCGTGAGCTGAGAGCCGTCGCTCGCCACGTCCACGCGCACGGTGTCGCCGTCGCGGACGCCGCCCGACAGGATCGCGCGCGCGAGCCGATCCTGGATCTCGGTCTGGATGAGGCGGCGCAGGGGGCGCGCGCCGTACACCGGGTCGTAGCCGCGCTCGGCAAGCCAGGCGCGGGCATCCGGCGTGACGGCGAGCGTGAGGCGGCGGGTCGAGAGTCGGCGCTGCAGCAGGTCGACCTGCAGCTCGACGATCTGCGCGAGGTCGTCCTGCGTGAGCGCCTGGAACATCACGATGTCGTCGAGGCGGTTCACGAACTCGGGCTTGAACGCCTGCCGCACGAGGTGCATGACCTGCTCGCGCTTGACCTCGGCCGAGAGCGTCGGGTCGATCAGGATCGGCGAGCCGAGGTTCGACGTCAGGATCAGGATGACGTTCTTGAAGTCGACGGTGCGGCCCTGTCCGTCGGTGAGGCGACCGTCGTCCATCACCTGCAGCAGCACGTCGAACACCTCGGGGTGGGCCTTCTCGACCTCGTCGAGCAGCACGACGCTGTACGGACGGCGGCGGACCGTCTCCGTCAGCTGCCCGCCCTGCTCGTAGCCGACGTAGCCGGGAGGGGCGCCGACGAGGCGCGAGACCGAGTGCTTCTCGCCGTACTCGGACATGTCGATGCGCACCATCGCGTGCTCGTCGTCGAACAGGAACTCGGCGAGCGCCTTGGCGAGCTCGGTCTTTCCCACGCCCGTGGGGCCGAGGAACAGGAACGAGCCCGTGGGACGGTTCGGGTCGCTGATGCCCGCGCGCGAGCGGCGCACGGCGTCGGACACCGCGCCCACCGCCTCCTTCTGCCCGATGAGGCGCCGGCCGAGCTCGGCCTCGAGGTGAAGCAGCTTCTCGGTCTCGCCCTGCAGCAGCCGCCCGACGGGGATGCCCGTCCACGACGCGATCACCTGGGCGATGTCGTCGTCGGTGACCTGCTCGTTCACCATCCGCGGCTCGTCGGCCCCGGCCTCGGCCAGGCGCTCGGCCTCGGCGAGCTGCTCCTCGAGCTGCTTGATGGTCTCGTACTGAAGCTTCGACGCCTTCGCGTAGTCGGCCTCGCGCAGGGCGCGGTCGCGCTCGGTCACCGCCTCGTCGAGGCGCTTCTTGAGGTCGCCGACGCGGTTCAGGCCGCCGCGCTCGCGCGCCCAGCGCGCCTCGAGCTCGGCCAGCTCGCGCGAGGACTCCTCCATCTGCTCGCGCAGCTTGGCGAGTCGCTCCTTCGACGCAGGATCCTTCTCCTTCTTGAGCGCGAGCTCCTCCAGCCGCATCCTGTCGACCTGGCGCTTGAGCTGGTCGATCTCGACGGGGGAGGAGTCGATCTCCATCTTCAGGCGGCTCATCGCCTCGTCGATCAGGTCGATCGCCTTGTCGGGCAGCTGCCGGCTCGGGATGTAGCGGTTGCTGAGCGCCGCGGCCGCGACGAGCGCGCCGTCGGTGATCGTCACCCCGTGGTGCGCCTCGTACCGGCCCTTGAGCCCGCGCAGGATGGCGACCGTGTCCTCGACGGACGGCTCGCCCACGTACACCTGCTGGAAGCGGCGCTCGAGAGCGGCGTCCTTCTCGATGAACTCGCGGTACTCGTTCAGCGTCGTCGCGCCGATCAGGCGCAGCTCGCCGCGCGCGAGCATGGGCTTCAGCATGTTCGACGCCGCGACGGATCCCTCTCCGCCGCCGGCGCCCATCAGCACGTGAAGCTCGTCGATGAAGGTGATCACCTGGCCCTCCGACTCGGTGATCTCCTTCAGGACGTTCTTCAGCCGCTCCTCGAACTGGCCGCGGTACATCGCGCCGGCGACGAGTGCCGACATGTCCAGGCTGATCAGGCGCTTGTCCTTCAGGCTCTCGGCCACGTCGCCCGCGACGATGCGCTGCGCGAGGCCCTCGACCACGGCGGTCTTGCCGACGCCGGGCTCGCCGATCAGCACGGGGTTGTTCTTCGTGCGGCGGGTGAGCACCTGGCTCACGCGCCGGATCTCGCCGTCGCGTCCGATCACGGGGTCGAGCTTCCCCTGTCGGGCGCGCTCGGTCAGGTCGATGCCGAACTGCTCGAGTGCGCTCTGCTGATCCTGCTGCTGCTCTGCCACTGCCGCCTCCGAAGCCCTGCAAACTTGAGTCGCTTTCGCTCAAGTTTATCGGATCGAGGCGGGTCGCGGAAGACGCCTCGGACGACGGCGTGCCCTCCTAACGGTGGACAGACAGGCGGCGCCGCGGCCGCCATCCTGGAGGGATGACCACGCTCCCGTCGCCGCGACTTCCCGCGCGACCGTCGCGGCCGCACGTCGGCAGCATGGTCATCACGCCCGCGCAGGTCGCCGCCGGCATCGCGGTGTTCGGCCTGCTGTACGCCCTGTACCCCCTCCTGTTCGTCCACGGGGTCGCGCACATGGGCGTGATGCTCGGCCTCGCGATCGCCGGTTTCGCGGGAACCGTCGCGATCGTCCTCGGCGGCATCGGCGTGTTCTTCGGCTCATCGCGGCGCAGGGGCCTCGTCTGCATCGCCGTCGGAGCCTTCGCCCCGCTCGCGACCCTGGCCGCGATCCTGCTGTTCCTCTGACCTCGGCGTTCGCTAGCCTGACCCCGTGACCGCACCCGAGTACCCGCCGCCGCCCGCGGCATGGAACGCCCCCGCCGCGCAACCCGCGAGCCGGGGCGTCGCGTCACTCGTCGCCGCCGGGTTCGCCGCGGGAGTCGTGCTGCTGGGGTTCGTCGCGGTCTTCGTCCTGGCCGCGGCCATCAGCTCGGGCGACCCGACGACCGTCGGGCTCTCGTCGCTGCCGACCCAGCTCGCGAGCGCCCTGCTGGGGATCGGCGCCATCGTCGCCGGGTCGATCGGGATGGCGTCGCGCGCGCGGTTCGTGCTCGCCGGCGTCTCCGTCGGCGTGGGCCTCGTCCCCGTGATCTCGGGCTTCGTCACGATCCTCGAGTTCATGATCCACGCCGCGACCTCGGTGCTGTGAGGAGCAACGGATGACCGCCGAGCCCTACGCCCCCGCCGCGCCTCCGGTACGCGCCAACACCTTCGCGATCGTCGCGATCTGCATCGTCGGCGCGCTCATCCTCCTCAGCGCCGCGAGCAGCTTCCTGCCGATCCTGTCGTACGAGCTGCAGTGGTCGTACGCCACGGTGAGCGCCGTCGTCGCGATCGTCTCGCTTGTGCTCTCGCTCGCCGGCGCGGCGTGCGCGCTGCTCGGCCTCCGGCACCCCCGCAAGGGGCTCGCTGCCATCGCGCTCGGGTACTGCATGTTCGTGCTGATCCAGCAGGCGCTGTGGGCCGGGGTGTACCCGACAGTCGTGCAGCTCTTCAGCCGCTGACCCCCGCGCTGGGCACGGGCGGTCAGGCCGCGACGACCTCGCGGGCCTTCTTCGTCTCGGGCGGGCAGGCGAACCGCGCGCGGTAGGCCGTCGGCGTGGTGCCGAGCACCCGCGAGAAGTTCTGGCGCAGCACCGCCGCCGATCCGAAGCCGCACTCGTCGGCGATGCGGTCGAGGCCCCACTCGGTCTCCTCGAGCATCCGCTGCGCCTGGATGATGCGCTGACGCGCGAGCCACGCCGCCGGCGTCGTGCCGTAGTCGGCCTTGAACCGGCGCGCGAAGGTGCGCGGCGACATGTGCGCCCGGTTGGCGAGCTGCTCGACGGTGAGGTCGCGGTGGAGGTTGGCGACGGCCCAGTCGGCGACCGGCGCGAGCGAGAGGCCGGTCTGGTCGGGCATCGGCTTCAGGATGAACTGCGCCTGGCCTCCCTCGCGCTGCGGGGCGACCACCATCCGGCGCGCGATGCGGTTGGCCGCCTCGGCGCCGAGCTCCTGGCGCAGCAAGTGCAGGCAGGCGTCGAGCCCGGCCGCGGTGCCGGCGCTTGTGATGATGCGGCCGTCCTGCACGTAGAGCACGTCGGGATCCACCTCGACCCGCGGGTACATCCGCGCCATCGTGTCGGCGTACAGCCAGTGCGTCGTCGCACGGCGACCGTCGAGGATGCCCGCGGCGGCGAGCACGAACGCGCCGCTGCAGACGCTGAGGATCCACGCGTCGCGCTCGACGGCGGAGCGCAGGATGGCGGCGACCCGGGTGTCGATCCGTCCCCACGCCGACTTCGGCTGCGTCGAGACCACCACGAGGTCGGCGGTCTCGGCGAAGGTCAGGTCGTCGGTCACGTTGATCGAGAAGCCGAGATTGGATGTGACGGCTCCCGGGTCGGGCGTGACGATGCGGAAGTCGAACTTCTCGATCCCCTCCGCCGTGCGGTCGAGGCCGAACGCCTCGCAGGCGACGCCGAACTCGAAGGGCGCGAACCCCTCCTGCACGATGCACGCGACGGTCTTCATGAGGGGCTCCTGAGGGATGGAGTGAGGGTGGCAGTATTCCTGCGGGTTATGGCGATCCTGCCACTGTTGGCAGGATCCGCGCAAGCGCAGGATGACTGCCATGATCCTTCTCATCCTTCTCGCGATCCTGTCGGTCGTCGCGGTCGCCGCCACCGTGCACGAGGTGCACGTCGACGGCTACCGCGCGCTGCGCACGGATCCCCGGCGCCTGGTGCGCTGAAACCGCTGACGCTCGTGCCGGGCTCAGCGACCGGTGGCGACGCGCCCGTAGACCTCAACCATCGCTGCCGTGCGGGACGACTGGCGGAACCTCGCCGGCATCCCGGGGTCGGGCACGGGCGCCGTTCCCGCGGCGATGTCGGCCGCGGCCCGGGAGAGCGCCGCGGCGAGCGCGCGGATCCGCCCCTGCTCGTCGGCGGGCGCCTCCACGCGCCACACTCCCTCGCCGATCTCGTCGGCGATGTCCGGATCGCTGATCACGGCGGGCGTGCCGAGCGATGCCGCCTCGAACGGCGTCATCCCCTGCGTCTCGAAGCCGATCGACGTCTGCACGAGGGCATCGGCCGCCGCGATCCGGCGCAGCGTCTCGTCGTAGGCGAGCTTGCCGGCGAAGCGCACGCGATCCTGCATGCCGTGCGCGTCCACGAGCTTGCGCGCGGCGGCGAGCTGCCCGCCCCCGCCGATCAGCTCGACCTCGCACTCGACGTGTGCCTGCGCGAGCGCCTCGAGGAACGGCAGCAGCCGCTTCTCGGGGCTCATCCGCCCGAGCCAGACGAAGCGCGGCGGGCCCGGGGCTCGCTCGGCCGGCGCCTCGGCGCGCACGCGGTCGAACACCTCGTCGTCGATCCCGTTCCACACCACGTCGACGGCGTCGAAGACCCCGTGCGCCTCGAGACGCCGGGCGAAATGACTCGATGGCGCGGTCACGGCGCGCGCCCCGCGCGCGAGTCCGCGCAGGTACGCCCAGCCGTCGGCACCGGTCGCCGCGCCTCCCGGCAGACCCCGCAGCACGGCGCGGCGCCAGCCGTTCAGCGCGCGCAGCACAAGCCCCGGGAATGGCGCCGTCGCCTCGATTCCGACATCCACGCGGTTGTGCATCGTGTGCACAACAGGCAGCCCGTGGCGCGCGGCGAAGCGGTAGCCGAGGAACGCGCCCCAGAAGTCGGCCTGGACGTGCACGACGTCGGGCGCCAGACGCTCGGTCATCCCGCGGTCGATCGCGCGGTCGGCCGCGCGACCGGGCCACGTGAACGAGTACTCGCGGTCGAGGGTGATCGGGATCGAGGGAAGGTCGAGATACGCCGGATCGTCGGCGTTCACCACCGCTCGCGCGCCATGCCGCCGCGGCGCGACGATCGTCACGGTGTGTCCCGCCCGCTCGAGGTAGCGGCGCTGCAGCCGGGTCGAGACCTGGGCGCCGCCGAGCGACTCGACGTGCTGATCCGCGAAGATCACGACGTGCATGAGCTGCGGATCCCTCGGGCTCAGGCCGGCAGCGCTTCGCCGCGGTAGATCGCCTCGAAGGTGTCGAGCGTGCGGTTGATGTCGTGCACGAGCACGCCGTCGAGCGACGCCTGCTGCATGCGCAGCCGGTCCTCGGGGCTCGCGGTCAGCACCTTCGTGAGCTTGGCGGCGAGCTCGTCGGAGTCGCCCGGCGCGAAGAGATAGCCGTTCTCGCCCTCGTGAACGAGGTGCGGCAGCGCGACGGCGTCGGCGGCGACGATCGGCAGGCCCGACGCCATCGCCTCCATCGTCGCGATCGACTGGAGCTCGGCGATCGACGCGATCGCGAAGACCGCGCCCTTCGTGAGCGTCGCCCGCAGGTGCTCGTCGCTCGACCGGCCGTGGAACGACACGCGATCCTTGATCCCGAGGTCCTCGGCGAGCTGCTGCAGCGCCGGCTCCTGGTCTCCCTGGCCGACGAGGTCGAGCTTCGCGTCGAGCGCAGGGTCGAGCTTCGCGACCGCGCGCAGGATGACATCCACCTGCTTCTCGGCCGTGATCCGGCCGACGAAGACGATCCGGTTCTCGGTGCGGGGCCCGAGATCGGGGGTGTACTGCGTGCGGTCGATGCCGCAGCTGACGGGGATCACGCCGGCGATGTCGATCGTCTTCTCGAGGAAGTCGGCCGCCCGACGCGTCGGGGTGGTGATCGCCGCGGCCATCCCGAACGTGCGCTTCGCATCGGCCCACGCGAGCTTCACCAGGATCCGGTTCGCCCACTCGGGGAGCGTGGTGTGGTCGAGGATGTTCTCGGGCATCACGTGGTTCGTCGCGACGACGCGGATGCCGCGCTTGCGCGCCTCGCGCGTGAGGCCGCGGCCGACGACGATGTGCGACTGGCTGTGCACGACGTCGGGCTTGACGCGATCGAGCACGCGGCGGGCGTGGTGCTTCGCGCGCCACGGCCACACGAACCGCAGCCACTCGTGCCACCACAGCTTGACCGACGGCAGGCGGTGCACCGTCATCTGCACGCCCTCGATGGTCTCGGTGCGGTGAGGCTCGTCGCGGTACCGGGTGTTCGGCACCACGACGTGGACCTCGTGCCCGCGCTGCACGAGCCCGGCGGCGAGGCGCTCGGCGAAGCGGGCGGCGCCGTTGATGTCGGGGTGGAAGGTGTCGGCTCCGATGAGGACGCGCAACGGCTTCCGGGGGGCGTCCGGAACGGGGGAGTCGGTCACGTTCGAGCCTCGCAGTGCTGTTCGTGGCGGCATCGCCTCTCGCCCGGGGGGTCGGCGGCGAGAGGACGGGAAGTCGAAGTCAGAGCCTATCCGACTCGCCCCTTCCGTTCCGGGAGGCGTGCCGCGTCGTTCCGCGGCTGAGCGGGTGTCCGCGTCAGGCCTGCGCGGCCCACCACTGCCGCAGGCGGCTCTCGGCCTCCTCCGGCCCGAGCACGCCCTCGTCGAGACGCAGGTCGAGCAGGAACTTGTACGCCCGGCCCACCTCCGGCCCGGGGGAGATGCCGAGCACCTCCTGGATGCGGTTGCCGTCGAGCTCGGGCCGGATGGAGTCGAGCTCCTCCTGCTCGCGCAGCGTCACGATCCGCGCCTCGATGTCGTCGTAGGCCGACGCCAGGCGCATGGCCTTGCGCTTGTTGCGCGTGGTGACGTCGGCGCGCGTCAGGATGTGAAGCCGCTCGAGCTGGTCGCCCGCGTCCCGCACGTACCGCCGCACGGCGGCATCGGTCCAGGCGCCCTCGGCGTAGCCGAAGAACCGCAGGTGAAGCTCGATCAGCCGGGACACCGCGTCGATCGTCGCGCCGTCGAAGCGCAGCGCCTGCAGGCGCTTGCGCGCCATCCGCGCCCCCACGATGTCGTGGTGGTGGAACGTGACCGCGCCGCCCTTCTCGAGCTTGCGCGTGCGCGGCTTGCCGATGTCGTGGAGCAGAGCGGCAAGGCGCAGCGCGACATCCGGCTCCTGATCGGGGAACCGGATGCCCTCGTGCTCGATCGCCTGCAGCAGCACCGTGAGCGAGTGCTCGTAGACGTCCTTGTGGTGGTGGTGCTCGTCGACCTCGAGGCGCAGGGCGGACACCTCGGGGAGGAACTCCTCCATCAGCCCGGTCTCGACGAGGACGCGGATGCCGCGCACCGGATCGTCCGTTCCCAGCAGGCGCGTGAGCTCGCCCTGGATGCGCTCGGGGCTGACGATCGAGAGGGTGCCGCGCAGCTCCTCGATCGCCGCGAGCGTCCCCTCCTCGACCTCGAAGCCGAGCTGCGAAGAGAAGCGGGCGGCGCGCAGCATCCGGAGCGGGTCGTCGCCGAAGCTGATGCGCGGGTCGATGGGGGTGCGCAGGACGCCGGCGAGCAGGTCCTCGACGCCGCCGGTGGGGTCGACGAGCTTGACCTCGGTGACCCGCAGCGCCATCGCGTTGACCGTGAAGTCGCGCCGCACCAGGTCGGCCTCGAGCGTGTCGCCGAACTCGACGGTCGGCTTGCGAGTGACGCCGTCGTAGCTGTCGGCGCGATAGGTGGTGATCTCGACCTGCTCACCCTGCACGCGGGCGCCGATCGTGCCGAACGCGCGGCCGATGTCCCACTGCGCGGTCGAGATCGGCTTCACGATCCGCAGGATGTCGTCGGGGTGCGCATCCGTCGTGAAGTCGAGGTCGTGCGTGCTGCGTCCGAGCAGCGCGTCGCGCACGGGGCCGCCGACGATCGCGAGGTCGTGCCCGGCGTCGGCGAAGGCGCGGGCGAGCGTCGCCACGACGGGCGAGGCCGCCAGGTCGCCGAGACGCGCGACACCGTCGGCCATGTTGAGCATGGGTTCCAGGGTAGTCGGGGCCGCCTCGAGCTCCCGCCGGCGCGTGCTCCGCCGCCGCATCCGGATCAAGCC
>NZ_JADGLL010000030.1 GCF_015235415.1 Microbacterium paludicola | reverse complement strand
GCCCCAGCCGACCCCGAACTCGAAGCGCACCGCGCCGAGGAGCGCGCCGGCTCGGGCAACGTCCTGATCGGCTACGGCACGACGGCGGGCTCCGGCGCCCGGCGCCGTCGCCCCCGGCGCGTCCCGCCGTCAGGATCGGTGGGGCGGATGTCGCCTGCCGGGCCCGACACGCGCACGTCCGTCACCCATCCCCTGAGCGCGGCACCGCAGAAGCCGGCCGTGCGCTCGCCGCTTGTGCGCCGGCTCGCCCGCGACCTCGGGGTGGATGTCGCCGCCATCCGTCCGACGGGGCAGGATGGCGCCGTCACCCGCGACGACGTGCTGCGGGCCGCGAGGCTGGAGTCACCCGACGGGTCCGCGGTCGCAACACAGACCCGTCGGACCGCGCCCGCGGGTCTTGCGGAGGCCTCCCGCGAGCGGATGTCGATGCTTCATCGCGCCGCGGCCGCGACGTACACCCGCAGCCGCGCGGAGATCCCCGAGGCGACGGTCTGGGTGGATGTCGACGTCACCGACCTGTGGAACCTGCGGCCGGCCATGGCGGCACCGGGGGAGCGGCCGCCGTCGTTCACCGCGCTGCTGGCGCGCTTTGTGCTGCTCGCGCTGCGGGATCATCCGCTGCTCGCGGGCAGGGTCGACGGCGACGAGCTCGTCACGTTCGACGGCGTCCACCTCGGCGTCGCAACGGACACCCCGCGCGGCCTGATGGTGCCGGTGCTGCCGCGCGCCGATCGGATGTCGGTCGCCGAGCTCGACGGAGCCCTCCGCACGCTCGCCGACGAGGCGCGATCCGGATCACTCCCTCCCGCGCGCCTGAGCGGATCCACGTTCACGCTCAACAACTACGGCGCGTTCGGGGTGGATGGATCGGCCGCGATCATCAATCACCCAGAGGTGGCGATCCTCGGCGTCGGGCGCGCGCTCGAGCGGCCCTGGGTCGTGGGCGGCGTGATGGTGCCGCGCCGGATCGCGCAGCTCTCGCTGGTCTTCGACCACCGCGTCTGCGACGGCGGCTACGCGGCGCGCTTCCTCCGCCAGGTCGTCGACGCGCTCGAGTCGCCGCTGTCCCTCTACGGGAACCTCTGACTCGGCGAGGGAGGCTGTGCGAGCCGTCATCTCGACTCGCTCCGCTCGCTCGATAACCGGGGGTGGGCAAAGGCCTGCGCCCCCACCGGTTGCTGAGTGAGCGCCAGCGAGCCGAAGCGACCCGCCCCAAGCCGCCCACCCGTGCGAGCCGTCATCTCGACTCGCAAGCTCGCTCGATAACCGGGTTAGGCCACAGACCTGTGCCCCCACCGGTTGCTGAGTGAGCGCCAGCGAGCCGAAGCGACCGCCCGAAGCCGCCCGCCGGTGCGAGCCGTCATCTCGACTCGCAAGCTCGCTCGATAACCGGCCGAAGCCGCCCGCCCGTGCGAGCCGTCATCTCGACTCGCAAGCTCGCTCGATAACCGGGTTGGGCTATGGGCCTGTGCCCCCACCGGTTGCTGAGTGAGCGCCAGCGAGCCGAAGCGACCGGCCCGAGCCCTGCGAGCGTGCGAGCCGCTTCTGAAAAGAACGCCTAGATCCGGGTGTGCTCGCCGAGGGCGTGCCAGGTGCGGTTGTGGTAGACGAGCGGGGTGTCGCTGCCCGGCTCGCGGTTCGTCTGGCCCTGCAGGGCATGCGCGGCGATCACGGTCGATCCGCCGGCCTCAAGGCGGCTGACGATCGCGCAACGGGTCCACGCGCGGACGCCGGGGAACACGGGCTCGCCGGTGGGCAGGCGCGTCCAGCGGGAGGTGTCGGCGAAGCGGTCGACGCCGCTCGTGGAGGCGAGCTTGGCGAGGTCGAGGTCGGCGGCGTCCAGCAGGTGCACGACGATCGTGTCGGCGGCGAGGATGGACGGCGTCGCCGATGACTGCGATGAGACCGAGAAGATCAGCATCGGCGGGTCGGCGCTCACCGAGGCGACGGAGGTCGCGGTCAGGGCGACGGGGCCGCCGGGCCCCTCGGCGGTGATCACCGCGACCCCGCCGGGGTGACCGCGGAACAGGGTCTTGAAGCCTTCGGCGTCGAGCGCGCCCGGTACGGAGATGAGGTCGCCCGCGGTGCGCCCGTGCGCCTCCTCGAGGTCGCCCGGAACCCGCTGTGCACTGGACTCGGTCATGCCTTCGACGTTACCTACGGGGGAGCGTCCGAGGGTCGCTCGGCGTCTCGGGGCGCAACATTAGGGCTGTTGCCCAGGTTGCGGCCAGGTCAGCGCGCGGGATCCGGGGTCGCCACGAATCGCGGCTGCGGGGAGAGCACGGCGGCGACGATCGCCTCGATGGCGAACTCGGTCGCGGGGCCCAGCTCGACGGCCTCGGGCTGCAGCAGCCATTGCACCTGCAGCCCGTCCATGACCGCGAGGATGCTCGCCGAGGCGTGGGTGATCGTGTCGGGCTCGGTGACGCCGTGCTGCGCGCACACCTCCGCGAAGGCGTCCGCGATGCCCGATCGGAGGTTGCGGTACCGCACCTGGAAGTACTCGCGCGCCGGATGATCGTCGGTCACGGATTCGCCCGAGAGCACGGCGAACGCCTGCACGATCCCTGCTCGGCGCGCGTTCGCGAACGCGGTGCGCACCAGATGCCGGAACATCTCGAGCCCGCCGGGGATGTGCTGCTCCACGAGGTCGGCGACATCCGTCTGGTCGCGGTAGTCGAGCACCTCCAGCAGCAGCTGCGTCTTCGAGCCGAAGTGGTGGAGCACGCCGGCGTGCGTCATGTCGACCTGGTCGGCGATCTCGGCGAGCGTGCCGCTCGCGAAGCCCTTGGCGCCGAAGATCTCCATCGCGGCGTGCAGGATCTCCGCGCGCTTGCGCACCGTCTCGGGTCGGGACTTCGCCTGCTTCCTCGCCATGATCACGATTTCCTCTCGGTCGAGTTCGGCACCATCATCCTCTCTTTACAAGTTACTTACTCATCAGTAACTTCATGGAAGCGCTTCCGGAATGGCCCGGGAGCCATCCCTGCAATCACAGGAACGTCTCTTCGAAGGAGAAGCGATGAAGAAGAAGTCACTGGTCTTCGCGGTCGGCCTCGCCACCGCGCTCGCCCTCAGCGGGTGCGCCGCAGGCGGCGCCGAGCCGAACGAGTCGGCCGCCGCGCCGGAGCCGGGTGCCGCACTGACGATCGCCAAGCCGGATGGCGCCATCACCACCGAGTCGAACAACCCGTGGGTCGGCGACTCCTCGGCGAACAAGCTCGGCTACAAGAACGTCGTCTTCGAGCCCCTCGCGATCGTCAACCCCACGGGCGACAACGAGACCACCCCGTGGCTCGCCGAGAAGGTCGAGTGGAACGACGACTACACGCAGCTCACGATCACCCCGCGCGCCGGCGTGACCTGGAACGACGGCGAGGAGTTCACGGCCGACGACATCGTCTTCACGTTCGAGCTCATCCGCAGCACCCCCGCGTTCGACACCGGCAACATCCAGCTCACCGACATCACGAAGGACGGCGACAACGTCGTCCTGAGCTTCGGCGAGTCGAAGTTCGTCAAGCAGGCGCAGGTGCTCAACATCCAGATGGTGCCGGAGCACATCTGGGCCGAAGTCGAGGACCCCACCACCTTCACCAACGAGAACCCCGTCGGCACCGGCCCGTACGTCCTCGAGAGCTTCAGCTCGCAGTCGGTCACGATGACCGCGCGCGACGACTACTGGGGCGGCGAGCCGGCCGTGCCGACGCTCTACTACGTCTCCTACAACGACAACACCGCCCTCACCACGGCCCTCGCCAGCGGCGAGGCCGACTGGGCGCAGGCGTTCATCTCAGACATCGAGAACCAGTACCTCTCGAAGGACGAGAACAACATCTTCTGGCCCGCCAACGTGATGGCGCCCGACGTGCTGTTCCTGAACACGCAGGAGAAGCCGTTCGACGACGTCGCGTTCCGCAAGGCCGTCAACATGGTCATCGACCGCGAGGCGCACACCACGATCGCGCGCGAGAACGCCGGCCCGGAGCTGACAAGCGTCACGGGTCTGCCGACGCCGGTCGGCGAGCAGTACATCGCGCCCGAGTACCAGGGCGTCGAGTTCGAGATCGACGTCGAGGGCGCCAAGGGCATCCTCGAGGACGCCGGCTACACCTGGGAGGGCGACGCCCTCATCGACCCCGACGGCGAGCCCGTCGAGTTCACGCTCCAGGTGCCGCAGGGCTGGAACGACTACGTCACGGGCATCAGCCTGATCGCCGACCAGGTCACGTCCACGCTCGGCGCCGACGCCAAGGTCGACACCCCCGACGTCGACACCTGGACGCAGAACAAGCGCGCGGGAACCTTCGACGCGATCATGCACTGGACGGACTCGGGCACCACGCCGTACGACCTGTACTCCGACACCATGGACGGCCGCTGGCTGAAGGCGGGCGAGCTCGTCGACTACAACTTCGGCCGCTACGACAACCCCGAGGTCACGGAGCTGCTCAACACCTACGCGAACGCGTCGAGCGACGAGGAGCGCACGGCGGCGATCGAGCAGGTGCAGAAGGCGTTCGTCGAGGACGTCCCGGTCATCCCGGTCGGCACGCACCCGATCCTCGCCGAGTTCAACACCCGCAACTACGTCGGCTGGCCGAGCGACGAGGACCCGTACGCCCCGGGCGACCCGCTGCAGGTCGCGGCGGTGCAGGTGCTCATGAACCTCGAGCCCGCGGAGTGATCTCCCCGCGGGGGCCCGGCACCTGCCGGGCCCCCGCCTCCCCGACGTCCCCTGTGTCACCGGTGCCCGCGCGGCACCCTGCGCGCCTGCGCCCGTGATGAAAGCGATCCCGATGCCAGACCCCCTGCTCAGCGTGCGCGACTTCTCGGTCGTGTACGACGTCACCCCTCCCGTCGAGGCGGTGAAGAACGTGTCCCTCGAACTCCAGCGCGGCGAGATCCTCGGCCTCGCCGGCGAGAGCGGCTGCGGCAAGACCACGCTCGCCTACGGCGTGCAGCGTCTGCTGCGCGCGCCCGCCGTGATCACCGGAGGCAGCGTCGTCTTCCATGACGCGTCGGACGGCGACGTCGACATCAACGGCCTCAGCCCGGAGCAGATGCAGCGGTTCCGCTGGGACAAGGTCTCCATGGTCTTCCAGGGCGCGATGAACGCGCTCAACCCCGTGGCGACGATCGGATCCCAGCTCGACGACGTGTTCGTCGTCCACCGCCCCGGCATGTCGAAGCAGGCCCGCCGCCGCGAGTGCGAGGAGCTGCTGGAGATCGTCGCGGTCGGCCGGGAGCGCTACCGCTCCTACCCGCACGAGCTGTCGGGCGGCATGCGCCAGCGCGTGATGATCGCGATGGCCCTCGCCCTGCGACCGCAGCTGATGGTCATGGACGAGCCGACGACCGCGCTGGATGTGCTCGTGCAGCGCGAGATCCTGCGGCAGATCTCCGAGCTGCGCCACGAGTTCGGCTTCTCGGTCATCTTCATCACGCATGACCTTCCCCTGCTGCTCGAGATCAGCGACCGGATCGCGATCATGCGCGAGGGCGAGATCGTCGAGCTCGCCGCGTCGCGTGACATCTGGGAGCGCCCGCAGCACGACTACACCAAGAAGCTGCTGAGCTCCTTCCCCCGGCTCACCGGGGCGCGGGGGGTGCTGACGCGATGACCACCCTCGAGTTCCGCAATGTCACCAAGCGCTACCGCGTGCGGGGCGCAGAGCCGATCCTGGCGCTCGACGACGTCAGCTTCACGCTGCGGGAGCGCCAGACGATCGCGCTCGTCGGGCAGTCCGGATCCGGCAAGTCGACGATCGCGAAGATCCTCACCCAGCTCGAGACCGCCACCGCAGGGGAGGTGCTGCTCGACGGGCAGCCCATCCCGCGCCGGGGCCGCGGCCTGCGCTCGTACCGCCAGAAGCTGCGCATGGTGTTCCAGGATCCGTTCGCCTCCCTGAACCCGTACCACTCCATCCGCTACCACCTCGAGCGGCCGCTGCGGCTCGACAACGTGGTTCCCAAGCGGGAGACCGAGGCCGAGGTGCGCCGCCTGCTCGAGCGCGTCCGCCTCGAGCCCGACGCCGTGATCGACCGGCGGCCGCACGAGCTGTCGGGAGGTCAGCGGCAGCGCGTCGCCATCGCCCGAGCGCTCGCGTCGCGGCCGAGCCTGCTCGTGGCGGACGAGCCCGTCTCGATGCTCGACGTCTCGATCCGCGTCGGCGTGCTCAACCTGCTCGCCGAGCTGCAGCGCGACGAGGGCCTTGGCGTGCTCTACATCACCCACGACCTCGCGACGGCGCGGCACTTCTCGGACGAGATCATGGTGCTCCACCACGGCCGGGTGGTCGAGCGCGGACCGGCCGACGACGTCATCCTGAACCCCCAGCACGAGTACACCCGCGAGCTGCGCGCCGCCTCGCCCGACCCGGAGAAGCACTTCGCGTCGGCGCCCGGCATCGCCGCCGCAGCCACGGACGGAGGCGCCGCATGAAGAACTCATCCAGGTTCATCCTGAACCGCGCCGTGTTCTACCTGTTCACGCTCTGGGCCGCGATCACGATCAACTTCCTCGTGCCGCGCATGATGAAGGGCGATCCCGTCACCGCGTACATGAACAAGTACCGCGGTCAGCTCTCGCCCGAGGCGGAGCACGCCATCCGCACTCTCTTCGGTCTCGACAAGGACACGTCGCTCTGGCAGCAGTACCTCGACTACTGGGGGCTGCTGCTGCGCGGCGACCTCGGGCGGTCGTTCTCGAACGGCCTCACGCCCGTCGGCGACGTCATCGCGGTGGCGCTGCCGTGGAGCATCGGGCTCGTCGGCCTCGCGACCGTGCTGTCGTTCCTCGTCGGCACCGTGACCGGTGCGGTCGTCGGCTGGCGGCGCGGGAGTCGCGCCGACGTGATCGTGCCGATCACGACGTTCTTCTCGACCGTTCCCTACTTCTGGCTCGGCCTCATCGCGATCGCCGTGTTCTCGTCGACGCTCGGCTGGTTCCCCGCATCGCACGCGTACGACAAGGGATCGTCGCCCGAGTTCTCGCTCGACTTCATCGGGCAGGTCATCGCCCACGGCGCGCTGCCGCTCATCACGATCCTGATCGCCTCGCTCGGCGGATGGATCCTCGGCATGCGCAACATGATGCTCACGGTGCTCGACGAGGACTACGTCACGGTCGCGCAGGCGAAGGGGATGCCGAACTCGCGCGTGCTGTGGCGCTACGCCGCCCGCAACGCGGTGCTGCCGCAGCTGTCGAGCTTCGCCCTGTCGATCGGCTTCATCGTCAGCGGCACGATCGTGATGGAGCTCGTGTTCTCGTACCCGGGCGTCGGCAAGATGCTGCTCGACGCGACCGCCGCGAAGGACTACCCGCTGATGCAGGGACTCTTCCTGATCATCACGCTCGCCGTGCTGTGCGCGAACATCCTGGCGGACATCGCGCACGCCATCCTCGATCCGCGCACTCGTCAGTCGGAGGCCTGAGATGACAAACACCGCCGCAGCAGAGATCCCCGCGGTCGGGATCGGCGCGCCCGAGACGGCCACCATCCGATCCGCCACGGGCGGCGAGTCGCCCGGACGCAAGACCGTCGCGGGGCAGATCGCCGCATCGTTCGCGATGTTCCGCAACCCGAAGTCGGTGGCGGGGCTCACGATCATCGGCGTGTTCGTGCTTGTCGCCCTGTTCGGCGACCTGATCGCCCCATACGGCCCGATGGACAAGGACTACCAGGCGCTGCGCCAGGGGCCGTCGCTGACGCACCTGCTCGGCACGACCCACATGGGCGAGGACATCTTCAGCCAGATCGTGTTCGGCACCCGCGGCGTGCTCGTCGTCGGGTTCCTCGCGGGCCTGATGGGAACCGCGATCGCGGTGATCGTCGGGGTCATCGCCGGATACACCCGCGGCTGGAAGAGCGAGTCGCTGTCGGCACTCACGAACGTCTTCCTCGTGATCCCCGGCCTGCCGCTGATCATCATCGTGGCGTCGTCGTTCGAGGATCCGCCGCTGTGGATCATCGCGCTCACGCTGGCCGTGACCGGATGGGCCTGGGGCGCGCGGGTGCTGCGCGCCCAGACCATGTCGCTCCGAAACCGCGACTTCATCCAGGCCGCCCGTGCCAACGGCGAATCGATGCCGCGGCTCATCTTCGTGGAGATGCTGCCGAACCTGCTCGCGATCATCGCGTCCAGCTTCGTCGGCACCGTGACGGCGGCGGTGCTGGGCCTGACGACCCTCGCGTTCATCGGCGTCATCCCGATCTCGAACCTGAACTGGGGCACCATCCTGTTCTGGGCCCAGCAGAACGGCGCCTTCCCGACCTACTGGTGGTGGTACGTCCCCGCCGGACTCTGCATCGCCATCCTCGGCGTCGCCCTGTCGCTCGTGAACTTCGGGATCGACGAGTACGTCAACCCGCGCCTGCGCTCGGCGGGCGAGCGCGCGCGGGCGATGAAGAAGCGCGGCCTGAGCGCGACCTCCGCCGTGACCGCCGTCCGTCCCCAGGGAGACAACACGTGACCACCGACATCGACACCGCCCTCTACCTCGACAGGGCGGCGCCGGTCGACGCGCGTGTCGCCGATCTCCTCGCCCGCATGACGGTCGAGGAGAAGATCGGGCAGATGCTGCAGCTCGACGCCCGGGACGACATCGACGACCACATCCTGCGTCGGCAGGCGGGATCCATCCTGCACACGTCGCCCGAGCGGCTCGAGCGGGCCCACGCGCTGACGGCGCAGACCCGCCTGCGGATCCCGCTCGTCGTCGCGGAGGACTGCATCCACGGCCACTCGTTCTGCGAGGGCGCCACGATCTTCCCGACGCAGCTCGGCATGGCGGCGACCTGGGACGCCGCGCTGGTCGAGAAGGCCGCGCGCACCACCGCGGTGGAGGTCGCCCCCACCGGCGTGCACTGGACGTTCTCGCCGGTGCTGTGCATCACGCGCGACCTCCGCTGGGGCCGCGTGAACGAGACCTTCGGCGAGGATCCGCACCTCATCGGCGAGCTCGCCTCGGCGATGGTGCGCGGCTACCAGGGCGACGGGCTGACGGATCCGACCGCGATCCTTGCGTCCGCGAAGCACTTCGCCGGCTACTCCGAGACGCAGGGAGGGCGCGACGCCAGCGAGGCCGACATCTCCCGCCGCAAGATGCGCTCGTGGTTCCTGCCGCCGTTCGAGCGCGTCGCCCGGGAGGGGTGCCGGACGTTCATGCTCGGCTACCAGACCACCGACGGCATCCCGATCACGATCAACGAGTGGCTGCTCAGCGACGTCCTGCGCGGCGAGTGGGGCTACACCGGCACGCTCATCACCGACTGGGACAACGTCGGCCGCATGGTGTGGGAGCAGAAGGTGCAGCCCGACATCGCCCACGCCGCCGCCGCGGCGGTCAAGGCCGGCAACGACATGATCATGACCACGCCGACGTTCTTCGAGGGCGCCCTCGAGGCGATCGAGCGGGGGATGCTCGCCGCGAGCGATCTCGATGCGGCCGTCTCGCGCATCCTGACGCTCAAGTTCGAGCTCGGCCTGTTCGAGCAGCCGCGGCATCCCGACCTCGTGCGCATGGCGGAGGTGCTCGGCGCCCCGGACCACGCGGCGCTCAACCTCGAGATCGCCCGGCGCTCGCTCGTGCTGCTGCAGAACGACGGGCTGCTTCCGCTGGACGGCGGTCTCACGGCCGGCTCGGACGGCCGCGCGCTCGCCGCCGGCCCGACCCGCCGGATCGCCGTGGTCGGGCCGCTCGCGGACGACGCGCAGACGCAGCTCGGCGACTGGGCAGGGAACTCGGGACAGGCCGGCTGGCTGCCCGACGGGCAGCCGCGCGAGATGATCACCACGGTGCTCGACGGGCTGCGCGCCCACGTGCCGTCCGGCTGGGAGGTCACCCACGCGGAGGGCGCCGAGATCCTGTCTCTCGTGCCCGACCCCGCCGGCGCGCACTTCCCCGACGGGCAGCCGCGCCCCTTCGTGGTCGAGCCGGCCGAGCCCGATGACGCCCTGATCGCGGACGCCGTGGCCCGCGCATCCGAGGCCGACTACGTCGTCGCCGTCGTCGGCGACCGGATCGAGCTCGTCGGCGAGGCGCGCTCCACCGCGACGCTCGAACTCGTCGGGGCCCAGATCGCGCTGCTGGATGCGCTCGCCGCCACGGGCAAGCCGCTCATCGTGATCCTGCTCGCGTCGAAGCCGCTCGTGCTGCCGCCCTCCGCGCTCGGCGCATCCGCCATCCTGTGGGTCGCGAACCCCGGCATGGAGGGCGGCCGTGCGATCGCCGAGCTGCTGCTCGGCCTCATCGAGCCCACGGGCCGGCTGCCCCTGTCGTTCGCGCGGCACGTCGGCCAGCAGCCGACGTACTACAACCAGATCCGCGGGCAGCACGGCGACCGCTACGCCGACCTCACGCAGAGCCCCGCCTGGGCGTTCGGCGAGGGGCTCAGCTACACCACCGTCGAGTACGCCGACGCCCGGATCCTGACGCCCTCGGTCACCGCCGGCGACACCGTGCGCGCCGAGGTCACCGTCCGCAACACCGGATCGCGTCCCGCGCTCGAGACCGTGCAGGTCTACGTCAGCGACGTGGTGACGTCCGTCAGCTGGGCCGACAAGGAGCTCAAGCACTTCGTGCAGGTTCCCCTCACCCCCGGTGAGGAGCGTGTCGTCGAGCTCGAGCTGCCCGCGTCGGCCTGCACCATCGTCGACGCCCAGGCCCGCCGCGTCGTCGAGCCCGGGGAGTTCGAACTGCGGATCGGACCCTCCTCGCGCGACGAGCAGCTGCTGCCGGTGAGGTTCGAGATCACCGGCTGAGACCCTCTCGCCTGGCCCCTGGCAGTTCACTCCTCTGGCGGCGGGGCGAGAGACACGGGCCGCGCGCGGGTGCTTGTGGTGAACACCCGCGTGCGGTCTTTCTTTTCAGGAGCGGCTCGCACGCTCGCGCCGACGCTTCGCGCCGCCACTCGGCGAGCGAGGCAACGTCGCTTCGCTCCGCTGCGGCAGCGCTTCGCGCTGCGGGGGTCGCTTCGCTCCACGCTCACTTCGTTCGCACAGGGGCACAGGTCCTGCCCCTCACCCCGCGGTTATCGAGCGAGCTTGCGAGTCGAGATGACGGCTCGCGCGGGCGGGCGGCTTGGGGGCGGTCGCTTCGGCTCGCAAGCTCGCTCAGCAACCGGTGGGGTAGAGGTGCGGCGTGTGCACCTTTGCGGACCTCGATCGATGCGTTTGCCGCACCTCTGCGAGTACCCAACCCCGGTTATCGAGCGAGCGGAGCGAGTCGAGATGACGGCTCGCACGGCTGGGCGGCTTAAGGTCGGTCGCTTCGGCTCGCAAGCTCGCTCAGCAACCGGTGGGTGGCACAGGTCCGTTACCCCGGTTATCGAGCGAGCGGAGCGAGTCGAGATGACGGCTCGCACGGGTCGGTCGCTTCGGCTCGCTGGCGCTCGCTCAGCAACCGGCGGGGGCACCGGGGTCAGGCCTTGGCGACCGCGTCGAGGGCTTGGCGCAGGTCGGCGATCAGGTCATCCGCCGTCTCGATGCCGACCGACAGGCGGATCAGGCCGTCGTCGATCCCGAGCCGGTCGCGGTGCTCCTGCGTGAAGCCCACGTGCGTCGTCGTCGCCACGTGAAGGGCCATCGACCGCGTGTCGCCGATGTGGGTCATCCGGCTCACGATCCGCAGCGCGTCGTAGAACGCCTCGGCGGCCGCCCGGCCGCCGGCCAGGCTGAACGCGAACACCGATCCGGGCTTGCCGCCGTAGATGCGGTCGGCCAGCTCGCGGTGCGGGCTGTCGGGCAGCCCGGCGTAGTCGACGCGGCCGACCTCGGGCTGCTCGGCGAGCCAGTGCGCGATCCGGTGCGCGTTGTCGCGGTGACGGTCGACGCGCAGCGCGAGGGTCTCGATGCCCTGCTGCAGCAGGAACGAGTTCAGGGGCGAGAGCGCCGGCCCCAGGTCGTTCACGATTCCCGTGCGGAGGTACACCTCGAGGGCTCTGCGGCCGTGCTTCTCGAGGATCGACCGCCCGCCCGCCGGGGCATCCGTGATCCCCGGGTACGCGCGCGACGCGCCCTCCCAATCGAAGTTGCCGCCGTCCACGATCACGCCGGACAGCCCGGCGCCATGCCCGCTCAGCTGCTTGGTCGAGGAGTGGATGATGATGTGCGCGCCGTCCTCGAACGGCCGCGTCAGATACGGCGTCGCGACCGTGTTGTCGACGACGAGCGGCAGCCCGTGGCGCGCCGCGACCCGCGCGACGAAGGCGACGTCGACGATGTCGCACCGCGGGTTCGGGATGCTCTCGGTGAAGATCGCCTTCGTCTCGGGGCGGATCGCCGCATCCCACTCGGCCTCGTCGGTCCAGTCCCACACGTAGTCGACTCCGACGCCGAGGCGGGGGAGCGTCCGCTCGAAGATCGTCTGCGTCCCGCCGTAGACGGTCGCGGTCGAGACGATGTGCTCCCCGGCCCCGGCGAGCCCCAGCAGGGTCGTCGTGATCGCGGCCTGGCCGGAGCCGACCAGGATCGCGCCGGTTCCGCCCTCGAGCGACGCGATGCGCTGCTCGGCGACGATGTGCGTCGGGTTCTGATTGCGCGAGTAGATCTGTCCGGGATCCTCGCCCGTGAAGCGATCCCATCCCTGCTGCAGCGAGTCGAACCGGTAGCCGGCGGTCAGGTAGATCGGCGTGATCCGCGCGCGGTAGCCGTGCGCGTCGGTGTCTCCCACGTGCACCGAGCGGGTTTCGAAGCCGAGGCCGTCCCACTCGTACAGCGGCGGCCGGATCTCGTGTGCGCTCACGCGCCAAACGTATTGCGTCGCCGGGGTGATTGGCGGATCGCATGACCCCGCGTTACCGTTGTCGCGTGCACACCTGTCGCTGTTGTCGCTGAGCCCTCCGCCCTCGCCGGAGCGGCGTTCGCTCCCTCCGAGCGCCCCACGACCACGACAGCCTCGCGGCGATGTCCATCCCGTCGCGACCAGACCTGAGGACCCTCTCTTGCGTTATGCACATTCCGTCGCCGGCCTCGTCGGCGGCACCCCGCTCGTCCGCCTGAACCGCGTCACCGAGGGCATCGCCGCCACGGTGCTCGCCAAGGTCGAGTACTTCAACCCCGGCGGCTCGTCGAAGGACCGGATCGCGGCGAGCATCATCGACGCGGCCGAGCGCGAGGGCAAGCTCCGCCCCGGCGGCGTGATCGTCGAGCCGACGAGCGGCAACACCGGCGTGGGGCTTGCCCTCGTGGCGCAGGAGCGGGGCTACCGCACGGTGTTCGTGGTGCCCGACAAGGTGTCGGAGGACAAGCGCAACGTCCTGCGCGCGTACGGCGCCGAGGTCGTGGTGACCCCGACGAACGTCGAGCCCGCCGATCCCCGCTCGTACTACTCCGTCTCCGACCGCCTCGTGCGCGAGATCCCGGGCGCCTACAAGCCCGACCAGTACTCGAACCAGAACGCGCCCCGCAGCCACTTCGGCTCGACCGGTCCCGAGATCTGGGCCGACACCGACCGGCGGGTGACGCACTTCGTCGCGGGGGTCGGCACGGGCGGCACCATCACGGGCACGGGCGGCTTCCTGAAGCAGGCGTCCGAGGGGCGCGTGCGGATCGTCGGGGCCGACCCTGTCGGATCCATCTACTCGGCGGATGACCCGTCGGGCGTTCACGGCTACCTGGTCGAGGGCGTCGGCGAGGACTTCTGGCCCGGCGCCTACGACCCGACGGTCGTCGACGAGATCCACCGCGTCTCGGACGCCGAGTCGTTCGCGATGACGCGCCGGCTCGCGCGGGAGGAGGGCCTGCTCGTCGGCGGATCGAGCGGCATGGCGGTCGTCGCCGCGCTGCGCGCCGCGCGCGACCTCCCCGCCGACGCCGTGGTCGTTGTGCTGCTTCCCGACCACGGCCGCGGCTACCTCGGCAAGGTGTTCGACGACGACTGGATGCGCGCGAACGGCTTCGAGGTCGACGGCCCCGAGCCCCTCGTTCCCGCCTCGCTCCACGCGGAGCTCGCGGATGCATCCGCCAAGACCCAGACAGACGACGACGCCACCGCAGGGAGCATCGCATGACCGCAGAGACCAACCCCCGCTTCGACACCAACGCCGTCCACGCAGGGCAGGCGCCGGATGAGACGACGGGCGCGGTGATCCCGCCGGTTCACTTCTCCACGACCTACGCGCAGGACGGGATCGGCGGCCTCCGCGCCGGCTACGAGTACGGGCGGTCGGGCAATCCGACCCGCACGGCGCTCGAGACGCAGCTCGCCGCGATCGAGGGCGGGGCGCAGGCGCTGTCGTTCGCCTCGGGTCTGGCCGCGGAGGACGCGCTGCTGCGCGGCCTGCTCCAGCCCGGCGACGAGGTGCTGCTCGGCAACGACGTCTACGGTGGCACGTATCGCCTGATCGCGCGGGTGCTCGGGCCGTGGGGAGTGAAGCTGCGGGTCGTCGACCTCAGCGACCCGGCGGCGGTGGACGCCGCTCTCGCCGAGCGCGCGCCCAAGGTGGTCTGGGTCGAGACGCCGAGCAACCCCCTGCTGCGCATCACCGACATCCGCGCGCTGTCCGACAAGGCCCACGCCGCCGGATCCCTCGTCGTCGTCGACAACACGTTCGCCTCGCCCGCCCTGCAGCAGCCGATCGCCCTGGGGGCCGACGTCGTTGTGCACTCCACCACCAAGTACCTCGGCGGGCACTCGGATGTCGTCGGCGGCGCGCTCGTGTTCGCCGACGCCGCGCTGGCGGAGCAGCCGAAGTTCCTGCAGTTCGCTGCCGGCGCGGTGTCCGGCCCGCTCGACGCATGGCTGACCACGCGCGGAATCAAGACCCTCGCCGTGCGGATGGAGCGCCACTCGTCGAACGGACAGGCCGTCGCCGAGTTCCTCGAGGGTCACGACCGCGTCGCCCGCGTCTACTACCCGGGGCTCGCCTCGCACCCCGGCCACGAGATCGCCGCGGCGCAGATGTCCGGCTTCGGCGGCATCGTCTCGCTCGCCCTGGGCGACGCGGCTGCCGCCCGCCGGTTCGCCGAGTCCACGCGCCTGTTCACGCTCGCCGAGTCGCTCGGCGGCGTCGAGTCGCTCCTCAACTACCCCGACGAGATGACGCACGCCTCCGTCCGCGGCACCGAACTCGCGGTGCCGGACGACGTCGTGCGCCTCTCGGTCGGCATCGAGCACATCGACGACCTCGTCGCCGACCTCGACCAGGCGCTGGGCGCGCTGTAGGCCCCGGTCGGCTGCTGCCGGGCTTCGACTGGTGCTCCGCGGGATCACTGGTCTCGCGGGCACCAGTAATCCCGCGGAAGACCAGTCGGAGCCCTTGCCGCAACCCCGATCGGCGCGGGCCTCCGGCGGGAGCACAGGCTGGCGGACCTAGACTGGATCCGTCCCTTTCGGCACCATCCTGGATCCGCCATGCCTGCCAGCACCCCGTTGCGAGTGACCTCCGGTCACATCCAGCTGCTGCGCGCGCTGTTCGCGGCGATCGCGGCGCTGATGATCACGTTCTCTCCAGATCACTCGTCCGAGGTCGGGCTCGCGGTGTTCGGCGGATTCGGGATCGCGACGGGCCTCGTCTTCGCGGTCGCGGCGTGGCTCGTGGCGCCCGCCGGGCAGCGCGGATCCGCCATCCTCCTCGCCGCGATCCAC
The DNA here is from genome assembly GCF_015235415.1 of Microbacterium paludicola. Taxonomy (GTDB): domain Bacteria; phylum Actinomycetota; class Actinomycetes; order Actinomycetales; family Microbacteriaceae; genus Microbacterium; species Microbacterium paludicola. The sequence continues at coordinate 17,604 of NZ_JADGLL010000030.1, read as the reverse complement.
CTTGCCGCGGGGATGGCGGCAAGCGCCGTCGTGCTGCGCTCGGACACCCTGTTCTTCGTTGTGGTGATCGCGTGGGCGCTGCTCGCGGGCCTCACCGAGCTGCTTGCCGCGATCCTCCAGCGGGCGCGCCTCGACCGCAGTGCCGCGCGCGACGGGATCGCCGTGGGCGGACTGACGATGCTGCTGGGCGTCGCGCTGCTGTTTGTGTCGCCGAGCTACGAGCTCCACTACTTCATCGAGGAGGCCGGTCGCGAGTTCACGCTGACCGGCACCACCATCGCCGTCGGGCTGCTCGGCGGCTATGCGGCGATCGCGGCGGTGTTCCTGGGAATCGCGGGTCTCTCACCCCAGCCTGCCGCCGCCACCGAGACCGACGCCGCCGTGACGGCGCAGGAGGACCGCCCGTGACCGACAAGCCCACCCGTCGCGACCTGATGCGCCCCGCCCAGCTGCTGGGGATCGCCTTCGGCGCCGCGCTCTTCGCCGGCGTCGTGACCGCGGTCACCATGGGCGCCTTCCAGGCGCTGCCGGGCGAGGCGATCGCGCGCGCCTGGTCGACCGCGGGCATTATGGCGGGCGTCGCGTTCATCGTTGTGCTGCTGGGCCTGTCGATGCTGCTGCTCGTGGTCGATCCCGCGGCGCAGTCGAAGACGATGGATCGCCCCGTCCTGCTTCCCAAGGACGACAAGCGCGACGGCGACGAGACGCCGGAGAGCTAGATCCGGATCACTCGCAGGGCTGGGCGACGTCCGTCGGGGCGCTGACCTCGGCCGCCGTTCCCCAGCCGGTGAACGTGAAGGATCCGTCGCCCGACACGTCGCCCGCGAGGAACGCGGACGGGAGCGGCGGGCCGACCGCGGCCAGCGTGAGCGTGCCGAAGGGGCTCTCTGCCGCTCCGACGACACCCTCGGTCGTCTTCGCGCCCGGCTCCGGCTCCATCACGGCGAACTCCTCCGCACCGGACAGCAGCGCCTCGACGAGCTCGGCCGGCTCGAGCAGCGGCGCCCAGTCGCCGAGCAGCACATCGGGGGACGTTGTGCAGACCCAGCCCTCGCCGAACGCCTCGACCCCGGTGGTCTGCGCGTACGCGGGGTTGCCGCGAACGTAGGACAGGCCGTCGACCATCACGATGTCGACGCTGACGTCTCCCGCGGTGACCGCCGCGCTCAGGCGCCCGTACTCGCCGGTGTAGCGAAGGGCGATCCGACGATCCGTGTACGGGTCCTGCTCGGTGTCCTCGGGGGTGACCAGCTCGGTGAATGATCCCTCGATCGTCACCGGGCCGGCGTCGCGCATCGCCCGGACGATCTGCGCGATCGCCGGCTCGCCCGTCAGCAGCCACAGGCCGTTGTCGCTGCTGTCCGGGTCCCACCGCGACACGTCTGCCTCGGGCGGCGCCGGCTCGGGCGGCGACTCGGCCTCGGCCTGCGCGTCGCGCGAGCAGCCGGCGAGGGCGAGTGCCAGTGCGGCGGCGCCGGCGAGCAGGGCGAACGGGCGCTGGAGGCGCATCATCCCGCGGGCTTGGCGTCGGCGACGCACGCGCTCTGCGCGCCCTGCGCAGCGAGGTCGGCGGTGTTCAGCGTGACATCGGCATCGAGACCCGCCTCGCGCACCACGAAGCACGTATCGGCGTCGTAGAGGCCCGCCGCGGCAGGCAGCCACGCATCCGTCCCGCCGCGCACCTGTCCGGACAGGTCGACGATCTGCCCGTCGCCGTTGAGCGCGTACAGGCTGTACACGGCGTCGGGACCGTTCCAATCGACGTGCAGGGTCCCCTGGGAATCCGTCACCGTGAGGCCCGTCACAACGACATCGGTGGCTGTCAGCGCCGACACGATCATCCAGGCCGCCATACCCGCCATCGAGAGGAACGTCAGGACCGCCGACACGATGAAGGCCGGATGCGCCCACCATCGGCGGGGGCGCTGCTGCCGTGCGGTGAGGGTCGGCAGGGGCCAGCCGCCGCGTCCGAGCGGGGGCTTCGGCTCGGCTGAGCGCAGCGTCGGCTGACCGGGCTCGACCCCGAGCAGCGTTCCGCCGGGGGAGCGAGCGGGCTCGGCGACCGCGGCGGGCTCGGCCGCGCGGGCCGGTCCAGCGGCAGGCGGGGGCGAGGGGGCGCCGACCTGGGCCGGCGCGGAGCGTTCGCGCAACGCGCGTCGCGACTCCGACATGCGCGATCCCCCTCCGGCCGTCCGGCGCCGCGGGTGCGGCCCCGGATCCGATTCTGCACGTCTCGCCGCCGGAGCGCATTCCGACGCCCGGGCAGGGCTCCACCCCGGGCCTCGTCGCCGGCCGTCCTAGCATGGAGCGCGTCGGCCGCGGGGGACGGCCGAGGATGAGGGAGGGCCGGATGCGCGCACGGATCGCGGCCGCCGTCGGCCGGGTCGTCCTGCTCGTCGCCGTCTCCGCCCTCGCCGTCGGAGGAGCGGGCGGCGCCACCGGCGCCGCGACCGGCGCCGGCTACACCGGCCCGAACGCCGTCGCGGTGCCTTACACGGGGGAGAAGGTCGTCAAGCCCGCCGACGGCTGGCGGCTCACCGACTGCCCCGCGGTGATCGCCGGCGGCGCGCCCCTGGTCACCGCCTGCGACCCGGGCGAGGGCTTCACCGTCGTCTCGCCCGGATACGACCCCGAGTTCGGCTCGATCATCGTCCCGGTCGCCCTGACCAACGGCCGCTCCAGCACAACGATCGACTACGTGCTCTCGCTCGAGCCGCCCGCGGTTCCCGAGATCCTCGTGAAGACCTACCCCTTCCCCGCGCCGTCCGGCGGCACCCTGCTGATCCCGATCAGCGACCTCGGCGTCGAATGCACCGCGTGCGCGAAGGGAGGCGGGCTCGAGGTCACCTCGTTCGCCCCGGTCGGCGCGGCGACGATCCTTCCCACCGAGACGCACCTCGTGATCCGGCCGAAGACCTCCTTCGAGGGTCCGCTCGAGGTCACCGTCCGCTTCGGCGACATGTACGGCGGCTGGTCGCAGCCCACCATGATCACGGTTCCGGTGTCCAAGCAGGGCGACGACGCCCCCCTCGCGCAGCACGTGCAGCGCCCGCTTCCCGCCGAGGGCGGCGAGATCGAGCTCGCCGAGCTCATCCATGTGCCGGAGGGCGCGGCCGACGCCGAGCAGCACATCCTGTGCGGTGGAGCGATCCACGGCACCGTCGTGTGCGACGCATCCGGCATCGCCACCTACCGGCCGTTCGAGAAGGCGCTCGTCGACCAGTTCTCCTTCCACGTCGCCCGCGGCGGCGATGTCGTGACCGGCTCGGTCACGCTGGTCGCCGAGGGGGCCGACGTCGGCCTTCCCGAGCGGCTCGCGCCGGCCGAGCCGCGCACCGAGCCCAGCCCCGCCCCCACACCGAAGCCGGAGCCGGAGCAGACCGAGCAGCCGGAGGACGGATCGGGCGAGGCGGACGCGGGATCGGACGGATCCGGCTCCGAGGACGAATCGGAGGAGGAGAAGGAGCCTCAGGAGTACGTGCTGCTGCGCGTGCCCACGCCGCTCGTTCCGCCCACGCCTCCGGAGGACAGCGGCGCGCAGGCGGGCATCTTCACCCCGCTCGTGGACCTTCTGGACCGGGTCGGGGCACGATGAGCAGAGGACTGACGATGAGGGGGACCGGATGAGCGTGCGTCTGACGCTGCGGGATTCGCCCGCGGAACGCGACGGGAAGTCGTGGCTGCTGAAGGTCGACGAGGCGACGACGGTCGGCGAGGTCGCCGAGTCGCTGGGCGTGAGCCCGCAGCTGCTCGCCCGCGACGCCGAGCCTGCCACCCCGCTGGCGGAGGCCGGCCTGCTGTCCGGGGCGGTGATCCCGCCGGTCTCGCAGCCGGAGCCTGCCCCCGGCACCGTGCGCCTCGAGGTCATCGGCGGCCCGTTCGCGGGAACGAGCGTGCCGCTCGAGCGCGGCCAGGCGATCACCATCGGATCGGGCGAGGGCGACGACGTCCGCGCCGCCGACCCGTCGCTCAGCGCGGCCCACCTCACCGTCCAGATCTCCCTCGGCGGTTCGGGGGATCCCCTTCTCGCGACCGTGACCCCGGCGCCGGGCGCCGTCGTGCTGGTGAACGGGACGCAGATCACCGTCGCCGAGCGGATCGTGCCCGCCGACCTCGTGCAGCTCGGCAGCATGCTCATCCGGATCGGCATGGCTCCCGGCTCGGACGCCGACCTGACCGACGCGCTCGGAGCACGCGGGTTCAACCGCCCGTCGCGCATCCAGCCGCGGCGCACGCAGCCGATGATCCCGCTGCCCGGGGACAAGCCCGAGGATCAGGATGCGTCGCCGCTGCCGTGGCTGTCGGCCGTGATCCCGGTCGTGCTGGGCGTCACGATGGCGATGGTCTTCCAGCGCCCGGTCATGCTGCTGATGGCGGCGGCGAGCCCGATCATGGTGATCGGCTCGTTCATGACCCAGCGCCGCCAGGCGAAGAAGAAGGGCCTGAAGACCGAGGCGCAGTGGATCGAGGAGATCGGCCGCGCGGCGGAGCGCATCCGGGATCTCGTGAAGCGTCAGCGCCTGGAGGCCTGGTATCGCCTGCCGGATCCGGTGGTGATCCGCGACATCGCGCTGCGTCCCCTGTCGCGCCTGTGGGAGCGCCGGAAGAAGGACACGGATGCCGCGCAGCTGCGCGTCGGCGTGACCGAGATCGACCTCGACGTGCGCTTCGAGGGAGGCGGCAAGGACCGCGGCGGGGAGCAGCGCGTGGGCGTGACGCCCGCGCCGGTGGCGGTCGACCTGCGCGAGGGGGTCGTGGGCCTCGCGGGCCCGGCCGACGCCGTGCGCGCCACCGCACGCGCGATGGTCGCCTCGTACGCGACGCTCCGAAGCCCGCGCGACGCCGAGCTCATCGTGCTGTGCGACGAGGCGCAGGACGACGAGTGGGGCTGGACCGCCTGGCTGCCGCACACCCACATCGGCGATGCCGTCCCCGCGATGGTCGGCAACGACGACGACACGCGCCGCGAGCGGCTGCGCGAGCTCGCCGTCGCCCTCGACCTCCGGATGCGGATGGCCGGCCAGCGCGGCTACGAGGCGCCCACCGACGTGCTCGTGGTCGTCGACGGGGCCCGCCGGTTCCGCATGCTCCCCGGCATGGTGCCGCTGCTCGAGTACGGTCCCGCGCACGGGATCCACGTGCTCGCCCTCGACAGCGACCGGTCCCGGCTTCCCGAGGAGGCGAAGAGCGTCGTCGTCGTGGATCCCTCCGATCCCGCGCTCGCCACCCTGGAGACGCCCGCCGGCTACTACCCGGCGGTGCTGCTCGACGGCGTCTCCGTGCCCGACTGCGAGCGGATCGCCCGCAGCCTCTGCTCCATCCAGCACGTCTCGGGCGTCGGCGACGAGGCGATGCTGCCGACGAGCGTCCGGATGGTGGACCTCCTCGGCATCGACCTCGACGACCCCGCCCCGCTCGTGCGCCGCTGGACCCAGCAGCCCCGCAACACCTACGTCGTCGTCGGGGCGAATGCGGACGGCGAGTTCGCGCTCGACATCTCGCGGGACGGTCCGCACGCGCTCGTTGCCGGTACGACCGGCTCGGGAAAGTCGGAGTTCCTGCAGGCGCTTGTCGTCGGCCTCGCGATGGCGAACCGGCCCGACGCGCTGAACTTCGTGCTGATCGACTACAAGGGCGGATCGGCGTTCGCCGACTGCGAGCGCCTGCCGCACACGGTCGGCATGGTCACGAACCTCGACGCCCGTGAGACCGAGCGCGCGCTCGCCTCGCTCGACGCCGAGCTGAAGCGCCGTGAGCAGGTGCTGCGCGAGATGGGTGCCAAGGACATCGACTCCGCGTGGGCGAAGGACGCCGAGACGGCCGCGGCGCGCGGGCTCGCCCGCCTCATGCTGGTGATCGACGAGTTCGCCGAGCTGCGCACCGAGCTGCCCGACTTCATCGACGGGCTCGTCCGGATCGCGCGCGTCGGCCGCTCGCTGGGCGTCAACCTCGTGCTCGCCACCCAGCGACCGTCCGGCGTGGTGACGCCCGAGATGCAGTCGAACATCAACCTGCGCATCGCGCTGCGCGTGGTCGACCGCAGCGACTCGAACGACATCATCGGATCGGGCGAGGCGGCGATGATCGGCCCCTCCACCCCCGGTCGCGGATTCGCGCGGCTCAGCCCGTCGTCGGCGCCGTCTCCGTTCCAGACCGCGCGCGTCGCCGGCATCCGGCCCGGCGTGCAGCGCGCGACGAAGGTGCTGCCGCCGAAGGCTCCGCTCGAGTGGGACTCCCTCGGCTTCCCGCCGAAGTACCCGCAGTCGGCGAAGGACGCGGCGAACCACGATCACGACGACACCGACCTGCGGGCGCTCGTGAACCTCGTCGGCGCCGCGACCGACCAGCTCGGCATCCCGAAGAACCCGAGCCCGTGGCTCATGCCGCTGCCGGCGACCCTGCCGCTCGACCGGTTCGACGACGAGCAGCGCGGCGAGACGGAGCTCGTCCTGGGTCTCGAGGACGTGCCCGCCGACCAGGCCCAGCGCACCCTCACATGGGACCTCGCGACCGGCTCGCACCTGCTGTTCTTCGGCGGCGCCCTGTCGGGCCGCACCACGGCGCTGCGCACAGTGCTCGCGCAGATCGTGCGCCGCTTCAGCCCCTCCGACGTCCACGTGTACGCGGCCGACTTCGGCAACGGCGCGCTGCTGCCGCTGGCGGATGCGCCGCACTGCGGCGCCGTCGTCACGCAGCTCGACGCCGAGCGTCTTCCGCGCCTCATGCGGCGCCTGCTCGAGGACCTCGCACGGCGGCAGTCGGTGCTGTCCGACGCGGGAGTGGGAAACATCGCCGAGCAGCGCCGGCAGGCGCCCGCCGGCCAGGCGCTCCCGTACGCCGTGGTCGCGGTCGACGGCTGGGAGCGCATGCTCTCGACGATGAACCCGGATCAGCTGATCGCGTTCCGCGACCAGTTCCTACGCCTGCTGCGTGAGGGGCCGGCGGTCGGCGTGCGCGTCGTCATGGCCGGCGACCGCGGCATCTCGGGCGACAAGATCGCGACCTTCATCGACACCCAGTACGTGCTTCCCGTGCGGGAGGTCGGCGACTACCGAGCGGCGGGCATCTACGCGAAGGACATCCCGACGAACCTCCCGCCGGGCCGCGTGCTCTTCGGCACGGACGCGAACGAGGCGCAGCTCGCCGTGCTCGGCCGCGACACGAGCGGCGAGGCGCAGACGACAGCCCTGCGCCGCATCGTCGAGGAGGTGCGCGACGCCTGGGACCGCGACGTCGAGGCGCCCGGCGCGCAGTCGGCGGGCGCGGTGCCCTTCCGCGTCGACCCGATGCCGAAGTACGTCGCCATGAGCAGCGCCGCCGATCTGCCGCTCGCGCCAGACAACGCCGAGGCCGGCGTCGTGGTGGGCGTCGGCGGCGACAGGCTCGAGCGCTACACGCTCGAGTGGCCGGAGGACGGCGGCTTCATCGCGGTCGGTGCGCGCCGATCCGGCCGCTCGTCGCTGCTCGCCCTGATCGTGCGCCAGCTCGTCGAGCGCCGCATCCCGCTGATCGTCGCGGCGCCCCGTCCCTCGGCGCTGACGCAGGCGGCGCTCGAGGCCGGGGTGACGGTCATCGACAACGGCACGATCACGCCCGCCGACCTCGACGCGCTGCTCGCCCCGTACGGCGACGGCGTCGTGACGTTCGTCGTCGACGACGCGGAGCAGTTCAAGAACGCCTCGATCGAGCACGCGCTGACCGGCATCAAGCACCGCGCGCGCTTCATCGTGGCGGCCGACATCGAGTCGGTGTCCACGCTGTTCGGCGGTCCCTTCGTGGAGGCGAAGCGCGCGCGCCGCGCGATCGTCCTGCAGCCGCAGTCGGCGATGTACGGGACGCAGGCCGCCGGAACCCCCATCCCGAAGTTCATGCTCTCGTCCGTGCCGGCGGGCGGCGGCGTCCTGATGACGCCGGCGGGATGGATCCAGATCCGCGTGCCGGACTTCCGCCAGTGACCATCCCGATCCGATCCCGACCCGGCGCCTGACACCGGGCGAGATCCGATCCCGACGACCGAGGAGCGACTGTGGCCTCCGCACGCTGCGCCCACTGCGGCGCGACGCTGGAACCCAACACGATGTACTGCCTGGGATGCGGGCAGCTCATCCTGCCCGGTGCCCTGCGCGAGCAGGTGGACGACGGCTGGTCGGTGCCCGAGCGCCCGCAGCGTCCCGTTGCCGCCGCCGCGCCGGTCGCCCCCGCGGCACCGGAGCCGAAGGCCTGGCCGGATCGCGTGCAGCTCGTCTTCTCGACGGGACAGCAGGTCGTGATCGCGGGAGCCGCGGTGATCGGCCGCAAGCCGGAGCAGACGGCGGTGAACATGGGCGCGCAGGCGATCGAGGTCGCCGACGACACCCGCTCGATGTCGCGCGTGCACCTGTTCCTCGACCTCGGCGACGGCTCGCTGCGCGCCGGCGACGCCGGGTCGAGCAACGGCTCGGCGATCGAGCGCGGCGACCGCCGGATCCCCCTCACCGGCACCGGCGAGAGGGTCGAGGTGCTGCGCGGCGACGTGCTGTGGGTCGGGGACGTCCGCGTGGAGCTGGTGCCGCTGTGAGCGCGCGTCGCGCTCCGGCGTACCCGGGCATGGTGTTCGGCTATCCCTGGATCGATCCGCGGATCACGGTCGTGCGCCGCGAGGACGGACCGCGCGAGGTCGTCTACGGCAACGTGCACGTCCCGCGCCACGAACAGCGGGCGTGGGCGTTCGCGGCGGTGCGGCTCGACCGGATGATGCCGCACATCGTGCTCGAGAACCTCCGCGGCGGTGGGCTGATCGCCTGCAGCGTGGGCGTTCCCGACGGCAGGCGGCTGCGGCTCGAGGGCGACTTCGACCGGACGTTCGCCCTCTACGTCGCGGAGGGCTACGAGACCGACGCCCTGTATCTGTTCACCCCGGATGTGATGGAGCGCGTGCTCGCCATCCCCGCCAAGCTCGACCTGGATGTCGAGATCGTCGACGACTGGCTGCTGATCTATTCGCCGACCCGGATCGTCTCCCTCGAGGCGGCGGCGGGCGTCCCCATCCGCGAGACGAGCGTCCTTCCCGCGCTCGAGGCGCTCGTCGCCCAGCTGATGCCGAAGATCGGCGCCTGGGCTCGCTGGAGCGACCACAGGGAACCGGACGCGGGGACCGTGTCGACCGCGGGCCGGCGCATGTCTCGGCCGAGGGGTCGGTTCGACTACGTCGTCCACGTGCTCGTCTGGGGCGGACTGGCGGGCCTGTTCTGGCTGTGGTGGACGCTGAACTGACGAGCCGGATGGGCAGTCCTCCCCCGGGTGGGTCTGCCCGGGAGAGGAATGCCCACTGACGAACCGGCGGGAAGTGGTTAGCGTAGATCCCGATCGGGGGGTCCGTGAGTGCAGGGCGCACGATCCAACGCGTTCACCGGGACTGCGGGGCCGTTTCGGCACCGCCCACACACGGAGGTAGGGAAAATGGCAGACATCAAGGTCACTTCGGAGTCGCTCGCCAGCGTCGCCGGTCAGCTCTCGAGCGGCTCGCAGTCGATCGAGTCGCAGCTCGCGAACCTGAAGTCGCTCGTCGAGGGACTCATCTCCGGCGACTGGGTCACCAGCTCGGCGTCGGTGGCGTTCAACGAGCTGTACTCGCAGTGGGACCAGGCCGGCATGCAGCTCAAGGAGTCGCTGCAGGGCATCAGCGACCTGCTGAACCAGGCCTCGCTGTCCTACGAGGACAGCGAGACGTCGATCGCCTCGACGTTCAACGGCTGATCGTCCACGCTGCATCCGGGGGCGCGCGTCGTCCCCGGATGCGGCGCACGCGTCCTAACGACGGTTCGGGGGAGAACTCATGGTGCAGTTCAGGGTCAGAGCGGAATCGCTCTCCGAGGTGGCGGGCCATCTCGGATCCGTCATCGCGACGTTCGACGGCAACCTCGCCGCGGTCGAATCGCAGGTGAGCGGCGTCCTGCCGACCTGGAAGGGCGACGACCAGGAGTCCTTCCAGGAGAACTGGAAGACGTTCGTCGCCATGGCCGACGCCGTCCGGATGTCGCTCGTCGCCCTGCAGGGCGGACTGCTCGCGGCGAGCGGCAGCTATGACGCCACCGAGGCAGGCGTCGGCCGCACCATGAACCAGGCGCGTCCGGGAACGGTCGCGATCCGCAAGTACAACGCCGCCTACGAGAAGATCATCGCCGCCGGCGAGCAGCGCGCCGAGGACATGGCCGAGTTCTTCGGCCGCGATTACGCCGGCGACCGCGAGAAGGAGCAGTTCGGCGGGGGCGCGGTGCGCGGCCGCAACGGTCGCTGGACCGGCGGAGGCAGCGAGGACACCGACGGCGACGGCGACTCCGATGGCATCGGCACCGGGCCGTACCTGTCGCAGGCGAGCGTCGACGAGCTGAACGGCGTGCCGGGGGCGGATGGCGGCGAGCCGGACGGCGACAAGGGCGACGGCAAGGACGACGGCGATCGCGATGGCCGCGATCGCGACGACCGTGACGGCGACGACGACCGTGTTCGCGGGGAGCGCGTGAGGCTCGAAGCGGACTTCGTGGCTTTCGAGGGGCGGACCGATGGCTGAGCAGCAGGCTGACACCACACAGCTCCGCAACCTGACGCAGACGCTGCAGTCGCTCGTGGAGTACTGCGAGGCGCTGCGCGCGGGAGCCGGTGGCTTCGCGTACATGCTGCCGAACGAGTGGCAGGGCCCCGCGTCGCAGCGTTTTATGGGCCAGTTCGAGACCTGGGCGGCGGGCGCGGAGGGGATGCGCCAGGCCGCGGAGGCGCTGAAGGCGCAGGCCGAGGCGGCCGAGGCCGCCTACTCGTCGGCGATCGAGGCCGAGACGTCTCGCTGGGACCAGCTCTCGGCGAATCTGGGGGGATGACATGACGGCAACAGAGGTCCGGCTCGATCCGGCCGTGCTCAAGAACGCCGCCGCCGACTACGGCACGGTCGCCAAGTCGATCGTGACCGCGGTGGAGACCGCGCGGTCCGCCCTGTCCGGCACCGGCGCGATGGCGGGCGAGGCCGAGGTCGGCGAGGCATTCGCGCTCGACGGCTCGCAGGGATACGACAACTTCGCGAGCGACAACCTCGGGGCGCCGCTCGTCGTCGCCAGCGGGCTGTACGCGCTCGAGGCTGCCCTCCGCAACACCGCGGAGACCTACGAGGAGGCGCAGAAGCCCGGCGCCTTCCAGCAGCCGTCGATCGTGCCCGTCACCGCCACGACCGCCCCCGACGCGGGCGGCTACACCGTGCCGAGCGCCTACGGTGAGGGCGGCAACGCGATCCCGTGGGACCTCGGAGAGTTCGGCGACTTCATCCAGGACGGCCTCGACAAGGTCGGCATCAAGCTCCCTTCGGGCTCGCCCGAGCTGCTGCTGCAGGCGGCGGATGCGTGGGGCGAGCTGTCGAGCGCGCTGAGCGGCGTCCAGTCGCAGATCAGCGGCCTCCAGCCGCTGTCGGGGATGTCCATCCCGCAGCAGGCGACCGTCGCGAGCGCGACGACGGCCGTCGGCAACTCGCTGACGGACATGCGCCAGAGCATCGACGACCTGAAGGCGAAGGTCGAGTTCTACAGGGAACGGCTGCTCGAGGCGAAGGCGACGATCCAGCAGTTCATCGAGCAGATGCTGATCGAGATCGCCATCGAGGCCGGTCTCACGCTCGCGTTCTCGCTCGTGTCGGCGGGCCTCGCGGCCGGTGCCGGCGCCGCGAAGATCGCGCACACGATCGTCCGCTGGGTCAACAAGATCAAGACCGTCATCGACAAGCTGCGCGACCTGCTGAAGTCGGTCTCGTCCGCGCTGCGCATCAAGAACGCCAAGTACCTGACCGGCGCGGTGAAGCAGGGCGTGATCGGCAGCCTGTCCAGTGCGGGGTCGACCATCACGATGAACGTAATCCACGCAGACGACAACTACTACACGCAGCAGAGCGTGGGTATGGCGTTCCTGACTGGCGGTGTCAGCTCGGCCGTCGCGTCGCCGGTGACGCGCCTCGGCAGCAGCCGTTTCTCGGGCGGACGGATCGCCGAGCACGGCGGCTCGGGCCCGATCACACGCGCCGTGACCGGAACCTCGCCGGGCTCGAGCATCGGCCAGGTCGCCCGCACCACGCGCGGCGACATCCTCGGCAGCATGGCAGGCGAGATCGCCGCGGACGCGGTCAACGGCGGCGAGTTCAACCCGCTGAACTCGGCGATTGCGGGTGCCCTGATGGGCGGCGTGATGAGCGTGGGCGGCTCGGCGGCCGGGTCTCTGCCGAAGGGCGCGTCGCCCGAGGGCCTGGCGACGTCGCTCCTGCGCAAGAACGGCATCCACGTGCTCGATGGCAACGAAGGGTCGTCGCCCAGCTCGAACGCCGGCAGCGGCGCGCCGGCGCCCACGATCGACGCGCCGACGCCCGGCGGCGGCGCGGGCTCCTCGAACGCGGGCGGCGGCGGATCCGGCACGTCGACCGACTACGACGGCCCGAGCGGCACGGGCGGCCCCGCGGGCGGCTCGACGGCTGCCGCGGGCGGTGCCGACACCTCGACCCCGGACGCGCCGACCCCGGGCGGGGCCGGCGACGGCGGATCGTCGGGCGCGAACGGCCCGTCGACCGATGTGCCGGGAGATGCCCCCGCGGCACCCGAGGGGCTGGGCGACGGTGCCGGCGACAGCACCCCCGCGGACACGAGCTCGCAGCCCGACACCACGTCGAACACCGACACGACGTCGAACACCGACACGACGTCGAACACCGACACGACGTCGAACACCGACACGACGTCGACGGATGCGGACACCACGTCGCAGCCTGACACGACCACGTCGACGGATGTGGACTCCACGTCGCAGTCGGATGCCGACACCACGTCCCAGCCGGACTCGGACACGAGCTCGCAGCCCGACGCGAACACCTCGACCGACGCGGACACGTCGTCGCAGTCGGATGCCGACACGACTTCGTCGACCGATGCGGATACAACATCGCAGCCCGACACGACTTCGTCGACGGATGCGGACACGACGTCGCAGCCCGACGCGAACACGTCAACCGACGCGGACACGTCGTCGCAGCCGGACTCGACGTCGTCGACGGATGCGGACACGACGTCGCAGCCCGACACGACCACATCGACCGATGCGGACACGTCGTCGTCGACGGACGCGGACACCACGTCCTCGACGGATGCGGACACGACGTCGCAGGCGGACACCACGACGTCGACCGATGCGGACACCACGTCGTCCCAGACCGACACGGCCGTGCCGGAGAGCTCGACCGGTGCCGGCCAGGACACCTCGGCAGCCGGCGAGGCCACCCCTGGCGCCGTCGCCGCCGGTGCTGCATCGGCCGCCGCGACCTCGACGTCGGACATCGATGTTCCCGACGGGAGCCAGATCGAAGGGCTCGGCGACAAGATCGCCGAGGACATCAAGGCAGAGACCGCCGCCGATGCCGCCGCGAAGGCCGACGCCGAGAAGTCCGCCGAGGCGCAGGAGAACGTCTCGACCGACCCCGACACCACGGCCCCCGACCAGAGCGAGATCGACGCCCTCGGCGAGTCGATGACCGACGACATCCAGGCCGCCATCGATGCAGAGGCGGCTACGGCTGCCGATGCCGCGAACGACGGACAGTCGCCGGAGGATGCGGGCACGACTCCCGAGGATGACGGCGCGACGACGCCCGAGTCGGACCCCGACGCGGCGGCGGGGACCGATCCCGAGGCCCAGGACGGCGAGATCTCGCCCGAGGACGCCGGCGCCGCCGCGGCGACGGCCGCGGGTGCTGCGGGCCTCGTGGCCGGCCCGAAGCTCCTGCCCAACATGACCCCCGGTGCGACGCCGGGCGCGGCCCCGGCCACGCCCGACGGCGCGAACGGCACCGGCGACGCCGCGAACGACACAACGCCGGCGGACGGCGACCAGGGCGCCGACCGGGGCGACGAGCAGGATCAGGACGCCTCCGACGGCGCGAACGACCGCACGTCGAAGGAGGACGCACCTCAGCGTCATCCCGACTCGCCCTCACCTGAGGACACGCCGCAGCAGATCCGCGACAAGATCGACCAGGCTCTCACGCAGTCGAACACGAACTTCGACCCGTACGACCTGGAGAACGGCTTCGCGACGAACTGCGGCAACGTGTCGTCGAACATGAACGACTTCCTTAACGGCAGTCCGATCATCGACGCCGAGACGGGCACCCTCACGATCTCCGAGATGGAGGCCCGCACGGGCCTGCCGCAGACAGGAGCCACGCCGGAGCAGATCGAGGCGAGCCTGCGGGCGCTGGGGCCCGGCGCGCATGCCGTCATCGGCATCGACCGCGGGTTCAACGAGGACGGCCACTGGTTCAACGCCGTCTTCGACGGCGAGACCGTCTGGACCGTCGACGGCCAGACCGGCACGCGCACGCCGTGGCCGCCGCACGAACCGAATGCCACGTTCTGGGACGCGTCGCTCGAGCCCTCGCAGGTGATCAACCCCGACGGCACGCCGGCGTACCCGGAGCCGACCACGCCGACGGACGGCGACGGCACGACCGACGGTGACAGCACGACCGACGCCGAGGGGCCGACGAGCGGCGACACGAACCCGAAGAGCGGGGCGCCCGCTCGCGCCGACGACGCGCCCGATCGCGGGGCCGTCACGCAGGCGGGGACGCCCGGCTCGTCGTACGACGCCGCCGCGTCCGACCGGATGACCGGTCGTGACGACGCGCGGGTGGACGAGGGCGACGGCACCAACGGGCACCGCCTCGTCGACCAGCCGCGCATCTACGGCGACACGTCGTACGCGTCGACCCCGCGGCCCACGCCCGCCGAGGTGCTGGCGCGTCCGGAGGTGCAGGCGGCGCTCAACAGCGAGCCGCCGACGCTCATCTACGACAACGGCGTGCTGCAGACCGCCGACACGCAGCAGGTCATCTTCACCTGCTCGAACGAGAACCACGACATGGCGGAGATGCTGCGCCAGGCGCGGCTGCAGGAGATGGGCATCAATCGCATGCCGATCGGCGAGATCCAGCAGAATGCGGCCGATTACCAGACTCGCCGGGAGGAGACCGGCAACGGGCGCACCGACAAGGCCGAGCAGGCGGCATACGCCAACGAGGTGCGCGGCACGCACAACGCACCATTCGGTAATGGTCACGTGCTGCACGGCCCCGACCAGGTCGCCGGCGGTGACCCACAGAACTTCGACGGCGTCGGTGACGGCGGGATCAACAGCTCGCTGGGCAACCAGTGGGGCAGCGGCAATGCCGACGCGCTGCAGGCCGACCTTGCCGCGGCGCTCGACGACATCCCCGCTGACCTCGCACAGTGGGTGCACCCGTCGGTCGAGATCCGCGTCATCGATGTCCGCCCGTGATGACAGGATCGGTTCTATGACGGAAGACCCTCGGCGCGCGGTTGCCAACCGTTTGATCAGCTGGATGGAGAGCAACGCCGGCGATGTCGCCAGCATCAATGCGCGCCGTCCACGCCCGCGCCCTCCTGAGCTGAAGGCTGCTCAGGACGCGTTGCTGAAGACTCGCGCATCGGCCGCGCAGAAGCAAGCTGTCACCAAGGCGACTCGGGACATGTGGGCTCGGTCCGGGATACGCGAGGCACTCGGATCCGATTCCGAGTTCATGGGATTCTCGAGTGCCTTCAACATGGCCGCGCACGCGATCCTGGTTCGCGACCGCCTCGAGCCGGAGACGTTCGATCTCATCGTCCAGCCGTTCCGGGATGCCGGATTCGATTTCGATCAGGAGGCCTGACAGCCGATGGTGACTTTCACGCGTTTCGAGCCGTCGGCTCCGATCTCCGAGGAGACGATCGCCCGCTTCGCGCCGAACGCTCCCGAGGGGGCGGCGGAGATGTGGCGCCAGTACGGCGCCGGGGTCGTCGGGGACGGCTTCGTGCGGATCGTGGACCCCGCGCGCGGCGCTCAGATGACCGAAGGTGTGCTGGGCCTGGCGCCGACCGCGGTGGTGCTGTTCTCCACGGCGCTCGCCGACCTCGTCATCTGGAACGACGGCGCGTTCCTCGTCGCGAAGTTCCGCTGGGGCGTCGTTCAGTACACCGACCGTGCGGTGACGCTTGAGCAGTTCACACAGTGGCTGCAGGACGAGCAGCGGCTCGACGAGACGCTCGAACGGCAGCCGTATCCCGCGGCCGCCGCTCGCGACGGCGTCCCCGCCATCGAGGAGTGCTTCGGGTTCGTCCCTCTGCTCGCGCTCGGCGGCGGCAACTCCGCAGACCACCTGCAGAAGATGGGGCTCTGGGAGCACATCGCGCTGATCGTGCAGCTCGCCGGGCCGCCGAAGGTGACGGGCCTCCTGGTGCCCCCGACCGAGCCGCAGGGCGACGCGACCGCTGGTGAGGCCCCGGCGTCGGACGGAGGCCTGGTGGCGGGAGAGGGAAGCCCCACTCCCGACCAGCAGCGTCTGATCGACATCGGCGTCGGCTACTGGCGACGCATGATCCCGGCGGACGCGCCGCTCGGCTACACGCTGCTGCCGGAGGACGAGGCCGTCGTGGTCTCGTACGCCGTGCGCGGCGGTGGACGGATCTACGTCGCGAAGGACGGATCGGCCTTGTTCGCGTACTCGTCGGCGCCGCCGCACGAGGCGCTCGAGGTGTTCCGCTCGGGCCGCCGCACGCCGCCGGAGCACTTCCGCCCGGCTGACGGCACGCGGCGGTGACCGTCATGACGACGATCGATCAGCGGTGTGCTGACATCCTGGCCCCGGCGACGGAACTCCTCGCCGCGACGGTCAGCGCCGGCTTCAACCAGACCGGCATCCCGTCGGCGCTGGAGGCCGCGCGTGAGCTGCGTGCCGTGCTCGCCCAGGGCACGGACGGCATCTCCTCAGATACATACCTCGATTGGCATGCGACCGCCGACGACATGCTCGAGTCGATGATCCGTGAGCTCGAGCAGGGCGACCCGGTGGCCGCGCGCAAGATCCTCACGGACCCGCGCCTCGGGCTGCACAAGCTCACGATCGCGTGTGCGGGGATGCCCGGCTGGTGAGCGGCTGGGCGATCATCAACGAGCGGGAGGCGGCGCCAGAACCGACTCCGGTGAGCATCGAACGCGCCGCGCTGCTCGGCATCGTGCCCGCCCCCGTGGGGCGCCGTTCGGCCGCCGCGGTCATCGACGTCATCCCGGCGATCCTGTTCGCGGCCCCGCTGCCGTTCGCCGTCCCGGCGCTCCTCGCCGGCGAGCTCTGGGGCATCCTCGTCAGCGCGATCTGCGTGGTGCTTCTCGTTGTCTACGGGCTCATCCAGCTCACCTCGAACGGACGCCGCGGGCAGACGTTCGGCAAGCAGATGATGCGGATCCGCACGATCGATCCGGCCACGCTGAAGCCGATCGGGTTCGGGCGCGCCCTGCTCCGCGCCCTCCTCGTCGCGCTGTCGGGGATCGTGCCCGTCGTCGGCCCTGCGGTTATGCTCTGCTCGCCGCTGTGGGATGCCGAGCAGCGGCGTCGCGGCTGGCACGATCACGCCGCGCGATCGTGGCTGATCGACCTTGACGCCGTGGATCCGACCGATCCGGTCGCCTTCGAGGCGGCTCGGGGCCGCGCGCGCGTGCGCAGCGTTGTGCTCGACGTGGCCGCCGCGCAGCCCGCGGCCCCGGCTCCTGCCC
>NZ_JADGLL010000002.1 GCF_015235415.1 Microbacterium paludicola | reverse complement strand
AACGGGATCATCGAGCTCCACCGCCGCCTCGCCCGCGGCTACCGAAACCGGCACAACTACCGCCTCCGCATGCTCCTCGCCGCCGGCGGCCTCACCCCATGACCCCCACCGGAAGTCCGAAGAGCCCGCTATCTCCACTCGCTGTGGCTGCTCTCCGCGCGCGACCTGAAGGTGCGCTACGCGACGAGCTGGCTCGGATACCTCTGGTCGGTGCTCGACCCGCTTGTCATGAGCGGGATCTACTGGTTCATCTTCACGGTCGTGTTCGACCGCTCTGCGGGGCTCGAGCCGTACATCGTGTTCCTGATCACCGCGCTGCTGTCGTGGGTCTGGTTCAACGCCGCCGTCACCGACTTCACGCGCGCGTTCAACAAGGATGCGAAGCTCGTGCGCTCGACGGCGATCCCTCGCTCGATCTGGGTGAACCGGATCGTGCTCAGCAAGGGCGTCGAGTTCCTGTTCGCCCTCCCGGTGCTCGCGATCTTCGTGATCGCCGCCGGAGCACCGGTCGGATGGGGGCTGCTGCTGTTCCCGGTGGGGGTGGTGCTGCAGGCGATCCTGCTGGTCGGGCTCGGCCTGCTGATCGCGCCGCTGTGCGTGCTGTTCGCCGACCTCGAGCGGACGACGCGGCTCATCCTGCGTGCCCTGTTCTACGCGTCGCCCGTGATCTACGCGGTCGGGGACCTTCCCGGCGCGCTGCGGGAGCTGATGGCGTTCAACCCGCTCGCGGGGATCTTCACGCTGTATCGCGTCGGGTTCTTCCCCGAAGCGTGGGATCCCTTCGCCGTGACGATGTCGGCGGTGATCTGCCTGCTGCTTCTCGCGGTGGGCGCGTTCTCCTTCCGCCGGCTCGAGCGTCCGCTGCTCAAGGAGCTGTGATGACACGGGATGCGATGCCGGCGATCGCCGACCGACCGGCGATCGAGGTCTCTGGCCTCGGCGTGCGGTTCCGCCGCAACCGGCGCGGTCGCCGCAGCATCAAGGACATGTTCGCGGACGCGTCGCGGCGGAGCCGACCCGACGAGTTCTGGGCGCTGCGCGACGTGTCCTTCACCGTGCGCCCCGGCGAGTCGATCGGCGTGGTGGGACGCAACGGACAGGGCAAGTCGACGCTGCTCAAGCTCGTCGCCGGCGTGCTGCTCGCCGACGAGGGAGAGGTGAGGGTGAACGGGGGAGTCGCGCCCCTCATCGAGATCACCGGCGGATTCGTGGGCGACCTCACTGTGCGTGAGAACGTGTGGCTCGCCGCCGGTCTTCACGGGATGGCCAAGCACGAGATCGCGCGCCGCTACGACGAGATCATCCGGTTCGCCGAGCTCGAGCAGTCGGAGGGCACTCCCTACAAGCACCTCTCGAACGGCATGAAGGTGCGTCTCGCGTTCTCCGTCGTGTCGCAGCTCGACGAGCCGATCCTGCTCGTCGACGAGGTGCTCGCGGTCGGCGACAAGAGCTTCCGGAACAAGTGCTACCGGCGGATCGACGAACTGCTGGCGGAGGGGCGCACGCTCTTCCTCGTGAGCCACAACGAGAAGGACCTGCGCCGGTTCTGCACGCGCGGTCTGTACATCCGCGACCACGTGCTCGCGCTCGACGCCCCGATCGGCGAGGTCGTCGACCGGTACAACGCGGACAACGCGGAGTGACCTTCCCTCCGGCAGTAGAGTGACCTGAATGAAGCGCCTCGAGAACCGGGTCGTCACCTCGGCCGTCGTCTACCCCGTGATGACGCGGGACGACCGCCCCGGCGAGCTCCTGATGGGGGTCTTCGACGGGCACGGCCGGTTCGTCGAGGGAACAGCGACCGATCGCCGCTCCGGACTCCGCGGGGTGCCGATCCCGCGCGACCTGCTGCCCGACATCGCCGAGGCGGACGTGCCCGAGGCGATCTATGCGGGCGACCTGCACATGCACTACGGGCACTTCCTGCTGGAGAGCCTCGCCCGGCTCTGGTACGCGGCCGAGCACCCCGAGCTGCCGATCGTCTGGACCGCCGCCCACCACTGGGGCGACCGCGAGCGGTTCCGGTCATGGCAGCGGGAGATCCTCGAGATCCTCGGCGTGCGCAATCCCATCCAGTTCGTGACCAGACCCACGCGCTTCGCCACGCTTCACGTGCCGGACATCGGCTACCGATACGACGACTGGATCCATCCGGACCACGCGCGGTTCCTCGCGCGCCACTCCGGCCCGCCTCGCGAGCCCGGCCGCCGCATCTGGCTGTCCCGCAGCGCGATCGACAGCGACGTGCGCGATGTCAGCGCCGTCTTCGCGGAGAGGCACCTGCGGGCGGCCGGCTGGTTCGTGATCCATCCGGAGCGGCTGACCGTGCGCGAGCAGCTCGATCACCTCGCCCGCGCCGAGGTGATCGCGGGCGATGAGGGGTCGGCATTCCACGCGGTCCTCCTCTTGGCCGAGCTCGAGGGGCGCCGGCTGCGGATCATCCGCCGCCGGGGGCCCGAGCACCGGAACTTCCGCACGATCGGCGAAGCGCGCGGCCTCGAGCAGGATTTCCACTCGCTGCCGGGGCAGCGGATCCTTCACGCGGAGGGCCGCGAGGTGATGAAGGTGTCGCGCAACGCCATCGCGCTGCTCGACGCGCTCGAGGTGCCGCGCGCCCTGCCGCTGCCTCCCCGGCCGGGAGACCAGGCGGCCGCCGCGTTCGCGCGGTCGCTCGGCGTGTCGAGGATGCTGCTCGTGGGCGTGCGGACCGCATACTCCGCGGCCGTCTCGGGAGTGCGGACGACGCTCGTGGTCAGCACGCGGCTCGAGGAGGACCCCCGCGCCTATCGCTCGCTGGAGAACCGGGTGGAGGAGCTGCCGTTCGCGCAGTACGCCGAGCTGTTCGTCACCGCGCCGCAGCCGTACGAGCTCATCCGCATCTGCGGCGACGAGGCGGCGCACGTGCTGCGCGACGTCGACGACACCGCCGCGTTCGCCGACAGCAACACGATCTGGGTGCTGGATGACGACGCGGCCGGTACCGCGGCCGGCGCGGCCCTCGAGGAGCGCGGGGGATTCACCGTGCAGCGCATCCCGAGCGCCGGAGGCGGGATCCTCCGCGTCGAGCGCGCATGAGGCGCGAGCGGCCCCGAACCGAGAGCGACGTGCTCGGGACGGGTCACTCGAGGGCTGCGTCGATCCGATCCGCGAGGGTGGGCGAGAGCGTCGTGGCGTAGGTGGCGGTGAGGTGATGGCCGTCGCGGTAGACGACGACGCCGCCGATCACGGGCGGGCAGATCCCCTCGGTGCAGAAGAGGTCGGTGAGGTCGATCAACGCCGCGTTCGGGTCGCGCCGAACGGCCTCAGCCTGTCCGTCGTCGTGCAGTGCCTCGTCCATCGGCTTTCCGCAGCGCTCCGCGGCACGTTCCGGGTCGAACTCGATGCACTGCACGGTGTCGGACGAGAGATGCGGGCTGTCGCGGATCGCCAGGACGGGAATGTCGTGGTCGGGGCGCGCCCCCCAGGCCGAGACCATGCCGGCGACGGTCCGCTCGTCGGCGTCCTCGCCTCCTGAGGACCGGGTCACGACGAACGCATCGGCATCCCCGGCGTCGGCGACGTACTCGGCGACCGCGGCGCGCCACTCGGCGCAGCCCTCCGTCTGCTGCCGCGTCGCGAGCTCCGTGGTGACGTCGGTCCAGTAGCAGGCTGCACGGCCCATGACATCCACGCGCCAGCCGCGGTCCTGCGCCATCCGCTCGAACGCGCTGAGGTAGGCGTTGCTGTGCGAGTCGCCGATCACAACGAGGCGTCGCGAGTAGTCGTGCTCGGGTCCGAACGTGCACGCGCGCAGCGTCCCGTCGTCTCCGCTGGTCCAGCAGTCACCACGGTACGAGTTGTCCTCCCCGACGATCGCGGGGTCCGGTACGAGCGGCAGCGAATCGAGCGTCGGGTTCTCGCAGGATCCCGAGGCGAGGGTCGCCGCGCCGAGGCAGTCGGGCGGCGCAGCGAGCAGCTCGGCCGTCAGGGTGCGGCTGCGCTCCTCCTGCAGCTCGGCGGATGCAGCCCCGGCGGTGGTGATCGCCAGGACGCACGCCATGCCGGCGGCCGTCCAGACCGCCACGATGAGCGGGCGGCGCCCGGCGAGCAGCCGGGGCGACAGCCGCACGGGATTCTCGACGAACCGGGTCGAGAACCCGGCGAGTGCGATCGCGGCGGCTGCGATGCCGAGCTTCTCCGGCATCGTCAGGTCATGCCCGGTCGCCAGCGGCAGCAGCACGATCGGCGGCCAGTGCCAGAGATAGATCCCGTACGACGTGTCCCCGAGGAAGCGGATCGGACGTGCCGAACCCGCTCCGGCCAGGAATGAGCCGCCGCCCGCCCACACGATCACGGCTGCCCCCGCCACGGGGAGAAGGGCTGCGGAGCCCGGGAAGGGCACCTCGCCCGAGAGAAGGACCGTGCTGGACGCGATCAGGACGACGCCGAGGGCCGCGAGCAGGTTCGCCGCGGCGCGACGCCCGGCGAAGGGCAGGAAGGAGATCAGCGCGCCGACGCCGAACTCCCAGGCTCGGGTGAGCGTGGAGAAGTAGGCCGCGCTCGCCGACCAGTCCGTGAGCAGCACGCTGTAGGTGAACGAGGCGGCCGTGGCGACCGCGAGCGTGCCGATCATGACCGCGCGCCATGGCAGTCGACGGAACACGAAGCAGGCGAGCAGGAGCAGCAGGGGCAACGCGACGTAGAACTGCTCCTCGACCGAGAGCGTCCAGAAATGCTGCACCGGCGATGCGCTGTTCTCCGCAGCAAGGTAGTCGACGCTGTCCGAGACCAGCCGCCAGTTCTGCACGTAGAGCGCGGACGAGGCGATCTCGGCGAGGAACTGCTCCCAGAGCGAGCGCGGCGCCCAGACGATGACCGCCACCGCCGTCGCGGCAAGCACGAGGAGCGAGGCCGGCAGGAGACGCGCGGCGCGGCGGGCCCAGAACCTGCCCACGGCGATGCGACCCGTGTTCGCGCGCTCACGCACGAGATGCGACGTGATGAGGTACCCGCTGATCACGAAGAAGACGTCGACGCCGACGAAGCCTCCGGGCACGCTGTCCGGCCAGAGGTGGTACACGAGCACGCTCAGGACAGCGATGGCCCGGAGAGCCTGGATGTCGGGCCGGAAGCCCGCCTGCCGAGCCCGGTCCGTGAGACCTGCCTGCCGAGCGCTGTCTGTGAGAGACGCCATCCCGTCGATCAGCCGAGCGCTCGACGAAGGCGGCGCAGTGCCGCAGCGGGCACCCCGCCCAGGCGTGCGTTGACGCCGCGGGCGGCCGGTGCGAGCCGGTTCCCGGAGAGCTCGTTCATCCGCCGGGCGATCTGCCGCGGCAGCGATGCCGGCCGGGCGCTCTGCCGAAGTACGGCAAGCTCGGCCTCGAGCTGGGCGACCCTCGGCTCGACGCGGGTCACGCGTTCCGAGAGGTCGGCCTCGCGCAGGTCGATGAGCTGCGCGCGGTCGTTCGAGCCCCACTCGAATCCCCAGACCCGGTCGACGACGTCCTCGAGCACGGCGTCGCCGCCGACGTAGCGACGCGCGCGGGCGACTGCGGCCGAATCCCAGATCGTCACCGACTCGTCCTTGGTGTGGCCGGGGGTGAAGTAGCGGACCGCGCCGAGGCGGTCTCCGTCGATGTGGCGGTACATCTGCATCAGGCTGTCGCTGGTGACTCCGACGGTCACGGGCAGGTCGACGCGGTACGGCGCCGGGAAGACGGTGTCGGGCACCGCCTCGGCGAAGATCACGCGGTTGTCGGTGCGGAACCACTCCTGCACCAGATAGAGCTCGGTGCGTGGGTCAGCGAGCATCTTGCGCCGCCCCTCATCGAGGGTCGACCACGGCCCGACGAGCACGACGTGCACATCGGTGAGGGTGCTGTTGAGCACCCTGTCCACGCAGTTGCGCGCGAGGTGGGCCGTCTCCAGGGTCACCTCGACGACGACCTTGACGAGCGGCACCTCCCAGACGCGGTTGTCCGAGGTGCGGCGGTAGCGGGGGATCGGCATGCGCTGGGCGAAGTGCGCGTCATTGACGTGGGCGACCTTCGCCGCGTGGTTCTGCACCGTGCCGGGACCGAGGTGCCAGGTCAGCGCCTCGTGCACGGGGATGAACACGGCGCCCGCCTGCCATAGCTGGTAGGCGATCTCGGTGTCCTCGCCCAGATGCAGCCGCGTGTCCTGACCGAACGTGCGGTCATAGACCTCGCGGGTGACCGAGGCGCACGCCCCCATGTGGGTGGAGTAGTTCCGTCCGTGTGACGTGTTGAGGTCGTCGGTATCGCGGTAGATCTGGATGGACCAGTGTTCGTGCAAGGTCGAGCGGTCGTAGTCGTCGCCGATCGTGCCGTCGAGCACCTTCTTATACACCGTCTCGGGCGTGTAGTCCCACGACTCGATGAAGCCCTTGTCGCCGATCGTCGCGGCTTCCGGGATGAAGTGGGCCCACTTGGCGTGCTGCCGGACGTTGTCGCGGAACAGGATCATGTCCGAGTCGACCCAGTAGATGATGTCGCCCGAGGTGGCCTTGATCCCGATGTCGGTCGCGTTCGAGCGGCCCCAGCCCTCCTCGACGCGGATCAGCCGCAGGTTCCGCGGCACCACGTCGCCCAGCACCACCGGCGGCTCGCTTCCGTCGTCGACGACGACGACCTCGAGCAGCTCCTCGGGGTAGTCCTGAGCAGCGAGCGAGGCGAGGGTCAGCGGCAGGGTGGCGCTGTTGTATGCCGCGATCACCACGGAGACGGACTTCGTCGGCTCCCAGTCCTCCGGGAGCGTCCCGTCGAAGACGTCACGCCACTGATTCTGGAAGACGATGGGGCGGGGCTCGGAGGAAACGGCGGGCCTGATCACCGCATCAGTCTAGGTGACCGGCCCTCTGCTCCCCTGGGGAGCGGCTCCACGGGCGCTCACACGGGGCGACGAGCCTCTCAGGCTAGACTCCTTTCCCGCCGCGCCCGCGGCCGCGCCGCCCGTCGGCAGCCGCCCCGTCCGACCAGGAGCCGATTCCGCATATGTCATTCAGCCGCTGGTTCCGCCGCCATGCCGAGACGGACGCTCTTGAGCGGGACGGCGGGGGCGCCGTGGCTGACGCGTCGACGCTGCGGGCCGGCACCCTGGCACTGCCGGATGGCGAACCTGTTCGGCTGCGCGTCGCCGACGTCGACGCCCTGCGGCACGTCGTCGTGAGCGGTGCCGACGTGATGACGCAGGACGTTCGGATCCGCATCGATCGCTGGGATCCGCCGTCGGCGCGCTGGCGTGGCGCCATCGCGCCGCTGCCGCACGTGAAGACCAGCCAGGTCTCGTTCGACGCCGCCCGGCGGACGGCCTCCGCGCACATCGCGCTCAGTGAGCCGCAGTCGCTTGCCCGCATCGTCAACGCGCTGATTCCCGCCTTCACCCCGGATGCGCCCGTCGTCGGGGCGGGCTTCCCGCTCGTCGCCGTCGACGGGAGCGTCGATGGCGGCGTGCTGTCCCTGCTGCCGAGTCGCCGTGTGCCGCAGCTCGAGGCCATCGCTCCGGCGCTCAACGGCGCCCACCTGCGCAAGGCCGACGTCCTGATCACCGCGGAGACCGATCTCGCGCGCGAGGCGGAGGACGCCGTCTATCAGCTGCCGGTGGGGGAGGCGCTGCTTGGGTACCCGCGCAGGGAGCTGCCCGTCGTCGACCTCAACGTGCACAATCCGATCGGGCGTCTGCTGAGCTTCTCCCCGTCGCCTCCGCCCCGCCGGCTCGTTCTTGACAGGCAGCAGGGCGTTGCGCGCCTGGATGCCACCGGCCCCCGCGCCGACGCCGTCGCGCCGATCGCCTTCTCGCTCGCCGACCCGCTCACAGCCAGAGACGTGGCGGCGCTCCGGGGAGTGGAGGCAGCGGACCTTTCGGCGCTTCGCGGCGTCCGCGGCGCCCTGCCGGAGGGGCTGACCACGCGGTTCGCAGAGCTCGCCGCCGCGGGGGTGATCCTTCACTCGCTTCCCGAGAACATCGAGATCGACCCGGCGCGACTGTCGCCGCGCATCGTCGAGCTCGCCCGGCAGCCCTACCGCGCAGTGAAGGGCCTGGCACGCGAGCGTCGCTCCGTCGCCCTGCGCAGGGCGGCGATGCACGACCACGGCGGATTCCTCCGCCTCGCCTCGGCGATCGAGCACCGCACGGGGCACCGCTACCTTCCGTCGGTGAGCGTGGTGCTCTCGACGATGCGTCCCGACCTCATCCCGGGTGTCCTGAAGATGATGGCGGCGCAGACGTACCCGCACATGGAGGTCGTGGTCGTCGCGCATGGCGTCGCCGCGCCGGATCTCTCGGCTCTCGACCTCGGCGCCCTCGACGTCACCGTTGTGGAGCAGCCCGAGACCGTCCTCTTCGGAGCGGCGCTCGCCGAGGGAGTGCGCCGCTCGTCGGGTGACCTCATCACCAAGCTCGACGACGACGACTGGTACAGCGAGCACCACGTGTTCGACCTCGTGCTCGCGCACCTCTACTCGCGCGCCGACATCGTCGGCAAGACGACCGAGTACCTCTACTTCGAGGAGGCCGAGCAGACCGTGCATCGCACGTTCGCGACCGAGCGGTACCACGATCAGCTGGCCGGAGGGGCGATGCTCCTGTCAAGGGCGACGTTCGATGGTCTCGGCGGCTGGCGGCCGACGCCCAACTCGACGGATCGCTCGGTGCTGATCCGTGTCGAGTCGCAGGGCGGCATCGGATACCGCACGCATTCCCTCGGCTACATGTACATCCGGCATTCGTCGAAGCACACCTGGGAGCGCAGCGACTCGCAGCTCCTCAACGGCTCCTTCGAGCAGTGGCGCGGCTGGCGCGAGCCCGAGGCCTGAGGCATGCGCACGCTCCTTGGCCGGGCATGGGACCCCGCCGCCGCCGTCGTCGTCGTCCTCGTCGCCGTGTTCACGGTGGTCGGGTACTCGTATCGCGAGTCGGAGAGCGCTGAGCTGATCGCGTCCTCCGCCAGCGCTGCGGCTGGCGCGGTGATCGTGGGCGCGGGCCTCGCGATCCTCGTCTACCTGCCGTTGCTCGGCGTCTTCCGGCTGCTCGACCGCCGATGGGCGGACGACGGGCTCGAGCCCACCGGCATCATCCCGATGAGGGAGGCGATGCGGCGATGGCTGCTGCCCAGCGCGGGCACCATCCTCGTCGGTTGGCTCGCCTGGCTGCTCGTGCACTTCCCGGGGAACGTCGACTCCGACACCATCACGCAGAAGCTTCAATGGCTCGGACTGCAGAATCAGACCGATCACCACCCGTGGTTCGACACGATGGTGTTCGGTCTCTTCTGGAACCTCGGGGACGCCCTGGGAGACGACCGCTGGGGCCTGTTCATCTACCTCCTCCTCCAGGAGGCGGCGACCGCCGGAGGCGTCGCTCTCGTGCTCGTCTACCTGTCTCGTCTCGGAATGCCCTCGGTGGCGCGGTGGGCGCTGACGGTCGCGGTCGCGGTCCTTCCCGCGTTCGTGATGGCGCCGTCCGTGATGAGCAAGGACGCCTTCGCGGCGGTGTTCTGGCTGCCCTTCCTCGTGCTCTTCGCGGAGTCGCTGCGGACCCGGGGGGCGGTGCTGGCGCGTCCGCGCGTGGCGCTCGCGGCGATCGCCGTGACCACGCTGCTGATCCTCTCGAAGCGGACCAGCCTGTACCTCGTGCTCATCTGCGCGGTCGTGCTCGTCGTCGTCGTGTCGCGCGCGCTGCGAGTGCGCATCGGGCTCACCGTCGCCGGCGTACTCGCGCTCACCGGCCTCGCGTGGCCCATGCTCCTCGTCTCGGCGTGGGGGATCACGCCCGGCACCTCGACCGACATGATGACCGTTCCCGTCCAGCAGACCGCGCGGATCGCCGCCGAGCATGGCGACGAGATCCCCGAGGAGGAGCGCGCGGCGATCGACGCGGTGCTGCGCTGGGACGGCCTCGCCGAGGCGTATGTGCCGACGCGGTCGGACAGCGTCAAGGGCCGGTGGAACCTCGAGTCGACGACGGGACAGAAGCTCGAGTACTTCCGGGTCTGGGCCGCACAGGTCATCCGCTACCCGGCCACCGCGGCGTCCGCCACGATCGCGAACACCTACGAGTACTTCGCGCCCGTGACGCGGCTGTCGATGCAGAACACGCTGTCGCTCGATCAGTACATCGACTTCTGGACCTCTCGCAGCCTCGAGACCACGTCCCGCGCCGAGGTCGAGGCGATCGCCGACGCGCTGTACGAGCCGGCGGCGCTCGACGGGGCGCGGTCGACGATGAACGACCTGACCATCGCCTTCAACGAGGGGAACCTGCTGTCCTCGAAGGCGCTCTATGCCTCGCTGATCCCGCTCGCGGCGCTCGCCTACGCGATCCGTCGTCGCAGCTGGCTGCACGTGCTCATGCTCGTGCCGCTGTTCGTCACCCTCGCGTTCCTCGTCGCGAGCCCGATCGCACTGTCCCGGTACATCATCCCGATGATCCACGGCGCCGTCTTCGTGGTCGGCATCACACTCACTCCGATGAGGTGGGAGCGCCGGTCGGGTTCCGGCTCGCGCGCGAGCGTCAGCGAAGCCGCCTGATCACCGCGGCGGGCACTCCGCCGACCAGCGTGTCGTCTGGCACGTCGGAGGTCACCACCGCACCCGCCGCGATCACGCAGCCGGCGCCGATCGTGACGCCGGCGACGACGGTCACCGCCGCCCCGATCCACGTCCCTGCGCCGACGACGATCGGGTCGTGCCGCACCTCGCCGGCCCGCCTGTCATGCCCGCCGATCTCGTGCGTGTCCGTGATGAGGCGCACGAACGGGCCGAGGTTCACCCGGTCGCCCAGCACAGTTCCGGGGCGGATGTACGCGTCGCGGTTGACGAAGACGTCCTCTCCGATGCGCACAGGGCCGAGGATCTCGCCCCCGCGATAGATCCTGGTGCGGGCTCCGATCGCGATGTCCCGGTCGCCGTCGCGATGCAGGAGCCGGACGGAGGGGTCGACGACCGCATCGTCAGCGATGCTCAGCACGGTCTCAGCGGCCCTGAGGCGCCGTCGGCGTCAGGGCCGGCATCACCCGCCACGAGGTGTCGCGCGCGATGGCGCGGCCGTCGCGCAGGCCCTTCATCAGGTTCGACCAGCCGACGCGCGTGATCTTCCGCTCGACGAACGCCAGGCGCAGGATCTCCTTCGCGAACGTCGCGGCCGTGCCGATCGCGAACGCGAACGGGCGGTACGCGCCGTGCTCCTCGTAGTAGTGCTTCATGATGCCGCGGTTGCGCAGGATGTAGTAGCGGTACATGTCG
The DNA here is from genome assembly GCF_015235415.1 of Microbacterium paludicola. GTDB lineage: Bacteria > Actinomycetota > Actinomycetes > Actinomycetales > Microbacteriaceae > Microbacterium > Microbacterium paludicola. Next base: position 214,491 of record NZ_JADGLL010000002.1, on the reverse strand, counting down.
CTGGACGCGTTGAAGTGACGCACGCCCATGTCCCACTGCTTGATCTCGCGTGTGCGGCGCAGCACGAACTCGTTCACGATCGCGGCGGGCGTGACACGCGAGGCGAGCCAGCCGTAGATCGTGTCGTCCCAGTAGATGAAGAACCGCGGATCGGGGAGACCGATCTGCGCCACGATGTCGCGGTGGATGAACATCCCCTCGAAGCAGCCCGAGTTCATCTCGCGGTAGCCGGAGGCGTCGAAGTCGGCCGGGGCGAACGGGATCGGGATGCCCAGCGGCACCGAGACCCGATACTGCCAGTAGAACTCGCTGCCGTCGTAGTCGTACCGGCGGCCCTGGATGCTGCGGAAGCGCGGCGCCCAGTCGCCCATGCGGGCGAGGCCGTCGGGAAGCACCTCGACGTCGTCGTCCATCAGCCACATCCAGGTGGAGCCGAGCTCGTAGGCCGTCTCCATGCCCGCGCTGAACCCGCCGGCACCACCGGTGTTCTCGTCGAGGCGACGGTAGACGAGCTGGGTGCCGAGGCGGTCGCGGAACGACTCGACGACCTGCGTCGTGTCATCCGAGGACGCGTTGTCGACGACCACGACGTGCCCGGGCTTCGGGTCCATCCGGATGACCGACTCGAGCAGCCCGCTCAGCAGGTGCGAGCGGTTGTACGTCACGACGACGATCGTCGCCGATGCCGGATCGAAGGCGACGTCGTCGCCCGCCGGGACCTGGGGGGTCTCCATGATGCTCATTCGCCGCCCTTCAGCACGCCGCGCCAGCTCTCCGCCGCGACGAGCTGCGGAAGCGCGTCGCGGTACTCCTTCGCCAGACGGGGCCATTCCCGCTCGAGTCGGCGGTGCAGCAGGATCGAGTCCCGCAGCATGTGCCGGAAGCGGCGGCGGTCCCGTGTGTAGATGTTCTTGCCCGAGCCGTCGGCGGCGCTGACGAGCGCGCTGTCGAAGTGCGGCAGACGCCACCAGTGCGCGTCGTTCTTGCCGAACTCGACCTCGGGGGTCTCGAGGTTCGCGGGGTCCGGCTTGTGCAGCAGGTGGGCGAGCAGGGTGCGCGCCGTGAAGGTGCGCAGTCGAAGGCCGGACGGGGTGTCGGTCGGCTCGCCGGGAGGGAACACCTGGCGGCCGCGCCGCGAGTGGAGCACCGTCTCCGGATCGGTGTGGACCGCAGTCTCGGGGAAGCGGGCCGCGAGGGCGCGCGCATCCGGCATCGCGGTCGGCAGCGTCTCCCACAGGTGCTGCGGCCCGCGCAGGACGTCGCGCAGGGCACGCGCCCGCAGGGCGACGGGGTAGTACTGCATCATCATCAGGTGCTTCAGGTCGACCCGTCGGCTGTGCCGGATGAGGCGGCCGCCGCGGGGCACGCCGGAGTGGAGCAGGCCCGCGACGATGCGGTTACGGGCGTGGAAGTACGCCTGCCAGTCGATCGAGTCGTCCTTGCCCACCCAGGACACGTGCCACAGCGCCACGCCGGGCAGGGACACGGTCGGGAAGCCGGCCTCGCGGGCGCGCAGGCAGAACTCCGCGTCGTCCCACTTGATGAACGCGGGGAGGGCGAGGCCGACCTCGCGGATGACGTCGAGGGGGATGAGACACATCCACCAGCCGTTGTAGCCGGCGTCCATGCGCATGTGCAGCAGCGGCGACTGGCGCAGGTTCGCGCGGCGGAAGTCGTGCGGCATCCGGTCCTGGAACAGGTTCCGCCACATGAACGGGACCTCGTCGACGACCTCGGCCCACGCGTGAAGGCGCGGGCGGTCGAGCAGGTCGAACATGTGCGCGCCGACGAGCATCGGCGTCGTCGTGTAGCGCGCGAACAGGATGGAGCGGCGGATCGACTCCGGCTCGATTCGGACGTCGTCGTCGAGCAGCTGCACGAAGTCGCTCTCGGGCCGGTCGAGCGACTCGAGCATCGCGCGGGCGAAACCGCCCGATCCGCCGAGGTTCGGCTGGTCGATGACCTGCAGCTTCTCGCCGAGGGCGGCGTTGGCGGCGTCGAAGCCCGCCTCCTCGGCGACCTTGCGCGTCCCCTGGTCGACGAGGAACACGCGGTCGACGAGCTCGAGCAGCTCGGGCGCCTCGCCGAGGGCCGTGAGCGTGTCGACGCAGTAGTTCGGCTTGTTGAACGTCGTGATGCCGAGCGACGCCTTGCCGGTGCGGACGGGCTCGTGCTCGGTGCTCCACTCGCCGCGCTCGAGCGTCAGCGGCGTGTCGTCGGCGACGAGGTCGAACCAGATCCAGCCGCCGTCGCTGAACTGCGTGAGCGGGATGTCGAAGGTCGACTCGGCCGCGTCATCCACCTCGCGCGTGTCGATGCGCTGGGCGACGCCGGCGCCGTTCGAGCGGTACACGAGCACGGTGCCCGATCCGGAGGTCCGCACGGTGAGCCGGATGGAGCGCACGCTCGTCCAGTGCTGCCAGTAGGAGGCGGGGAACGCGTTGAAGTACGACGCGAACGACACGCGGCGACTCGGCTTGACCACCATCGAACCGCGTCCAAGAACGTCGCCGAGCCGCGCGTGCTCGGTCACCCGGACCGCCTCGTCGTCGATGACCGACCAGGTGTCGGCGTCGAAGTACAGAGGGATCAGATCGGGGTCGCGGTCGAGGGGGAAGACCACGTTCTGGAGGACATGCGGCACGTGGTTGCTCCGAACGATCGAGGGCGATGGACCGCAGACGAGCCTACCCCGGACGAGTAAACGGATCCTGGGATCCCCCGGCGTCGGCCAGGTCGCGGATGCGCTCGCGCCACGAGCGCGACTGCCCGGCGCGCACCGCGCACACCACGAGCATCATCCAGCCGAGACCCGTCAGGGTGAAGCTCTCGAACATCGAGTCGACGAGCAGGGCGACGAGCATGAGCGGCGTCCAGGCGTGCACCACCGACCGCCGTGAGCCGGCGACCAGCCACGAGCGCACCATCGCCACGGCGCACAGCGCGCCGAACAGCAGCAACCCGGCCCAGCCCACCTGGATCAGCACGTCGAAGTACGCATTCAGCGCCGAGGCGTGCGTGTCGTCGAGCGTGAAGTTGATCACGTTGAACGGGTACGGCTCCCGATCGCCCGGTCCGTGATGCCACACGCCGTGCCAGCCCCAGCCCTGCACGGGGCGCGGGCGGACCCAGTCGAGGATCAGGTTCCACAGATCGGCGCGCACCGAGAAGTCGGATGCCGCATCCAGCAGGCGGATGATCCGGTGCCGCAGCACCCAGCAGGCGGCGAGCACGACGATCGTGACGGTGGCGACCGCGATCTGCGTCCGCCGCCGCTGGTCGGGCGCCGCGCGGCGCACGAGGCCCAGCGCGAGCGTCGCGACCGCGACGGACACGGCAAGCACGAGCACCGTGGGGGACGCCGACAGCACCGCCAGCAGCCCGGCGAGGGTCAGCGAGAACACCGACAGCCCCCGCGAGATCGACTGCGTCAGCCATTCGACGGCGAACGTGATCAGCGCCATGACGGCGACGAACCCGAGCATGTTGCGCGTGCCGAACACTCCCTGCACCGGTCCGCCGGCGGCGATGTCGCCCGCGACGCCGAGGAACGGGATCGGCATGTCGAGCAGGATGCCCGCCAGGATCTCGACGCCGAGCGAGAGACCGAGCAGCCAGCGCAGCACGTCGCCGAGGGCCCGCACCGTCTGCAGCGTGTCGCGCACGTGCGCGATCACGAGGGCCAGCAGGCCCCAGCCGAACAGCTCGAGCCATCCGGACAGGGTGGACGCCTCGTCGAACGACCACACGACGCTGGCGAGCGTCCACGCCAGGAACACCAGCAGGCTCGTCGGCGCGAAGCGCAGCAGGGTCAGCTCGTCGCGCCGTGCGATCAGGATCGCCACGCCGATCACGTCGAGCGCGACGACGATCGTGACGAGGGTGACGGGCCCCGCCGTCCGCCCGATCAGCGTCGCGGCGAATCCCGCGCCCAGGGCGGCGATCGTGAAGGCGCGCGCGAAATCGGCGGATTGCAGCAGCCGGATGAGCCAACCCGGCGTCCCGCCGGCGGGCGTCATCGCGAGGGATCCCCCGCGGGCGCGTCGGCCCCGACGCCAACGATCGGGGCGAGCTTCATCTTGAACGAGAACAGCACGAGGAGGGTCCAGCCCCACAGCATGATCGGCCCGGACTCGGTCAGGCCCTGCACGAGCAGCGTCGCCACGATGAGCGGCGGGAGCATCGACACGGGAGAGAACGGGCGGTCGGCGACGAGATCCCAGCGGGGCCGGTCGACCGCGAAGAACCACGCGCGCCAGGTCATCGCGGCGTAGGCGACGAACACGAGGATGACCCCGATCGCGCCGAGCTGGAAGAACACGTCGAGCCACATGTTGTGCGCGTGGAAGACCGACAGGCCGTGGTCCACGATCCAGCCGTCGAACGCGTCCTCCCACGGCACCCACGGGCTCGAGAAGCCGTTGCCGTGGACCGGATGCATGATCGCCCGCTCCCAGACGGTGCTCCAGATCTCGTCGCGACCCGTCAGCGAGCCGTCGCGGCCGAGCATCCCGAGCACGCGGTCCCAGAGGGAGAACACGAACACCGCGCCGACCGCGCCGACCCCGGCGAAGAGCATGTAGCGGCGGGTGCGCTCGCCGGCGGTGCGCGCGCGGCGCATCACGAGCACGGCGAGGAGCACCATAAACGCCCCCGCGAAGGCCCCGAGCGCCGTCGCCGAGCCCGAGCGCACGAACAGCACGGCGGTCAGCGCGATCCAGACCGTCTGCATCGCGGCGTACGGCGGATGCGTCGCAAGACGGATCGCGAACACGATGAAGGCGAGAACGCACAGCACGCCGAGGTAGTTCGCGTTGCCGACGATGCCCTGGATGCGCTCGCCGATGAGGGCGTCGAAGATCTGGCCGCGCACCCAGTACCAGTGCGGGTCGAAGCCCTCCGGCGGGGAGACGAAGTTCGGCAGCAGCGGATGACGCAGCACGAGGGCGACCCACAGCTCGATCGCGATCGACAGCCCCATGACCCACTTCAGGGCGACATCCAGCGCCCGCAGCAGCTCGTGCCACGTGAGCACGTGCGCGAAGAACAGGCCCTGCAGGGTGCCGGCGGCGAGCAGCGTCCAGGTCAGCAGCGTGGCCCCCGGCCAGCTCGACCACAGCACCGATACGAGCGCCCACGCGACGTACGCGAGGGCGATCCACGGCAGCCGGCGCCAGCGCAGCCCGTGCCGCCGGATGAGGGGCACCCACATCGCGATCGATGCGGCCGTCGTCAGCGCCAGCACCACGGCGGCGCCCGCCTGACCCAGCAGGTTCCACCACGCGGAGTGGGCGAACCCGGAGAACATCACGAATGCGGCATACGCGCGCAGCAGCTGATGGCTCGTGGCCTCGCGCTCCGGAGCGACCGGAGGCGTATCTGACGTATACCGCGTGATCTGGGCCATTGTGCCTCCCAGGCTACCGTGACCCCGAGGCATAACCTGGGGTCGTGCTCGTACCCATCACCAACGCCCCGCGTGACTACGCCTGGGGGTCCCGCTCCCTGATCGCCGCCCTCCAGGGACGCCCGGAGGCCGCAGACCCCGAGGCCGAGATCTGGTTCGGCGACCACCCGTCCGACCCGTCGGAGCTCGACGACGGATCGGGCCTCACGCTCGACCGCTGGATCGCCGACAAGGGCGCCGCCCACGGCGTCGACGGCCGGCTGCCGTACCTGCTGAAGCTGCTTGCCGCGTCTTCGGTGCTGTCCATCCAGGTCCACCCCTCCAAGGCCCAGGCCGAGGAGGCGTTCGCTCGCGAGTCGCAACTGCCCGAGGGTGCGGCGCGCAACTACGCCGACGACAACCACAAGCCCGAGATGATCGTCGCGCTGTCCGACCGGTTCGAGGCCCTCTGCGGCCTCCGTGAGCTCGGGGCGACGCGCCGCCTTCTCGAGTCGCTCGGTGAGGCTGCCGACCCGCTGCGCCGCCGGCTCACGGACCAGGACGGTCTCGCCGCGGCGATCGGCTGGCTGCTGTCCGGGGACGCCCAGGAGGTCGTCGACGCGATCGTGGCGGCGCTCGCGGACGCGCAGTCCACCGAGTTCGCCGCCGAGCTCGCCAACGCGCGCCGACTCGCTTTCTGGTACCCCGGCGATCCCGGCGTCGTCGTGGCGCTCCTCATGAACTACGTCGTGCTGCATCACGGCGAGAGCGTGTTTCTGCGCGCCGGCATGCTGCACGCCTACGTGGCCGGCCTCGGCGTGGAGCTGATGGCCGCAAGCGACAACGTGCTGCGCGGCGGCCTCACGCCCAAGCGGATCGACGTCGACGAGCTGCTGCGCATCCTCGACCCGACGCCCGGCCCCGTGCCGGTCGTGCTTCCCGTGTCCGCCGGCGACGGCGCGCGCGGTGTCGAGGCGTTCCCCGCGGACGTGCCCGACTTCGCCCTGATGCGCGCGCGGGTGTCCGGCGCGTCGCCCGCGGTGATCCGGCCGTCCGGCCCGGTCATCGTGCTCGCCACGCAGGGTGCGGTGGTCGTCGAGGGCGCGGGAGCGGCCGTCGAGCTCACCCCCGGCCGCGCCGTGTTCGCGACGCCGGACGAGCCCGAGCTCCGGATCACGGGGGAGGGGGAGGCGTTCATCGCCCAGCCCGGATCCGCCGACGCGGAGGCCGGCGGGCGGGCGACCGCCGCGGCCTGAATGGGCGCGACACGCCGGGCGCGACACGCCGACGGGTCTCAATGAAGGTTCATGTCTCGGTTGAGGCTTTACGATCTGCGGCTTGATCTTTGCGAATGACACGGGTGTAATTACTTCCACGTCGTCCCGTCGGGGCCTGAAGGAGTGGGAGAGCGAAATGTCCTCATCGCAGTACCGTTCCGGCGTTCCGGACAACTGGTTCGTCGATCCGGTGAACCTGGGCGTCCCCGGCGTCCGCACGCCGCAGCCCGAAGAGGACAGCGCCCTCGCCTGGCAGAGCGACGCGCTCTGCGCGCAGACCGACCCCGAGGCCTTCTTCCCCGAGAAGGGCGGCTCGACCCGCGACGCCAAGCGCATCTGCACCTCGTGTGACGTGCGCACCCAGTGCCTCGAGTACGCGCTCCAGAACGACGAGCGCTTCGGCATCTGGGGCGGCCTCAGCGAGCGCGAGCGCCGCAAGCTCAAGCGCGGGGTCGCTTAGCAATCCCTCGGTCATCGGCGCGTGGCGCCGGATCGGGAGTGACGGCGACCTAGAGTTGCCCGCGACATGCCCCCCGCCGTCCACGCCATCCTCGTCGCGCGCGCCACACCCGAAGCCGCCGCCCAGCTCGAGCGCACCCTCGCTGCCCTGCGCGCGCAGGAGCGTCCCGTCGACGCCCTGACCGTCGTCGTGTGCGGCTCGGCGCAGAAGCTCCGCGCCCTCATCGACTCGTCCGGCGCCGAGGGCGCGATCGAGGCCCCCGCAGGCACCTCCTTCGCCTCCGCCGTGCGGCTCGCCGCCGGCCGCGTGCCCGAGGGGCGTGCCGTGTGGCTGCTCGCCCACGACACGCAGCCCGAGCCGGGCACCCTCGCGGCGCTGTCCGCCGCACTCGAGCGCGCGCCGTCCGTCGCGATCGCCGCGCCGAAGCTCGTCGACGCGCGGGACCCCTCCGTCATCGTCTCCCTCGGCGTCAGCATGACCCGCTTCGGCCGCACCGTCGCCCTCGCCGGCGGCGAATACGACCAGGGGCAGCACGACGGCGACGACGACGTCCTCGGAACGGACGTCCGCGGCGTCCTGCTGCGCAGCGACGCGCGCGCGCACCTGCTTCCCGACCCGGCGCTCGCCGGCGCCGACGAGGGGCTCGACATGGGCGTGCGTGCGCGGCTCGGCGGCCGCCGAGTGGCGCTCGCCCCCGGCGCGCGCGTCCACGCACCGGTCGCCGGCATGGCGGGCGTCTCGCAGCGCCCCATGGCGCAGGCCTACGCCGTGCGCACCGCTCAGCTCCACCGCCGACTCGCCTACGCCCCTGCCTGGGCCGTGCCGCTTCACTGGCTGTCGCTGCTGCCGCTCGCGCTGTGGCGGACGCTGCTTCACCTCGTCGCGAAGGCGCCGGCGCGCGTGCCGGCCGAATGGGCCGCCGCCGTCACGGTGATGGCACGCCTGGGGGCCGTCGCGCGCTCGCGCCGGGAGATCCGCAGGTTCCGCACCGGATCGTGGGCGCAGATCGCGCCGCTCCGCGCCACACGCGCGCAGCTGCGCGAGCATCAGGATCCGGACGGCGGCGAGCCGGTCATCCGGCGCGAACTGCGTTTCTTCTCGGGTGGCGGCGCCTGGGCCGTGCTCGCAGCGCTCGTCGTCTCGGTCGCCGCCTTCCTTCCGCTGCTCGCCTGGCCCGTGCTCGGCGGCGGCGGCCTGCTGCCGCTGCGCGACACGATCGCCGGACTCTGGGCCGACGCCGCCTACGGGCCGCGGGCGACCGGGCTGGATGTCGTGTCGCCGGCCGATCCCTTCGCCGCGGTGATTGCGGTGCTCGGCTCGCTGTGGCCCGCCAGCCCCTCGTTCGCGCTCGTTGTGCTGTGGGTGCTCGCGCTGCCGCTCGCCGTGCTCGGCGGATGGTTCGCCGCGACCCGCGTGTCCGACAGGTCCGGCGTCCGCGCGACGGCGGGCATCCTGTGGGCGCTCGCCCCGACCTTCCTCGCAGCCCTCATCGAGGGGCGCCCGGCGGCCGTGCTGCTTCATCTGCTGCTGCCGTGGCTGCTGTACACCGCATCCGTGGCGCACCGCTCCTGGGGCGCGTCCGGGGCGGCGTCCATCCTGCTCATCGCCGTCCTCGCGTGCGCGCCGTCGCTCGCCCCCGCCCTCGCCGTGCTGTGGGCGCTGATGCTGCTGCTCGCCATCGCTTTCCGCATCCGGCGCGGCTTCGCGCGCGTGCTCTGGCTCGTCATCCCCAGCGCCGTGTTCTTCCTCCCGCTCGTGCAGGCGCAGATCTCGCGCGGCACGCCGTGGGCCCTGCTCGCCGATCCGGGTCGCGCCTGGAACGGCGGCGACCCCGCGAGCCCCCTGCTGCTCGCCGCCGGGTTCCCCGGAGCGGACCCGGGCGGGTGGGGCGCAATGCTCGCCTGGCTCGGCGTCGAGGCGACGGCGGCGTGGGTGCCCCTGCTGCTCCTGCCGGTCGGGATCCTCGCGATCGTCGCGCCGATGACGCCCCGCTGGCGCGCCGGCGTCGGCGCCATCGTCGTCGCCGCCGTCGGCCTGATCGGCGCCCACCTCGTGACGGGCGTGCAGGTCGCGGTCAGCCAGTCGGCCCCCGTGCCGGTCTGGCCGGGGACGGGCCTGAGCCTCGGCTGGCTCGGCGCCGTGGCGGCCGCCGCCGTCACACTCGACGCCGGCCTGCGCCGACGCAGCCTCGCACGCCTGGCCTCGGTCGTCGCCGTGCTGGGCGTCGCCGTCGTCGCCGTCCCGCCGCTGACCTCGGTCGCGCGCGAGGAGGCGCAGCTCACCAACGGCCCCGCGTCGACCCTGCCCGCGTATGTGACCGCACGCGCCGCGGACGAGCACGACCTCGGCACGCTCGTGCTCACCGCGCAGCCGGATGGCGGCGTCGCCGCGCAGCTGGTCTGGGGCGCGAGCGAGACCCTGGGCGGGCAGTCGACGCTGCAGGCCACGGACCAGGCAATCGACGACGGCGACCGCACAATCGCGGAGATCGCCGGCGACCTCGTCGCCGCGAGCTCGGGCGAGGTGCAGGAGCGCCTCAGCGACGTGGGCGTGCGCTTCGTGCTGCTGAGCGCGGGGGACACGTCGCCCACCGAGACGGATGCCGCCCGCACGCGCCGTCTCGACGCGATCACGGCGATCGACCAGCGCCCCGGGTTCGTGCGCGTGGGCGAGACCGCCAAGGGAGTGCTGTGGCGCCTCGACGCCGACCCCGCCCCGAGGCCCGCCCTGGATGAGCGCGACCGCGCGACCGCGGGCACGATCGCGACCGGTCAGGCGATCGCCCTGCTCGTCGCGCTGCTGCTTGCCGTGCCGACGTTCGCGTCCCGGCGCGAGTCGCGCCGGACGCCGCGCGTCGTCGGCCGTGGCTACGAGGAGGTGGACGCGTGAGGATCCGTGACATCAGGATCACCGGGGCGCAGCGCGCGCTCGGAGTGCGGGTGATCCTCGGCGCCGTCACCGCCGTCGCCGCGGTGGCAGGCGTGACGGCCGCCGCCGCGCTGCCGTGGCCCGCGGTCTCCACGCCGCCTCGCATGCTCGAGATCACGCCCGCGCCCGCCGAGGCCGTGCTCGCGTGCGACGGACCCGTGCTCGCCCTCGGCCGCTCCGCGGAGGAGGCATCCGCCCTGTCAGTCGCACGACCGGGCGCCGTGACCGTCGGCAACGACCGCGGAGACGAGCCGGGATCGGATGTGCTCGCGCAGCCGACCATCGAGGGGGAGGCCGCCGCGACGCGCTACGTGCAGCGGCCCGACGGGCGCGAGGCGGTGTCGGCCGCGGCCGCGTCCTCCGCGAGCCTCGCCGACACCGACATGGCGGGCTTCACCGCGTCGGCCTGCCGCCCGCCGCAGATGAAGTCGTGGATCGCCGGCGGCGACACCGAGACCGGCACCACGGGCATCCTGCTGCTGGCCAACCCCGGAGACGTCAACGCCACGGTCCAGGTCACCGTCTACGGCGCCACCGGCCCCGTCACACCCCCGGGAGCCGAGGCGGTGCCGATCCCGGCGCGCACGCAGGTCGCGCTCCCGCTCGCCGGCCTCGCGGGCGGCGAGCAGAGCCCCGTGCTGCGCATCACCGCCACCGGCGCGCCCGTGCGCACGAGCCTGCAGTCGAGCATCATCCGCACGCTCGAACCCGGCGGGATCGACACCCAGTCGGCCGTCCGCCCGGCGCTCGACCAGGTCATCCCGGGCCTCCGCGTCGTCGGCGACGCGGCCGGCACCGAGGGGGCGTCCGCCATCGTGCGGCTGCTCTCCGAGGCCGACACGACCGCCACCGTCACGGTGACCGACGCCGAGGAGGGAACGCCCGTCGGCGACCCGATCCCCGTCGAACTCACCGCCGGGGCCCCGATAGAGCAGGATCTCGGCGTGCTCGACGAGGGCGCGTACACCGTCAGCATCCGTGCCGCCGAGCCGGTTGTCGCGGCGGCGTGGCAGACGACCGGCTTCGGCGCCGGAGCCGACTTCGCGTGGAACACGGCGGCGCCCGCATTCGCCGACGCGACGCTGATCGCCGTTCCCCCGGGGGACGACGCGACGATCAGCATCGCGAACCCCGCCGCGGAGGACATCACCGTGTCCGTCGCCGGGCTCGGCGACGAACCGCAGGACATCGCCATCGCCGCGGGGACGTCGGCGGTCATCGACGTGACGGCCGACAAGCTCTACACGATCGACCCGCAGGGCGCCCCCGTCCACGCCGCGATCGGATTCGCGAACGACTCCGCGGTCGCATCCATCGCCGTCTGGCCGGACGCCGCCCACCCGCGTCCCGTCGTCGTCTACCCGTAGCGACTCCGCCGCATCCGCGCCCCGTCGAGTGGGCCGCGCGATCCTGCGTAGGCTGGTGACATGGCTCTCTGGGGACGGTCGCGGCGCCCCGCCTCTGGCGCACGCGCCGCGCGGCACGGCCGCCACGGGCGCGTCGGACGCAGCCCCGTCGTCCGCCCGCCGCTGCCGCCCATCGACACGCGCATCGAGCGCTTCGACGTCTCGGTCGGAGCCGCCGCCGAATACCTCCGCGGCGCCTGGCCGGAGCTTCGCGACGTCAGCTTCGAGATCGGACGCCTGCCGCGCGAGGCCGACGCCGACGGCATCCCGCGCTGGACCGCCGACCGCGAACGCAAGCGGATCGTGCTCTACCGCATCCCGATCGAGCGGCTGAACCGGCTCCACCGGGTCGACGAGAACCAGCGCCGCATGATGATCGAGGGCGAGGTCTTCCGCGCCGCGGCCGACTACCTCGACCGCGACCCGTGGGACCTCGGACCCGACCGCTACCGCTTCTTCTGACCCGCTTCCGGGCACCCTCGGCGAGGCGTCGCCGCCCCGAGGCCGGCCCGACGTAGCCTTGAACCGATGCGTGAGAGAGTGTGCTCGAAGGTGGGTTGCGCCCGCGAGGCAGTGACCACCCTGACCTATGACTACGGCGACCAGATGGCGGCCGTCGGCCCCCTGGGCGCCGCCAACGACCCGCACGCCCACGACCTCTGCGCCATCCATACCGACCGCCTCTCCGTGCCCCAGGGCTGGACGGTCGTGCGGCACGCGACGCTGTCTATTTAGAAGCGGCTCGCACGGCTTCTTTTTAGAAGCGGCTCGCACGCTCGCGCCGACGCTCCGCGCCGGACACTCGCGAGCGAGGCACCGTCGCTGGCGCTCCGTTGCGGCAGCGCTTCGCGCTGCGTTGGTCGCTTCGCAGTTCTTTTCAGAAGCGGCTCGCACGCTTCGGGGCCGCAAGCGGCGCCCTTGCGAGCGAGGCAACGTCGCTGGCGCTCCGCTGCGGCAGCGCTTCGCGCTGCGTTGGTCGCTTCGCTCCACGCTCACTTCGTTCGCACATGGGTGGCACAGGTCCGTTACCACGCCCCGGTTATCGAGCGAGCGGAGCGAGTCGAGATGACGGCTCGCACGGATGGGCGGCTTGAGGGCGGTCGCTTCGGCTCGCTGGCGCTCGCTCAGCAACCGGTGGGGGGTAAACGTGCGGCGTGTGCACCTTTGCGCACCTCGTTCGGTGCGTTTGCCGCACGTTTGTGCCCCCGGGCGGGCGCGTCAGCGCGCGAGGCGGGCGACGCGATCCGCGCGGGTCGTGAGCGCGTGGAGCTCGCGGCCGCGGCGCACCGCGACCACCGCCCGCAGCAGCGTCTCCGGGTCGACCGGCGGCAGCGGCGACACGTGCGGGGCGACCTCCGCCGCCAGGTCCTGGGCGAGACGGTGGCGCGCCGCCGGGTGCATGTCGGATCCCCGCGAGGTGAACTGCGCCACGCGGCGCGCCAGGCGATCGGGCAGGCGCCCCACATCGGCGATTCCCGCCCACGCCTCCAGTCCCTGCGGCAGCGGGACCTCCTGCGGCACCAGCCGCGGCGTGCGGGTCCGCTCGGCATAGGTGCCGGCGACGAGGTCTCCGAGGCGCTGCGAGCGCGACGTGAAGATCCCCACCAGGATCGCCAGGCCGCCGCCCGTGATGTACACCTCGAGCACGCCAAGCAGCGCCCGGATGAACGCGTGACGGAACGAGATCGCCCCGCCATCCAGCCGCACGACGCGCGCTCCCACCGCGAGCTTGCCGAGGCTGCGCCCGCGGGTGGCGGTCTCGACCGTCGCGGGCACGATCACGAGCAGCACGACGAGCAGGACGATCGACAGGATCGAGAGCACGTTCTCGGGCAGCAGCCCGGCCGCCATCAGGTTGAACAGGCCGAGAAGCATCAGCAGGTAGACGATCACCGTCGCCACGATGTCGATCGCCGCTCCCGCGACGCGCAGGATCAGCCCGACGGGCTGGACGTCGAGGGCCACCGCCTCTCCGGTGAGCACCTCGTCCTGCTCGATCGTGACCACGCGGGACCGGACGGCGGACGGGCGGCCGGCGAGCGGCGGTCGGATGGCCGGATCGCCCGGCGCGGCGGGAAGCATCCCCGGGACGGCGCCTGTCGACATGCGTACAGTAAATCACTGTGGACCTCGATGCCCTCACGACCGCGCGCCGGGACGAATGGGTGCGCCTCGACGACCTCTCGAAGCGCCGGCGGCTGAGCGGCGAGGAGGTCGACGAGCTGATCGCCCGCTACCAGGCGGCATCCGCGGATCTCGCCGACATCAAGACGTCGGCCGGTCGCACGCCGCAGGGCGACCATGTGTCGACCATCCTGTCGCGCGCGCGGCTTGCGCTCACCGGCGCATCCGACAACGTGCTGCGGCAGCTTCCGCGCTTCTTCCTTCACCAGCTGCCGGCCGCGCTCTACCGTGTGCGCTGGACGACCCTCGCGATCGCGGTCGCCTTCATCGGCGTCGTGGCGGTGTCGGGGGCCTGGATCTCGGGCGATCCCGCGCTCGTCGCGACCCTGGGGCCCGAGGCGCAGCTCGAGCAGTACGCCGAGCACGAGTTCACCGAGTACTACACAGAGAACCCCGCGGCCGTCTTCGCAGGCATGGTGTGGACGAACAACGCGTGGATCGCCGCCCAGGCGGTGATGTTCGGCGTGACGGGCATCTTCCCGATCTACATCCTCGTGCAGAACGCGACCAGCCTCGGCGTCGCGGCCGCCGTCATGACGGCGTACGACCGGCTCGACGTGATGATCCTGTACATCCTTCCCCACGGGCTGCTCGAGATGACGTGCATCTTCGTCGCCGCGGCGGCCGGGCTCCACATGTTCTGGGCTTGGGTCGCGCCCGGGCGGCGGACGCGCTCGAGCGCGCTGGCCGCTGAGGGGCGGGCGCTCGCGACCGTCGCGATCGGGCTCGTGTTCGCGCTGGCGCTCGCCGGGGCCGTGGAGGGCTTCGTCACCGGTCAGCCGTGGCCGTGGTGGCTGAAGATCGGCATCGGCGCGGTGGCGCTCGGTGTGCTGCTGTTCTGGATGCTCGTCCTCGGCCGTCGCGCGGCGCGCGCCGGTGAGACGGGCGACCTCACCGAGTACGAGGCGGGGACCCCAACGCTCGTCTCCGGATGACGGCGGACGGCATCGCCCGCGCGATGGGGGATGCTGGAGCCGTGAACCAGAACGAGACGGACCTCATCCGCAGACTCGAGGACGAGGAGCGCGAGCTCGTCCTGCCGACGTTCGACTACGACGACGCCTGGGCGCTCGGCAGCGAGCTGATGCGGCTCGCGAGCGAGCGCGACCTCGCCGTGGCTGTCGACATCCGCAAGGGCGCCCAGCAGGTCTTCCACGCCGCGCGAGAGGGAAGCACGGTCGACATGGACACCTGGATCGAGCGGAAGATCCGCACCGTGTACCGGTTCGGGGCCTCGTCCTACCTCGTCGGGCGTCGCCACGGCGGCGACTTCAACGCGGCGACCGGTCTTCCGTTCACCGAGTACGTCGCCCACGGCGGGGCGTTCCCGATCCGCGTGCGCGGCGTCGGCATCGTCGGCGTCGTGACCGTGTCGGGCCTGCCGGAGGCGGACGACCACGCGCTCGCGGTGGAGGCGCTGCGGTCCCTTCCCGGTCGTTGAGCGGCGCGCCCCACGACCGGGAGGACGCTCAGCGGCCGATCGGTCGCGCGGGGTTCACGCCGTCGAACAGCGCCTTGTAGGCGAAGCCGGCGAGCAGCGCGCCCACGATCGGGAACACGATGAACACCCACAGCTGGGCGAGCGCGTCGCCGCCGCCGTAGATCGCCGTCGCGATCGAGCGGGCCGGGTTCACCGACGTGTTGTCGACCGGGATGCTGATGAAGTGGATCAGCGCGAGCGACAGGCCGATCGCGAGGCCGGCGAGCGGCGTGCCGCGGGTGGGGTGCGTCACTCCCAGGATGATCAGCAGAAACAGTCCCGTCAGGATCACCTCGGCGATGATCGCGGCGACGAGCCCGAAGCCGGCGGGTGAGAGGGCGTCCCAGCCGTTGCTGGCGAATCCCGCATCCTGCGCGGTGGTCAGCCAGTTCGCCGGGCCGAACAGCCCGATCAGCACGAGCAGCGTCGTGGCGATGGCGCCGCCGATGACCTGCGCGACGATGTAGCCGCCGGTCTCGCGCCACGGGAACCGGCCCGCGGCGGCGAGCCCGAGGGTGACGGCCGGGTTGAAGTGGCCGCCCGAGATCGGGCCGAACGCGTACGCGCCGACGACGACGGTGAGACCGAACGCCAGCGCCACCGCGGTGTACACCGCGGCGGGGGTGTCGGCGAAGTGGTTCGACGCGAACACGGCGGTTCCGACGCCACCGAGAACCAGCAGCAGCGTGCCGAACGCCTCGGCCACGAGCTTCGCGCTCGCAGACGGAGCAGGCGGCGGCGTGTGAGCGAGCTCCGTCGGTTCGACGGGCTGCTCGGGATTCGGATCGGTCATGAGTTCCTCTCGGTCGTGTCCCCCCGTCCGCATGGTGCCAGAGGGATGCGTACCCGGCAAGGAATGTGACGGGGATTTAACCCGCCGTGTCGCTGCCGGTCGCGGAGCTACAGCCGTCCCGCGGCCTTCAGGGCGAGGTAGCGGTCGGCGATGCGCGGGGGCAGGTCGTCGGGCGAGGCCGCGAGCGCCTCGGCCCCGGCGCGCGTGATCGCGCGGTTCACGCTTGCCGCGGTGCGCAGCGCGGCCTCCGCGGCGGCGGCGCGGTAGAGCTCGTCGATCGACCCGTCGCCTGGCCCGCCCCCGGTGTCCTGCCCGCGGGCGGTGCGCTCGAGGTCGGCGTCCGTCGCGGTGCCGACGAGCACCACGGTGCCGGCGCGGACGGTCTGAGGCAGGGTCCCGAGGAACCCGCGCGCGGCCTCGGGGGCCTCCTGCGCGGTGAGCACGATGAGCAGCGACGGGTGGGCCGCCAGCGCGCGCGCCTGCCCGAAGGCGCCCTCCCAGTCGGTGTCTATGAGCTGGGCCTCCACCGGCGCGAGTGCGTCGACGAGGGCCGGGAGAAGGGCGGTGCCGTCGACGCCGGTGACCCGCGCGCGGACGACGCGGTCGAAGGCGACGAGGTGCACGTGGTCGCCGGCGCGCTCGGCGAGCGCCGCCAGCAACAGGGCCGCCTCGAACGACGCCTCGAGGCGCGTGCCGTCGCCGACGCGGGTGGCGGCGGTGCGTCCGGTGTCGATCACGATCACGACGTGCCGGTCGCGCTCGGGGCGCCAGGTACGCAGCATCGTGCTGCTCGCGCGTGCGGTCGCCCGCCAGTCGATCGAGCGGACGTCGTCGCCGCGCACGTACAGGCGCAGGGAGTCGAACTCGGTGCCCTGGCCGCGCACCTGCAGGCTTGTGTTGCCGTCGAGCTCGCGCAGCCGCGCGAGGCGCGAGGGAAGGTGCCGTCGCGAGTGGAAGGGAGGAAGGACGCGGATGGCGCCGGGCACGTCCATCCGCCGCTGCACGCCCGCGATCCCCAGCGGGCCTGCCGAGCGGATCACGGCGAACTCGCTGCGCAGCTCGCCGCGGCGGCGAGGGAGCAGCGGGACGGTCACGCTGCGCGCCTCGTGCGGCGGCACGTCGAACCGCAGCCGCGCGGACGGCGCCCCGGCCGTCGGCTGCCACGCGTCGCGCACGGTCGCGCGGATGCGCCGCGTGCCCCGGTTGACAAGCCGCACGCGGGCGTCGATGCGCTCGCCGAGGCGGACACGGGGGATCCGGGTGTCCGCCGCTCCGTTCCCGAACGTGCGCTCCAGGGCGAGCGCGCGCGGATCCGGGGCCGCGAGCACGTCGACCGTCACGAGCGCACCGCACAGCGCGAGCCACGCGAGCAGCACGAGCCAGGGGTTCGCCCCCATGGCGGTCAGCGGCACGAGGGGGATCACCCCGGCGGCGACGATCCAGGGAAGGAGGGCGGTTACGTACATGGGACGACCGGGTTCAGAGCGGCACGGGAGTCTGCTGCACGACGGAGTTCAGCACCGCGTCCACCGAGACCCCCTCGATCTCGGCGTCGGGGCGCAGCCGGATGCGGTGACGCCACACCGGCACGAGCATCGCCTGCACGTGGTCGGGGGTGATCGCGGGGTAGCCGCCGAGCCAGGCCCACGCCTTGGCGGCGGCGAGCAGCGCGGTGGAGGCGCGGGGGCTCGCACCGAGCTGCACCGAGGGGCTCTGGCGGGTCGCGCGGGCGAGGTCGACGACGTACGCGAGCACGTCGTCGGTCACGGTCACGGCGGCCGCGGAGCGCTGCGCGGCCAGGATCTCATCCGGGGCCACAACCGGGGCGATGCCGCCGAGCTCGCGCGGGGTGAAGCCGTCGGCGTGACGCCGCAGGACGGCGACCTCGGCATCGCGCGGAGGCACGTCGATCAGCAGCTTCAGCAGGAAGCGGTCGAGCTGCGCCTCGGGCAGCGTGTAGGTGCCCTCGTGCTCGACGGGGTTCTGGGTCGCGCAGACCAGGAACGGATCCGGCAGGGGGCGCGTGACACCGTCCGCCGAGACCTGGCGCTCCTCCATCGCCTCGAGCAGCGCCGCCTGGGTCTTCGGAGGAGTGCGGTTGATCTCGTCGGCGAGCACGATGTTCGTGAACACCGGTCCCTCGCGGAACTCGAACTCGCCCGACTTCGCGTCGTAGATGAGCGAGCCCGACACGTCGCCGGGCATCAGGTCGGGCGTGAACTGGATGCGCTTGGTGTCGAGGCCCAGCGCGCGGCTGAAGGCCCGCACGAGCAGGGTCTTGGCCACACCGGGGACTCCCTCCAGCAGCACGTGGCCGCGTGAGAGCAGGGCGATCAGCAGGCCGCTGACGGCTCCGTCCTGCCCCACGACGGCCTTCGAGACCTCGGCGCGCACGCGGTGCATCGACTGTCTGAGCGCGTCAGGTTCCTGCCCGGCCTGCGGGACCGGCGTCTGGACGGCGGCGGGGTTCTCCATGTGGTGATCCTCTCGGGGGCGGTGGAAGCGGGTCGTCGGCCGGTCAGGCCAGGCCGTCGGTGCGCGCGGCGTCGACCGCGGCCTCGAGGTCGCGGAGACTGCGGCCGAAGGTGGCGAGGTCGGCGTCGGTGGCGGGGACGTGGGTCAGAATGGCGCGGGTCACGGACGTCGCCGCGCCGAGTCGTGCGGCGGCGGCGTCCGCGACCTCGAGCGGGGCGGCGTTCGGCGGCAGCCCGAGCCGGCGCGCCATGCGACCGGTGGCTCCTGCGCGGAGCAGCTCGGCGGCGTGCGCGGGCTCGGACGCGCGGGCATAGAGGCGGGCCCGGCCCTCGAGGGTCTCGCTGCCGCGCACCGTCACGGGAAGCCGTTCGGCGACCAGCGGCCCGAAGCGGCGCCCTGCCCACAGGGCTGCTGCGGCGCCGGCGAGGAGCAGCAGGACGATCGCGGGTGTGAGCCAGGGCGGCACCATGTCGCCGAGCGTCGGCGGGGCGCCGCCGTCCTCGGCATCCTCGAGCGACGGCGTGTACCAGACGACGCGGTCGTGGGTGCCGATGAGCCCGAGCCCGAGCGCGGCGTTCCCCTGCTCGGCGAGGTGCCCGTTGTCGAACAGCACGGTGCCGTCGATCAGCGTGATGGTACCCGCGCCGCCCGGCACCTGCAGCAGCGCGAAGCCGTCGCCCACCGGGTAGCAGCCCTCGGTCCCCGACGGCGCCGAGAACGCGCGGCCGGGCACGATCTCGCCCGCGCGCTGCGCGACGGAGAGGTCGCAGTCGGGCGCCGTCGGGCCGCTGCCGTACCCGCTGTAGCCGCTGCCGGGGGCGAGAAGGTCGGCGACGGCGCCGTCGGCGTCGAGCACGACGGTGTCGCCGGCGGCATCGACGAGCTCGAGGATCGTCTCCTCCGACAGCGTCCACGGATCCGTCAGCACGAGCGTGGTGTCGTCGTCGAGCCGCTCGACCGTCTCGGCGCGGCGCGAGGTCGCGACGACCTCGACGCCCTGTTCGCGCAGGATGTGCACGAGCGCGCGGCCGCCCTCGGGTCCCGGGCTCTCCGGGTCGAGCGGCGGGCCCTGCACCCAGTCGGGCGCGGCGAACAGCGACAGCACGCCGCCGAGCACGAGCACGGCGGTGCCGAGGGCGATCCACCCGAGCGCCGAGCGTCGCCGGCTCTTCCGCTCGACGACGTCACGGTGGAACGGATCGGCGTCCACCGTCGCCGCATCCGCGCCCCGGACGGGTGCCGGCGCGGTCACGTCAGCGCTCCGTCGCGCACGGGGGAGGGCGCGCGCACCGGCGTGGTGCGCACCAGGTCATCGTCGAGTCCGGCGACGACGGCATACAGTGCCGCGGTGCCGCGGCGGCGCAGGTACCGCACGTCGTCGAACGCGCGGGCTGCCGCGTCGAGCCCGGCGCCGTGCGCGGGGAAGGGATGCTGCGCGCGGCGGGCCAGGCCCTGGGCGGTCGTGCCGGGTGGCGCCTCCACCACACCGCGCTCCTCGAGCGCTCTCGCGACCGCGCGGAAGCGCAGCACGATCGCGTCGTCCCACTGGCCCGCCGTCGCGTGGGCCGCGGCGGCGGCGCGCAGCTCGGCGGCGGTGCGCGTCTCGGTCTCGCCGAACAACAGGGCCGAGCCGCCGCCCGAGCGGTGCGCGAGTCGGGGCCGGCCCCAGATCAGCACGGCCGCGACGACGAGGCCGACCACGAGGACGACCGCCCCGACCGCGAGCACCGGGCTCCACTGCAGGTCGCCGCGTGGTGTGAGCAGGTTCGCGATGAACTCTCCGACGGCCTGCGCGACGCGATCGAACCAGGTCGGCTCCGCGGCGTCGTAGACGGGGTCGGCGAGCTCACGCTCGGCCCACTCGCGCGCCTCGTCACGCTCGGGGTCGAGATCCTCAAGCGGCAGGAGCGCCGACCGCACGGGCGAACCGGGCAGCAGCACCGCCGCCAGCGTGACGGCGATCACGCGCCGCCGCTCGGCGGGGCCGGGGGCTGCCACTGCGGCGGCTGCCACTGCGCGGGTTGCTCGGCCGCGGGCGCGCTCGGCGGCGCGGGGTACGGGGGCTGCCCCGGGTACTGCTGCTGCGGGTAACCCGGCTGCTGCGGATAAGCCTGCTGCTGCGGCGGGTAGCGCTGCGGCGGCTGCTGCGGGTAGCCCTGCGGCGGCTGCTGCGGGTAACCAGGTTGCTGCGGGTAACCGGGGTGCTGCGGGTATCCCTGCTCCGGCTGCTGCGGATACCCCGGCTGCTGCGCGTACCCGGGCTGTGCCGGCCCGGGCGCGCCATAGCGGGGCTGCGCGGCGTACGCGGCGTAGGCGGGGTCGTAGGGCCACGGGTCGGGAAGCTCGGATGCCCCCAGCTCGCGCTGCTCGACGTACGACTGCAGACGCAGATCCAGGCCCTCGCGGCGCATCCGGGCGTCGATGTACATCAGCGCGCCGCCGGCGCCGGTCACGATCGTGCCGATCGCGGAGACGAGCAGCTGGAGCGCCATCGTCACGATCGTGACGACGAGCATCGTCGCGAGCGCCGCGCCGAAGTCGCCCGGCTCCGGGGTGCCCTCGCCGAAGGGCATGACGATGACGGGCAGGAACGAGCCGAAGAGCTGCAGCGGCGCGGTCACGATGCTCGATGCGACGCTCACGATCACCGAGATGAGGATCATCACGCCGAACGTCGGCCAGAAGCGCCCGCGCGTGAGCTGCCACGACCGGCGGATGCCGGCGATCGGGCCGATCCCCTCGAGCACGATCGCGCTGGGCACGAGATAGAGCTTGGTGCCGATCCATGCCCACAGGGGGATCATCGCCAAGAGGAGCGGGAAGATGAGGGCCGCCAGGAAGTACTGCTCGGTGCCCGCGCCGATGATCACCGGCACCGCCACGACCAGGGCGACCACCAGGATCGCGAGCAGCTGCAGCGCGAAGTAGCCGACGAGGCGCCAGAACGAGGGGCGCACGATCGCCCAGAGTTCGCGCAGCGTCGCCCGCTCGCCGACGGTCGCCCGGGAGACCTCCGCGACCACGACTCCCTGCACGACGACGTTCAGTGCGCTCAGGGCGAGGGTGACGACGACGCCGACGACCGCGGTCACCGCGATGGAACCCGCCATCAGCGCGTCGAACTCGTCGGAGAACTCCTCCACCGTCGCGAGGCGGCTGAACATCAGGAAGGAGACGCCGCCCAGGATGAGCAGTCCGACGAAGCTCGCGGCCGCCTGCACGCCGACCGCGAAGCCCAGCAGGACCTTCGGATTTCCGCGCAGCACGCTGAAGGAGCGGCCGAGCGCCGTGCCGAAGCCGAACGGATACAGAGGCACGAGACCGGGCCTCGGTGCAGGTCGCCACGTCGTTGCGTGAGACATCGATCCCCCTCGAGAGCCACAGGCATGTGCCTGGTCCCACGTTACAGAAGGGTGCGCCTCTACTAGGCTGATCGGGATCTCACGTTCCTCCGCGGATTCGAAGCAAAGGATCTTCCGCCCTCCATGACCGCCCGCATCCTGGTCGTCGACGATGACACAGCCCTCGCCGAGATGATCGGCATCGTGCTGCGCACGGAGGGCTTCGAGACGCTCTTCTGCGCCGACGGGGAGCTCGCCGTCGACACCTGGCGGCAGGAGCGCCCCGATCTCGTGCTGCTGGATCTGATGCTTCCCGGCAAGGACGGCATCGAGATCTGCACCGAGATCCGCGCCGAGTCGGGGGTGCCGATCATCATGCTGACCGCGCGCGCCGACACCAACGACGTCGTGGGCGGTCTCGAGGCCGGCGCCGACGACTACATCGTCAAGCCGTTCAATCCCAAGGAGCTCGTCGCCCGCATCCGCACCCGCCTGCGCCCGACGCCGGAGGCGACGAACGACGTGCTGCGCATCGGCGATCTCACCGTGGATGTCGCCGCGCACGAGGTGCGCCGCGGTCAGAGCGCCATCGCCCTCACGCCGCTCGAGTTCGAGCTGCTCGTCGCCCTCGCCTCCAAGCCGCAGCAGGTGTTCACGCGCGAGGAGCTGCTCGAGCAGGTCTGGGGCTACCACTACAAGGCCGACACCCGGCTCGTGAACGTGCACGTGCAGCGGCTGCGCGCGAAGATCGAGCTCGATCCGGACAACCCCAAGATCGTCACCACGGTGCGCGGCGTCGGCTACCGTGCCGGAGCGGTCGCGGACGCCGCTGCGTCCTGAGCGGCATGTCCACGGCAGCGACCCCCGCGCTGTTCGGGTGGACGTCCCCGCGCAGCTGGCCGCGCATGCTGCTCCTGCTGTGGGGGCGCTCGCTGCAGTTCCGGACGATCCTGATCACGACCGTCCTCACCGCCATCACGATCGCCATCGCGTGTCTGTGGATGGCGCTGGCGATCCAGAACAACCTGTTCCAGAGCCGCGTCGACGAGGTGCAGGCCGACGCGCGGCGCGCGGTGGACGAGGCGCAGCGCAACCTCGACGCCTCCGAGGTCGCCGGCAGCCGCGCCCAGATGCAGCAGCTGTGGAACCTCGTGCTCAACGACACCCGCCGGCTCGCCTCCACGGATCAGATCGCCGGCTTCCGCATCGAGAAGGACCCGGTGCCGCTCGCCCCCGCCGACTTCGGCTTCGGCGGGCTGACGGCCGAGGCGGTCTCGCCGGGACTGCGCGAGCGCGTGCAGAGCCAGGCAGGCTTCCAGTGGTGGCAGTCGATCGCCCTCACCGACGCGCAGGGGCGCGAGGTCCCCGGCATCATCGTGGGGCAGCAGCTGCGCGTGCCGAGCGTCGGCGCGTACGAGATCTACCTCGCGTACGACCTGCAGGAGGAGGCCGAGACGCTCGGCT
The DNA here is from genome assembly GCF_015235415.1 of Microbacterium paludicola. GTDB lineage: Bacteria > Actinomycetota > Actinomycetes > Actinomycetales > Microbacteriaceae > Microbacterium > Microbacterium paludicola. The sequence continues at coordinate 191,297 of NZ_JADGLL010000002.1, read as the reverse complement.
TCGTGCAGGGGACGCTGTGGGGGTCGGGCATCGCGATGGTGCTGATCGTGGTTGCCATCCTGTGGCTCGTGATGCGCGCGCTGGTGGCGCCGATCGTCGAGGCGTCCGGCACCAGTGCCAGGCTCGCCTCGGGCGACCTCAAGGTGCGCATCCCCGTCCGCGGTGAGGATGAGCTCGCCACCCTGGGTCGGTCGTTCAACGCCATGGCCGACAGCATCGAGTCGCAGATCCAGGAGCTTGCCGAGCTCTCGCTCGTGCAGCAGCGGTTCGTCTCGGACGTCTCGCACGAGCTGCGCACGCCGCTGACGACCATCCGGCTCGCGGCCGACATCCTCCACGACCGCCGGGACGAGTTCGACTCGTCGACGGCGCGCGCCGCCGAGCTGCTCCACACGCAGGTCGCCCGGTTCGAGGAACTGCTCACCGACCTGCTCGAGATCAGCCGGTACGACGCCGGATCCGTGCAGCTCGAACTGGAGGCGACGAGCCTCGCGCACCTTGCCGAGGACGTGCTCGAGTCGATGCGTCAGGTCGCCGAGCAGCACGGCACCGAGCTGCGCTTCGTCGCCCCGGGCGGGTACTCGCCGGTGGACATGGATCCGCGCCGCGTGCGCCGGATCCTGCGCAACCTGCTGGGAAACGCGATCGAGCACGGCGAGGGCCGGCCGATTGTGGTGACGGTCGACAGCAACCCCAGCGCCGTCGCGGTGGGGGTGCGCGACTACGGAATGGGGATGTCGCCGGAGGCCGCCGAACGCGTCTTCGACCGGTTCTGGCGCGCCGATCCGTCGCGCAAGCGGACCCTCGGTGGCACGGGCCTCGGGCTCTCGATCGCCCTCGGCGATGCGCGGCTCCACGGCGGAACGCTGGCCGTCTGGTCGCAGCTCGGCGGCGGCACCAACTTCGTCCTCACGCTGCCGCGGAAGCCGCACGATCCCGCGTCGCCCCTCGCCGAGCTCGAGTCGCCCCTGCCGCTGGAGCCATCGGACGAGTCGCTGCACGCGGCGCTCGGCCTGACGCAGCCGATCCTGACCCTCGATGTCGCCGAGACCCACGAGCTGTCGGACGTCGGCGAGGTGCGCGATCTCCGTGACGTGGACGGGCTGTCGGGCCGCCACACGGAGGATCGCCGCGGAGACGGGCATCGCGGAGACGGCCATCGCGGCGACGCCCGCCACGGAGAGAAGGGGGAGCCCCGATGAGCACCGTCGATCCGCGCAGCCGCCGCACCGGGATCACGGCGCTCGTGCTCACCCTGATCCTGGCGCTCGCCGGCTGCACGGGGCTTCCCACCTCGGGCGAGGTGAAGGCGGGACTGGAGCCCGGAGCAGCCGCCGAGGAGCCGCGGCCGCAGTACTACGCCGGCGCCCCCGTGCGAGGGTCCACGCCCGAGCAGATCGTCGCGGGGTTCATCGAGGCGGCGATCTCGCCGATCGACAGCTGGAAGACCGCGCGGCTGTTCCTCGACGGCGACCTCGCGGAGACCTGGCGGCCGGAAGCCGGGGTCACCGTCGACATCGCCGACGAGCGGCGGCCGCAGGTCGACGAGGAGAACGGCATCGTGACGCTCCGGATCGACCCGACGGCGACGGTCGACGAGCACGGCACCTACACCTCGTCCGCCTCGGGACCGGTGGAGCTCTCGTTCCGTCTCGCGAAGCGCGAGGACGGCGAGTGGCGCATCGTCGAGGCGCCCGACGGTGTGGTGCTCGACCGGCTGAGCTTCCCCGACGTCTACCGCGACCACCGCCTGGCGTACTTCGACCCGACCTGGACGTACCTGGTGCCGGACGTCCGCTGGTTCCCCGCCACCGGCAACACCGCCACGTACATCGTGCGCGAGCTCGTCAACGGCGCCCCGAGCCCGTGGCTCGCGGGATCGGTCGCGAGCGCCTTCGCGCAGGACGTCGATCTCGTGCCCAACGCGGTGCCCGTGGACGCCGACCAGATCGCCCACGTGACGCTCAACGCGGTCGCGGCGGCCGCGGATGCGACGACGCTCACCCGGATGATGACCCAGCTGGATGCGAGCCTCACCAACGCCGGGGTGCAGGACGTGCGCCTGATGATCGAGGGCGAGGACTCCCCGCGCACCGTGGATCCCCTGGTCCCGGGCCAGACGCGTCCCGATCCCCGGGCGCTCGTCCTGCGGGCGGGGGAGTTCGGCTTCATCTCCGGCTCGGAGCTGACGCCGATCGAGGGTCTGAGCGCGGCGATCGCGGACATGCCGGGGCCCATCGAATCCATCGCCGTGTCGCCGGATCAGCAGGTGGCGGTGCTCAAGCAGTCTCCCGATGCCATCTACCGGGTCACCGCCGACCAGCCGGACGTCGTCCTCGACGAGCGCGACGGCCTCATCGATCCGCTCATCGACCCGTTCGGCTTCATCTGGACCGTCCCCGAGGACGATCCGGACGCGATCCTGACCTGGAGCCCCGAGCTGGAGCCCACCCAGATCGGCGGCGGCTGGCCCGACGCGACGCGCGTGCGGGGGATGGCGATGTCGCGCGACGGCTCGCGGGTCGCGGCCCTGCTCACGACGGGGGGACAGCACCTCGCGGTGGTCGCGAGCGTGCGGCGCGACCGCAACGGCACGCCGACCGGCCTGGGGGAGGCGATGAGGTTGAGCGTGCTGCCCGAGCCCGGCGTCTCGATCGCGTGGATCGAGGACGCCCGCGTCGGCATCGTCACGACCGCGGGGAACATCACGCGCGTGTTCGAGCAGCAGGTCGGCGGACCGGGCGAGTCCTCGGAGGCCCCCGCGGGGATCACCGCCATCGAGTTCGGCACGCAGGACTCGTCAGTGCGCCTGCTCGGCAAAGACGGCCTGATGTACACCCGCCGCGGGACGTCGTGGCAGCAGACCGGCGCGGAGGTCTCGGTGCTCGCGACGCAGATGGGGACCCCTCAGGGCGCGCAGGAGTGACCCTCGGCGCTGAGGCGACTCGTCCACACGCGGCAGAAACGGGGCGAGTGCTCCCGGAAGCGCCGGACGAGGTCGCCGCGCGCCACCGGAGAGACATCCTGGCCGGATGGATGTCGAGCTCCGCGAACGGTGGACGACGGCGGCGCGGGACGCGGCGTCGGCGGCGCTCGCGCTGCTGCTGCCGGTCGCCTGCCCCGGATGCGGCCTGCAGGGCGTGGCGCTGTGCGGCTCCTGCCGGCTGCGGCTGCACCCCGCGCCGCGGCGACGGGTGGTCGACGGCCTCACGGTGTGGAGCGGGCTCGCGTTCGACGGGCCCTGCGCGAGGGCCCTGCGCGCCCTGAAGGAGCGCGGCCGCACCGATCTCGCCCGCGCGCTCGGCCCCGTGCTCCGCGAGGCGCTGCGCGCCGCGGTCGCCGGAGCTCCCCGCGCGGTCGTCGCCGTGGCCGTCCCGACCTCGGCGGCCGCCCTGCGCCGGCGCGGCTACCGCGTGCCCGAGCTCGTCGCACGCCGGGCAGGCGTGCGCACGGCGCGGCTGCTCGCCGTCGCCCGCGCGACGGGCGATCAGCGTGCGCTCGGCCGCGACGAGCGGGCACGCAACGTCGCCGGCAGCATGCGCGCTCGGCGGGGTGCCGCGGGCCTCGCCGTCGTGCTGATCGACGACGTCCTGACGACGGGCGCGACCCTCGCCGAGGCCCGGCGTGCGCTCGAGGCCGGGGGTGCCACGGTGGTGGCCGCGGCGGTCGTCGCCGACACGCCGCTGCGGTCCTCGACGGCATGAATGCCCGCGTCCCGGGAGCGTCGGGCCGCGGTGAGCGAGGCCCTTTACACCACCTCGTCGAACGGGATCGGACAAAAGGGCGAACAGGGCGTGACACCGGGGCCGGGCCGGTCTACGGTAGGGCAACACAAGCCCCGGGCCGAGCCCGGGGGAACGCGACCGAGGTCCGCTCATCCGGACGTGGTGCCGGGGACCGTGCGGACCGAAAGGTCTCACCGGAAATAACGGGAGGCACGATGGAAACGAACATCTCGGGTGTCGGCGTCGGGATCACCGATCGATTCCGCTCCGTGGTCGAAGAGAAGAGCGCCCGCATCGCCGGACTCGCTCCGCGCGCACTCCGCCTTGAGGTCAAGGTCACGCATCAGTCCCATCGCAACGGTCGGATGGAGGACGACGTCGTCGAGCTGACCGTGATCGGAAAGGGCCCCGTCGTCCGTGCCGAGGCCTGCGCGGGCGACAAGTTCGCCGCCCTCGACATGGCCCTCGACAAGATCGCCGAGCAGCTGCGCCGCGCGAAGGACAAGCGCGTCACCGGCCGGCTCCACCCGCGAGGGGCTCACTACGAGAAGGGCTCCGGCGCGCTCGAGGGGATCGACGTGGAGCCCGCGGCGGCCGACGTCATCCGTGCCGTCGCCACCGGGGAGGTCCCGATCGTCGCGGATGGCGAGGAGGAGGAGACGTACACCCCCGTCGTCATCCGCACCAAGACGTTCGAGCCCGAGTGGATGACGGTCGAGGAGGCCGTCGACCGCATGGAGCTTGTCGGGCACGATTTCTTCCTCTTCATCGACGCCCGCACCGACCACCCGAGCGTCGTCTACCGTCGCCGCGGCTGGGACTACGGCGTGATCTCGCTGACCGCCACGGCACCGCCCGAGGAGGCCGAGAAACTCGCGTCGTAGACGACGCAGCGCGCGCAGCGAAGAAGGCGAAGGGGCTCGGTCGGCGACCGGGCCCCTTCGTCGTGCCTGCGGCGAGCTCAGTCGAAGATGTCGCCCATGAGTCCGCCGAGCAGCAGGCCGCCCACTACGGGTCCGAGGATGTCGCCGCCTCCGCCGTAGCCGCGGCCGCGACGGCCGCCGCCCCAGCCGTCTCCGCCCCAATCGTCTCCGCCCGGCCGGCCGGAGTCGATGTCGCGCTGCGCGGCCTGGAGGGCCTCGCCGGCGAGCTGCTGCACGCGGCGCGCGAGCGTGAGCGCCTGCTCGCGCGTGTCCTCGGGGACGACGAGCTCGTTCACCTCGGCGCGCAGCCGCTGGGCCTCGGCGAGGCGCGTGCGCGCGTCGGCGCCGATGTAGCCCCGGTGGCCGGCGATCACGCTGTTCGCCACCGCGATCGCGTGGTCGGCCGCGTCGACGGAATGGCGCACCTGCTCGATCGACGGCAGCGGCCGCGCGGCCCGCAGGCGGGCCTTCTCGACCGCGGCGTCGAGCCCCGCGTTCGCCTCGCGCAGCGAGGCGAGGTCGGTGAACGGATCGCTCGGCGTCCCCGGCCCGGGCAGGGCCGCGAGCGCGGCCTCGAGGGTCGCGACCGCCGCGGTCACCTCGGCGGCGTGGGGTGCGCCCGCCTGCGTGAACGGGCGGGCGGCGACGATGTCCTGGCGCGAGTCGGCGACGACATCTGCGAGCGTCGACTGCGCGCGAAGCGCCTCGATCTCGAAGTCCTCGACGCCATCCATGATCGTGCTCGCGCGACGGACCGCCTCGGTGGCGGTCTCGAGGGCGAGGTTCGCCTCCTCGGGGCGGCGGGCCTCGCGCCGGCGGACCGAGACGTCGGCGCTGTGAAGCGCGAAGTCGAGCAGCTGCTCCGCCTCGTCGGGGTTCGCGGCGACCCGGTGCAGGGCGGCCTCGCTGTACCGGCCGGACAGGCGCGCGACGGTCTCGCGGGCGAGCGGCAGGCGCGAGCGCAGCCGCTCGACGTCGGCGCGGATCCCCTCGATGATCTGCGGGGCCTGGCGGGCGAGCGCGATCCTGCCGCGCAGCGCCTCGGTGCGCTCATCCAGCACGTCCTCGGCCCACTCGCACAGCTGCACGATCCGGGCGTTGCGCGTGCGGAGCTCCTCGGCCGTGTCGGGGATCTCGTCGTGGTTCAGCTGGTGCAGGTGGAACGCCTCGGCGAGGTGGGTTCGCACCGCCGCGAGCCCCTCGCGCAGGGGCACCGTTGTGCTCTCGCCGAGCTCGGCGACGGCGAACTCCAGCTCGTCCGACGTCGTGCGGATGCGCTCGTCGGCGGCGACGAGCGCCGCGCGGGCGCGCCGCGCGAGATCGTCGTCCTGCGCCTGCCGAGCCGCCTCTTCCTCGCGCCTGCGCTTGCCCCAGAATCCGGCCATGGCTCGATCCTACGGTCGGCGGGGCTCGCCTATCCCGCGGTGTTCGCCTTCAGCGTCGCCAGCTGCTTCTTCGTGCGCCGGCGCGAGACGAACAGCCACGCCCAGAACAGGAAGGCGAGGGCGCCGATGACCGCGCCCCACACGCTCGCACCGCCGAAGGCGAAGGCCTCGGTGTCGATGATGCGGTCGGCGGCATGGGTGGCGCTGGATGCGCCGACCTCGATCCAGAGCGTCAGCAGGTTCGGCGTCGCCAGCACGACCGCGAGCACAACAAGCGCGGTCTTGACCCAGACGGGGGAGCGGTAGAGCAGGAGAAGAAGCACCATGAGTGGCACGAGCGTGAAGCCGAAGCCCACGATGAGGCCGACGAGCACCGCGCGTCCGAAGTCCTCTTGCACGAAGTCCCCGATGATCCGCGCCCACCACACGGGCGCGAAGTTCCAGATCAGCACGAACAGGATGACAGCGGTCACGATGCCGATGGCCGTCAGGATGCCCACGCGCTTCCAGTTGACCGTCGAGAGGTCGAACCGCTTCTTCGCGGGCGAGTCGGCCGGTGCGTCCTCCGCCGGCGCGGGCGGCGCGGGGGCGATCGGCATCGCCTCCGTCGCGCGCGGCGCGGGGCGCCCTGCCGGGTCGTCGAGGTGGTCGGTCCGCGGATCGGTCATGTCATCCCCCAGATTGCTTCCCCCTGAGCCGGTCGCGAGCGCGAGCCGGTCGAGGTCATCCTGACACTCCGGGGGCCGCGGGTCACGCGGCGGCGCGCGCCGGCCGCCCGCGTCGAGGGCGATCCGTCGACAGATCCAGGGCGAGGGCGTGATCCGGATGGGCGGCGAGCTCGGCCTCCGCGTGGTCGAGCCAGCGCGCCTCCGCCTCCGCGGCGAAGATCATCGCGTCGAGCACCAGCGACCGAGCGATCGCCTCCGGTGCTGCGGAGTCGGATCCCGTGCCGCGCGCCCGACGCAGCTCCTCGAGCCGGGCGACGGTGGCGCCCCGCTGGGTGCGGATCACCGCCGCCGCATCCACGCCGGGAAGGGTCGCGGCGAGCGACAGCTTCATCGCCAGCTCGTCGCGCGCCGCCTGGCTCCGGTCGACGCCCGTCGCCAGCCATGCGCGCACCTCCTGGCGCCCCGCGTCGGAGATCTCCCAGTAGACGTGGCCGTGCTCATCCGCCGCGCCGCGGGTCACGAGCCCGTCGCGCTCGAGCCGCTCGAGGGTGTTGTAGATCTGGCCGACGTTGAGGGCCCACGCTCCGCCCGTGCGACGCTCGAACTCGGTGCGCAGCTGATACCCGTAGCACGGCGCCTGATCGAGGATCGCAAGCAGGCTCTGGCGGACGCTCATATCTCGGCTGGCTCCATTCGCTCTCGACCGCGCTCGGTCGCTCATGTTTTCCCGGTATATGCATACCCGGAAAACGCGTCGGGCAACGATCCGGTCGCGGCGCGTCCCGATGTCCGCGCGACACGCCGGGCGTGCGGGATCATCGCCAGCGTGAAGGGAATCGACGCGGCGGGGCAATACAACACGTGACCACAGACGCCGAGATCGTCCGGCTGTCGCTCGCGCGACCGCGCGAGTTCGCCGCGCTCTTCGACCGGCACGCGGCCTCCGTCGGGCATTACGCCCGCCGGCTGGTCGGCGCGGACGCAGGCGACGACGTGATGAGCGAGACGTTCCTCGTGGCGTTCCGCCGCCGCGCCGACTACGACTTCGACCGGGAATCGGCGCTGCCGTGGCTGCTCGGCATCGCCACCCGGCTCGCGCACCGCGCGCGCGCCGCCGAGGCGAAGCGATGGCGGGCGCTGCAGGCCTCCGCGCGGGTCGCGGTGGAGACCGCGATCAGCGACATCGAGGCCGCATCGGACAGGGCGGATGCCGCCGCGCGGCTGACGCGGCTGGTTCCGCACATCCGCCGGATGAACGATGCCGACCGCGACACGCTGCTGCTGTACGCCTGGGGCGACCTGAGCACCGAGCAGATCGCCGATGCGCTCGGCGTTCCCGTCGGAACCGTGTGGTCGCGCATCAACCGGATGCGTCGCAAGCTCCGCCTCGAGCTTCCGACCGACACTTCAGAGGAGGGGGACGATGGACTCGCTCACATTCGTGCGTGACCTCGGCGACGATGCGCGCCGCCCCACGGCAGCCGAGCTCGCCGCCGCGCGCGCCCGCCTGATGGTGGAGATCGAACGCGAGAGCTCCGCCGCGCCGGTCGCGATCGGATCCCGCTCCGGTCGCCACACGGCCCGCGACTCACGCCGGGGCGACGCGCTCGCCCCGGTCACTCCTCTCGAGCGCCAGACCTCCCGTGGACGCCGCATCGGCGCGATCGCGCTCGCCGCGGCCGTCACGGTCGGCGTCGCCGCGGCCGCGATCGGCGGCGTCACGCTGCTGCGCGAGCTCGCCCCCGACGACCGCGTCGCCGGCCCGACGCCGACGCCGACCGCCGACCCCACAACCGCACCGCCCGTCCTTCCCGATCCGTCCGACCGCGCGGCATGGATCATCACCGAGGACGGCACGGGGCCGTTCACGGTCGGGATGCCGTGGAGCGACGCGGTCGCGGCGGGCACCGAGGTCGGCTGGGACATGTCGGCCGCACAGGGCGAGAACTGCGTCCCGTGGTTCGGCTCGCCCGCGGGCGAGGGTCCGGCCCTGAACGTCTACGGCTCGGAGGGCACGGTGTTCGCCATCACGGTCAGCCCCTACGTCGACGACGCGGGCCGGCTGGATCCCGCGGACGCGGATCTCGGCCCGCGCACCGCGGGCGGCGTCAGTCCCTACGACACGATCGACGACGTCCGCGCGGCCCACCCGCAGGTCGTGGATTCCGAGGTGACCCAGGGCTCCAGCGCCTACGCGACGCTCGATGCGGACGGAGCGGGGTCGATGATCCACTTCGGCTACCGGGCCGGCGCCCCCGACCAGGTGTTCGCCGTGGGCGACCTCGAGACCATCCAGATCAACGCCTTCGGGCAGCCGATCATCGAACTCGAGGGCTGCATGCGCGGCGCGGGTGAGGGCGGCGAAGGCGAAGGCAGCGGCGGTGACGCGGGTTCCGGTGTGACGCTGACGCCGGACGGCATCGCGGAGTTCGCCGTGGGCGCGCCGCTCACCGAGGCGGCTCGCGCAGGGCTCGTGATCGATCGGAGTTGCGCAGAGTCTTTCTGGGCCCCCAGTGGGGAGCATCCTGCGAACGAGGGGTGGCCTTACGCGAGCGCAGTGGATGTGCCGCCGGCGTTCGGCATACGCACGTCGGATGGCGAGGCAGGGGGTGAGATCGAGCTCATCGAGGTCCTCGCGCCGACGCTCCAGACGGCCGAGGGCATCGGACTCGGTTCGACGATCGATGACCTGCGCGCGGCATACCCCGCTGCCGAGGAGATCCTGGCGGCCGATCCCGATGGCGGGGAGCCCCTGGGGTACGCCGGGTACTCGGTGGCGGGTGCCCAGGGGCACATGATGTTCACTGTGGTCACGGACGCAGCCTGGGATCCGCAGCGCGTCGGTCAGGTGGTGTCGATCCTGATCGCGCCCGATGACGGCACGGTGACGGGGCCCGTCTGGGGCGAGCCGATCATCGGTTGCGTGTTGAGCTGACCCGCTCAGCCGCGGCATAGGTCACGGGCGGATAACATGAGTCCGTATGCCCTTCGCCGGACGGCGACGGGGAGCACGGCACCGTCGCTCGATCAGAGCGGGGGCCGAGAACGAGGAGACATCACGTGGCCAATCCCTTCGAGAAGCTGCTTCGCGCCGGCGAGGGTCGCACCCGCCGGAGGCTCCAGCAGGTCGTCGCCGCCGTCGGCGCGCTCGAGGAGGACTACACGCAGCTCACCGACGAGGAGCTGCGGGGCGAGACCGCCGAGCTGCGGCAGCGCTACGAGGCGGGCGAGACGCTCGACCACCTGATGCCCGAGGCGTTCGCGGCCGTCCGCGAGGCGGCGAAGCGCACCCTGGGCATGCGCCCCTACGACGTGCAGGTGATGGGTGGCGCGGCGCTCCACCTCGGCAACATCGCCGAGATGAAGACCGGTGAGGGAAAGACCCTTGTCGCGGCCATGCCCGCGTACCTCAACGCCATCGCCGGCAAGGGCGTGCACGTCGTCACGACGAACGACTTCCTTGCGTCGTACCAGGCCGAGCTGATCGGCCGCATCCACCGCGCGCTGGGAATGACCACCGGCACCATCGTGTCGGGTCAGACCCCGGCCGTGCGGCGGGAGCAGTACGCGGCGGACATCACGTACGGCACGAACAACGAGTTCGGCTTCGACTACCTGCGCGACAACATGGCCTGGCGCAAGGAGGACCTCGTCCAGCGCGGTCACTTCTTCGTGATCGTCGACGAGGTCGACTCGATCCTGATCGACGAGGCGCGCACCCCGCTCATCATCTCGGGCCCGTCGTCGGGTGAGGCGAACCGCTGGTTCGTCGAGTTCGCGAAGGTCGCGCGGACCCTCGAGGAGGGCGTCGACTACGAGGTCGACATCAAGAAGCGCACGGTCGGCGTGCTGGAGGCCGGCATCGAGAAGGTCGAGGACTACCTCGGCATCGACAACCTGTACGAGTCGGCGAACACGCCCCTGATCTCGTTCCTGAACAACTCGCTCAAGGCGATCGCCCTGTTCAAGCGCGACACCGACTACGTCGTCATGAACGACGAGGTGATGATCGTCGACGAGCACACCGGCCGCATCCTCGTCGGTCGTCGCTACAACGAGGGCATCCACCAGGCGATCGAGGCGAAGGAGGGCGTCCCGGTCAAGGCCGAGAACCAGACGCTCGCCACGGTCACGCTGCAGAACTACTTCCGCCTGTACGACAAGATCTCGGGCATGACGGGCACGGCCGAGACCGAGGCCGGCGAGTTCATGTCGACGTACCAGCTGGGCGTCATCTCGATCCCGACCAACAAGCCGATGGTCCGCACGGATCAGCGGGATCTCGTCTACCGCAACGAGAAGGGCAAGTTCGCCCAGGTCGTCGAGGACATCGCCGAGCGCCACGAGAAGGGCCAGCCCGTCCTCGTCGGCACCGTCAGCGTCGAGAAGAGCGAGTACCTGTCGCGCCTGCTCGCGAAGAAGGGCATCAAGCACGAGGTCCTCAACGCGAAGAACCACGCGCGCGAGGCCGAGATCGTCGCGCGCGCGGGCAAGCTCGGGGCCGTCACCGTCGCCACGAACATGGCCGGTCGAGGCACCGACATCATGCTCGGTGGAAACGCCGAGTTCCTCGCCGTGCAGGAGATGAAGGCCAAGGGCCTCGACCCGGCGGCGACGGAGCCGGAGGAGTACGACGCCGAGTGGAACGTCGTGTTCGACCGCGTCAAGGCGGAGGTCGCCGAGGAGGCGGCGAAGGTCGTCGAGGTCGGCGGTCTGTACGTGCTCGGCACCGAGCGCCACGAATCGCGCCGCATCGACAACCAGCTGCGCGGTCGCGCCGGCCGTCAGGGAGACCCCGGCGAGAGCCGCTTCTACCTGTCGCTCGAGGACGACCTGATGCGCCGCTTCCAGTCGGGCGCGGCCGATGCGCTGCTGTCGCGCACGGACCTGCCCGACGACGTCGCGATCGAGTCGCGCCTGGTGTCGAACCTGATCAAGAACGCCCAGGCCGCGATCGAGGGCCGCAACGCCGAGGCGCGCAAGAACGTCCTGAAGTACGACGACGTCCTCAACCGCCAGCGCGAGGCGATCTACTCCGACCGCCGCCACATCCTCGAGGGCGACGACATCGCGGATCGCGTGCAGCACTTCATCGAGGACGCCATCACGGCCGTCATCGACGAGCACACCGCGGGCGGCCACAACGAGAGCTGGGACTTCGACGCGCTGTGGAGCGAGCTGAAGACCCTCTACCCGGTCGGCGTGACGATCGACGAGGTCGTCGCCGAGGCCGGCGGACGCAAGGGCGGCATCACGGCCGAGGCGCTGAAGCGCGAGCTGCTCAGCGACGCCAAGATCGCCTACCAGAAGCGCGAAGAGGCCCTCGGCACGGCCGCCGTGCGCGAGCTCGAGCGCCGCGTTGTGCTTCAGGTGCTCGACCGCCGCTGGCGCGACCACCTCTACGAGATGGACTACCTGAAGGACGGCATCGGCCTGCGCGCGATGGCGCAGCGCGACCCGCTCATCGAGTACCAGCGCGAGGGCTACTCGATGTTCCAGACGATGATGGGCCAGATCAAGGAGGAGGCCGTCGGCTACCTCTTCAACCTCGAGGTGCAGGTGCGCCGCGTGGGAGAGGGCGAGGGAGCGCAGCCCGAGGTCGAGGCGAAGGGGCTCTCGGAGCACCCGGCCGACCAGCAGCTCGAGTACTCGGCGCCCAACGATGCCGGCGAGGTCGAGGTGCGCAACGACCGCGGCCAGGTCAACAAGGCCGCCACGGATCGCGTGCGCCGCACGCAGACGCAGGCCACCTCCCCGCAGGCAGGCCCCGGCGCGAGCGCCTTCGGCCAGGCCGCGGACGCCGCCGCCCAGGAGGCCCCGCAGAACCGCGAGCAGCGCCGCGCCGCGAAGAAGCGCTGAGCAGTCGTCACGGGCCCACCGGTCCACGCGAACGCGCGTGGACCGGTGGGCCCCGGCATATCCTGGGGCGATGAGCACCCCCGTCCCGATCAGCGCTCAGCCCGGTGGAAGCCGGCTCCGCACGCTGCGTCACTCCTCGAAGCTGAACAACGTCCTCTACGAGATCCGGGGCGCCGCCCTGGAGGAGGCCGCCCGGCTCGAGGCCGCGGGGCACACGGTGCTCAAGCTCAACACCGGCAACCCGGCGGTGTTCGGCTTCGAGGCCCCGTATCAGATCGTGCGCGACATGATCGCGTCGATCCCGACCGCGCACGGCTACAGCGAGAGCCGCGGCATCCTGTCCGCGCGTCGCGCGATCGTGAGCCGCTACGAGGAGACCCCGGGCTTCCCGCACGTCGACCCCGAGAACGTCTACCTCGGCAACGGCGTCTCCGAGCTCATCACGATGACGATGCAGGCCCTGCTCGACGAGGGGGACGAGGTGCTGATCCCGGCGCCCGACTACCCGCTCTGGACGGCCATGACGAGTCTCGCGGGCGGCACCCCCGTTCACTACCTGTGCGACGAGCAGAACGACTGGCAGCCGGATCTCGAGGACATCCGGTCGAAGGTGACCGAGCGCACCAAGGCGATCGTCATCATCAACCCGAACAACCCCACCGGCGCGGTGTACTCGCGTCAGGTGCTCGAGGGCATCGCCGAGATCGCCCGCGAGCACTCGCTCCTGCTGCTGAGCGACGAGATCTACGACCGCATCCTGTTCGACGACGCACAGCACATCCCGACCGCCTCGGTCGCGCCCGACCTGCTGTGCCTGACCTTCAACGGGCTGTCGAAGACCTATCGCGTCGCCGGCTATCGCTCGGGATGGCTCGTGATCACGGGGCCGCAGGATCACGCGAAGGGCTTCCTCGAGGGGATCACGCTGCTCGCGTCGACGCGCCTGTGCCCGAACCTTCCCGCCCAGCATGCGGTGCTGGCCGCACTCACGGGGGTCCAGACGATCGACGCGCTGGTCGCGCCGGCCGGGCGCCTGCTCGAGCAGCGGGACGTCGCCTGGCAGAAGCTCGAGGAGATCCCCGGGGTCTCGTGCGTCAAGCCGCAGGGAGCGCTGTACGCGTTCCCGCGCCTGGACCCGGAGGTGCACGAGATCCGGGATGACGCGAAGCTCGTCTACGACCTGCTGGTGGCCGAGCGCATCCTGCTGGTGCAGGGCACGGGCTTCAACTGGGCGACGCCCGACCATCTGCGCATCGTCACGCTGCCGGAGGCCCGGGTGCTGAGCGAGGCCATCGAGCGCCTCGGCAACTTCCTGAGCTCTTATAAGCAGTAGTGCATGGAAGCGTGACGTCGTGCCTCACCGCGGGCAGTAACCGACTCGCCTGAGCGCCCCAGGTGGGAGTGAAGCGACCAACCGTCAGGCGCGAGTGTCGTGCGCCCCATGTGCGAGCGAAGCGAGCGTGCCGCGGATGCGGCCCACCAGCGATCGATCCGCGCGCGGTCAAGGAAAACGCCGCGAACAAGTGCCCCGGTGGGAGCGAAGCGACCGTGGAGCGGAGCGACTGCCGACCACCTCGAAGACGTGACATCCGTCCGTCGATGGAGCGAAGCGACAGCGCTCGATCGCGAGTCCCGGCGCGAAGCGTCGGGCGAGCGATCGAGAACGCGACCATGCACTACTGATTAAAGAATCGACAGGCTCGTCGCGCGCCAGCGGCTGTCCATGCCTTCGAGCCGCATGGCGACGGCACGCGTTCGCTGTGTCGTCTCGACGATGATGACGGCCTCGATGACGCCGTCGGCGGGAGCCGAGTGCCGGATGGAGCGGATCGCGTAGACGGGGCGCATGACCGCCTGCCGCTTCGCGCTGCGGGCGCGCACGGCCATCCCGGCGCGCGTGACGAGGGAGCGGTATGGCTCGTCGGTGAGCCAGCGCGCGAGCTGCTCGGGCTCGCGCACTCCGGCGAGGACCTCGAGCACGCCGCGCGTGAGGGCGGTCAGCAGCGGCTCGGGGTCGGGCAGGTTCCCGCTCGAGGTGCGCTGCGGGGCGAAGTGCTCCTCGACGTCGGCGAGCTTGCGCAGCGGCCGCGGGGCGGCTCCGGGCGCGTGGGGCGGCGGCGCGGCGGACGGAAGTGGCTGGGACATCGAGACCCCCGGTTTCTCGGTCGGCGGGACGAGTCGCCAGTCCAGCACCGGCCGCGGCGGCCCTCGGAGGCGGCACCTATGTCCGTGGAGACATCTCGCGCCGGCTCGGCCTGTGGACAGGCGCGGCGGAGGCGGGAGCGGTTCCCCTACGCTCGGCCCGTGCGATGGGACCGCTTCTTCGACGATCTGGAGGATCAGCTCGCCGCCGAGTGGGAGGCCGAGCGTGCGGCCCTCGAGTCGGAGGCCGAGCGGCTGCGCCTCGCCCGCGTCGACCTGCGCACCCGGCTGACCGGGTTCGCCCGAGAGGCCGAGGCGCCCGTCACGCTCGAGCTCGCCGACGGCCTGTCCGCCGTCGTGCGGATCGCGGCGGTCGGCGCCGACTGGGTCGCCGCTCCCGAGAGCGACGGCGCCCGGCGCCTCCTGCTGGCGCCCATCGCGGCGATCCGCGGGATCCACGCGGCGCATGGCGACCTGCTGCGCAGCGCCAGGCCGGCCGCGCACATCGACAGGCTGGCGGAGCGCGTCACCTTCGCCCTCGCGATGCGCGACCTCGCCCGCCGCCGCGTGGGCGTCGCGCTGGGGCTGAGCGGGACGGGTCCCGAGTCGTCCGGCCGGGTTCTCACCGGCACCGTCGATCGCGTCGGGGCCGATCACCTCGACCTCGCGCTGCACGACGCCGGTTCGCCGCGCCGCGCGGGCGAGGTGCAGTCGTACCGGATGCTGCCACTCGCGGCGATCGCGTGGGTCAGGATCGACGCGGCGGCCGGGGTCCCCGTCGTCTGAACGGGGGCGGCGGAGGACCGTGGCGTCAGCTGCGCCGCCCCCACAGCTCGGGGAAGCTCGCGGCGTTCGACTGCCGCCACAGGGCCATGCGGCGTGCCTCCTCCGCCTGGGCGTCGAGATACTCGGCGACGCTCGCGTGCTCGATGCGCCACCGCGCCGGCGAGCCGACGCGCATGCCGCGAAGGTGGCCCTCCTGCACGAGCTCGACGACCTCGTCGACGCCGATGCCCAGCAGTTCGGCGACCTGCGCCGGCGGCACGAGACGGCGTGCCTGATGCTCGACCATGCCCCCATTATGTGTGCCCGGGTACCGGGACGGGCGGCGGATCTCCCGCCTGTGGAGAACCGCCGAGGCCGACCGCCGCGATTTGCCACTATTCCTGCATGAGCACCATGACGGCCGCCCAGGGCGGCACCGGGCGCGCGACGCCGCCGCAGCAGCGCCCCGCGCGGCGCCGGTTCTGGGCGGACGCCCGCTTCGTGATCGGGCTCGTCCTCGTCGCCGTGTCGATCGCAGGGGTCTGGTTCGTCGTGGGAGCCGCACGCCAGACGGTGCCGGTCCTCGCGGCCTCGGGCACGCTCGTCCCCGGCCAGACGATCACCGCGGCCGATGTCGCCGTCGTCGAGGTGGCCCTCGGGCAGTCGGGTGGGTCGTACCTCGCCCCGGATGCGCTCGGCGAGGGCCTCGTCGCGCTGCGCACGATCGGCGCCGGCGAACTGCTGCCGACCGCCGCGACCGGTGCGGCCGAGGTCAGCGACCGCACCTCGGTCGTCGTGCGCAGCTCGGTCGACGTGCCGGCGGGCGTGGATCGCGGGGCGCTTGTCGAGCTGTGGGAGACGCCGCCCGCCGAGCAGCCCGGCACCTTCGGCGCCCCGCGGATCCTGGTCGCCGACGCCGTCGTGGCGCGCGTCACACGAGACGACGGGGTGATGGCCGCCGGGGGAGCGGCCCTGGAGCTTGTGATCGACAGGACCCGCGTCTCCGACGTGCTCGCCGCGATCGCGGCAGGCTCCGTGCTGTCGGCGGTGCCGACCGCGGGTGGGGGCTCGGCGGCGCTGCCGGCTCCCGTGGCCACGGGCCAGCCTATGGATGACGCCGTCGCCCCGTCGGCGCCGCCGGCCGAGGAGGACGGCGAGTGATCGCGATCGTCGCGGCCGCCGCGGCGGACGCCGAGCGCATCGCGGAGGATCTCCGCGACGAGGGGGTCACGGTGCTCGAGACGGTCGATCCGGCGATCCTGTCCGAGGGGGATCCGGGCGGGGCGACGAGCCTGCGCGAGGCCGACACCCTGATCCTCGCCGGCGCGGGCATCCTGACCGCCGCACTCGTCGCCGAATGCGACCGGCTGGGGGTGCGCATCCTGCTGCTCGTGGATCGCGAGGCCGACGTGCGGGCCGCGCGTGCCTTCGGGCTCGCCGAGCCGCTGCCGCCCGACGCCCCCGCGTGGCGCATCGTGGCGGCGGCGCGCGGAGCCGGCATCGAGGTGGCGCCGGAGGTTCCCGCGCAGGGCCGTGTCCTCGTCGTGTGGGGCCCGGAGGGCGCCCCGGGCCGCACGACGCTCGCAATCGAGCTCGCCCTCGAGCACGCGCGTCTCGGAGCCCACGTCGCGCTGCTGGATGCCGACAGCCACGCGCCCTCCATCGCGATCGCGGTCGGCCTCGCCGACGAGAGCCCGGGGCTCGCGGCCGCCTGCCGGCAGGCGGAGTTCGGGCTGCTCGATGCCGGCGAGCTGCTGCGGGTCAGCGTTCCCCTCGCCGACGCGGACGGCCGCGTCGACGTCCTGACGGGGATCAACCGGGTCTCGCGCTGGCCCGAGCTGTCCGGCCCGCGCATGACGGCCGCGCTCGCGGTGATCCGCGAGTGGGCGGACGTTGTGATCGTGGATGTGAGCGCGTCGCTGGAGGCGGACGAGGAGATCGTCAGCGACCTCGACGGACCGCGGCGCAACGCGGCGACGCTCGCCGCGCTGGCGGCCGCGGACCAGATCGTCGCCGTGGCGGCCGCCGACCCGGTGGGCCTCGCGCGGCTTGTGCGCGGCTACGCGGAACTGCGTCGGATCGTCGGCGCCACACCCGTGCGCGTCGTCGTGAACCGGTTGCGCTCCGGACCGCTGGGGCTCGATCCGCGCGGACAGGTGAGGAGGGCGCTCGAGCGGTTCTCCGGCGTGACCGACGTGTCGTTCGTGCCCGACGACCGCAGGGCCGCCGATGCGGCGCTGCTCGCCGCGCGCCCCGTCGGGGAGGTGTCGCCGCGCTCGGCGCTCGCCCAGGCGGTGCGGCGCCTCGCGGCCGAGCTCCAGCCCCGCCACACCCGGCGTTCGGGGCAGGAGGTCGCCACGCGCGCGAGGGGCGGCATCCGCCGCCGGATCGGCGTCACCGGCGTCACACGGCCGGGAGCGGAGATCGTCGACCCATAAGCTTGATCCGTGTCGACACTCAGTGATCTCGCCTTCGCCCAGGGAATCGCGAGCGAGGCGGATGTCGAGTGGCTGCACCGCGTCGCCGGAGACGGGCAGCTCCTCGCCGATCTGGCGTTCGCGGACATCGTGATGTGGATCCCCACGTCGGATGACTCCTTCGTCGCCGTCGCCCACACCCGGCCGGGAAGCGCCGCCACCCTGTTCTACCGCGACATCGTGGGGGAGCGGATCCGCCCGCAGTGGCAGGCGCAGGTACGCGACGCCTTCTCGTCGGCGAGCATCATCGACTCCTCCAGCCCCGAGTGGTTCGAGGAGACCCCGACGCGCGTGCGCGCCGTGCCGATCGTGCGTCGCGGTGACGGCGGGCCGAACGTCATGGGCGTCCTGACGCGCCACACGAACCTCGGCGACGTCCGGGCTCCCTCGCGTCAGCAGATCACGTTCAACGACTGCGCCGACGACATCTTCCGCATGGTCGCCACGGGCGACTTCCCCGAACTGTCCGCGCCCACCGGCCCGCGCCGCGGCGCGCCGCGCGCGGCCGACGGCCTCATCCGGCTCGACGTCGACGGCATCGTGACCTTCGCGAGCCCCAACGCGCTGTCGGCGTTCAACCGCGTCGGCTTCGCCGACGAGCTCGAGGGCGAGTCGCTCGCCGAGGTGACGAGCCGCATCCTTCCCGCCTCGCGCGACACCGACGAGTCGCTGCCCGTGGTCGTGACCGGTCGTGCGCCATGGCGCACCGACATCGAGGCGCGCGGCGTGACCGTGTCGCTGCGCGCGATCCCGCTGCGCGACCACGGAAACCGCACCGGAGCGATCGTGCTGTGCCGCGACGTCACGGAGCTTCGTCACCAGGAGCAGGAGCTGCTGACGAAGGATGCGACGATCCGCGAGATCCATCACCGGGTGAAGAACAATCTGCAGACCGTCGCCTCGCTGCTGCGCATCCAGGCGCGACGCACGAAGTCGGAGGAGGCCCGCGAGTCGCTGACGCAGGCGATGCAGCGCGTCGCGGCGATCGCCGTCGTGCACGACACCCTGTCCGAGGGCCTGTCGCAGAACGTCGACTTCGATCAGGTGTTCGACCGCGTGCTGCGGCTGGTGGCCGAGGTCGCCGCGGCGCCGAACACGCTCGCGCACACCCACTCGATCGGAAAGTTCGGCGTGCTGCCGAGCGAATACGCCACGCCTCTCGCGCTGGCGCTGACCGAGCTCGTCACGAACGCGGTCGAGCACGGCCTCAAGGGGCTCGAGGGCAAGGTCGAGATCATCGCCGAGCGCGACGAGGAGAAGCTGCTCGTCCGGGTGCGCGACTCCGGCAGCGGCCTGCCCGAGGGGACCGTCGGACGCGGCCTCGGCACGCAGATCGTCCGGACGCTCATCCAGGGCGAGCTCAGCGGATCCATCGAATGGCGCACGCTCGGCGGCGAGGAGCCGCACGCGGGCGGCGAGATCGAGAAGGGCACCGAGGTCGTCATCGAGATCCCGCTCAAGTGGATCTGAGCTGACCGCAGACGCCGGAAAGGGCGCCTTCCCCGCGGGGAAGGCGCCCTTTCCAGTGCTGTGTGTACTGCGGGTGTGATGCGGAAGTTCAGCCGGCGCGGCGAGCGCGGGCGGCGCGACGCTTCAGGGCGCGGCGCTCGTCCTCGCTGAGGCCACCCCACACGCCCGAGTCCTGACCGGTCTCGAGGGCGTACTGCAGGCAGACCTCGGTGACGGTGCAGCGCGCGCACACGGACTTGGCCTTCTCGATCTGGTCGACCGCCGGGCCGGTGTTGCCGACCGGGAAGAAGAGTTCCGGGTCGACTGTCAGGCAGGCCGCCTTGTCGCGCCAATCCATGCTGATGCTCCTCGCAATGTGGTGGGATTCGAGCGAGCGCATCCGCGCCCGGATTCGAGGGTGGAGAAACGCATCCATTCGGGTCGGATACGCTGGTCATGGTGTGGGACTGAACGCCCACCACCCACCACGTTGTGGGAAACATGCCGTTAACAATGGTCGTACAGCCGGGGCCCGAAATCAAGGGTCAATATCCCGTCACGCCTCGGAATCGGCTGTATGCCCGTCGTCCGAGGAGAGTCCGGATGCCCCGCAGGATCGCGCGCATCGCGGCCGCGCTGCTCGCCCTGGAAGCCCTCGGCATCCTGGCGCTCGCGGCCTGGCAGGTCGTCGCCCTTGCCGGGGCCGACACGACGGATCCCGTCAGCGCCGTCGCGCTCATCGTACTGACCGTCGTCGGTGCGGCGGCCGTCGGCGCGTTCGCCGCAGCGGTGTGGGCGGGCAGGTCCTGGGGCCGCTCGGGCGGCATCGTGACGCAGCTGCTGCTCCTCGCCGTCGCGCTCGGCGCGATCACCGGGGACTACCCGCACCTCGGCATTGCGCTCGCACTCGCCGTTCCCGCGCTCGGAGGTCTCGCCCTGCTGTTCCTCGCGGCGCGCGAGGCGCACGCGGCGGAGGGAACGCCGACGCCCGAGGGCTGAGTCACGCCCGTGGGGCCGGGGCCGGCAGCGTGTCGGGCTCGCCCGCGACGCGCCGGCCGAGCATGGCGGCCCCGGCCACCGCGGCGGGCATGACGGCGATCGCGGCGAACGGCACGAGGAAGCACACGTGCACGGCGACGCCGAAGCCGAGCACGCGCGCCCGGTTCGCCCGCAGGAGCGCCGCGCGCTGCGCGCCCCCGAGGCCGCGGGCGGTGAGCCCACGGGAGGAGAGCTCGTCGGCGATGACCCTGCCGTTGAGCAGCGCGCCGACGACCGCGCCCGCTGCGGCGCCGGCGACGGGGATGAGCGCGATGAGGCCCGCGCACAACGCCGAGAGCAGGCCCTTGCCGAAGAGTCCGAGCGCATCGCCGATCGAGCGGCCGATGCTGTACGGCACGTCGGGCACGGTGCCGCCGAGCTCGCGCTCGACCGAGCGCCAGATGCGGTCGTAGAAGGGCTCGCCGACGAGCAGCGTCAGCGCGGTGAAGGTCACGATCGCCAGGATGATCGCGCCGCCCATGACCGCGAGCCCCAGCACCCAACGCAGCAGATCGGCCCACACGGGCTGCCAGCCGTCGGCGAACGGCGTCAGCCACTCGAGCAGGCCGGGGAGGCCGAAGCCGAGCCCCACGAGCGCGCCGACGAGCACGAGCCCGACGATCGCGGCCGGGATGAGGCCCGCGGCCATCACGCCCGGATGGTGGCGCCACCACCCGAAGCCCCGGAACAGCGTCCGCACTCCCTGCCAGAACTCACGCACGCGTCAAGGATAGGCGGGCCCGGGATCGCCGACCGTGGGGGCTCCTCGGGATCCCGCTGACGCCTCGGGAATAGGTCGCCGGGTCCCGCGTTGAAGTTGACACAAGTTCGCTCAAGTTCGAAACTTGACACGACGGGACGCAAGTTCTGCGATCCCTTGCAGAGGAGATCCGAATGCCCGACTTCCCTTCCACCGACGACTTCTTCGGCCAGGGCGGCGCCAACGCGTTCGACGAGTTCCTCGCCCGCTACCTGCAGGGCGAGCGTGCTCGCGCGGCGCGGTCGGTCGATCTGAGCCGCTACCTCAGCGCGCGCACGCAGGAGCTGCTGCAGCGCGCCGGACGCTACGCGCTGGGTCGCGGACAGCACGAGCTCGACGCCCTTCACGTGCTGCGCGTGCTGACGGAGGACAAGACGGTCGCCCAGGCGATCTCGCGCGTCGGCGCCGATGGCACCGCCGTCGCCACGGCCGCCGAGCAGCGCCTGCCGAAGGCCGGCGCCGCCGCCGATGTCGACGCCGCGGTCGTGACGCCCGCCGTGCAGCGGGCGCTCTTCCACGCGTTCCAGGTAGCCCGTGCGTCGGGTTCGACGTACATCGATCCCGAGCACGTGTTCTTCGCGCTCGTGCTGGCGCAGGACACCCCCGCCGGGCAGATCCTGTCGTCCGCCGGGATCACGGCCGAGGCGCTCACGCAGGGGATCCGCGAGACGGTCACCCCGGATGCCGTGGAGGCCCCGTCGCAGGAGGACGCGCCCCGCCCGGGCGGCATGCTCGACACCTACGGCACCGACCTCACCCAGCGGGCGCGCGACGGGCTGCTCGACCCGGTGATCGGTCGCGCCTCCGAGATCGAGCAGACAATCGAGATCCTGTCGCGCCGCACGAAGAACAACCCGGTGCTGATCGGCGAGGCCGGCGTCGGCAAGACCGCCGTCGTCGAGGGCCTCGCACGCGCGATCGTCGCGGGCCAGGTGCCCGAGCAGCTGCGCGACAAGAGCGTCATCTCGCTGGATCTCGCCGCGATGCTCGCGGGCACGCGCTACCGCGGCGACTTCGAGGAGCGCCTCACCAAGACGGTCGAGGAGGTCGCCGAGCGCAAGGACGAGGTCATCCTGTTCGTCGACGAGATCCACACCGTCGTCGGTGCGGGCGGAGGCGGCGAGGGCGCGATGGACGCGGGCAACATCCTGAAGCCCCGCCTTGCCCGCGGCGAGCTCCACCTCGTCGGTGCCACGACGCTCAAGGAGTACCGCACCATCGAGAAGGACGCGGCGCTCGAGCGCCGCTTCCAGCCGGTGCGCGTGGGCGAGCCGTCCGTGACCGACGCGATCGAGATCCTGCGCGGGCTGCGCTCGGCGTACGAGGAGCACCACCGCGTGAGCTACACGGACGAGGCGCTGAAGGCCGCCGTGGAGCTGAGCGACCGGTACCTCACCGAGCGCGTGCTGCCGGACAAGGCGATCGACCTCATCGACCAGGCAGGTGCGCGCCTGCGGCTGCGCCTCGGGGCACCGGTCGACGTCAGCGCCCTCATGGAGCGGCTCGGCACGCTCGAGGCCGAGAAGAACGCCGCGGTCGCGGCCGAGCGCTACGAGGAGGCGTCGCGCCTGCGCGACGAGATCGCCGACGTCCAGCGCCGGATCGACGAGGCGGCGACGACCGGATCCACCGGGCCCGCCGTCGTGGACGAGCCGGAGATCGCGGCCGTCGTGAGCCGCGCCACCGGCATCCCGGTCGCGCGCCTGACCGAGAGCGAGCGCGAGCGCCTGGCGACGCTCGAGGACGAGCTCCACGGTCGGGTGGTCGGTCAGGACGACGCCGTGGCCGCGGTCGCGAAGGCCGTCCGCCGCAGCCGCACCGGCATGGGCGACGCGCGCCGTCCCGTCGGCTCGTTCCTGTTCCTCGGGCCTACCGGCGTGGGAAAGACGGAGCTCGCCAAGGCCCTGGCGTCGAGCCTGTTCGATGACGAGGGCGCGATCGTCCGCTTCGACATGAGCGAGTTCGGCGAGCGGCACACCGTGGCGCGCCTGGTCGGTGCCCCTCCCGGATACGTCGGCTACGACGAGGCGGGACAGCTGACCGAGCGCGTGCGCCGCAACCCTTACTCGATCGTGCTGTTCGACGAGATCGAGAAGGCGCACCCGGACGTGTTCAACCTGCTGCTGCAGGTGCTCGACGACGGCCGCCTGACCGACGGGCAGGGCCGCACCGTCGACTTCCGCAACACGGTGATCGTGATGACGTCGAACCTCGGGTCCGAGTTCCTCGCGTCGCGTGCCGGGTCGATCGGCTTCTCGACCGGCGACGGGTCGTACGCCGACGACGAGCTGCGCGCCCGCGTGATGGGGCGCCTCCGCGAGTCGATGCGCCCGGAGTTCCTGAACCGCATCGACGAGATCGTGCTGTTCCGCAAGCTCGAGAAGCCGCAGCTGCGCGAGATCGTGTCGCTGATGCTCGGCGCGACGCGCACGCGGGTGGGAGCCCGCGAGGTGTCGCTCGAGGTGACGCCCGCGGCGATCGACTGGCTGGCCGAGCGCGGCTACGAGCCCGAGTACGGCGCGCGTCCGCTGCGCCGGCTCATGCAGCGCGAGGTGGACGACCGGATCGCCGACCTGTTCGTGACCGGAGCGCTCGCTGACGGCGGCGGCGTCTCGGTCGACGCGCGAGGCGACGAGCTGGTGGTCGACGCCGTGACGCTGGCCGCCGCGGCCTGATCGCGGGAAGCCCCGGGGCATGCGTCCCGGGGCTTCTGCGTGTCCGCGGTCCGTGCGACCAACGCCACATGGATCAGCGGATCAGCTTCATCACGCTCGTCGTCGAGGATGTCGAGACGAGCAGGCGGTTCTACGTCGACGGCCTCCGGTGGGAGCCCGAGCTGCATGTCGCCGGGGAGGTGCTGATGCTGCGGATGGGGGAGCGGCTCATCCTCTCGCTGTGGGACCGGATGGCCGCCGAGCACGAGATCGGTCCCGTCGCCGCAGGCGGCACCCCTCCCGTGACCCTCGCGCACAACCTGGCGGACGAGGCCGGCGTCGACCGGGTGGTCGCCGAGGCACGTGCGGCGGGAGCGGAGATCGTGGCCGAGCCGCAGAAGCGCGAATGGGGCGGGTACTCGGGGTACTTCGCCGACCCCGACGGCTACCGCTGGGAGATCGCGTTCAACCCGGGCCCGATCGGGGAGTCGGTGCTGCCTCAGCCGTGAGGCCAGGCCGCCAGCGCCCGATCGATCGAGGCGCGCGTGGCGGCGGTGGTGCGCTCCACGAGCTCGACGATCGGGGTGCGGTCCTTGGATGACCGTGCGGGAAGCCGCCAGGTGCCGACCACGACGCCGTCGACCAGGATCGCCGGCCGGAACACTCCGTTGCGCCCCGGCACCTGGGCGTCGAGCATCCGGGGGCTCGCCACCAGCGACCGGATGGCGTAGCCGAGCACCCACTCGTCGAACGCCGGCACCAGCGTGACTCCCGACGGGCCGGGCGCATCCGGTTCGCCGATGACCCAGCCCGGAGCGCCCTCGACGGTCACGACGGTCAGATCGTCGATGCGGGCGGCGGCCTGTCGCACCGCGGTCTTCGGCAGCTTCAGCCACCACGCCGCGTCGTCGGCCGTGACCGGGCCACGCGCCAGGACGTAGCCGCGCAGCACGCCGACGAGGTCGTCGGGGTCGGCCTGGACGGGCGGGGTGAGCACGAGCTGCTGCTCGGCACCGGCGAACGGGCCCCAGTGCATCAGCCCGTCCACGGCCAGGTGGAAGATCAGGTGGTAGCCGCGTCCGCTGTCCGTCGCGATGCCGGCGGCCTGCCACAGCGCGAGCGCGTCTGCGCGGGTGAGTCCGCCGTCCTGCAGCGCGTCGCGCAGGATGCCCCTGGCGCGGGCGATCGTGGCGTCGTCGAGACCGAGCTGCGAACGCCGCAGCGCCGCCGAGCGCTGCACGCGCTCGCCGGTGTGATGCAGGATCGCGGCGAGGTGCGCGGGCGTGGTGGCGAACAGGGTGCCGCGCATCGGCCACGAGCGCACGATGTCGCCCGCGTCGAACGCCGCGCGGACGTCGTCGACCGTCGTGCCCGGACGCGAGCGGATGGCGATCGCCCGAAGCACGCCCGGCAGATCCTGCCCCTGGAGGGCCACCGCCCGGGTGACGACCTCGGCGGGCGAGAGATCGGAACCCGCCAGCAGCTGGGCGTCGTACCGGATGCGGCGCGCGTCGATCGCGGGGAGATCCATGGCCTCACGCTAGCCCCGGCCTCCGACAGCGGTGACAGGATCGGGGTATGGAGCTTCATCGCGTGTCCATCGGCATCGCCGCGGCCACAGGTCCCGACGTGGCCCGGCGCATCGCCCCGCTGATCGAGGGAGCCGGCCTCGGCGGACTGTGGGTCAACGAGACGCCGGGGGCCGACGCGCTCGAGGTCGCCGCGGCCGCGCTCGAGGCGACCGAGACGATCCGCGTGGCGACCGGCGTCATCCCGGTCGACCGCCGCCCCGCTGCCGAGCTGCTCGCCGAGCTCGCGCGTCTGCGGCTGCCGCTTCAACGACTGACGCTCGGCATCGGGTCGGGCGGCCGGCGGGCCGGCGCGCTCGACCTCATGCGCGACGCGATCGCCGAGCTGCGGGCGGGCGGCGTGCCCGACATCGCGCTGGGCGCCCTCGGCCCGAAGATGCGCCGGCTCGCGGCCGAGCGCGCCGACGGCGTCGTGCTGAACTGGCTCACGCCCGCCGCGGCGGCTGCGCAGACCGCGGAGCACCACGACGTGGACCCGGCCGGCAGGGTCGTCCTCTACGTGCGCACCGCCGCCGAGGACGCCGCCGTACCGCGGCTCGAGGAGGAGGCCGCTCGCTACGGCGGCTTCCCGTCGTACGCGGCCAACTTCGAGCGGCTCGGATTCGGTCCGCTCGACACCGTCATCCGGCCCGGCGAGGCGCGCGAGCGCATCCCGGCCTACCTCGACGCCGTCGACGAGGTCGTGCTGCGCGCCGTCACGGCGGGCGACGATCCGGATGACTACGCGCGGTTCGTCGAGACGGTCACCGCCGCGATCCGCTGATCCGGTCCTCCGCCCCGGGGGCGTGTCCCACTTGAGGCCCGAATAGACGGCTGAGAGCGGCACCAACTGGGACACGCCCCCGGTGCCGTGGCAGAACGACGAAGCCGCCCCGGACTCCCGGGGCGGCTTCGACGTGAGGCTCAGCGCCGCGCGGCGTACTGCTCGCGGATGACCGCGCGCGTGTCGGGCGCGGGCTCGGCCGAGAGCGACACGGGCCAGGCCGGGCGCTCGCCCGTCAGGGCCCAGGCCGCCTGAACGGCGGCACCCGCGGCGACGTACTCGCCGGGCAGCGGCACGACGACCGGCGCGTCGAACACCTGCGCCGCGATCGCCGAGACCGCGGGGTTCTGGGCCGCGCCGCCGACCAGCAGCACGCGCTCGGCCGTGACACCGTGTTTGCGCACGGCGTCGAGGCCGTCGGCCAGGCCCGAGAGCATGCCCTCGACCGCGGCGCGCGCGAGGTTCTCGCGCGTCGTCGAGGCCAGCGTCAGCCCGAACAGCGTGGCGGTCGCATCCGGCAGGTTCGGCGTGCGCTCTCCCTCGAAGTAGGGCTGCAGCACGAGGCCGTTCGAGCCGGCCTCGGCCGCCAGCGCGAGGCGGCCGAGCTCGTCGTGGTCGACGCCCAGCAGACGCGCGACGGCGTCGAGCACGCGCGCCGCGTTGAGCGTCGCGACCAGCGGCAGGTACAGCCCCGAGGCGTCGGCGAAGCCGGCGACGGCTCCGCTCGCGTCGCGCACCGGCGCATCCGTCACTGCGAAGACGGTGCCGGATGTGCCGATCGAGACGACGACATCGCCCGCGGCGGCGCCGAGGCCCAGCGCGGCACCGGCGTTGTCGCCGCAGCCGGGCGCGATCACCAGGCCGTCGCTGAGCGACCCGGATCCGCCCGTCACCGACTCGGCGGGACCGAGCACGCGGGGCAGGACGACGCCGCTCGCGTCGCGACGCAGCGCCAGCGAGAGCAGCTCGCGGTCGTATTCGCCCGACTCGCCGTCGAAGTAGGCCGTGCCGCTCGCGTCGGAGCGGTCGGTCACGAGCTCGTGCAGCACGGGCCCGAGGGGCGACTCGCCCTCGGGACCGAAGCCGCGCAGCCGCCAGGTCAGCCAGTCGTGCGGCAGCGCGACGGCGGCCACGCGCTCGGCGTTGCCGGGCTCGGCGTCGGCCAGCCAGCGCAGCTTCGTGGCCGTGAACGACGCCACCGGCACGACGCCCGTGCGACGGGCGAACTCCTCGGCCCCGACCTCGGCGGTCAGCGCCGATGCGGCGTCGGCCGACCGGGTGTCGTTCCACAGCAGCGCGGGGCGGATGACCCGGCCGTCCACGTCCAGCGCGACCATGCCGTGCTGCTGCCCGCCGACCGAGATCGCCGCCACGTCCTCGAGGCCGCCGGCGTCGGCCAGCGCGCTCTGCAGCGCGTCCCACCAGAACGCCGGATCGACCTCCGTGCCGTCGGGATGGGTCGCCCGCCCGGAGCGGACGACCTCACCCGTCTCGAGATCCCTGATAACGACCTTGCAGCTCTGCGTCGAGCTGTCGACTCCTGCGACGAGCGTCATCGCCGTCCTTCCTTGCACGTGGTTGACCCGATCGGCCCGAACTCCGGTGGGAATTCGGGCCGATCGGGTCAGAGGGGGTGGATCAGCGCGCGCCGAGCAGGTGCTCGGTGGCGAGCTGCTGCAGGCGGACGAAGCCGAAGCCCTTGCCGCCGTAGTACGCGTCGGTGTCGAAGTCCTCGAACGCCGAGCGGTCGGCGACGAGGTCGGCGACCGTCTCGCCCTCGTTCAGCGTCGGCACCGCCAGCTCGTTGACCTTCGCGGCCTCGAGCGCCTCCTGGACCTCCGGGTCGTTGCGGAAGGCCTTGGCGCGCTCCTTGAGCAGCAGGTACGTCTGGATGTTGGCCTTGGCCGAGTCCCAGACGCCCGTCTCGTCCTCGGTGCGCGAGGGCTTGTAGTCGAAGTGGCGGGGGCCGTCGTAGGCGGGGCCGCCGTTCGGGCCGCCGTTCTCGAGCAGGTCGACGAGCGCGAACGCGTTGTGCAGGTCGCCGTGACCGAACACGAGGTCCTGGTCGTACTTGATGCCGCGCTGGCCGTTGAGGTCGATGTGGTAGAGCTTGCCGTGCCACAGCGCCTGCGCGATGCCGGCCTGGAAGTTCAGGCCCGCCATCTGCTCGTGGCCGACCTCGGGGTTCAGGCCGACGAGCTCGGGGTGGTCGAGCTCGTTGATGAAGGCGAGGGCGTGGCCGACGGTCGGCAGCAGGATGTCGCCGCGGGGCTCGTTCGGCTTCGGCTCGATGGCGAAGCGGATGTCGTAGCCCTTGTCGAGCACGTACTGGCCGAGGAAGTTGAAGGCCTCCTTGTAGCGCTCGAGCGCCACGCGGATGTCCTTGGCCGAGTCGTACTCGGCGCCCTCGCGGCCGCCCCAGGCGACGTAGGTCTTCGCGCCGAGCTCGGCGGCGAGGTCGAGGTTGCGCAGCAGCTTGCGGAGCGCGTAACGACGCACGTCGCGGTCGTTGGAGGTCAGGCCGCCGTCCTTGAAGACCGGGGCGCTGAACAGGTTGGTCGTGGCCATGGGCACGATCAGGCCCGTGTCGTCCAGAGCGCCCTTCAGGCGATCGATCTGCGTCTGGCGCTCGGCGTCCGTGGAGCCGAAGGCGAACAGGTCGTCGTCGTGGAAGGTGAGGCCGTAGGCGCCGATCTCGGCGAGCTTATCGACCACATGCACGACGTCGAGCGCCGGACGGGTCGGGCCGCCGAACGGGTCGGCTCCGTTGTAGCCGATGGTCCAGAGGCCGAAGGAGAACTTGTCGTCCTTGGTGGGCGTGAGCGACATGGTGTTACAGACCCGCTTTCAGCGTCGTCGGTGAATTGTTGTGGAACCAAACATATCAACCGGATGGCCGTCTCGCAACGGACCGCCGCCCGAGCCGATCCGGCTCCGCCCGCGAGTCTTCCACGGCCCGGCGGCTATCGTCGAGCCATGCCGCCGACGTCAGCCGACCACGTCCTCCACGCGCGGGGGAGCGGCCTGGTGGCCGCCCTGACGTTCGACGACGGCCCCGATCCGCGCGCGACCCCTGCTCTGCTCGACTTCCTGCGCGAGCACGGCATCCGCGCCGTGTTCGCCGTGATCGGCGAGTGCATCCTGCGACCGGGCGGGGCGGACATCCTGCGCCGGACCGTCGCCGAGGGGCACGTGCTCTGCAACCACTCCACGTCGTTCGCCGACATGGGCGACTGGCCGGCGGATCGGGTGCGCGCGGATCTCGAGGAGAACCTGCGGATCATCCGGAGCGTCGTCCCGGACGCGGACGTGCCGTACTGGCGCGCGCCGAACGGCAGCTGGGGAGGGACGGCCGAGGTGGCGGCCTCGCTCGGGATGCGCCCGCTCGCGGTCGCGAACACGATCCTCGACTGGGAGACGCAGGATGTGCCCACGCTCGTCGAGAACCTCCGCGCGGCGATGCGCCCCGGCGAGCTCGTGCTCGCCCACGACGGCGGCGGCGACAGGCGCGGCACGCTCGAGGCGGTGCGGAGCGTCGTGACCGAGCGCCTCGCCGAGGGCTGGCGGTTCACGCTGCCGGCCGCGTGACCGGGGTCAGGCGAGCAGCAGGTACAGCGCCCCGACGATCGTGAGCACGATCACGACGAGCTCGAACGTGCGCTGATCCAGCCTCCCGAGCAGCATCCGGCCGAGGAACGCGCCGGCGATCACGCCGGGGATGAGCAGGAGATCCATGAGCACGGTCGGAATCTGGATGATCCCGAGCCCGATCGAGAAGGGCAGCTTGGCGAGGTTGATGCCCGCGAAGAACCACGCCGCCGTGCCCAGGAACGCGCGCACGGGGAAGCGCGCGGCGAGGAAGTACATCGTCATGACGGGGCCGCCCGCGTTGGCCACCATCGTCGTGAACCCGCCGAGCGTGCCGTAGGCGACCGCAGCGACGCGGCCGCTGCGGGGCTCGTCCTCACCGGCCCGCCATCTGCGCCACAGGGTCACGGCGATGACGAGCAGCAGGATGGCGCCGATCACCCGGCGCGTCCAGGTGTCGTCCGCGAAGCCGAGGAAGATCCACCCCAGCACCATCCCCGCCGCCAGCGCCGGGATCAGCGGCAGCAGGGCGCGCAGCCGCGCGTGCTTGCGGTGCATCCAGATCGCGAACCAGTCGCCGACGATGAGCAGCAGGAGGAGGGCCCCCGTCGACGCCCGCGCCGGCAGCACCGCCGCGAACAGCGCGATCGCGAGGGTGTTGACGCCGGGGAGAGCGGTCTTCGAGACCCCGACCGCCACGGCCCCGAGCGCGAGCGCGGCCCACGCGAGGGCGGACAGTTCGGGCATCCGGCCAGGCTATCCGCCCGCGGGCCGGGTCAGGCGATCGCGGCGTCGACAGCTGAGCCGTCCGGCAGCGTGATCCGGTAGTCGCCCTTCCACCCCTCGATGCGCACGCGCCCCTCGGCGTCCGTGCGCATCGTGGTCGGCGGCAGCCACCACTCGCCGCGGATGAGCGCATGCAGGCGGTCGTACGCCGGCTTGCGGGTGCCGTCCGCGCGCAGCAGGCCGATGGGCGCGCCGAGCCACGCGCCCTCGTCGGTGATGCCCCAGTAGGTGATCGCCTCGACGGCCGGATGACCTGCGAGCGTGCGGTAGAGGCGCTCGATCTCGTCCGCCTGGCGGGCCTCGCCCTCGGGCGTCGACGGCCAGGAGTCGACGACGTAGTCGTTCAGATCCTCGATGTGCGCGGGCATGATGTCGCCGGACACGACGCTCGACTCGGTGAAGTGCAGCGGCAGGCCGAAGCGCGCGAAGCGGTCGGCGACCTCGAGCAGCTGCTCCTCGCCGCGGAAGCCCTGGTGCATGTGGGTCTGCAGGCCGATCGCGTCGATCCGGACGCCGGCCTCGAGCGCGTCCTCGATCACCCGCTCGTAGCGTGCGGACAGGTCGAAGTCGTTGATCAGCAGCGTGGCATCGGGGTTCGCCGCACGGGCGGTCTCGAATGCGAGCCGGACGATCCCGGTGCGGCCGAGCTCGCGCGCGAGGCGGGAGACGGCGTTCGGGATGCCGTCGGGCTCGTTCACGAAGTCGGGCATGATCGCGACCTCGTTGATCGCGTCCCACGTGTCGACCAGCCCTGCGAAGTCGGTGACCTCGCGCGTGACGCGAGCCCGGATGATCCGCTCGACGTCCTCCGCCGGCTCGCGATCGAGCCAGGCGGCCTTGACGGTGTGCCAGACGAGGGGATGTCCCTTCACGCGCACGCCCCGCTCGGCGAACCAGCGGGCCGCCGTGCGCAGCCGGGCGGTGTCGGGGCGGCCCCGCTCGGGCTCGAAGCCGCCCCAGTAGAACGGCAGCGTCGCGGTGTCGAACAGCGCGAGCCAGTCGGCGGCGAGCTGCGACAGATCGGCCTCGCCGTTCGCGTGCGGCACGAGCTCGAAGCCGATGTTCCCGAACGCGAAGGCATGGCGCGTCTGCTCGACGGCCACGTCGCGGTGGGCGAGCGGCGCTCCGTCCGCGTCGACCAGTGCGACCTCGGCGGATCCGGTGCGGGCGCTCATGCGGAGGCTCCGGGGGCGCGGGTGGTGTCGCGCAGGACCAGCTCCGCGGGCATCCGGATGTGCTCGGTGGCTCCGCCGTCGAGCATGGACAGGAGCAGGCGCACGGCCGAGACGCCCATCTCATGCAGGGGCTGGCGGATCGTCGTGAGCCCCGGGCGGTTGCCCGCGGCGGCCGGGAGGTCGTCGAATCCGATGACCGAGAGATCCTCTGGCACGCGAAGGCCCCTTTCCGTGGCGATGCGGATGACCTCGAGCGCGGTCATGTCGTTGGCGGCGAAGACGGCGGTGGGGCGGTCGTCGCGGTCGAGCATCTCGCCGATGGCGCGGGTGGCGAGCGACGCCCGGTAGCCGCCGTCGAAGATCAGGGTGTCGTCCACTGCCAGGCCGGCGTCGGCGTGCGCCGCGCGGAAGCCGTCCTCGCGCCGCTGCGCCGAGACCAGGTCGGTGCGGCCGCGCAGGTGCGCGACCCTGCGGTGCCCGAGAGAGATCAGGTGCTCTGTCGCCATCCGGGCGCCGCCGAAGTTGTCGGTGTCGATGACGGCGGGACCGGTGGGGCCGGTGTGGGGGTCGATCGCGACGATCGGCACGGACGTCTCGTCGAGGTTCACGGTCGGCGTGACGATGATCGCGCCGTCGACGAGCGTGCCGCCCAGGCGGGAGAGCGAGCGCCGCTCCCATCCGGCGTGGTCGCCCGCCGAGACGCTTCCGGCATACGCGAGGATGTCGTACTGCGTGTCGCGGAGCGCATACGAGACGCCCTGCAGCAGTTGCTGGGCGAAGGGCTCGAACTCGGCCACGAAGACGCCGATGACCTGGGTGCGGCTCTTGCGCATGGACGACGCGATGAGCGAGGTCTCATAGCCGAGCTCGTCGACCACTCCCATGACGCGCGCGCTGGTCGAGGCGGCGATGCCGTCCCTTCCGTTCACGACCTTCGAGACGGTCGCGACGGACACTCCGGCGGCGACGGCGACGTCCCGGATCGTGACGCGCCGATGCGGCGCCTGGTCTCCGACGGTCACACTCACGCTGTCCCCACTTCACGGCTGATACCCACGCGAGGCGGGGTGCGGCTTTCTCGCACCGTAACCGAGCCACGTCGCAGGGTGTACTCAGCCTACCGCGTCGAAAACGTTATCGATAACGTTTGACAACCCCGGCGCGCCGGTGTCAGAGTCATGCAGAACGCATCGGAGGCCCTGGCGATCCGAGCCAGGAGGTGCGTCACTCAACGAGGAGGAAACACCCCCATGAACGTTCGCAGGACATGGATGGCCGCGGCGGCCCTGACGGCGACGGTGGGCCTCGCGCTCACGGGCTGCGCCGGCAGCGGCAACACCGGCGGCGGCAACTCTGGCGACGGCGGCTCGGGCGACAGCGACACCATCGTCTGGTGGCACAATTCGAACACCGGCGAGGGCAAGGAGTACTACGACAAGGTCGCCGCCGACTTCGAGAAGGCCCACGAGGGCGTCACCGTCAAGGTCGAGGCCATGCAGCACGAGGACATGCTGACCAAGCTGCAGGCGGCCTTCCAGGGCGGCGACGACTCGCAGATCCCCGACGTCTACATGAGCCGCGGCGGCGGCGAGCTCAAGGCCGAGGTCGAGGGCGGCCTCGTCCGCGACCTGACCGAGGACGCCTCGGAGACGATCGACAAGATCTCGGCGTTCACCGACCAGTACACGGTCGAGGACAAGGTCTACGCGCTGCCCTACTCGATGGGCATCGTCGGCTTCTGGTACAACAAGGACCTCTTCAAGGCCGCCGGCATCGACGAGGTCAACCCGGCCCCGACGATGGACGAGTTCGAGGGCTACGTCGAGAAGCTGAAGGCCGCGGGCACCGCCCCGATCTCGGTCGGCGCCGGCGACAAGTGGCCTGCCGCGCACTACTGGTACTACAACGTGGTCCGCGAGTGCTCGTTCGACACCGTCCAGGCGGCGATCGAGGACAAGGACTACTCGGACGAGTGCTTCATCAAGGCCGGTGAGCGTCTCGAGGACACCATCGCGCTCGAGCCCTTCAACGCGGGCTTCCTGAGCACCCCCGCCCAGTCGGGCCCGACCTCGGCCTCCGGCCTGCTCGCCACCGGCAAGGTCGGCATGCAGCTCGCCGGTCACTGGGAGCCCGGCGTCGCCGGCGGTCTGACCGAGGACGGCAAGGTCCCGCCGTTCCTGGGCTGGTTCGCCTACCCGACGTTCGACGGCCAGGCGGGCGACCCCGCCGACCAGATGGGCGGCGGCGACGCCTGGTCCGTCTCGACCGGCGCCCCTGACGCCGCGGTCGAGTTCGCCGAGTACCTGCTCTCGGACGAGGTGCAGACCGGCTTCGCCGAGCTCGACATGGGTCTGCCGACCAACCCTGCCGCGACCGGTTCGATCGCGAACGAGACGCTCGCGCAGCTCATCCCCGTCCGCGACGCGGGTGGCAACACGCAGCTCTACCTGGACACGCGCCTCGGCCAGTCGGTCGGTGGAGCGATGAACGACGCGATCGCCCTCGTGTTCGCCGGCCAGGCCGGCCCGCAGGACGTCGTCGACGCGATCCAGTCCGCAGCAGAAGCGGAGTGACCGACGTGGCAGACGACGTGACCGCGCCCGCGGCCGCCTCGCCTGCGACGTCCTCCCACACGGGCGCGCCCGCCGCACGCACTTCGGTGCGTGGGGCGGGCGCCGCCACGGGCGGACGCCGCACGCAGGCGAGCGCCGCCCAGTGGCGCAAGCGCGCAGAGATCGCCTTCTTCGTGGGGCCCGCGCTCATCCTGTTCGCGCTCTTCGTGGTGTGGCCCATCATCACGGCCGTGCAGATGTCCCTGTACAAGTGGCGCGGCTTCGGTCCGATGGTCGACTTCGTCGGCCTCGGCAACTACATCTCCGTGCTGACCAACGACGTCTTCACCGACGCGCTGGTGCACAACCTGATCATCATCGTGGGATCGATCCTGCTCCAGCTGCCGCTGGGCCTCGCGATCGCCCTCCTGCTGAACCGCAAGATGTGGGGCCAGGGGCTCCTGCGGACCATCATCTTCGTGCCGTATGTGCTCGCCGAGGTCATCGCCGGTGTCGTGTGGTTCCAGTTGCTGCAGCCGCAGTACGGCGTGATCGACACGATCCTCAAGGCCATCGGCCTCTCGGGGCCGCCGCAGGGCTTCCTCGGCACCCCCGACCTCGCGCTCTGGACCGTCCTGGTCGTCCTGACCTGGAAGTACCTGGGCCTTGCGGTCATCCTGTTCCTCGCAGGTCTGCAGGGCGTGCCCGAGGACCTCTACGAGGCGGCCCAGCTCGACGGCGCCTCCTGGTGGCAGGTGCAGCGGAAGATCACCATCCCGCTCCTCGGCCCGACCATGCGCACGTGGGCGTTCCTGTCGATGATCGGCTCGCTGCAGCTGTTCGACATGGTGTGGATCCTCACCCAGGGCGGCCCGGCCAACGCCACCACCACGATGGCCACGTTCCTGATCGACCAGGGCACCCGCCGTCAGAACTTCGGCATCGCCGGCGCCGCGTCGGTCGTGCTGTTCGTGATCGCGCTCGTGCTCGCCGTCGCCTACCAGCAGTTCATCCTGAGCCGCGACACGCGACCGGACGACGGCCGCGGCGAGAAGAAGACCAAGAAGGGGGCGAAGGCATGAGCGAGACGCATGCTCTGATCGTTCCGAAGAAGACGAACGCCGGCCCGCGCCGCCGCAGCAGCGCGGGGAAGTACTCGGGCGGAAACCCGCTCGTCTACGCCATCGCGCTCGTCGTGGTCGCCGTGACGCTCGGCCCCGTGCTCTACGGAGTGCTGGGCGGCTTCCGCACCAACGCGCAGCTGGCCGGCGAACCGGCCGGGTTCCCCGACCCGTGGGTGTTCGACAACTACGCCGGCGTGCTCGCCCCGGACTCGCCGTTCTGGCGCTACGCCCTGAACTCGACGATCATCGCCGTGGTGACGACCGCCATCGTCGTCATCTTCGGCGTCATGGCGGCGTACCCTCTGGCCCGGTACCGGTTCAAGGGCCGCGAGGCGCTGTTCATGGTCTTCGTCATCGGCCTGCTGTTCCCGGCCACCGTCGCGATCGTGCCCCTGTTCATCCTGCTCACGCAGAACTTCGGCCTCGGCAACACATGGTGGGGCGTCGCCCTCCCGCAGGCGGCGTTCGCGCTGCCGACGACGGTGGTCATCCTGCGCCCGTTCCTGATGGCGCTGCCGCAGGAGCTCGAGGAGGCCGCGATGCTCGACGGCACCAGCCGCATCGGCTTCTTCTGGCGCATCCTGCTGCCGCTGTCGGCGCCGGGCATGGTGACGGTCGGCGTGCTCGCGTTCGTGGGCTCGTGGAACTCCTACCTGCTTCCGCTGCTCCTGCTGCAGAGCGACATGAAGACCCTGCCGCTGGGCGTCGCCGACTTCTCATCGGAGCACTCGGCCGACACGGCGGGCGTCTTCGCCTTCACCACCCTCGCGATGATCCCGGCGCTGGTGTTCTTCCTCGCCATGCAGAAGCGCATCGTCAACGGCCTGCAGGGCGCCGTCAAGGGCTGAGCCCCGTCGCTCCGCCGCAACGACAGATCTTTGGAGACACCCATGTCGCTTGACACCATCCCCGTGGGCACCGACGTGCCCGCGTTCCCCGAGGCCTCCGAGCGCGTCCGCGCGCTGCTGGCCGAGATGACGCTGGAGGAGAAGGCCGCCCAGATCGTCGGCTACTGGCTCGACCAGGGCGGCGAGGTCGTCGCCCCCATGGCCGACGAGATGAGCACGGCGAAGGACGGCCGCACGCTCGCCGACATCACGAAGGACGGCCTCGGCCAGTACACGCGCGTGTACGGCACGCGTCCGGTCGAACCGGCCGAGCGCGCGGCGTGGCTGTGGAACGAGCAGCGTCGCCTCAAGCGCGAGACCCGCCTGGGGATCCCCGCGCTGGTGCACGAGGAGTGCCTGACCGGCCTCGCCGCCTGGAAGGCCGCGACCTTCCCGACGCCGCTGGCGTGGGGCGCGTCGTTCGACCCCGAGCTCGTGGCCGAGATGGGCGCGCTGATCGGCGAGTCCATGCGCGACCTCGGCATCCACCAGGGGCTCGCCCCGGTGCTCGACGTCATCCGCGACCCCCGCTGGGGCCGCGTCGACGAGTGCATCGCCGAGGACCCGTACCTCGTCGGCACGGTCGGCACCGCCTACGTGCAGGGCCTGCAGTCCACGGGCGTGCACGCCACGCTGAAGCACTTCCTCGGGTATTCGAACTCGCGCGCCGGCCGCAACCACGCGCCGGTGCACGCCGGGCCGCGCGAGGTGGCGGATGTGTTCCTCCCGCCGTTCGAGATGGCGATCCGCGACGGCGGCGTCAAGAGCGTCATGAACAGCTACGCCGAGATCGACGGCGTGCCGGTCGCCTCCAACCCCGACCTGCTCACGACGCTGCTGCGCGACCAGCTCGGCTTCGACGGCGTCGTGGTCGCGGACTACTTCGCGATCGCGTTCCTCGAGGTCATGCACGCCGTCGCCGCCGACCGCGGCGAGGCCGCCGCCCAGGCGCTCACGGCCGGCATCGACATCGAGCTGCCGTCGGGCGACGCGTACCTCGCGCCGCTCGTCGAGCGCGTGCGCGCCGGCGAGCTCGACGAGGCATATCTCGACCGCGCAGTGATCCGCGCCCTCACCCAGAAGGAGGAGCTCGGCCTGCTCGAGCCCGACGTCTTCGAGGACGAGGCGCCCACCGAGATCGACCTCGACAGCCCGCGTCACCGCGCGGTGGCGCTGCGCCTGGCCGAGGAGTCGCTCGTGCTGCTGTCGAACGAGGGCGCGCTGCCGCTCGCGGCCGACGCCCGCCAGGTCGCGGTGATCGGCCCCAACGCCGACCGCGCCGCCGCGCTGCAGGGGTGCTACTCGTTCGCGAACCACGTGCTCGCGCACCACCCCGGGTACGAGATCGGCTTCGAGATCCCGACGGTGCGCGAGGCGCTCGCGGCGGCCCTGCCCGAGGCGGAGGTCGTGTTCGCCGAGGGCTGCCAGGTGGAGGGCGACGACCGCTCCGGCTTCGACGCCGCCGTCTCCGCGGCCGCGGACTCGGAGGTCGCTGTGGTCGTCGTGGGTGACCAGGCGGGCCTGTTCGGCCGCGGCACCGTCGGCGAGGGAAACGACGTCGAGTCGCTCGACCTGCCGGGCGTCCAGCGCGAGCTCGTCGACGCAGTCGTCGCGACCGGCACCCCCGTCGTGCTTGTCGTGCTGACCGGCCGCCCCTACGCGATCGCATGGGCGGTCGACGGCGAGCAGCCCAAGCCCGCCGCGGTGCTGCAGGCGTTCTTCCCCGGCGAGGAGGGCGGTCCCGCGATCGCCAACGTCCTCACCGGGAAGACGGCGCCGTCCGGTCGCCTGCCGATCAGCCTGCCGCGCTCGTCCGGATCCTCTCCGTACAGCTACCTGCATCCGATCCTCGGCGGTCCGTCGGACGTCACGTCGACCGACTCGACGCCGCTGCGTCCCTTCGGCTTCGGCCTGTCGTACGCGACCTTCGCGTACGACGACCTGCAGGTCACGGCGACGGCGGCGACCGACGGCGCCTTCGAGGCCGCGGTCACGGTGACGAACACCGGCGAGGTGGCGGCGACGGATGTCGTGCAGCTCTACGCCCGCGACGTCGTCGGCTCGGTCACGCGCCCCGTCGCCCAGCTGCTCGGCTACGTGCGCGTCGCGCTCGAGCCGGGTCAGTCGCGCCGCGTCACGTTCGACGTCCCCACCCAGCGCCTGTCGCTCACCGACCGGACCCTGACGCGCGTCGTCGAGCCCGGCGAGGTCGAGGTGTGGGCGGCATCGCACGCCGAGGCGTCGGCGAAGCTGACCGGCCCCGAGGAGACGACCGGCGGCGTGATCTCCAACGAGAAGGCGCGCGGCGTGCGCGTCATCCCCGGCGAGGCCACCGCGCGCGAGGTCGTCACGCTCACGGGTGACGTCCACGTCGTGACGCCCGAGGACGCCCGCATCGTCGGCGTCCGCATCGACTGACAGACCAGGCGGATCCGGATCCCCCGGTCGAGAACCCGAACTCGCCGGGGGGATCCGGATCCGTCGACGTGCGCGCCCGTCGTGATCCGGCTGCGGCCGCAGCGTGCGTGGCTGCGGGGATGTGCGCGCCCGGCTCGGTAGCGTAGAGCCGAACCGGAAGACCGAGGACTGACATGCACGAACGGGCCACGAGCGTCGAGGGCGTGCGCAGGACGAACCTCGGCGCGGTGCTGCGGCTCGTCCACCACGAGGGAGCGCGGTCGCGCGCGGTGATCACCGCCGAGACGGGCCTGAACCGCTCGACCGTGTCCGACCTCGTCGCGACGCTGGTCGGCGCCGGCCTCGTAGAGGAGCGGGATCCGGATCCGACGCGCCGCGTGGGACGGCCGTCGCCGATCGTCGCGCCCAGCGAGGACGTGGTGGCGATCGCGATCAACCCCGAGGTCGACGCGCTCGAGGTCGGGGCGGTGACCCTCGGCGGACGGGTGCGCGCCCGCACGCGCGAGAGCGTCGGCATGGCCGTGGAGGACGTCGTCGCCGCGGTCGCCCGGATCGTCGACGGCTGGAGATCCGGCGCGCTGCGCGGCTGCCGCATGGTGGGCGGCGGTGCCGCGGTGCCGGGGCTCGTGCGCGCCTCGGACGGCGTCGTGCGCCTCGCTCCGCACCTCGGCTGGCGCGACGAGGACATCGCGAGCCGCCTCGCCGAGGCGACGGGCCTGAGGTTCCTGATCGGCAACGACGCGTCGCTCGGCGCGCGCGCCGAGCGCCTGTTCGGCGCCGCGCGCGATCACGCCGACGTGATCTACCTCAACGGCGGCGCATCGGGCATCGGCGGCGGGCTTGTGCTCCACGGCATGGCCATCGGCGGGGCGGAGGGCTACGCGGGCGAGTGGGGCCAGAGCCGGCCCGGCATCCTGCTCGAGGCCGACCGGCGCACCACCCAGGGAGTGCTCGAGGACGAGGTCAATCGCGGCAGGCTGCTCGACGCGGTCGGGCTTCCCTCGGCCGATGACGCGGCCCTCGCCCGCGCGCTCGCCGAGGCGACCGACGGCGAGGTGACCGGCGAGATCCAGCGGCAGCGCCGTATCCTGTCCGCCGCGCTCGCCAACGCGGTCAACGCCCTGAACCCGTCGGTGATCGTGCTCGGCGGCTTCCTGGCGATCCTGCACGAGCACGATCCGGAGGGGCTGCTCGACCTGGTCCGCGATCAGGCCCTCTCGGCGCCGACCGAGCGCCTCGAGATCCGTGCGGCCGCTCTCGGCGCCGATCGCCTGCTCATCGGCGCCGCCGAGGCCGCGTTCGAGCCTCTGCTGGCCGACCCGCTCGCCTGACCCGCGCTCACCGGCGCGCGCCGCTCGCTGACGGCGGATCGGTGTCGAGCGGCCCTCATCCGGCGGCGTAGGGGCCGCTCCGCACCCGGCCGCGTCCGGCTCCGGCCTGACGCGGCGGCCGATCGGTGCCGAGCGGCCCTCATCCGCGAGGGAAGGGGCCGCTTCGCACCGGATCCCGGCGCCCGGGCGTCAGAGGATGCCGAGCACGCCGTCGACGCGGCGGGGGATGCCCAGGGGGTTCCCCTCCTGCAGGGCAGGGGGGAGCAGGTCGGCCGGCGCGTCCTGGTAGGCGACCGGGCGCTGGAAGCGGCGCACGGCCGTGGCGCCCACCGAGGTGAACTGCGTGTTCGTGGCGGGCCAGGGGCCGCCGTGGTGCTGGCCCCAGCTGACGGCGACGCCGGTCGGCCAGCCGGAGAACAGCACGCGGCCGGCGACCTCCTCGAGGCGCGTGACGAGGGCGGTGACGTCCTCGCCGGCCTCGTGGTGCACGGTCGCGGTCAGGCCGCCGGGGAGCGCGTCGAGCGCCGACTCGAGCTCCTCCGCAGACGAGTACCGGACGAGCAGCGTGAACGGCCCGAACACCTCCTCCAGCAGCTGATGCGAGTGCTCAAGCAGGGTGGCGACGTCCGTCGCGGCGACGAGGGGTGCGGGTCCGTCGCCGGCCTCGCCCGTCGCGACGACCTCCACGCCCGGCACGCCCGACACCCGCTCGATGCCCGCGGCGAAGCCATCCGTGATGGCGGGCGTGAGCAGGCGCGGCGGGGTGATCAGGTGCCCGGGAAGCGCCGCCTCGAGGGCGGATCCCGCGGGAAGGAAGACCACACCGGGCTTCGTGCAGAACTGTCCGGCACCGAGCTGGAACGAACCGGCGAGTCCCTCGGCGAGCGAGGCTCCGCGTGCGGCATCCGCGCCGGGCGTCACGACGACGGGGTTCAGCGAGCCGAGCTCGCCGTAGAACGGGATCGGCTCGGGGCGCGCCGCGGCGCGGTCGAGCAGCGCGCGACCACCGCGGACGGATCCGGTGAAGCCGACGGCCCGGATCACCGGGTGGTCGACGAGCGCGAGCCCTGCCTCGAAGCCCTCGATCAGCGCGAACACTCCCTCGGGCGCCCCGGCCTCGGCAAGCGCCCGAGCGACGCCCTCCGCCATGCGCCGCGAGGTCTCCGGGTGGCCGGGATGGGCCTTGACCACAACGGGGCAGCCGACGGCGAGAGCCGACGCGGTGTCGCCGCCGACGACCGAGAACGCGAACGGGAAGTTCGACGCCGCGAACACCGCGACGGGCCCGAGCGGGCGCAGCACGCGCCGCAGGTCGGGGATCGGGGGAGTGGCGGACGGATCCGGATGGTCGATGATCGCCTCGAGGTACGAGCCCTCCTCGACCACCTTCGCGAACAGGCGCAGCTGCGCGGT
This sequence comes from Microbacterium paludicola, assembly GCF_015235415.1. GTDB lineage: Bacteria > Actinomycetota > Actinomycetes > Actinomycetales > Microbacteriaceae > Microbacterium > Microbacterium paludicola. The sequence continues at coordinate 149,826 of NZ_JADGLL010000002.1, read as the reverse complement.
CGTGCGCGCGAGCTCGCCCGCCAGACGAGGGTTCGCCGGCAGCGCCGTCTCCCGTGCGGCGACCTCGATGAGCCCCTCGGCGTCGGCATCGACCGCGTCGGCGGCGCGGCGCAGCCACTCGGCGCGGGTCGGGTCGTCCGTGCGCACGGTGACCGCGAAGGCGTCCTTCGCGGCGCGCGCGATCCGGTCGACCTCATCGATCGTCGTGTCAGTCACTTCGTCTCCCTTCGGTCGCTCACTGCGGCGATTGTGCGGGCCGGTCTCGTCGCTCAGCGGAAGCGGATGCCGAGGCCGAGCGGCGGCCCGCCCGTGACCCAGCCGTCCGCGACGGTCACGCCCGTCGGCTCGACCAAGGCGCCCAGCGCGCCGAAGGCGGCGTCCTCGACATCCTCGATCCAGGTCGTCTCGGGAAGCGTATACGCAAGCTGGGAGCTCAGCTCCGGAAGCAGATGCGGCGCGAGCTCGATGCCGCGCTCGCGGGCGAGGTCCGCGATCGCGAGGAACGGGGTGATGCCGCCCACGCGCACGATGTTCGGCTGCGCGACCTGCAGCGCCCCCGCGTCGAGGAAGTCGCGGAAGCGGTGAACGGTGTGGATGTTCTCGCCCGCGGCGATGGGCACGTCGATCCGCCGCGCGAGCTCCCGGTATCCGGCGAGGTCATCCGCCCGCAGGGGCTCCTCGATCCAGCCGATGCGGTGCTCGGCGAGGGCCGGGATCGCCCGGGTCGCGGTGTCGAGATCCCACCGCTGGTTGGCGTCGACGAGCAGGCGCCGATCCGGCCCCAGCACGTCGCGCACCGCGGCGATGCGGTCGAGGTCCTCGGCGAGGTCGGGCTTGCCGACCTTGACCTTGATCGCCTGGAAGCCCGCGGCGACCCAGCGCTCCGCCTGCGCGACGAGCTCCTCGAGCGGGTAGTGCAGGTTCACGCCGCTGCCGTAGGCGGGAAGGCGGTCGTGGCGGCGGCCGATGAGGTCGGTCACCGAGGTGCCGGCGCGCCGCGCGCGCAGGTCCCACAGTGCGAGGTCCAGCCCCGCGAGCGCGATGGTGGTGACGCCTCCGCCGCCCGCCTCGTGCACGTGGCGCCAGAGGTCGTGCCAGATGCCGGGCTCCGCGGGGCGCCCCACGGCCGCGGGGATCAGGTCCTCCTCCAACAGCGCCGCGACGGCCGCGCCGCCGATCGACGGCGTCCAGGAGAACCCGTGGCCCTCCCCGCCGTCGGCGTCCCGCACCCGCACCGCGACCACCCGGATGTCCGTGACCTCCGGTCCCCACGGTCTCGTGAGCGGGATCCGGATCAGCCGCGTCGCGACGTCCCGGATCGCCGGGGCGGGCGTGGGTGTGGGTGCGTCGGTCACGCCAGCAGCTCCCGCCCCGCGGCGAGGATCGCCTCCAGCCGCCCGACCTGCTCGGGCGTGGGGTCGACGAGCGGGGCGCGCACGGACCCCACGGGAAGACCGTCGAGGCGCACGCCCGCCTTGATCAGCGAGACAGCGAACCCCGGCGTCTCGTCCCGGAGGTCGACCAGGGGCGCGTAGAACCCGTCGAGCAGGCGCGCCTGCGCGTCCAGGTCGCCCGCGCGATGGGCGGTGAAGAAGGCGACCGCGATCTCGGGGGCCATCGCGAACACGGCCGAGGAGTACATCGGCACGCCGATCGCGGTGTACGCGGCCTGGGTCATCTCGGCCGTCAGCAGGCCGTTGAAGAACAGGATGTCCCGCCCGGTGCGCTCACGGTGCGCGGCGGCGGCCCGCACGAAGCGCTGCGCGACGGCGAGGTCGCCGACGCCGTCCTTGATGCCCACGACCTGCGGCAGCTCGAGCACCCGGGCGATCGACGCGGGGGTGAACTGCGCGTTGCCGCGGTGGTAGACGATCAGCGGCAGCTCGGTCGCCGCGGCGATCGCCTCGACGTACGCGACGAGCCCCGCCTGCGGGCCCTGCACAAGGTAGGGGGGCATAACGAGCAGGCCGTCGGCACCGAGTCGCTCGGCCTCTCGCGCGCAGGCGAGGGCGTGGCCGAGCGGCCCGCCGACGCCGGTCAGCACGGGCACGCGTCCGGCCGTGGCGCGCACGGAGGCGTCGACGACCGTGCCGTACTCGTCGACCGACAGTGCGTGGAACTCGCCCGTGCCGCACGCCGCGAACACCGCCCCCGGCTCGAAGGCGACGCGGTCGGCGACGTGCTGCTCGACGAGCTCGGCATCCACCCGCCCCGCCTCGTCGAACGCCGTGACGGGGAAGAACAGCACCCGGTCGGGGATCACGAGCGCGGGGACACGGGTATCAGGCATGCGGGGCCTCCTGGGCATGGGGGCGGATCGGGTCGGTGTGCGAAGCGGCGGACGGCACGGAATCGCGGCGCAACTCGGTGCGCCACGTCCGGCGCGCGCGCCAGCTGAGCAGCCGTTCGGCGCGGGCGCTCGAGAACACCGGATCCGATCCGGAGAGGGCGGATGCCGCCGCGGCGGTCTCCGGCACGAGCTCGCGGAGCGCGTCGGGCGTCGGGGCGTCGACAAGCGCGTCCGGGGCGGCGACGAAGAACACCTCGCCGTTCGGCACCTCGGTCGCGCGCGCGAGCCAGGCGACCACGAAGTCGCCGGCGTCGCGGGCATCGAGGTAGTTGAACAGCGCCACGGCCGACAGCGCCGGGCGCGCGAGGCGCTCGGCGACCGTGTGCCCCTGCTGGGTCGGCGCGCCTTCCCACTCCTCGGGGGCGATCACGTAGCAGGGGCGGAACACGCCGAATCGGGCGCGGTGGCCGTCGCGGCGCACCGCCATCCGGATGATCTCCTCGATCGCGACCTTCGAGGCCGAGTACCCGTTCCACGGCGCGACAGGATGGGCCTCGTCGAGCGGGAGGTACGCCGGCTGCCAGCCGGACGGGGCCCCGTACCCGATGACGGTCGGGCTGGAGGCGACGAGCAGCGCCCCGGCGCCCGCGGCGAGCGAGGCCTCGAGCACGCTCCACAGCAGGCGCGTGTTGACGTCGAAGATGTCGGCGTCGGGGAGCGAGCCGGGCACCGCGATCGCGGCGAGGTGCACGACGGCATCGGGGGCGATCTCGGCGAACGCGGTCCTCGTCGCGGAGGTGTCGAGCAGGTCTGTCTCGATCTGACGCGCCGGCAGTCCGTCGATCCGGACGCGGTCGATGGACACGACCTCGTTCCCGGCCTCGGCGAGCGCGGAGACGACGCTGCGCCCGAGTCGCCCGGCACCGCCGGTGACGAGGATCCGGCTCATGCGCCGGCCTCCGCCAGCGCCGCGCCCGCCGCGCCGAGGTCGAGGTCGGCGATGGCGACCGCCTGGCCGCTCTCGAGCGAGCGGTTGCCGGCGAGGCCGACGACCATCGACCGCACGCCGTCCGACCAGTCGGCGGTGCGGCCGAGCGGGTCGTCCTGCGGTCCCACGAAGACATCGCGCAGCAGCACGGCGTCGCCGCCGCCGTGCCCGCCGACTCCCTCGGGGATCGGCACCTCGCGCGCCGGCTCGAAGTGCTTCTGCACAACGAGGCGCTCGCCCACGGGGCGCTGCGTGTCGCCCGCGACGAGGTCGGGGCGGGCGCTGGGGTCGACGACCGTCCGGCCGTCCTCATCGACGAGCACCGAGCCGCGCTCGATCACCGTGAGCTCGGCGCGGCCGAGCGTGCCGTTCACCGCGACCGTGTAGCCCTCCCAGGGGGAGTGGGCGTTGAGCGAGTACGACATCGTGCTGCCGCGGGAGTAGTCGACGACGAGCGCGAGGTTGTCCTCGATCGTGATTCCCGGATCGAACACGTCGCGGTCGCGCAGGTAGCCGTCGTATTCCTCCTGGTCGAGGTAGAGACCCTTCCAGGTCGGGTCGGTGCGCAGGTCGAGGCTGAAGCGGTCGCGCAGCGGCGAGTCGGTGGTGCCGCGCTCGGGACGGGGTCCGAGACCGCGCCGCCGGGCGTTCTCCGCGCCGTAGAAGCGCAGCCCGCCCGACGCGTACACGCGGGTCGGCACATCCGAGATCCACCAGTTGACGAGGTCGAAGTGGTGGCTCGACTTGTGGATCAGCAGGCCCCCCGAGCGCGACTTGTCGCGGTGCCAGCGGCGGAAGTAGTCGGCGCCGTGGGCCGTGTCGAGCACCCACTCGAAGTGCACGCTCGTGACCTCGCCGATCTCGCCCGACGCGATCACCCGCTTCAGCTCGCTGTTGCGGGGCGAGTAGCGGTAGTTGAACGTGATGGTCACATCGCGGCCCGTGCGCGCTGCCGCATCCGCGATCCGCCGCACTCCGTCCTCGCTCGTCGTCAGCGGCTTCTCCACGACGACGTCGGCGCCGGCATCGAGCGAGGCGACGATGTAGTCGGCGTGCGTGAAGTCGGGGGAGGTGATGATCACCCGGTCCACCGCGTGATCCCGGATGGCGCCGGCGAGGCCGTCCGGCTCGAAGCGCGCGGGCGAGCCGAGGCCCGGGTGCCGCGACAGCGACCACTCCTGCCGCCCGGGGTTCGTGTCCGTCCAGGCGACGAGCTCAGCGCTCTCGGCGTGCGTCGTCTCGATGGCGTGCAGGTACATCTGCGCGCGGGATCCGGAGCCCACGAGGGCATAGCGGAGGCGGGACAAGGCGCGGTCCTTTCACTTGATGCCGGACGTCGCGGAGCCCTTGATGAGGAACCGCTGGCCGAACAGGAATACGAGGAACAGGGGGATCAGGGAGACGACGCTCATCGCGAACATCGAGCCGTAGTCGGAGCTCGACTGCGCGTCGAGGAAGCCCTTCAGCGCGAGCGAGGCGGGGAACAGCTCGGGAAGGCGCACGTAGATCAGCGGGCCGAAGAAGTCGCCCCACGTCCAGATGAACGTGAAGATCGAGGTGGTCGCGAGCGACGGGACGATGAGCGGCAGCGTGATCTGGAAGTAGCTGCGGACATGCCCGGCGCCGTCGATGCGGGCCGCCTCGAACAGCTCCTTCGGCAGGCCGCGGATGAACTGCACCATGAGGAAGATGAAGAACGCCTCGGTGGCGAGGAACTTCGGCGCGATGAGCGGCAGGAACGTGTTCAGCCAGCCCAGCTCCTTGAAGATGATGAACTGCGGCACGAGCAGCACCTGGAAGGGAAGCATGATCGAGCCGAGCATGATCGCGAACGCGAGGTTCTTGTAGCGGAACCGCAGCCGAGCGAACGCGTACGCCGCCATGGAGCACGAGACGAGGTTGCCGACGATCGCGCCGAGGGCGATGATCGCCGAGTTCAGCAGGAACTGTCCGAACGGATGCTGCAGGTCGTTCCACCCGTTGACGTAGTTCTCGGTCGTCAGGTTCGTGGCGAACAGGCTGAGGTCCCGGAAGATCTCGCCGTTCGGCTTGAAGCTGGACACCACGAGCCACAGCAGCGGGTAGATCATCAGGATCGACACCCCGGCGAGCAGGATGTGCTTGCCCACGGAGCGCAGGGCGCCGGGGCCGGCTCCCGCGCGGCGGCGGCGCAGCGGCTGCGCGCCGGGGCGGATCAGGGTCTCGGTCTCAGTCGTCATAGAACACCCAGTACTTCGAAAGCCAGAAGTTGAACGCCGTGAAGGCCGCGATCACCAGCACGAGGAACCACGCCATCGCCGAGGCGTATCCCATGTCGAGCTCGGTGAAGGCCTCCTTGTAGAGCAGCAGCGTGTAGAACATGGTCGCGTCGCCCGGACCGCCCGTGCCGCCGGAGACGACGTAGGCCTGGGTGAACGACTGGAACGCGAAGATGATCTGCAGCACGAGGTTGAAGAAGATCACCGGCGTGAGCAGCGGGAACGTGATCGAGAAGAACTGGCGCACCCGGCCGGCGCCGTCCATCGCGGCGGCCTCGTAGTACATGTCCGGGATCTGCCGCAGGCCCGCGAGGAAGATCACCATGGGCGATCCGAACGTCCACACGTGCAGGATGATCAGCGTCCCGAGCGCGAAATCGGGGTGCCCGATCCATCCGGGGCCCTCGATTCCGAACCACGACAGGAAGCCGTTGACGAGGCCCTCCTTGCCGAACACCTGACGCCACAGGATCGCGATCGCCACCGAGCCGCCGAGCAGCGACGGCAGGTAGAAGATCGACCGGTAGAACGACAGGCCGCGCATTCCCTTGTCGAGCAGGATGGCCAGCCCCAGCGCCAGCGCCAGCTGCAGCGGGACGCTGACGATCACGTAGACAACCGTGACGCGGAAGGAGTTCCAGAACCGCGCGTCCGAGAACATCGCCGTGAAGTTGTCGATGCCCGTCCATTCGGGCGGACGCAGGAGGTTGTACTCCGTGAACGACAGATAGAGCGACGCGACGATCGGGCCGACGGTGAGACCGATGAGGCCGATCAGCCAGGGAAGGAGGAAGACCAGCGCGACCTTGTTGTCGGGGTACTTCTCCTTGACGCGCGGCCCGCCGTCCTTGCGCCGGAGCGCAATCGTGCGGAGCTCGCCGAGACTGCTCACTTGACCTCCTCGTCACAGTGACACCCGCCGGAGCGCAGGGAGATTGCTCGGCGCTCCCGTGAAAGCGGTTTCACGAATGTGATGATTATCAGCACGTCTCGGCGGTTCCGTCAAATGCCGGGCGCTATCGTTGACGGATCCGGCGCAGGTGCCGGGTGAGGGAGGAACCGGATGGCAGGCCGTGAGAGCGTGACCATCGCCGACGTCGCGCGGTATGCAGGCGTCTCGCCGGCCACGGTGTCGCGCGTCATGAACGGCCGCTTCGCGGGCGAGGAGCAGATCGCGGAGCGCGTGCGGGACGCGGCCCGCGAGCTGTCGTATGCCCCGAGCCCGCTTGCGCGCAGCCTCGCGCTCGGGCGCACGCATGCAATCGCCTTCGTCGTGCCGGACCTCGCGAACCCCGCCTTCCAGTCGGTGCTCGCGGGGCTCAGCAAGACGGCCGCGCGCGACGGCTACCGCGTCCTGATCGCCGACTCGGGCGAGTCGCCGAGCGAGGAGCCTCTGCTTGCGGCCGAGATCCGCCGCCGCACCGACGCCATCGTGCTGTGCGCGCCGCGCATGCCCGAGGACGAGCTGATCGCGATCGTGGACCGGCTGCAGCCGCTCGTGCTCATCAACCGCCGCCTTCCCGAGGACATCGGATCGGCGCCCTCGTTGGCGATCGACTACCGCACGGGCATCCACGCCCTTGCCTCGCATCTCTATGGCCTCGGCCATCGTCACCTCGCGTACGTGCACGGCCCCGAGCGCAGCGCCTCCAACGCCGAGCGCGAGCGCGGGCTCGAGGACTTCACGCGCGAGCATTCGGACGTTCGGATCGATCGGATCCCCGCGGGAGCCGGCTCCGACGACGGGCGGGCGGCGGCCCCCCGAGTGAAGTCCAGTGGGGCGACCGGAGCGCTGGCGTTCAACGATCTCGTAGCCATCGGGCTCATCGGAGGGTTCCGTGAACTCGGCCTGCGCGTGCCGGACGACATCTCGGTCACGGGCTTCGACGACATCCCCCTCGCCCAGTACGTCGACCCCGCGCTGACGACCGCGTCGGTATCGCACGGCGAGCTGGGCGTGGTCGCCTGGAACCGGATGCATGCGCTCATCCGCGGCGAGGAGCCGGGGCACGACGTGGTCTTCCGGCCGCGCCTCGAGGTGCGCGCCTCGGCTGCGGCGCCGCGCGCCTGAGCGCGGCTCCATGTCAGCTCGCCCGTCTCGCGGGCGAACGTCGCTCGTTCCGGCGGCGACACGGCCGAAGACGCGTTGACACTCTGGCAGCGCGGTGCTAGTTTCCGTGAAAGCGGTTTCTCGGACCCTCGCAGGAACCGCGCGGACGGCGTCCCGAACAGCCACTGGCCGTCCCGCACCCGGTACAACGGCGGCCATGGCGGCCGTCCCTCTCCGAAACGAGGCGCAATGACGCGTATCACCCGGTCGCGCGCGACCATCCCCATGGCATTCGGCTCGCTCGCCGTGGCGACGACGCTGATCCTCACCGGCTGCTCCGGCGGCGGTGGTGGGGGCGGGGCCGAACCCGCCCCGTCCGACGAGGAGGTCACCCTCGAGATGTCGTGGTGGGGCGACGACGCCCGCGCCGCGCTCTTCGGCGAGGTGATCGACCTGTTCGAGGCTGAGCACCCGAACATCACGGTCGAGGAGACGCCCGTCGGCGCCCCCGACGACCTGTTCAACCGCCTGGCGACCGACTTCGGCGCCGGCGGCGACACCGCCCCCGACGTCTTCGCTCTCGGCGGCGCGAAGCCGCAGGAGTACGGCGAGCTCGGCGCCCTGCTCGATCTGGCGGAGGTCTCCGACCAGCTCGACACCTCGGACTACCCCGACTTCTCGCTCACCAGCGCCCTCGTCGACGACAAGCTCTACGGCCTCCCCACGGGCGGAAACGCCACCGCCGCCTTCGTGAACACCGACATCTTCGAGCAGGCCGGCGTCGAGGTCCCCACCGAGGACTGGACCTGGGACGACCTGATCGCGGCCGCCAACGAGATCGGCAGCAAGGGTCTCGAGAACGAGCAGGGCCAGCCGATCTACGGCATCGACCTGCGCATCCAGGACATCCTCGGCACCTACACCGGCCAGCTCACCGAGACCGGAATGTACAACTGGGAGGGCCAGCTCGGGGTCGAGGCCGAGCACATCGCCGGCTGGTACGAGATCGAGAAGCAGCTGCTCGACGGGGGCGGTCTTCCCGACCCGTCGGTCGTGACCGCCAACTGGGCGCTGCCGCCGGACCAGCAGCCGTTCACGCTCGGCCAGGCCGCGATCACGTTCGGCTACTCGAACCTGATGGCCGCGTACGCGGGCGCCGGCAACGTCGAGATGATGCTGCCGCCGACCGACACGGACATGACGGGGGTCGCGCTGCTGCCGTCCGCGTTCTGGTCGATCAACGCCGCGACCGAGCACCCCGCCGAGGCCGCGATGCTGATCGACTGGTTCCTTCACGAGCCTGCCGCCATCGAGCTCATCAAGGACACCCGCGGCGTGCCGTTCAACCCGGAGGCGCTCGAGATCGTGACCCCGACCCTCGAGGGCCCGAACAAGATCGCCGCCGAGTACGTCGGCGTTGTGCTCGAGAGCGGTGTCGTCGCTCCGCCGCAGCCCGCCGGCGGCGCCATCATGAACGAGCTGTCGCAGCGCATGGAGTCGGAGGTGCTCTTCGGCACCAAGACGCCGGAGCAGGCGGCGGAGCAGTGGGTCTCCGAGCTGAGCTCCGCGCTGCAGTAACCGCCCGCGGACCTCGCTCACGCTCGCTCCGCTCGGTGACCTCCGGTCGTCGGGCGGAGCGAGCGTCCGCGAGCGGAGACGACCGACCAGATGCTGCGACGACAGGATGATCCGATGACCGCGACGGATGAGGCGCTGCGGCGCCTGCGAGAGGGCGACGCCGTCGCACGGGCGGGGATCGCGTCCTCACCCCTGGGCGACGAGCTCGCCCGCGAGGGCGTGCGGTTCGCCGCCGTGGGCGGACCGCTCGAGGCGCGCTGGCACACCGCGCTCGCCGAGCTCGCGCAGTGCATCCGTCCGCTGGGCGGCGCAGCGCCGGTGCTGAACGAGGGAGGCGTCTACCACGGCTCCTGGATCGAGAGCACCGGCACCATCAACACCGAGGTGCTCTCCCGCTTCGCGCCGCAGGTGGCGCGCGACACGCTCCTGCTGTTCGCGCGCCACCAGCGCGACGACGGGATGATCCCGTACAAGGTGACGGCCGACGGCCCGGCCTTCAGCCAGATCCAGATCGTCACCCCGCTGGCGCGCGTGGTCTGGAACCACTACCTGCTCACCGGCCGCTCCGGCGCCGCCGACCGCGAGCTGCTCGAGACCATGCGCACCGCGATGGAGCGCTACGACGCGTGGCTCGAGCGGTATCGCGATACCCGCGGCACGGGCGGCGTCGAGGCGTTCTGCACGTTCGACACCGGGCACGACCTGTCGCCGCGGTTCTGGTTCGCGCCCGACCGCGCGTTCCGCTCGGATGCGCGCCTCGTCGATCCCGACTCGCCGATCCTTCCGTACGTGGCGCCGGATCTCACCTCGAACGTCGCCTGCCAGCGGGCGTATCTCGGCCGGATCGCCCGCGAACTCGGCGAGGATCCGCAACCGTGGGAGGACGCGGCGCAGCGGTCGCTGGATGCGCTGTACGCGCAGTGCTTCGACGAGGCGGACGGCTTCTTCTACGACCGCGACCGCAACGGCGAGCTGGTGCGTCTGCAGGGCGACGTGCTCGCGCGTGTGCTCGCGAACGAGGTCGGCGACGAGGAGTTCTTCGCCGCGTCGCTGCGTCGATACCTGATGAACACGCGGAAGTTCCTCGCGCACTACGGCTTCACCACCGTCGCCATGGGCGATCCGCGGTTCGACCACGACGCCTCGCGCAACTCGTGGGGCGGGCCCGTGAACTTCCTTGCGCAGCTGCGTGCGCCGCACGCCTTCGAGCTGCACGGGCACGTCGCCGAGCTCGCCCTCGTGTCGCAGCCGGTGCTCGCCGCGCTCGCCGTCGCCGACCGGTTCCCGCAGTGCCTCGACCCGTGGTCGGGCGACGCGGGCTACACCGACGTGTACTCGCCGTCCATCCTGTGGTTCCTCGACGCGGTCGAGCGGTACGCGGGGATCCTTCCGCGTCCGGACGGCGAGGTGTGGCTCAGCGGGATGGCGCCCACGCGCCTCGACCACGGCGCCGCCGCCGAGGCGATCGCGTACGGGCGTCGGATCGACGGGGCACAGTGGGAGCTCGTCGCCGACGACGAGCGTGTGCTCGTGTGGCGCGACGGCGAGCAGGTGTGCGGGTTCCCGCGCGGCTGGCGCGTGGTCGCGGAGCGCGACGGCACCGTGAGCGCCGTGGTCGGACTCGGCGCGCGGGCCGTCGCCGGTGAGCTCGAGCTGCCGGGCGGCACGGTGACGCTGGAGGTGGCGCCGAACGAGCGGATCTCGCTGTCCGGCTCGGCGGTGGTGAGCCGCTCCGGCGTCGGGTTCGTCGCGCCGGTGTTCTGAGAGAGTGGGCGCATGACCTCCTCGCTTCCGCTGAATCCCCTCGGCTCCACCGGTCTGCTCGTCTCCTCGGTCACCCTCGGCGGCGGACCGCTCGGATCGATGCCGCAGCTGTTCGGCAGGGAGGTGCCCGAGCACGATGCGATCGAGACGGTGGCTGCCGCGCTCGATGCGGGCATCCTCACGATCGACACGTCGAACGGCTACAGCGGCGGCGAGAGCGAGCGCCGGCTCGGCACGGCGCTCGCCGCGTACGGAGCGCTTCCCGAGCACACGCTGGTGATCACGAAGGTCGACGCGCTCGACGGCGACTACTCCGGCGAGCGCGTGCGGCGCTCCCTCGCCGAGTCGTCCGAGCGGCTCGGCATCGCGCCGCTGCCCGTTGTGCACCTTCACGATCCGGAGTTCCACGACTTCGACATGATGACCGCGCCGGGCGGGGCCGTCGATCAGCTCGTCGCCGCGCGCGACCGCGGCGAGATCGGGCACATCGGCCTCGCGGGCGGAGACACACGCGTCACCTCGCGCTACTGGGACCTCGGCGTGTTCGAGCTGCTGCTCGTCCACAACCGGTGGACGGTCGCAGACCGCTCGGCGGGCGACCTGCTCGCGCGGGCGCAGGCCGACGGCGCGGGACTGATCAACGCCGCCGTGCTCGGCGGGGGAGCGCTGACGGATCCCGTGCGCGTCCCCGGAAAGTACGGGTACGGCCCGGCGCCCGCCGAGACGCTCGACGCGATCGAGCGGATGCGGGAGGTGTGTCGCCGCTACGGCACCACGCTCGACGTCACCGCCGTGCGGTTCTCGACGAGGGACCCCCGGTTCGCCACGACGGTCATCGGGATGTCCTCGGCGGCCCGCGTCGCGCCGAATGTCGCCGCGGCGACCGCGGACCTTCCCGACGAGCTGTTCGCCGAGCTCGAGGCCCTGGTGCCGCCCGAGGAGCTCTGGCTCGACCGCCGCTGACCCCTACTGGTGGGTGAGCGACCGAGCGCAGCGAGGGAGTCGAAACCGGGTTGACGTCGCCCGCGGGTTGGGGCGTTTCGACTCGCTTCGCTCGCTCAACGAGCAGGAGGCTTCGGTCGCTCAGCGGGCGTTCGGCGCGGTCGAGGCCCGCACGACGAGCTCCGGTTCGAAGACCACGACGCGCGGCTCGAGCGACGGGTCGGCCGCCTCCTCGACGAGGATCGACAGCGCGGTCTCGCCCATCCGGCGGCTCGGCTGGCGGATGGAGGACAGCGGGACGGCCGCCGCTGACGCGAAGTCGATGTCGTCGTAGCCGATCAGCGCGACGTCCTCCGGCACCGAGACGCCGGCCTGCACCAGGGCCTGCAGCACTCCCAGCGCGATCAGGTCGTTCGCCGCGAAGACCGCGTCGGGGCGCTCGGCCGCCGGCAGCGCGGCGATCCGTTCACCCGCGGCACGCCCCTCGGCCACGGTGAGTGACGCGACCGGCACCGTCTCCAGGGTCGCGCCCGCGACGGCCGCCACCGCGCGGCGGGCTCCTTCGGCGCGATCCTCGACCTGCCGCAGGCTCACCGGACCGCCGATGTAGGCGAGGCGGCGTCGTCCCGTCTCGAGCAGGTGGCGGGCGGCGAGCTCTCCGCCGTGGATGTCGTCCACCGCGACCGACGAGAACCCGCTTCCCTCGACCGTCCGGTCGACGAGCACCACCGGGGTGCCGCGCTCGCGGATCTCCCGCAGCCGGGCGACGTCGTCGCCGATGGGGGAGATGAGCAGGCCGTGGGCGCGCTGCTCCTCGAAGTGCGACACGAGCCGCAGCTCGCGCTCGGGCTGCTCGTCGCTGTTGCCGATCAGCACCGACATTCCGTGCCGCGCGGCGGCGTCGTCGGCCCCGCGGGCGACGTCGGTGAAGAACGGGTTGCGCGCATCCAGCACCACGAGCCCGACGGTCGTCGAGCGCCCGGCGCGCAGCTGTCGGGCGGCGTCGTTGCGCACGTACCCGAGGTCGGCGATCGCGGCGCGCACGCGCTCGAGCGTCGCCTGCGGAACCGACTCGGGGCGGTTGAGCACGTTCGACACGGTGCCGACCGACACACCGGCCCTCGCGGCCACCTCGCGGATGCTCACGCCCATGTTGATTCCGACTCGCTCACTCGATCGCCTGCAGGGGACGATCGCCTCATCCGTTCGACGTTGACCCCGGGCGGGTCCCCTCCGTCATGGGCCGAGCGTAGCGGCTGAATCGTGTCATTCCGCGCTAGGTTCTTCTGCGAGCGGCATCGGAGCCGCGCGGAAGGAACCGATCAATGGCCCTGTTCGACCTGCCCCTCGACGCGCTGCGCGAGTACCGCCCGGATGTCGCCGAGCCCGACGACTTCGACGCCTTCTGGGAGGCGACGATCGCCGAGACGCGCGCCGCCGCCTGGGATCCGCGGATCGAACGGGTAGAGACGGGGCTGACGCTCGTGGAGACGAGCGACGTGGCGTTCTCCGGCTTCGGCGGCGACGAGATCCGCGCGTGGTGGACGGTGCCGGCGGGCGTCGCCCCGCGCGCCGTGATCGTCGAGTTCATCGGCTACAGCGGGGGACGCGGCCTCGCCCACGAGGTCGGGTCCTGGCCGCTCGCCGGCTGCGCGCACCTGCTCGTGGACACGCGAGGCCAGGGCTGGGGCCACTGGCGCCCCGGTGACACCCCTGACCCGCACGGCTCGGGATCGGCGACCCCCGGCAAGATGACCCAGGGCATCGAGGACCCCGCGACCTACTACTACCGCCGGGTGTACGCGGACGCCGTGCGCGCGGTCGACACGGCGCGGGCGCTCGCCGGCGACATCCCCCTGTTCGTGACGGGCGGCAGCCAGGGCGGCGGCATCACGATCGCCGCGGCGGCGCTTGCCGACGGCGTCGCCGGCGCGCTGCCGGACGTGCCCTTCCTGTGCCACTTCGCGCGCGCGACGACGATCACCGACGCCCGGCCGTACCGCGAGATCGCCGACTACCTCGCGGCCCATCGAGGTCGCGTGGAGCAGGTGTATCGCACGCTGAGCTACTTCGACGGCGTGAACCTCGCCAAGCGCGCGGGCGCCCCCACGCTGTTCTCGGTGGCCCTCATGGACGTCATCTGCCCGCCCTCGACGGTCTTCGCGGCGTTCAACGCCTGGGGAACGGAGGACCGTGCCATCGAGGTCTACCCGTTCAACGACCACGAGGGCGGCGGGGCGTTCCAGCGCCGGGCGCAGCTCGCGTGGGTCGCCGAACGCCTCGGCTGACCGGCGACGGCCTGGGTGACATCGCGGTCATCCGGTGAGGACGCGGCGCGGGACCGCGCGGGGCGGCGGACTCGTCCACTGATCGAGGCCGGGACGGGCGGGACTGGCGCCGGGCCGAAGGATGTCGTACAGTCTGTCTGAAACGATTCAACGGTCCAGTATTCGACCGCCGCAGTACTGACCGCCCCAATGGAGGGACGCCTCGACGATGAGCCAACGCATCTGCTTCGCCCTGCGCGTCACGCCCGAGCGGCTCGACGAGTACATCGCCCGTCACAGCCCCGTCTGGCCGGAGATGCTCGAGGAGATCGCCGCCTCCGGTCGCCGGGACTACTCGATCTTCCACCTGGGCGACGGCCTGCTCGTGGGCACCTACGTGACGGACGACGACGAGGCCGCGCAGGCGTACCTCGCCCAGTCGGAGGTCGCCGCCCGCTGGGAGGAGTCGATGGCCCCGTTCTTCGTCGGTCTCGACGGCCGGCCCGACCAGGCCGCCGAGACCCACCCCGAGGTGTTCCACCTCGAGACCCAGCTCGCCGCCGCGCGCGGCGCATCCTGATCCGTCCCATTCCCCGTCCGCATCCGCATCCGACAAGCAGGGGCGAAGCCGCCCCTCGTGAGAAAGGCCTCACCGTGAGCAACCTCTCCGCCGACATCCTCGCCACGCTCGAGAAGCAGGCGATCGAGCTCCCCTCCTGGGCGTTCGGCAACTCGGGCACCCGCTTCAAGGTGTTCGCCACGCCCGGCACCCCGCGGGATCCGTTCGAGAAGATCGCCGACGCCGCGCGCGTCAACGAGCTGACCGGCCTCGCTCCCTCGGTCGCGCTCCACATCCCGTGGGATCTCGTCGACGACTTCGGCGCCCTGCGCGCCCACGCGGAGGGCCTCGGCGTCAGCCTCGGCACCATCAACTCGAACACGTTCCAGGACGACGACTACAAGTTCGGCGCCCTCACCCACGAGGACCCGAAGGTGCGCCAGAAGGCGATCGACCACCACTTCGAGTGCATCGACGTGATGAACGCCACGGGCTCCCGCGACCTGAAGATCTGGCTCGCCGAGGGATCCAACTACCCGGGCCAGGCCGACATGCGCGGCCGCCAGGACCGCCTTCACGAGTCGCTCGCGACCATCTACGAGCGCCTCTCGGGCGAGCAGCGGCTTGTGCTCGAGTACAAGTTCTTCGAGCCGGCGTTCTACCACACGGATGTGCCCGACTGGGGAACGTCCTACGCGCAGGTGGCGGCGCTCGGCGAGCGCGCCATGGTGTGCCTCGACACGGGACACCACGCGCCCGGCACCAACATCGAGTTCATCGTGATGCAGCTGCTGCGCCTCGGCAAGCTCGGCTCGTTCGACTTCAACTCGCGCTTCTACGCCGACGACGACCTGATCGTCGGCGCGGCCGACCCGTTCCAGCTGTTCCGCATCCTGTTCGAGGTCATCCGCGGAGGGGGCCTGAACAACCCGGACGTGGCGTTCATGCTCGACCAGTGCCACAACGTCGAGAACAAGATCCTCGGCCAGATCCGCTCGGTGCTGAACGTGCAGGAGATGACCGCCCGCGCGCTGCTGGTGGACGCCGACGCCCTGCGCGACGCGCAGATCTCGGGCGACGTGCTCGCGGCGAACGCCGTCTTCATGGACGCCTTCTACACCGACGTGCGCCCCGCGCTCGCCGAGTGGCGCGAGAGCCGCGGCCTGCCGGCCGACCCGATGCGGGCGCAGCTCGACTCCGACTACCAGCGCACGATCGAGGCCGACCGCGTCGGCGGCGTGCAGGCCGGATGGGGGGCGTGAGCACGATGACCACCCAGAAGCGCACCCTCACCGCCTGGAAGGCGACGATCGCCGTCGCCATGTCGAACTACATCGAGGCCGGCGCGATCATCGCGCTCGCCACGAGCCTGTCGCTGTGGCAGGAGGCGTTCGGCTTCGACGACGGCGTCGTCGGCCTCGTGGCCGCCCTGTCCGCCAACGCGTTCGGCGCCGCCATCGGCGCCGCGATCGGCGGCCCGCTGTGCGACCGACTCGGCCGCAAGTTCATCTACACCTACGACCTGATCGTGTTCATGATCGGCGCCCTGCTCGTGACGTTCTCCAGCGGCCTCGCGATGCTGCTCGCGGGCGTCATCCTGATGGGCATCGCCGTGGGCGCCGGCGTCCCCGCGTCGTGGACCTACATCGCCGAGGAGGCCCCCGACGCGCAGCGCGCCGCCCACGTCGGCACCGCCCAGCTCGCCTGGTCGATCGGCCCGGCCGTCGGGTTCCTGCTCGCCGTGGTCGTGGGCCCGCTCGGCCTGCTCGGCTCGCGCCTGATCTTCCTTCACCTGTTCGTGATCGCCCTGATCACGTGGTGGGTGCGTCGCGGGCTGCCCGAGTCGCGCCGGTGGAAGGAGGAGCGGGCCGCCGCCACCTCGGCCGGCACGCGCGTGTCGTTCTTCTCCGGCATGATCGGCCTGCTGCGCGAGCCGCGCAACTGGAGCGCGCTGGCGTTCCTGCTCGGCGTGTACGGCCTGTGGAACACCGTCGCCGGCCAGGCCGGCATCTTCCAGCCGCGCGTGTACGAGGCCGCGGGCCTCGAGGACCCGGTGCAGCAGAACCTGCTGCAGGTGCTGGTGTGGGGCCTGACCGCCGCCGCCACGTACTTCGGCTTCATGCGCTACGGCGACCGCGCCAGCCGCCGCTGGCTGTACTTCGCAGGCGCCGCTCTCGGCATCGTCGGCTGGGTCGTGCTGATCTACGCCCCGCCCGGGATGGTCTCGCTGCTTGTCTTCGCGGTCGCGTGGGGTGTGTCCGCCGGCATCGGCGCGCAGGCGTTCTACGGCCTGTGGACCGCCGAGCTGTTCGCCACCCGCTACCGCGCGAGCGCGCAGGGACTGCTGTTTATGCTCGCCCGCGTCATGGTGGGCCTGCTGAGCCTCGTCTTCCCCGTGCTGCTGTCGACGATCGGCCTCGGCAACCTGGGCCTCGTCATCCTCGGCCTGCTCGTCGCCGCCCTCGTCGTGGGCACCGTCTGGGCGCCGAAGACCGAGGGGAAGACGCTCGAGCAGATCGAGCAGGAGCGCTACGGTCGCACCGTGCCGCTTCCCGCCGACGTCCCGGCCAACCGCTGAGCGGCGAGGGAGAGCGATCATGACCGACACGACCGAGCACATCGTCGACGGCCCGCACGGGCCCCTGCGGGTCCGGGTCTATCCGGCCGCCGCGGCCCACGCGGCGCTGGTCTGGGCGCACGGCGGCGGGTTCGCGTACGGCGACCTCGACATGCCCGAGGCCGACCACGTCGCGCGCGGCCTGGCCGCGCGGGGTGTCTCGGTCGTGTCGGTCGACTACCCGCTCGCCCCGGCGCCAGCGGATGCCGCATCGGGCGCCGAGGCACGCGACGGCGTCCACCACCCGGTCGCGCTGGAGCAGCTGGCGGCCGCCTTCGCCTGGACGCGCGAGCAGGCGACCGGATGGGGAATCGCCCCCGACCGCGTCGCCCTCGGCGGCGCCAGCGCGGGCGGCAACCTGGCGACGGGCGCCATCCTTCACCTGATGCAGGAGGGCGACCCGCTGCCCGCGCTCGCGGTGCTCGCGTACCCGACCCTGCATGCGCCGCAGCCGCCGACGCCTCCCGAGCTCACCGAGCGCCTCGCCGCGGCGGGGCTGACCGAGCAGTTCGGGCCCGCGGTGGTCTCGTGGATGTACGAGAACTACCTCGACGGCACGACCGAGGGTGCGCCGGTCACGGCGATCCCCGGCCTCGCCGGACCCGAGCGACTCACCGGCTTCCCGCCGGCGATCGTGGTCACCTCGGACGTCGACGAACTGCGTGTGTCGGCCGAGGCCTTCGTCGACGACCTGCGTGCCGCGGGCGTCGACGTCGAGTACGCCGTCGAGCCGGGCACCACCCACGGCCACCTCAACGACCCCGAGAAGCCCGGGGCGGCGTCGACCATCGACGCATTCGCCGCGCGCATCCTCCGCCCCTGAGATCCGGATCCGTCCGGACGACCGACCCACCCGAAGAACTCGCCGATCCTCGAGAGAGACACAATGACGAACCAGCAGCAGACCCCGGCCGTCGCCGACCTGATCGCCCGGTCCAACCGGCTCGGGGCCGACCCGAAGAACACCAACTACGCCGGCGGCAACACCTCGGCGAAGGGAACGGCCGTTGACCCGGTCACTGGCGAGCCCGTCGAGCTGCTGTGGGTCAAGGGCTCGGGCGGCGACCTCGGCACGCTGACCGAGCAGGGCCTCGCGACCCTGCGCCTCGACCGGATGCGCGCGCTCGTGAACGTGTACCCCGGCATCGAGCGCGAGGACGAGATGGTCGCCGCGTTCGACTACTGCCTTCACGGCAAGGGCGGTGCCGCCCCCTCGATCGACACGGCGATGCACGGCCTCGTCGACGCGGCCCACGTGGACCACCTTCACCCCGACAGCGGCATCGCCATCGCGACGGCCGCCGACGGCGAGGAGCTCACGACGCGGATCTTCGGCGACAAGGTCGTGTGGGTGCCGTGGCGTCGCCCCGGCTTCCAGCTGGGCCTGGACATCGCCGAGATCAAGAAGGCGAACCCCCAGGCGATCGGCACGATCCTCGGCGGCCACGGCATCACCGCCTGGGGCGACACGAGCGAGGAGTCGGAGCGCAACTCGCTCTGGATCATCGAGACGGCCGAGAAGTACATCGCCGAGCACGGCAAGGCCGACCCGTTCGGCGGCGTGCGCGCGGGCTTCGAGGCCCTGCCGCAGGATGAGCGCCGCGCCAAGGCCGCCGCGCTCGCGGCGACCATCCGCGGCATCGCGAGCCACGACAAGCCGATGGTCGGTCACTTCACCGACGCCGACGTCGTGCTCGACTTCCTCGCCTCGGAGCGCGCGCCCGAGCTCGCGGCGCTCGGCACCAGCTGCCCCGACCACTTCCTGCGCACCAAGGTCAAGCCGATGATCCTCGACCTGCCGGCGACCGCGTCGGTGGACGACCAGATCGCGCGCCTGAAGGAGCTGCACGAGCAGTACCGCGCCGACTACACCGCGTACTACGAGGCGCACGCGACCGAGGACAGCCCCGCCATGCGCGGCGCCGACCCGCTCATCGTGCTGGTGCCGGGCGTGGGCATGTTCAGCTACGGCGCGAACAAGCAGACCGCGCGCGTGGCGGGCGAGTTCTACATCAACGCCATCAACGTGATGCGCGGCGCCGAGGCGCTGTCGACCTACGCGCCCATCTCGGACGCCGAGAAGTTCCGGATCGAGTACTGGGCGCTCGAGGAGGCGAAGCTCCAGCGGATGCCGAAGCCGAAGACGCACCAGGGCCGCATCGCGTTCGTGACCGGCGCGGCATCCGGGATCGGCAAGGCGATCGCGACGCGCCTCGCCGCCGAGGGCGCGTGCGTCGTCGTGGCCGACCTCGACCTCGAGAAGGCGCAGGCGGCGGCGGCCGAGCTCGGTGGCACGGACGTCGCGATCGGCGTCGCCGCGAACGTCGCCGACGCCGAGGGAGTGAAGGCGGCGATCGACGCGACCCTGCTCGCCTTCGGCGGCATCGACCTCGTCGTCAACAACGCGGGCCTGTCGCTCTCGAAGCCGCTGCTCGAGACCACCGAGAAGGACTGGGACCTGCAGCACGACGTGATGGCGAAGGGATCCTTCCTCGTCTCGAAGGCGGCCGCGAAGCCCCTGATCGAGCAGGGGATGGGCGGCGACATCGTCTACATCTCGTCCAAGAACTCCGTCTTCGCGGGCCCGAACAACATCGCGTACTCGGCCACCAAGGCCGACCAGGCCCACCAGGTGCGCCTGCTCGCGGTCGAGCTCGGCGAGCACGGCGTGCGCGTGAACGGCATCAACCCCGACGGCGTCGTGCGCGGATCCGGCATCTTCGCCTCCGGGTGGGGCGCCAACCGCGCGAAGACGTACGGCATCCCCGAGGAGGAGCTCGGCCAGTTCTACGCGAACCGCACGATCCTCAAGCGCGAGGTCGTGCCCGAGAACGTCGCCGACGCTGTGTACGTGCTCACCGGGCCCGAGCTCAGCCGCACCACGGGCCTGCACATCCCGGTCGACTCGGGCGTCGCGCAGGCGTTCCTGCGATGAGAAAGTTGCACGGTTTCGACTCGTCGCTGCGCT
This sequence comes from Microbacterium paludicola, assembly GCF_015235415.1. Classification (GTDB taxonomy): domain Bacteria; phylum Actinomycetota; class Actinomycetes; order Actinomycetales; family Microbacteriaceae; genus Microbacterium; species Microbacterium paludicola. The sequence continues at coordinate 129,545 of NZ_JADGLL010000002.1, read as the reverse complement.
CCTCGCTCAACCAGCAGGAGGAAACTTCGCTCGTTGAGCGAGCGCAGCGAGTCGAAACGGCCCGGACTCCCGGCGGCCTCTCGTGAGCGCCAGCGGCGGGGCGGTCGCGGCGGTCGACCTCGGGGCCACGAGCGGGCGGGTCATCCTGGGGCGCTTCCAGGGCGGCGCCATCTCGATGGAGACCGTCGGGCGGTTCCCGAACACGCCCGTGCGCACGCCCTCCGGGCTTCACTGGGACCTGATCGGCCTCCACCGGGGTGCGCTGGACGGCCTGTCGCGGGCGTTCCGCAGCGAGCCGGCCATCGCGTCGATCGGCGTCGACTCGTGGGCGGTCGACTACGCGCTCATGCGCGGCGACCGGATGCTGGGCGTGCCGTTCCACTACCGGGACGAGCGCACCGCGTCGGGCGTCGAGGCCGTTCACGCCGTCGCGCCGTTCGAGGAGCTCTACCGGCGCAACGGCCTGCAGTTCCTGCCGTTCAACACCCTGTATCAGCTCGCCGCCGAGGGAGAGCTGCTGGGCCTCGCCGACGGCCTGCTGCTGGTGCCCGACCTGATCGGTTGGATGCTCACGGGCGCCCGCGTCGCGGAGCGCACCAACGCGTCCACCACCGGCCTGCTCGATGTGCGCACCCGGGAATGGGATCTGGCGCTGGCGGAGCGCATCGGCGTGCCCGCCGGCATCCTGCCGTCCCTCGTGGATCCGGGGACGGAACTCGGCGTCCTGCTGCCGCACGTCGCCGCCGAACTCGGCGGCCAGGCGCCGGTCGTCGCGGTCGGCTCGCACGACACGGCGTCGGCCGTCGTCGCCGTGCCGATGCGGGCCGACCGCGCGGCCTACATCTCGTGCGGCACCTGGGGCCTGGTCGGCGTCGAGACCGAGCACCCCGTGCTCACCGACGCCGCGCGCGAGGCGAACTTCACCAACGAGGGCGGCGTCGACGGGCGGGTGCGCTTCCTCCACAACGTCATGGGGCTGTGGCTGCTGAGCGAGAGCGTGCGGGCATGGGAGGACGAGTCGGGGCGCGACATCGACCTTCCGGATCTGCTGAAGCAGGCCGCGCACGCGCCGGCGCCGGACGCGGTGTTCGACGCGAACGACGCGGTGTTCCTCGCCCCGGGCGACATGCCGGCGCGGATCGCCGCGTGGCTGAGCGAGCGGGGCCTCGCGGTGCCGCCGTCGCGCCCCGCGTTCGCCCGCCTCATCGTCGAGAGCCTCGCCGAGGCGTTCGCGAAGGCTGTGCGGAAGGCATCGGAGCTGTCGGGCGTGCCGGTCGAGACGATCCACGTGGTCGGCGGCGGCGCGCTCAACACGCTGCTGTGCCAGCGTCTCGCCGACCGCGCCGGTCTGCCGGTGCTCGCCGGTCCCGTCGAGGCGACCGCGATCGGCAACCTGCTGGTGCAGGCGCGGACGGCCGGCTTCGTCTCGGGCGACCTCGAGGCGCTGCGCGCCGTGGTCGCCGGGGCGTTCGAGCCCCTGCGGTACGTGCCGGCCGCCTCTCGCGTGCGGGCCTGAGCGGCCGCGAGAACACACCCTCGCCGCGAGGTCCCGTCCTGCGGGGTGTGTTCTCGCGGGGCGCATGTGGACGCGCGACGGGCGGTGTGTTCTCGCCGCGGCCGCTCAGTCCTTCAGCCGCAGGCCCTCGTCCGTCTCCTCCAGGGGGAAGAACCGCGCGCGCTCATCCGGCGTCCGGTTCGGTGTGTGAAGCGTGAGGTAGAGCCCGCCCGCGGCGTCGGCGAAGATCATCCCGTGGCCGCCGTCGGCCGCCCAGATCGGCTGCTCCGCCTGCGTCCACGGCCCCGCGATCGACCCTGACCGCGAGGTCGCCACGCCCATCGCATACCCCTGATCGCCGAAGCTCGACCACAGCATCAGCAGACGCCCGTCGGCGGCCCGGTGCATCGAGGGGCCGTCGGTGACGAACACCCGCGGGAACTCCGGACGCTCGATCGACCGCGCCCACGGCGCCTCCGACGCGCGGAACAGCAGCACCGGATCGCCGACCGTGCCCCGCAGATCGTCCGTCAGCCGGATCGCCTGCACCTCGCCGTCGCCGACGTCCTTCCACTCGTGGCAGAACACCAGGTAGGGCGTGCCGTCCTCCACGTGAAGCGTGCCGTCGAGGCACTCCCACTCGCGCGGCGTCAGGGGGCCGTCCGACCATGGCGCGTACGGTCCCTCGGGGCGATCCGCCCGCAGCACCTGCGTGCCGCGACGCTGGCCCTCCGCCGTGAAGGTCGCGAACATGTAGAACGCGTCGCCATAGCGGTGCACCTCGGGCGCCCAGTACTGCGTGTGCGACCAGAAGTCCGGCGTCGGCCGGAACGCCGCCGTCGGGCCGTGCCACTCGTCGAGGTCATCGCTCCAGTACGTGTCGAAGCCGGTGGCGGGGCCCGACCAGATGTTCTCATCGGTGCTGCCGAACAGGTGGTAGCGACCGGTGTCGCCGTCGAAGAGGACGAAAGGATCGCGGATCTGGATGTCGTCGAGTCGCATGCGGATCTCCCGTCAGGAGAGGTCGAGGTCGACGGGACGGGCGAGCCCGCGCACGTCGGTCGTCGGCCAGCCGGGATCGACCGTGAGCACCTCGATGCCGCCGTCGTCGGCGACAACCGTGTCCTCGACCTTCGCGCCGGGCGCCCACGGGTTCCAGGCGAACGCCTGCCCCGCGTGCACGGCACCCGCCGCGCCGGGGGCGACCTTCGGGTCGCGGCCCAGGTAGCCGGCTGGCCCGCCCTGGTGGTGGCGCAGCCAGCCGTCCTCGCCGAACCCGTGACGCGCGTACGCCGCGCGGATGTCGGCGAGCACATCCTGCAGGGGGCGTCCAGGACGCGTGGCGGCGAACACATCCGCCTCGACCTCGCGGATCGCGCGCTGCGCATCCGGCTCGGGATCGCGGAACGACACCCAGCGGCTGAGGCTGGCGTTCAGACCGTGCCGGCGCGCGGTCAGCACGGCCATCGCCCGGCCGCCCAGGGGCGCGTCGGTCGGGAGCGGATGCTGCACGCCGCCCCGCTCGGCACCGGCGACGAGCAGGACCGCGGGCTCGGCACCGGCCGCGATGACGGCGGCGGCGAGGGCGGCGGCGAGCTGCCGCTCGGTCGTCTCGGGACGAGCCTCGCGCAGCACGGCGGTCATCGCCCCTGCCGCGTCGCGGCCGAGCGCGGCGTACCGCTCCCGCTCGATCGGCAGCAGCGAGGCCCGGGCCGCGCGCAGCTCCTCGACCACGTCGGTGTCGCGCAGGACGCCCGGCGTCGTGAGGTCGGCGAACCAGTCGACGACCCGGATCGCCGCCCCGGAGACCTCCTCGGCAGCAAGACGGTCCGCCTCGTTCGCGGGCGCCGTCACCACGACCTCGCCGTCGCGGTGAACGGTCGCGGAGAAGACCGGCGGCCCGCCGAGCGGCACGCTCGTGCGCGCCCCATCCAGGAGCCACGCGAGGTTCTCGGGCTGGGTGAGCAGGATGCGGTCGGCGCCGCGCTCATCCAACAGTCGGGCGATCCGCTCGAGCTTGAGCGGACGGTCGGCGGTCGGTCCGGGAGGGTGTGGGGTCATGGCACGGGCTCCATCGCGTCGTAGTCACGGAATCCGGGGCGCAGGCGCGCCGCCAGCAGGGCGAGGGCGGCGATCAGCAGGCCGCCGAGGAGAGGAGGAAACCACAGGATGCCGCCGGCCGCCAGCAGGCCGGCGTACACGTCGCCGGCGCGCGGCCCCGCGGTGAGCACGAGCGTGTTGATTCCCTGCAGGCGCCCGCGCAGCGCGTCGGGGGTGGCCGACTGCATCATCGTCGTGCGGAAGATGCCGGCGACGTTGTCGGCGGCGCCCACGAGCACGAGCGCCGCGCACAGCACGACAAGTGCGAGCACGTCGGGCCGCGCCTCCGAGATCGAGCGGTCGGCGGCGTCGAATCCCCACAGCAGCGCGCCGAACAGCGCGACCGCCGCGCCCATCGCGACGGTGCCGGCGGTGGCCGCGGCTCCGTGCCGTCGCACGCCGCCCGCCCGCCCCGAGAACAGCCCGCTGAGGATGACGCCGACCGCTCCGGCCGCGGTCAGCAGCCCGACGACGGTGGCGCCGCCGCCCACCACGAGGGCGCCAACCGCGGGGAGGATCGCGTAGCTGCGGCCGAACACGAAGGTCACAAGCTGCAGCCAGATGGCCGTCCGCAGGTTCCCCGCGTGGCGCAGGAACCGGAAGCCCGAGACGATCGCCGTGAGGCCGGTCTCGGACCGGCCCTCGGGAACGATCACGGGAAGCGACAGGATGCCCCAGAAGCCGATGAGGAACAGAAGCACGTCGATCGAGTAGGTCCACGCGAAGCCGACCGTCGCGACGAGGATGCCCGCCAGGGCAGGACCCACCGCTGCCTGCAGCCCCGCGCTCAGGCCGCTCAGCGCCGCGACGGCGGGCAGCTGCTCGCGGGGGACGAGGCGCGGGTGGATCGCGAAGCGCGCGGCGCCGACGAGGGCGCCCATCGTCGACGACAGCGTCGTGAACACGTAGTACGGCCACAGCTGGGTCACCTCGGCCCACGCGAGGGCGGCGATCCCGACCGGCGCGACGAAGGAGATGGCCGACGCGACGATCAGCACGCGGCGCCGATCGAACGCGTCGACGATCGCGCCGCCGATCACGCCCATCACGACCATCGGGGCGAGCGCGAGGCCGCCCACGAGCGCGACCGCGGCCGTGGATCCGCTCAGCTCGTAGACCTGGATGCCGATCGCGACCGCCGTGAGCTGCACGCCGATGCCGCCGGCGACGCCACTCGTCCAGAACCGCAGGTAGGCGGGCGACGTGCGCAGCGGTCCCAGGTCGAGGAAGTACCGGCGCACACCGTCACGCTAGCGGAGAAACCGCTTTCCCGGGGTGAGCCGGTCGATCTCGCGTCTGCCTGCGGCGGGTCAGTCCTTCAGGCGCACGAGGCGCTCGTGCCCGCTCTCCTGCACCTCGGCAAGCTGCTCGCGCGACTTCACGAAGTCGGTGAAGGAGCGGAAGCCGAGGGTCTTCTCGCTGAAGGAGGGGTCCATCCGGCGCATGTGCTGCTTGACCGCGGAGGTGTGCAGCCATTCGGCGTCGTCGCCCTTGTCGCGGCCGAGGCGCAGCGCCCGCTCGAGCAGGCGCGAGGCGGCGGCGTGCAGGTCCTCGGGCGGGATCTCGTCGAACGGGACGAGCGTGTCCTCCTCGGGAGGCGGCGTCTGCTTCGCCCGCGACGCGCGGCGGCTTCGCTGCGTCGTCGCCGCCTCCGCGGTCGAGGCGTCGGATCCGGTCGCCTCCGCGGCCGCAGCCTCCTTCGTCTCGGCCTTGCCGGCGGCGGCCTTCGGCTTCTTCGGCAGCGTCACGCCCGGGAGCGTGTCGTACGCCTCGAACTCGTCGCACGCAGCGGCGAGCGACTTCGCGGTCGACCCGGCGACGCCGAGGCCGATCACGTAGCGGCCGAGGCGCTTGCAGCGCTGGGCGAGCGGCACGTAGTCGGAGTCGCCCGCGACGATCACGACGTGCGTGAGGTCGGGAAGACGGAACATGTCCTCGACCGTGTCCACGGCGAGGCGGATGTCGGCGCCGTTCTTCGCGTACGCGGCCGCGGGGAACAGCTGCACGAGGTCGACCGCGCGGCCGACGAGCTGCGAGCGGTAGATCGCGTTGACGGGAGACGACCAGTCGGCGTACGCCCGCGTCAGCACGAGCGTGCCGAACGACGCCGCGTAGTCGATGATCGCGCCGACGTCGATCGTGGCGAGCGCGAGCTTGGCGGCGACCTCCGGATCGGTCGGGTCCTCGGCGATCTTCTGCCGATCCTTGCTGTACGAGTTGCGGCCGTGCACGCGGTCGTACCAGCTCATCACGATGTTGTCGAAGTCGAGGTAGACGGCGACGCGGGCGTCGGTGGTTTCAGCCATGTCGTGCTCTGTCCTGTTCGGGGGAGGGATGGACGTCGGAGAGCGCGTCAGTTCTCGCTCGGATAGCTCACGCCGATCTGCCGGCGGATGTCGTCGAGGGTGCCCATGATGGCGACGGACTCGTCGATCGGGAGTTCACGCCCCTCGAGGGTGCCCTCGGCGACGAAGCGCTCGGCGGCGAGCGCCTGGTACTGCATGCCGCGACCCTCGACGTGCGACGCGTAGCGCTCGAGGATCGAGCCGTCGGGCGCGGTCACGGTGAAGGACGTCGGGCTGTACCAGACACGGTCGATGTCGATCCGCGCCTCGGTGCCGACGATGTGCGCGGTGTTCGGCCCGCTGCCGCGCGACGACGACACGGTCGTCGACAGGGCGCCCGACGCGTGGGTCATGAGGGTGGCGACCTCGGCATCCGCGCCCGTGTCGCCGAGACGCGCGGCCGCCTGCACGGTGGTCGGGGCGCCCAGGATGTCCCAGACGAACGAGATCGGGTAGATGCCGAGATCCAGCAGCGCGCCGCCGCCGAGCGGCAGGGCGTTGAGCCGGTGCGAGGGGTCGTCGGTGATCTTCTGCGTGTGGTCGGCGAAGACCGTGCGGATCTCGCCCAGGGTGCCGGCGTCGATGATCTCGCGCACGCGCACCATGTGGGGCAGGTAGCGGGTCCACATCGCCTCCATGACGAGCAGGCCCTTGTCGGCGGCGAGGTCGCGCAGGCCCTGGGCCTCGACGCGGTTCACGGTGAACGACTTCTCGACGAGCGCGTGCTTGCCGGCCTCGAGCGCCAGGCGCGCGTTCTCGGCGTGCATCGGATGGGGCGTCGAGACGTAGATGATGTCGACATCCGGATCCGCGGCGAGGTCCTCGTACGAGCCGTGCGCGCGCGGGATGGCGAACTCGGCCGCGAAAGCGTCGGCGGACGCCTGCGAGCGGGAGCCGACGGCGACGAGGTCGAGGCCCGCGGTCCGCAGATCGGAGGCGAACGCATGCGCGATTCCGCCCGTGGCGAGGATTCCCCAGCGCAGTCCACTCATACGTCGAGCCTAGGCGCTGGCGCCGACATGCCCACGATCCGTCAGGGGACGATCAGCAGCTTGCCGGGCGCGCCCTCGCGGCTCGCGCGCTGCGCCTCGCCCGCCTGCTCGAGCGCGTACCGCTCGCCGAGTTCGACCGAGAACCGGCCCGCCGCGAGCAGCGCGAGAACGACCGGGATCGCCTCGAGGCGCCAGGTCTCCTGCTGCGCCGTGAGCGGGACGGGAGATCCGCCGCCGAACGCGCGGATGCCGAACTCGGCGGCATCCGGACCACGCACGATCGTCGCGATCCGGTCGCGGTCCTCGAGCAGCTCGAGCGATGCGTCGATCGCCTCGTCGGTGCCCGCGAAGTCGAGGATCGCCGTGACGCCGCCCGCGGCGGCCGACCGGACCCGGTCGACGAGCCCGTCGCCGTACGCGATCGGCTCTCCGCCGAGGTCGGCGACGCGCTCGGCGCGCGCATCGCTCGTCGTGCCGATCACGCGCGCGCCGGCGAGAGCGGCGAGCTGCACGGCCGCCTGGCCGACAGAACCGGACGCCCCGTGGATCAGCAGGGTGTCGTCGCCGCGGATGCCGAGCGAGCGGATCGCCTGGTACGCCGTGCCGACCGGGATGCCGAGGGCGGCGCCCACGCCGGCCGTCACGCGCGCGGGACGCGCGAACACCTTCTCGGCCGGGACGGCGATGTCTGTCGCATAGGCGCCGGGTGCCCCGGTGAAGACGACCGGATCGCCGATGCGGAAGCCGTCGACTCCCTCGCCGACGCCCGTGATGTGGCCGGCGGCGTCGGTCCCGGTGCCGCGCGGACCCGTGAACGGCGGTGTCGGGCGGATGCCCTCGCGCAGCTTCCAGTCGATCGGGTTGACGCCCGCCGCCTCGATCCGCACCGTCACCTGCCCGGGACCGGCGATCGGATCCGGGATCTCGTTCAGGGTGAGGACCTCTGGCCCGCCGAGCTCGGTGTACTGGATCGCCTTCGCCATACCGCCAGGGTAGTGCGGTGGCGCGGGTGGGTCAGGCGGCGGCGTCGGCCAGGACGTGGTGGCGTCCGCGCGGGAGCACCATCGGCGCGCCGGAGACCGGGTCGGGGATCACCAGCGAGTCGAGCCCGAACACCCGGGAGATGAGGTCGCTCGTCATGACCTCCGCGGGAGCACCGCTGGCGATCAGCTCGCCCGCGCACATCGCGAAGATGTGGTCGGCGTAGCGGGCGGCCATGTTCATGTCGTGAAGCACCATCACGATCGTCGTGCCCTTCGACCGGTTGAGGTCGGTCAGAAGATCGAGCACCTCGATCTGGTGGGCGACATCCAGGAAGGTCGTCGGCTCATCCAGCAGCAGCACGCCGGTCTCCTGCGCGAGGGCCATGGCGATCCACACGCGCTGGCGCTGCCCGCCCGACAGCTCGTCGACGGCGCGGTCGGCGAGGTCCGAGATGTCCGTCGCCGCGAGCGCCTCCGCGACCGCGGCGTCATCCGCCGCCGACCACGAGCGGAACAGCTTCTGGTGGGGGTGGCGGCCCCGGCCGACAAGGTCGGCGACGGCGATGCCCTCCGGGGCGATCGGCGACTGGGGGAGGAGCCCCAGTGTGCGGGCGAGCTGCTTGGTCGGGATCGTGCTGATGCTCTGCCCGTCGAGCACGACGCTTCCCGCCTGGGGCTGGAGGAGCCGGGCGAGCGTCTTCAGCAGCGTCGACTTGCCGCACGCGTTCGCGCCGACGATCACGCTGATCCGTCCGCTCGGCACCGTGAGGTCGACGCCCTTCACGATCGGTGCGGCGCCGTATCCCGAGACGAGCTGCGTCGCCTGAAGCGTTGACTGGACGGTCACGAGGAACCTCCCGAGCGGTTTGTGCGGATGAGCAGATAGAGCAGGTACGGAGCGCCGAGGACGCCGGTGATCACGCCGACCGGGAACGACACGTCGAACGCGAACTGGCCGATCAGGTCGGCCGCGAGCACGAGCACGGCGCCGGTGAGCGCGGCCGGGATGGTCAGGCTCGTACCGGGTCCGACGAATCTGGACGCGATCGGCCCCGCGAGGAACGCGACGAACGCGATCGGGCCGGTTGTCGCGGTGGCGAAGCAGGCGAGCGCGACGGCGGCGACGATGAGCAGCAGTCGTGCCCGGTCGACCCGCACGCCCAGGGCGGTGGCCGAGCTGTCGCCGAGTTCGAGGGCGCGCAGATCGCGCGAGAGCAGCAGGATGAGCGGCACGAGCACGGCCGTGGCGATCGCGAGGGGCGCGAGGAGTTCCCACTTCGATCCGTTGAGGCTGCCGGTCAGCCACCGCATTGCCGCGGCGACGTCCCAGTCGGCGGCGCGCTGAACGAGGTAGGCGACGACGGCGTCGAGCATCGCGCCGATGCCGATGCCGATGAGGATCAGCCGTCCGCCGGTCGACTCCCCGCCGCGCGCGGCGACGTAGATGAGGGCCGCGGTGCCGATGCCGACCAGGAGCGCGGTCACGGTCGTCGCGGCGGTGCCCCAGTGGAGGACGACGAGGCACAGCACGGCCGCCGCGCTGGCGCCCGAGGTGATGCCGATGACATCCGGGCTCGCGAGGGGATTACGCAGCATCGTCTGGAATGTCGTCCCCGCGATGCCGAACGCGACGCCGGCGAGGATGCCCGTGATCATGCGGGGGATGCGCAGCGACCCGACGGTGAACGAGGCACCGGGCACCTTCTCGCCGAGGATCACGGCGACGACGTCCTGCACCGGGTAGATCGTGTTGCCCAGCATGAGCATGGCGGCCATGAGCGCGATCAGCACGGCGCCGAGCACGCTCAGCGCGACGACTCGCCGGCGGGCGCGTCGCCGGCGGCCGAGGCGGATGACCGCCGTGACCTCGTACGGGGGAGCGGAGACGGCCATCAGAGGGCCTTCATCCGAGTGCGACGGGCGATCAGGACGAGGATCGGGGCGCCGACGAAGGCGGTGATGATGCCCGCCTCGACCTCGCCCGGGTAGCCGATGAGGCGTCCGATCGTGTCGGAGACGGCGAGCAGCGCGGCGCCTCCCAGCGCGGAGACGAGGAGGATCCAGCGCTGATCGGGGCCGAAGAGCATGCGGGCGACGTGCGGGACCATGAGACCGACGAAGGCGATCGGTCCCGCGATCGCGGTGACGGCCGCGCAGAGGGCGACGCCGGCGGCCGACGCGATAAGTCGGGCCGCGCCCACCTTGACGCCGAGCCCGACCGCGACCTCGTCGCCGAGCGCGAGGGCGTTCAGAGCGGGAGCGCAGAACAGCGCGATGAGAGCGGCGACGGCGAGCAGCGGGGCGATGACGCCCAGCGTCGCCCAGTCGGCGCCGGCGACCCCGCCCACCTGCCAGAAGCGGAAGGCATCCATCGCCGCAATGCGCGGCAGCAGCACGGCGCTCACCAGCGACGACAGCGCGGCGGTCGTCGCGGCACCGGCGAGGGCGAGCTTGATCGGGGTCGATCCGCCGGGTCCCAGCGAGCCGACGACGTACACGAAGGCCGCCGCGAGGGTGCCACCCACGAGGGCGAGCCCCAGGTACTGCAGGGGCGAGGTGATGCCGAGGAAGGCGATACCGCACACGACGAACAGGGCGGCGCCGGTGTTGACGCCGAGGATGCCGGGGTCGGCGATCGGATTGCGGGTGACCGCCTGCATCAGCGCACCGGAGAGCCCCAGGGCGGCCCCGGCGACGAGGGCGAGCACGGTGCGCGGGATGCGCTCCTGCACGGCGATCGCGCCGATCCCCTCGGCCGTGCGGCCTTCCAGCCACGCGGACAGGCCGTCGGCGACCTCCGCGAGCGAGACGGGCCTCGACCCGAGGGCCAGGGACAGGATGACGGCGACGCCGACGGCGGCGCCGATCCCGAGGAGGACGAGCGGACGGCGGCGCGCAGCCGGCTGGGGGCCGGCCGCGCGCCGCGTCTCGTCGGTCTGGAGGGTCACTCTGCCTTGGCGGCGGCGTCGCTCAGCAGGCCCACGTAGGTGTCGAGCATCCACGGGATGGACAGGGCCGTCGGCGAGACGGCGCCGCTCAGGTCGTCGCCGGCGCCGACCGTGACGACCGAGCCGTTCTTGACGGCGGGAAGCGTGCTCCACAGCGGGTCGGCCTGGAGGGCGGGAAGCAGCTCGTCGCCGCCGTAGGACACGATCACGTCGACGTCCGCGAGCTTGTCGACGTTCTCGGCCGAGATGTCGGCGTAGAAGGTGCCCGCGTCGGCAGCATCCTTCGCGGCCTGCGGCACCTCGAAGCCGAGGTCGGCGAGGAACGCGGCGCGCGAGTCGCCGGTGGCGTAGACCGAGGTCGTCGACAGGTCGGCGGCGTTCAGGAAGAGGAACGCGGCGGTCTTGCCCTCGAAGTCGGCGTCGGCGGTCGCATCCTCGATCTGCTTCTCGAGGTCGCTGACGAGCGCCTTGCCCTCGGCCTCGAGGCCGAGCGCCTTCGAGTTGGTCAGGATGCTGTCGCGCCACGGCGTGTACCAGGCGACGCCCGGGTAGGCGACGGTGTCGGCGATCTCGGTGAGCGTCGCGTACTCCTCCTCCGTCGGGCCGGAGTAGGCGGCGATGATGAGGTCGGGCTGCGTGTCCGCGATCGCCTCGAAGTCGATGCCGGCCGTGGTGTCGAAGATCACCGGCTCCTCCGCGCCGAGCTCGGCGTAGGCGTCGGTCGTCCACTCGTACAGTCCGAGGCCGTCCGTGCCGTCCATCGACCAGGTCTGGTCATCCGCTCCGACGGGTGCCACGCCGAGGGCGAGCGCCACATCCTGGTTGCCCCAGCCGATGGAGGCGACGCGCTCGGGCTTCGCCTCGATCGTCGTGGTGCCGAGCGCGTGCTCGACCTCGACGGGGAAGACGCCGGCCTCGCCCGCGGGAGCCGAGGACTCGCCGGCGGGGGCGGAGGAGGTGGAGCAGGCCGCCAGCGAGGCGGTCACGGCGGCGGCGACGGCCGTCGCGCCCAGGATGCGGGAGATGCGCAAGGGGGATCCCTTCGAAGCTGTGGTGGGGAAGGCCTCAGGATCGAGTGAGGCTTGCCTAACTTAGCATTACCTGACTTCGGCGTTCCAATCGATGACGCGCGACGACGACGGCCCCGATCCTGGCGTGCAGGATCGGGGCCGTCGGGGCGGCGGGACGCGGGTTACAGCGTGTCGATCGCCTGGTTGAACGTCGCCGAGGGACGCATCACCGCGGTGGTCTTCTCCGCGTCGGGACGGTAGTAGCCGCCGATGTCGGCGGGCGATCCCTGCACCGCGATCAGCTCCTCCACGATCGTCTTCTCGTCCGCGGTCAGCTTCTCGGCGAGCGGGGCGAACGCGGCCGCGAGCTCGGCGTCCTCCGTCTGCTTGGCGAGCTCCTGCGCCCAGTAGAGGGCGAGGTAGAAGTGCGAGCCGCGGTTGTCGATCGTGCCGAGCTTGCGGCCGGGCGAGCGGTCCTCGTCGAGGAACGTGCCCGTCGCGCGGTCGAGGGTGTCGGCGAGCACCTGCGCCTTGGCGTTGTCGGTGGTCTGCGCGAGGTGCTCGAACGAGGCCGCCAGCGCGAAGAACTCGCCGAGCGAGTCCCAGCGCAGGTAGTTCTCCTGCACGAGCTGCTGCACGTGCTTCGGGGCCGAGCCGCCGGCACCGGTCTCGAACAGGCCGCCGCCCGCCATCAGCGGGACGATCGAGAGCATCTTGGCGGACGTGCCGACCTCGAGGATCGGGAACAGGTCGGTGTTGTAGTCGCGAAGGACGTTTCCCGTCACCGAGATGGTGTCGAGGCCCTGGCGGATGCGGGCGAGCGAGAAGAGCGTCGCCTCGGCCGGGGCCATGACGTGGAGCTCGAGACCCTCGGTGTCGTGCTCGCCGAGGTGCTTCTCGATCTTCGCGATCAGGTTCGCGTCGTGCGCGCGGCCCGCGTCGAGCCAGAAGACGGCGGGCGTGCTCGACAGGCGGGCACGCGTCACGGCGAGCTTCACCCAGTCGCGGATCGCGGCGTCCTTGGTCTGGCAGGCGCGCCACACGTCGCCGGCCTCGACCTCGTGCTCGGTCAGCGACTCGCCCGCCGAGTTCACGATCCGGACGGTGCCCGGAGCCGAGATCTCGAACGTCTTGTTGTGCGAGCCGTACTCCTCGGCCGCCTGCGCCATCAGGCCGACGTTCGGGACGGTGCCCATCGTCGCGGGGTCGAGGGCGCCGTTCGCCTTGCAGTCGTCGATCACCGCCTGGTAGATGCCGGCGTACGACGAGTCGGGGATGACGGCGAGGGTGTCGGCCTCCTTGCCGTCCGGTCCCCACATGTGACCGCCGATCCGGATCATCGCCGGCATCGACGCGTCCACGATGACGTCGCTCGGAACGTGCAGGTTGGTGATCCCCTTGTCGGAGTTCACCATCGCGAGGGCGGGGCCCTCGTTCAGCGCCGCGTCGAACGCCGCCTTGATCTCGGCGCCGTTGGGGAGCGCGTCGAGGCCCGCGTAGATCGCGCCGAGGCCGTCGTTGGGCGACAGCTCGGCGGCGGCGAGGTCGGCGCCGTACTTCTCGAACACGGGCTTGAAGAAGGTCTTCACCACGTGGCCGAACAGGATGGGGTCGCTGACCTTCATCATCGTCGCCTTGAGGTGCACGGAGAACAGCACGCCCTCGGCCTTCGCGCGCTCGACCTGCTCGGCGAGGAACGCGTCGAGCGCCTTGGCGCTCATGAACGTCGAGTCGACGACCTCGCCCGCGAGCACCTTCAGATCGCTCTTGAGCACGGTGACGGATCCGTCCTGCCCGACGTGCTCGATCCGCAGCGTGTCGTCGGCGGGGATGACGACCGACTTCTCGTTCGAGAAGAAGTCGTCGTGGCCCATGGTGGCGACGTTCGTCTTCGAATCGGCGCTCCAGGCGCCCATCGAGTGCGGGTGCGCCTTCGCGTAGGCCTTGACCGACGCGGGGGCGCGGCGGTCGGAGTTGCCCTGGCGCAGCACCGGGTTCACGGCGGAGCCCTTGACCTTGTCGTAGCGCGCCGCGAAGTCGCGCTCCTCGTCGGTCTCGGGGTTGCCGGGGTAGTCGGGCACGTCGAAGCCGAGTGCCTGCAGTTCGGCGATTGCCGCCTCGAGCTGCGGCACCGACGCCGACACGTTCGGCAGCTTGATGATGTTCGCCGCCGGGTCGTGCGCCAGCTCGCCGAGCTCGCTCAGCGCGTCGCCGATGCGCTGCTCCTCGGTGAGGCGCTCGGGGAACTGAGCGAGGATGCGGCCGGCGAGCGAGATGTCGCGCGTCTCGAGCTCGATTCCCGCCTTCGCCGCGAAGCTCGCGACGATCGGCAGGAACGAGTACGTCGCCAGCAGGGGCGCCTCGTCGGTGTGCGTGTAGATGATCTTCGACATGCGGAAGAAGCTCCTGTGGTCGTCAGCCGATCGGCGCCTCCAGCCCGCGGGCCGGGCACCGATTCTCTCGACTTCAAGATACCGGAGCGATGCCGCGCCACATTCCCCGGGCCGTGGCCCGGGAGCGCGTGAGACCATCGGGACATGACGGACATCTCAACGACCGAGACCCGCAGCCCGCGCGACGCCTACGTCGTCGGCGGCAACCGCATCCCGTTCTCCCGTGCCGGGAAGAAGTACGCGGATGCCTCGAACCAGGAGATGTTCACGGCCGCGCTCGAGGGGCTCGTCGCCCGGTTCGCCCTCGAGGGCGAGCGGCTCGGCGAGGTCGTGGGCGGCGCGGTGCTGAAGCACTCGCGGGAGTTCAACCTGGTCCGCGAGAGCGTGCTCGGCTCGTCCCTGTCGGCCCAGACGCCGGCCTACGACCTGCAGCAGGCCTGCGCGACGGGCCTCGAGGCCGCCATCGCCGTGTCGAACAAGATCCGCCTCGGCCAGATCGAGTCGGGCATCGCCGGCGGCACCGACTCGATCTCCGACGCCCCGATTGCGGTCAGCGACGGGCTGCGCCGCGTGCTGCTGAGGCTGTCCCGCGCGAAGACGTTCCGCGACCGACTCCGGGTGCTGGCGAAGCTGCGCCCGGCCGACCTCAAGCCGCACGCGCCCGGCACCGACGAGCCGCGCACCGGGTTGTCGATGGGCGAGCACCAGGCGATCAGCACGGCGCACTGGCGCATCTCGCGGGAGGCGCAGGATGAGATCGCCCTGAACAGCCACCGCAATCTCGCGAAGGCGTGGGATGAGGGGTTCTTCGATGACCTCGTGACGCCGTTCCGCGGGCTGACGCGCGATGACAACCTGCGGGCCGACACCTCGATGGAGAAGCTCGCGAAGCTCAGCCCGGTCTTCGGGAAGAAGCTCGGCGCGACGCCGACGATGACGGCCGGCAACTCGACGCCCTTGACCGACGGCGCTTCGGCCGTGCTGCTCGCCTCGCGCGACTGGGCGGAAGCGCGGGATCTGCCGGTGCTCGCCAGGATCGTCGATGCCGAGACGGCGGCTGTCGACTTCGTCGGCGGGCGCGAGGGACTGCTGATGGCGCCGGTGCACGCGGTTCCCCGCCTGCTCGCGCGCAACGGGCTCGCGCTTGAGGCCTTCGACTTCGTCGAGATCCACGAGGCGTTCGCAGCGACGGTGCTCACGGCGCTCGCCGCGTGGGAGGACGACGACTACTGCCGCACCGAGCTGGGCCTGGACGGCGCCCTCGGCACTGTCGACCGCGCGAAGCTCAACGTCACGGGCTCGTCGCTGGCGGCGGGGCATCCGTTCGCCGCGACGGGCGGCCGCATCCTCGCGACGACCGCGAAGCTGCTCGCCCGCCGCGCGGCCGAGACCGGAAAGCCCGCCCGCGCGCTGATCTCGGTCTGCGCCGCCGGCGGACTGGGCGCGACGGCCATCCTCGAGTCCGCCTGACGCCGGTCACGGTTATCGAGCGAGTGCGCGCACCTCGGTTATCGAGCGAGCGGACGTATCTCGGTTATCGAGCGAGCGCAGCGAGTCGAGATGACCGCTGCAACCGGCGGTGGGGCTTCGGTGGGTCGCTTCGGCTCGCTTCGCTCGCTCAGCAACCGGGAGTGTGACACCACCGGTTATCGAGCGAGCTTGCGAGTCGAGATGACTGGCTGCAACGGGCGAGTCGCTTCGGCTCGCTTCGCTCGCTCAGCAACCGGTTCGGTTATCGAGCGAGCTTGCGAGTCGAGATGACGGGCCTCAGGCGCCCGTATCCGATGGGGATGACAGGCGCCTTCGGCGGTCCTCCGCGCTGTAGCCGCGGATCGCCTCGACGCCGCCGGCGATGAATCGCAGCTTCTTCGCATGGCTCCATCCCTGCATCCGCTTCTCCCAGCGGAATGCGTCCTCGATCCGGTCGAACTGGGCGCACCAGAGCAGCTTCACGGGGAGGCGGTGGCGGGTGTACTCAGCGCCCTCGCCGATCTGGTGAGCGGCGAGTCGTCGTTCGAGGTCGATCGTGCTGCCGGTGTACAGCGTGCCGTCTCGGCACTCGAGCACATACAGATACGCCATGGCGTGAAGCTACGGCGTCCGGCCGGTCGGCGCCGGAGCTATCCACAGGCCGGTCGCTTCGGCTCGCTTCGCTCGCTCAGCAACCGGGGGTTTGGCGCCACCGGTTATCGAGCGAGCTTGCGAGTCGAGATGACCGGCTGCAACGGGCGGCGGGGCTTCGGAGGGTCGCTTCGGCTCGCTTCGCTCGCTCAGCAACCGGGTGACACCACCGGTTATCGAGCGAGCTTGCGAGTCGAGATGACCGACAGCAACGGGCGGAGAGGCTTCAGCAGCTCGCTGCGCCCGCTCAGCAACCGGCCGGCTGCACCCGGGCTTAGGGGCGCAGGGCCTTCTGCAGGCGCTGGACCGAGACCTGCTCGGCCGTGCCGAGGCGCTGGGCGAACAGGCCCACGCGCAGCTCCTCCAGCAGCCAGCGGGCGCGCACGAGGTGCTCGGGGGCATCCTGCGGGAGGGGGATCGTGCCGCCCGCCTCCGCGTACGCGGCCGTCGCGCGCTCGAGCTCGGTCGTCCAGGCGCGGTCGCGGCCGGGATTGTCGGGAAGCGCCTCGAGGCGCAGCCGGATGCCCTCCAGGTAGCGCGGCAGGTGCTGAAGCCGAGCGAGGCCGGTGGCCGAGACGAACCCGGGATGGATGAGCCCCGCGAGCTGGCCGCGGATGTCGCCGAGCGGTCCGAGCAGCGCCATCGAGTTCGACTTCTTCAGCCCGCGCTCGACCTCGCGCGCGGCGGTGAGGATGCGCGCGACGAGCGAGACGCACGCGAACACGTCGTCGACGGATCCGCGGGTCACCTCCTGCTTCAGGGCGTCGAATGCGGCGCGCGTGCGGGGGAGCGAGCCCGATCGGTCGAGCACCGCGTCGGCGACCGCGGCGCGGCAGTCCTCGATCAGCGCCTTCGCCGACGGATACGGCGAGGCCGCCAGAGCGAGCTTCTCGTTCGCGGTCAGGTGCTCCTGCACGTACGACACGGGCGAGGGCACCTGCAGCAGAAGGAGCCGGCGCACGCCGCGGCGCGTGTCGGCGGTCGCCCGCTCGGGCGTGGCCTCCACACGCAGCGCGACGGTCGACCCTTCGTCCACGAGGGCCGGGTACCCGCGCACGACGCCGCCCGCCACCTTGGTGTCGACCACCTCGGGAAGGTCGCCGAGGTCCCAGTCCGTCAGCCCCGTGCGCTCCAGCACCGGACGCGCACCCGCGACCTCCGCGGGACCGGTGCGACGCGCCTCGCGATCGAGCGACCGCGCGACGCTCTGCCGGGCGCGGCCGGCGAGGCGATCCTGCAGGGTGCGCAGGTCGCGATCCGCCCCCAGGGCGCGGCCGCGCTCGTCCACCGCGCGGAACGACATCGTAAGATGCCCCGGCACGCGCTCGAGCTCGAAGTCGGCGGCCGTCACAGGCTGGTTCGCCACGCGCTGGATGCGCTTCGCGAGCGCCTCGCGCAGCGACTGCGGCGGGCGACCGGCGTGGTCCTCCGGTCCCTGTCCCTCCAGCTCGCCCGAGAGCTTCTCGGCCCAATCGGCGGCCGGAACGACGTGACGGCGGATCGCCTTCGGCAGCGCCCGCAGCAGCGCGGTGACGAGCTCCGACCGCATCCCCGGCACCTGCCAGTCGAACCCGACCGGCTCGAGCGAGGCGAGCAGGGCGAGCGGCACGACCACCGTGACGCCGTCATCCGGTGCCCCCGGCTCGAACCGGTACGCGAGGTTCAGCGTCTGGTCGCCCTGCGTCCAGCGGGTGGGGAACTCACGCGCGTCGGAGGTCGCCTGACCCTCGACAAGGTCGGCCTCGCGCATCGTCAGCAGCTTGGGCGTGCGCGACAGCGCGTCACGCCACCACGTCTCGAACGAGCGGACGTCGAACACCTCGGCGGGGATGCGCGCGTCGTAGAACGCGAAGACCGCCTCGTCGCCCGCCAGGATGTCGCGCCGCCGCTCGCGCTCCTCGAGCTTCTCGAGCCGGCGCCGCAGCTCGTGGTTCTGCCGCAGGAAGGCGGTCACGTTCTGCGGGAGGCGGGACGGATCCCACTCGCCCTCGACGAGCGCGTGCCGCACGAACAGCTCGCGGGCCGCCGCGCGATCCACGCGGGCGAACTGGATGCGCCGACGCGGGACGATCTCGACGCCGTACAGCGTCACCTTCTCGTACGCGACCGCGGCCCCGGCGTCCTTCGACCAGTGCGGCTCGGAGACCTGGCGCTTGGCGAGGTCGCCCGCGAGCGACTCGGCCCACGCCGGATCGATCTGCGCCGCCGTGCGCGCGAACAACCGCGAGGTCTCCACCAGCTCGGCCGCCATCACCGCCTTCGGCCGCCGCTTGCGCAGCACGGACCCCGGGAACATCGAGAACCGGATGCCGCGCGCGCCCCGGTACTCGGCGCCACGGGGGCCACGCGCATCCTTCGACTTCTCACGCTCGTCGAGGACGCCGATCTGCGACAGCAGGCCCGCGAGGAGGGCCTGGTGGATGAGATCGCCCCTGGCGCCGTTCTTATCGCTCGCTCCGCTCGCCGTCGCACGCTCTCGGGCGCCCCTTCGGGGGCCCTCGGCGAGCGACACCGCGTCGCTTCGCTCCGCGGAAGGCAGCGCTTCGCGCTGCGGGGTCGCTTCGCTCCACGCTCGCTGCGCTCGCACGGGGGCTTCGGTCGTCCTTTCGGAGCCCTTCGCGCGCTTGCCGCCACCGAGGCCCGAGGCCAATCCGCGGAGCTGGCGGTGGACGTCGAACCACTCGCGCACGCGCACGTAGTTGAGGAACTCCGAGCGGCACAGGCGCCGGAACGCGCTCGACCCGAGCTCGCGCTGCTTCTCCTGCAGGTGGTTCCACAGATTCAGCAGCGTCAGGAAGTCGCTCGTCGGATCCGCGAATCGCGCGTGCGCCTGATCCGCCTGCTCCCTCTGGTCCTCCGGTCGCTCACGCACATCCTGGATCGACAGGCCCGACACGATGGCGAGCACCTCGGCCACGGTCCCGTTGCGGTGCGCCTCGATCAGCATCCGCGCGAAGCGCGGGTCGATCGGCAGGCTCGCGATGTCGCGGCCGATGCGGGTGAGGCGGGGCGCGCCGTCGCGCGTCAGCACGACCGCGCCGAGCTCGATGAGCAGGTCGGTCGCCGCCTTGACGCCGCGCGAATCCGGCGGCGTGAGGAACGGAAAGCGCTGGATGTCGCCGAAGTCGAGCGCCAGCGCCTGCAGGATCACCGACGCGAGAGAGGTGCGCAGGATCTCCGGCTCGGTGAACTCGGGACGTCGGGCGAAGTCGTCCTCGCCATAGAGGCGGATCGCGATGCCGGCGCTTGTGCGACCGGCGCGACCCGAGCGCTGCTGGGCGGACGCCTGCGAGATGGCCTCGATCGGCAGGCGCTGCACCTTCGCGCGGTTGCTGTAGCGCGAGATGCGGGCAGTGCCGGTGTCGATGACGTACTTGATGCCCGGAACGGTCAGCGACGTCTCGGCGACGTTCGTCGCGAGCACCACGCGGCGCTTCACGCCCGCCACCGTCGAGCGCTCGAACACGCGGTGCTGCTCGGCCGCGCTCAGCCGGCCGTACAGCGGCAGCACCTCGGTGGGCGCGCGCTGATCGCGGAACGCGCCGCGCACCGCATCCGCCGCATCGCGGATCTCCGCCTCGCCCGGAAGGAACACGAGCACGTCGCCCGGGGCCTCCCGGTCGAGCTCGCGCAGCGCTGCGACAATCGCGGACACCTCGTCCTCGGCGTCGTAGGCGACCGTCTCGGGCTCGGCCGGTGTGTCCTCCGCCGCGACGTCGGACACCAGCGGCCGGTACCGGATCTCGACCGGGAACGTGCGCCCCGACACCTCGATGATCGGCGCGGGCGTGCCATCCTGCGCGGCGAAGTGCTTTGCGAACGACTGCGGGTCGATGGTCGCCGAGGTGATGATCACCTTGAGGTCGGGACGCTGGGGGAGCAGCTGCCTGAGGTAGCCGAGCAGGAAGTCGACGTTGAGCGAGCGCTCGTGCGCCTCGTCGACGATGATCGTGTCGTAGCGCGACAGCGTCCGATCGCGGTGGATCTCGTTCAGCAGGATGCCATCGGTCATCAGCGCGATCCGGGTCGCGTCGGAGACCTTGTCGGTGAAGCGCACCTTGTAGCCGACGAGCCCGCCGAGCGGCACGTCGAGCTCCTCGGCGACGCGCTCGGCGATCGTGCGGGCGGCGAGGCGGCGCGGCTGCGTGTGCGCGATGCGCTCGCGGCCGAGCTCGAGCGCGATCTTCGGCAGCTGGGTGGTTTTTCCCGATCCGGTCGCGCCCGCGACGATCACGACCTGGTGATCCCGGATGGCGCGCGCGATCTCGTCCCGCGCACCGCTGACGGGCAGCTCGGGCGGGTAGGAGATGCGGGGCTCGGGCATAGCCCTCCAGTCTATGTCGCCGGGCGCGCCTCAGCGCGGCGCGCCAGGGCGGGCCGCGGGCGCCTGGTCGGGCGCCGGGGGTGTGTCGTTCCGGTCAGCGCCGCGGGGCGTCGGCGCCGGCCCCCGCGCGGGCCGGCGTCATGCGCGCGGCGTATGCGGTGGCGATCGCGTCGCGGTAGTCGTCGATCATCCGGTGCGCGCCGATCCGGTCTCGCAGCGCGTCGATGCCGTCGCGGTGGGGGACGGGCTCGTCGATGACATCCCGCCAGTGCCCGGCGACATCCGCCGGGAGGTGCGTCGTGACGCGCCCGACGCCGTCGACCTCGACCGCGGCGTCCCCGACGTCGGTCGTCACGGGGACGGCCCCGCTCGCCATCCCCTCGAGAAGGCACAGCGGCGAGGCCTCGCCGAACGAGCTGGTGAGCGCCACGATGTCGGCGATCCGGTAGAGCGCGGGCATGTCGTCGCGGATGCCGAGCGCGTGCACGCGGTGCGTGCCGGCGACGCCGCTCTCCTCGAGCAGCTCGGCGAACGCCGCGTTCTCGCGCGTCATCCCGGCGCCGCACATCACGTAGTGTGTGCGCTCGTCCTCGCGCTCGTGCTCGGCGACCGCACGCAGGAAGAGCGAGGGGTCCTTCATCGGATCGAAGCGCGCCGCGTACACGACCACCGGGGCATCCTCCGGGATCCCCAGCTTCCGCTTGGTCTCCGAGATCTCGTCCTGCGTGCCGGGACGGAAGACATCGAGGTCGATCCCGTTCGGGATGACGACGCTGCGCTCGGGATGCACGCCGGCGCGCCGGTAGGCCATCTCGGTGGACGCGGCGCACGAGACGACGTCGGTGACGAGCCCGTCGCGGGCGGCGTCGACGAGGTGGTCGAGGGCCGCGCCGGAGTGCCGGGGATCCGAGCGGTGAAGGCAGACGATCACGGGCACGTCCGGCATCAGCCCGCGGTCGCGCAGGGCGCGCAGCAGGCCGACCGGCTGCTCCTTCAGCGACAGGATGACGTCGACGTCGGCCACCGCCGCCGCCGCGATCGCGAGCTCCTCGTCGGTGTACGACTCGGGGGAGGGGGCGCTCGCGCCGGCCGTCCGTCCCAGGGTGCGGACGGGCACGCCGCTCGCCGTGAGCGTCTGGTACCGGGCGTCGGATTCCATCCTCTGGATGGTCCCCTCGCGCTTCGCCGAGCTCGCGATGCTCAGCACCGAATGACGCTGACCCGACGCGTGGAGCGCGCGGACGACGTTGGTGTGCAGGATGCGTGCGCCGCCTGCGAAGAACCCCTCGTAGAGGCTCAGAACCCGAATCGACATGCAGCCCCTTCAGCGACGTGTGAATGCGGTCTGGCGGTGCACGATACTTCACCGATGCTTCCGGCGTGTGACGAGCTGTGGACAGACGAGAGGACGCCCTCCGAACGGGACCGTCGGAAGCGTTGCCGGATCCTATCGCCGCCACCTCGATCCCGGAATCCCGAGCCACAGACCCCCTCCCGCTCCTAGGGTCGAAGGCATGACCGTACCCACCATCACGCTCAATTCCGGTTTCGAGATCCCGCAGCTCGGCTTCGGCGTCTTCCTCGTGCCGCCGGCCGAGGCCGAGAAGGCCGTCAGTGAGGCCCTCGAGGCCGGCTACCGCCACATCGACACCGCGGCGATCTACCGCAACGAGGAGGGCGTGGGCGCCGCGATCGCGAAGAGCGGCATCCCGCGCGACGAGCTCTTCATCACGACCAAGCTGTGGAACGACCGCCAGGCCGGCGACGAGCCGAAGGCGGCGATCTCCGAGAGCCTGGAGAAGCTCGGCCTCGACCACGTCGACCTCTACCTCACGCACTGGCCCGCGCCCGCGAACGACAACTACCTCAACGCGTGGCAGAAGCTCATCGAGATCCGCGACGGGGGGCTCGCGAAGAGCATCGGGGTGTCGAACCACCTCGTCGAGCACCTCGAGCGCATCGTCGGCGACACCGGCGTGACCCCGGCGGTGAACCAGATCGAGCTGCACCCCGCGTACCAGCAGCGCGAGATCACGCAGTGGGCCGCCGATCACGGGATGTTCATCGAGTCGTGGGGTCCGCTCGGCCAGGGCAAGTACGACCTCTTCGGCGAGAAGGCGGTGGCCGACGCCGCCGCCGCGCACGGCAAGACGCCCGCTCAGGTCGTGATCCGGTGGCACCTCGAGCGGGGCTTCATCGTGTTCCCGAAGTCGGTGCGCCCCGAGCGCATGGCCGAGAACTTCGACGTGTTCGACTTCGAGCTCACCGACGCCGAGGTCGCCGCGATCGACGCGCTCGACCCGCTCGACGGCTCTGGCCGCGTGGGCGGCCACCCGAACGAGGTCAACTGACCCTGGCGGGGGCGCGCGTGGGGTCTCCCCTCACGCGCGCCCCCGCGACCGGCGTCCTGAGTCAGATCCAGCCGGGAAGCCACATGTGCATCAGCCAGAACCCGTACGGGGTGAGGAAGCCGGTGGACAGCGGCAGGAAGTAGATGCCGGCGAGCACCGCGATCGCCACGAACGAGATCGCGAACACGCGCCACGCGCGCGTCTCGCGGGCGGCGGCGCGCCGGGCGTAGGCGAGCTCGGCAGGGCTCGGGTCGGGCAGCGTCACCGGATCCCGCTGCTGCGTCAGCCCGCCGAGCGCCAGCGCGAGCGCGATGACCAGGAACGGCAGCATCGCCACCGTGTAGAACTGGAAGATCGTGCGCGCGGGGTAGAGCAGCCACGGCACGTAGGTGACCGCGAGTCCCGTCAGCACGAGGGCGAACCCGAACGCGGATGCCCCCGCGCGGCGCCGGATGAGCAGCACGATGAGCAGGATGACCGCGACCCACGCGCCGTACCAGGTGATCGGGTTCGGATGGCTGCCGATCACGCCGATGCAGTCGTCGCTCCAGGCGCACTGAGCCGTGCCGGCCTCGGGCCGCGCGAGCCACATCGCCGTGGGACGCAGCAGCAGCGGCCACTGCCAGGCGGGGCTCGCGTACGGATGGCTCGCGCTCAGGCCGACGTGGAAGCCGTACATCGACTGGTGGTAGTTCCACAGCGCGATGAGCGGGTTCGGATCCGATCCGCGGTCGTAGCCGCCGGTCGTGACGAGCCAGCCCGTCCACGACACCACGTAGACGACCGCCGCGACCGGCACCAGCTGCAGGAACGCGACGGGCCCCTGGCGCACGAGCGCCGCGGCGTACCACTCCTTCACTCCCGCGCGCCTGCGCATCAGCGCGTCGGAGACGACGAGGAACAGGCCGACGCCCGCGAGCACGTAGAGCCCCGACCACTTCACGGCCGTCGCGGCGCCGAGCGCCGCGCCCGCGGCGAGCACCCACGGGCGATCCCACACCACGGGGCCGGTGTAGCCGGGGTGCGGATCCGCCTGCCAGGCCTCCAGGCGCCTCGTCATCCATTCGCGGTCGAGGATCAGGAACCAGAAGGCGAGCGTCACGAAGAACGCGAGGAACCCGTCGAGGAGGCTCACGCGGCTGAGCGAGTTCGCCAGGCCGTCGACGGCGAGCAGCCCGCCCGCGACCGCGCCGATCACCACCGAGCCGGAGAGGCGCCGCGCGATCGCGTACACGAGGGGGACGAGCAGGGTGCCGGCGACAGCGGCGGAGAACCGCCATCCGAACCCGCTCTCCGCCCCGAACAGCAGCATGCCGACGGCGATGAGCCACTTGCCGAGCGGCGGATGGACGACGTACGACGGGTCGGTCAGGAAGGCGGCGGTGTCGCCGCCGGTGAAGAGCGCGTTCGCGTCGTCCGGCCACGTGCCCTCGTAGCCGAGGTGAAGCAGCGTCCAGGCGTCCTTGACGTAGTAGGTCTCGTCGAACACCAGCTCGTGCGGGTGCGAGAGCCCGATGAAGCGGAGGGCCGCCGCGACGACCGTCAGCGCGAGCGGCGTCAGCCAGCCGGCGGTGCGGGGCGCGATCCTCACCCGCAACAGCCTAGGGCGCGGCCGGGTCCCTGCCCGCGAGGCGGCGCCACGGCGTCGCGCAGGAACGCGGGACTACCCTGAAGCGGTGATCATCCTCGCCGCGACGCCCATCGGCAACCTCGGGGATGCGTCCCGCCGGCTCATCGAGGTGCTCGAGGAGGCGCCCGTCGTGGCAGCCGAGGACACGCGCACCGCGCAGCGGCTGTTCGCCGGGCTCGGCATCGCGAACCGGCCGCGGCTGATCGCGATGCACGACCACAACGAGCGACAGAAGGCCGCCGAGCTGGTCGAACTCGCCAGGGAGCAGGATCTCGTCGTCCTGACGGATGCGGGGATGCCGACCGTGAGCGATCCGGGATACGGCCTCGTCTCGGCCGCGGCGGAGGCCGGCGTGACGGTCACGGCGATCCCGGGTCCGAGCGCCGTGCTGACCGCGCTCGCCGTCGCGGGCCTGCCGACCGACCGCTTCACGTTCGAGGGGTTCGTCGCGCGCAAGCCGGGGGAGCGGCGCCGCGCCCTGACGGCGCTCGCCGCCGAGCCGCGCACGATGGTGTTCTTCGAGGCGCCGACCCGCGTGGCGCAGACCCTCGGCGACATGGCGTCGGCGTTCGGGCAGGATCGCCGCGCGGCGGTGTGCCGTGAGCTCACGAAGCTTCACGAGGAGGTCGCGCGGGGCACCCTCGCCGAGCTGACCGCGTGGGCCGAGGAGGGAGTGCGCGGCGAGCTGGTGATCGTCGTCGCCGGCGCGGTCGCGGGGGACGTCTCGCCCGAGGACGCGCTCGCGCAGGTGCAGGCGATGGTCGCCTCCGGCACGCGGCTCAAGGAGGCCGCCGCCGAGGTCGCGGCGCACACGGGACACTCCTCGCGCGACCTCTACCAGGCCGCGCTCGCCGCCCGGGGCTGACCCGGCGCCCCTCAGTCCGAGGACATCTCATCCCACACGGTGTGCATATGCGCGCGGGAGTGGCGCTCGGCGGCGTCCGCGTCGCCCTCGGCGACGGCGAGCGCGACGCGCATGTGCTCCTCGAGCGTCCCCTCGGCGGGCACCGCGGGGGTCAGCCCCAGCCGGGTGCGCCCCTCGAGCACCGCGTGCACGGGTCGTTCGAGCACGGCGAGCAGCGGGTTGCCGGAGGCCGCGAGCAGCAGCGCGTGGAACGCGACGTCGGCCTCCAGGTACGGGTCGGATGCGCCCTCGCCGCGCTCGCCGAGCTCGACGAGGCGCTCGGCGAGGCGCCGCAGCTCGGCGCGCTGGGTCGGCGTCGCGCGGCGGGCAGCGAGACGCGCCGCCATCGGCTCGGTCGCGACGCGCAGCTCGGCGAGCGCCTCGAGCTGCTGCTGCCGGAAGGGGCCGTCGAGGTTCCACTGGATCAGCTGCGGATCGAAGGCGTCCCAGTGCTCGCGCGGTCGCACCGTGATGCCGACCCGGCGCCGCGACTCGACCATCCCGATGCTCTCGAGCACGCGCACCGCCTCGCGTACGACGGTGCGCGAGGCCCCCAGATCCTGCTCGATCCCGGCGAGCGTGAGGACGGAGCCCGGACGGATCATGCCCGTGGCGATGCGTCGCCCGAGCTCCCCGAGCACGTCGCGGTGAGTTCCGCCGGCCATCACGCTCCTTTGCGAGGTCTGAATGGTGATACCTTACCGAGCGGAAAAGTAGTACCTTTGTCGCACGTCCGCACCGATCACGTTCGGACGAGGCCTTCCTCGGATGCGAGCGCCGCCGCGGCATCCCCGATTTCAACGGAGAAACCCCCATGGAAGATTGGACCCAGACGCTCGGCGCGGGCCCGCTGCTCGGCATCGCCGCGGCGGCCGTCGCGCTGATCCTGTTCCTGGTCATCAAGGTGCGGCTGCACGCGTTCCTGGTGCTGATCGTCGTCTCGCTGCTCACGGCGATCGCGACCGGCCTGCCGATGGCCGTGCTCGTCAACGACGTGCTCGTCGCGGGCTTCGGCTCGACGCTCGGCTCGGTCGCCCTGCTGATCGGCCTCGGCGCGATCCTCGGGCGCCTCATCGAGTCCAGCGGCGGCGCGAAGGTCGTCGCCGAGAAGATGGTGTCGGTCTTCGGCGAGAAGCGGGCGGCGTTCGCGCTCGGTCTGACGTCGCTGATCCTCGGCTTCCCGATCTTCTTCGACGCGGGCCTGATCGTGATGCTGCCGATCATCTTCGCGGTCGCGCGCCGCATCGGCGGCAAGAACCTGCTGCTGTACGGCTTCAGCGGCGCCGCGGCGTTCTCGGTGATGCACGTGCTGCTTCCCCCGCACCCCGGCCCCGTCTCGGCCTCCGAGTTCTTCGAGGCCGACCTCGGCGTTGTGCTGCTGCTCGGCCTCGTGCTCGCGTTCCCCGTCTGGTACGTCTCGGGCTACCTGTGGGCGACCTTCGTCAACAAGCGCTACCCGATGATCGTGCCCGCGCTGTTCGGCGTGAAGGACGACGACCAGCCGACGAATCCGCCGAAGTTCGGCACGGTGGTCGCGATCCTGGTCCTGCCGCTGCTGCTGATCTTCCTCAACACGGGCCTGAACGCCCTCGGCTCCGCCGGCGTCGTCGACCGTGACCAGACGTGGGTGCAGGCGCTCATGCTCATCGGCACGTCGCCGGTCGCGCTGCTCATCACGGCTCTCGTCGCGCTGCTCGTGCTCGGCAGGTTCCGCGGCGAGAACGGATCGGCCCTCGAGAAGCTCGTCGAGGGAACGCTCGGCACGGTCGCCTCCGTGATCCTGATCACCGGCGCCGGCGGCATGTTCGGCGGCGTGCTGCGCGCGTCGGGAATCGGCGACGCGCTCTCCGAGACCCTCGATTCCTGGGGGATGCCGCTCATCTTCGCCGCCTACGTCATCGCGGTCGTGCTGCGCGTGGCGCAGGGCTCGGCGACCGTGGCGCTCGTCACCACCGCGGGCCTGCTCGCTCCCGCCGTCACGTCGGCGGGCCTGAGCGTCATCGACACCGCGGCGATCACGCTCGCGGCCGCGGCCGGATCGGTGTTCGCGAGCCACGTGAACGACTCGGGCTTCTGGCTCGTCGGGCGCCTGATGGACATGGATGTGAAGACCACGCTCAAGACGTGGACGGTCCAGCAGGCGATCGAGTCGGTCGTCGCGTTCGTCCTCGTGCTCGCGATCTACCTGATCTTCTGAGCGCATGACGGGCACCGATCTCTTCGACGTCTCGGGGCGTCTCGCTCTCGTCACCGGATCGTCGCGCGGGCTCGGCCTGTCGCTCGCCCTCGCGCTCGCGGAGGCGGGCGCGAGGGTTGTGCTCCACGGCCGCGACGCGCAGGCGCTCGCCGCGGCCGGGGACGCGATCGAGCGGGCGACCGGCACGCGACCGGCCGCCGTGCGCTTCGACGTGACCGACGCGGCGGCCGTCGAGGCCGCCGTGGGCGCGCTGATCGCCGAGCACGGCGTGCCGGACATCCTCGTCAACAACGCGGGCGTGCAGCGGCGGGCGCCGTTCACCGAGTTCCCGGTCGACGACTGGGACGCCGTGATCGCGAGCAACCTGTCGAGCGTGTTCTACGTGTCGCGGTTCGTGACGCCCGGCATGGCCGAGCGCGGCTCGGGCAAGGTGATCAACATCGCCTCGGTGCAGTCGAAGCTCGCGCGACAGACCATCGCCCCGTACTCGGCAAGCAAGGGCGGCGTGGCGCTCCTGACCCAGGGCATGGCGGCGGATCTCGCGCGCTTCGGCGTGCAGGTCAACGCCCTCTCGCCCGGCTACTTCGCCACCGAGATGAACCGCGCGCTGGTGGAGGACGAGCAGTTCACCTCCTGGCTCGTGAACCGCACACCGGCGCAGCGCTGGGGTGACTTCCGCGAGCTGTGGGGAACTCTGCTCTACCTCGCCTCCGACGCGTCGGGTTTCGTCTCGGGGCAGAACATCTTCGTCGACGGCGGGATGACCGCGGTCGTCTGAGCGCGGTCATCCGCATGAGCAGGAAGGGGACCGCGATGCGCGCGGTGTACATCGACGCCAAGGAGTCAATGGCGGTGCGCGAGGCGCCGATGCCCGAGCCACGCGAGGGCGAGGTGCGGCTGCGGGTCGACGTGGTCGGCGTGTGCGGATCCGACCTCCACTACTTCTTCGAGGGAGCCAACGGCGAGTACGTGGTGCGCGAGCCGCTGACGCCCGGCCACGAGCTCGCCGGCCGGGTCGACCTCGACCCGAGCGGAGCGCTCGAGGCGGGCACCCCCGTCACCGTGCACCCGGCGCGATTCGGGGCGCCTGAGCGCGGGATCGAGGACGAGCCTCACCTGTGGCCCGGCGGCTCGTACCTCGGCAGCGCGTCGACGTGGCCGCACACGCAGGGCGCGATGTCCGAGTACCTCGTGGTGCGCGCCGACATGGTGCGCCCGCTGCCGGCGTCGCTGCCCGTGCGGCGCGCCGTGCTCGCCGAGCCGCTCGCGGTCGCGCTGCACGCCGCGAATCGCGCGGGCGACCTGTCCGGCGCGCGCGTGCTCGTCTCGGGTGCGGGCCCGATCGGCCTGCTTGCCCTGGTCGCCGCGCAGGCGCGGGGCGCATCCCACGTGACGGTGAGCGACGTGCTTCCCGAGCCGCTCGAGCGCGCGACCGCGCTGGGCGCGGATGCCGTCGTGCGCATCGGCGAGGACGAGCTGCCGCCCTCGGCGTTCGACGTCGTGCTCGAGTGCTCGGGCGTCGCCGTCGCGATCGGCGCGGCGGGTGCCGCCGTCCGCCGCCGCGGCGTCGTCGTGCAGGTCGGGATGGTGCCCGACGCGCCGCGTCCGGTGAACCTCGCGCCCTTCATCTCCAAGGAGGTCGACCTGCGCGGCACGTTCCGCTTCCGCGAGGAGATCGACGAGGCGGTCGTCCTGCTCGACCGCCGGCCCGAGATCGAGCAGGTCGTCACGCACGTGCTTCCCGTCGACCGGGCGGAGGAGGCGTTCGCGCTCGCGCGCGACTCCCGCCGCTCGGGCAAGGTCGTCGTCGCGATGACAGGCGATGCCGCATGAGGCACGATGGCGCTGAGGCCGGACGGGAAGGTGCGCGCGAGATGACGACAGCACGCGATGTGGTCATCGGCGTCGACATGGGCACCACCGCGACGAAGACGGTCGCGTACACGCCGGATGGCCGTCAGCTCGCGTCCGCCTCGCACGGCTACCCGCTCGAGGAGCCGCACCCGGGGCACGCGGTGCAGGATCCCGACCTGATCCTCGGCGCGGTCTATGAGGGCCTTCGCGCGGTGGTCGCCGAGATCGGCGTCGAGCGGATCGCGGGGCTGTCGTTCTCGTCGGCGATGCACAGCCTGCTCGCCCTCGACGACGAGCTGCGTCCCCTCACCCCGGTGGTGACGTGGGCCGACACCCGGGCCGCCGACCAGGCGGCGCGCGTGCGCGCATCCGCCGGCGGCCTCGCGCTTCACCGCCGGACGGGAACCCCGATCCACCCGATGTCGCCCCTGACGAAGCTGATCTGGTTCCGCGAGCAGGAGCCCCGGATCCGGCAGAACGCCGCCTTCTGGGTCGGGATCAAGGACTGGGTGCTGCTGCACCTGTGCGGCGCGCTCGTCGTCGACCACTCGCTCGCCTCGGCGTCGGGGCTGATGGACATCCACCGCCTCGCGTGGGACGAGGAGGCGCTCGGCCTCGCCGGGATCCGTCAGGAGCAGCTTCCCGAGCTCGTCGCCACGACCACCGTGCTCGACGGGCTGACGGAGGAGGCGGGCGCCGCGACCGGCCTTCCGCTGTCGACGCCCGTCGTCGTCGGCGCGGGCGACGGCCCGCTCGCCAACCTCGGCGTCGGGGCCGTGCGCCCGGGCGTCGCGGCGTGCTCGATCGGCACCAGCGGCGCCCTGCGCGTGGGCGTCGACAAGCCCGCGGTCGATCCCCGCGGCGGGGTGTTCTGCTACGCGCTGACCGAGGACCGCTGGGTCATCGGCGGCGCCATCAACAACGGCGGTGTGGTGCTCGACTGGGTGCGCGCCGAGATCGCGGGCGAGGACGAGGGCGGCTCGGCGTCCGACCTGCTGGACGCGGCCGCGACCGTCCCCGCCGGCGCGGGCGGGCTGCTGATGCTTCCGTACCTGCTGAGCGAGCGCGCACCGCACTGGGGAAGCACCGCGCGCGGCGCCTATGTCGGTCTGACGCGCGCGCATCGGCGCGAGCACCTCGTCCGCGCGGCCGTCGAGGGGGTCGCGCTGCAGCTGTCGCTCGTCCTGCAGTCGATGCGCGCCGCGGGGCTGGAGATCAACGAGATCCGCGCCACCGGCGGGGTGATGAAGCATCCGCTCTGGCAGCAGGTGATCGCCGACGCGTTCGCGATGCCGATCGGGCTGCTCGACGAGCAGGAGGGGTCGGGCTTCGGCGCCGCCCTGCTCGGCATGGAGGCGCTGGGACTGATCGAGTCGATCGACGTCGCGGCCGACATCGTGCCGGTCGCTCATCGGATCGCCCCGCGCCCGGCCGACTCCGCCGTGTACGCCACCCTGCTGCCGGTGTTCGACCAGCTGTACGGCGCGCTGCAGCCCGCGAACCTGCGCCTGCGCGAGCTCGCCCCGTCGCTGCTGCTGGACCGCTGAGCTCACAGCGCCCGCGCGTAACGCGACGTCACGCCCAAACTAGGATGAACGGGTGACTTCCGGCCGTTCGTTCTACATCACCACGCCGATCTACTACCCGAGCGATGTTCCCCACATCGGCCACGGGTACACGACGGTGGCGGTGGACACCCTCGCGCGCTGGCACCGCCAGGCGGGCGACGACGCGTGGATGCTCACCGGCACCGACGAGCACGGCCAGAAGATGATGCGCGCCGCGGCGGCGAACGGCGTGACCCCGCAGGAGTGGGTCGACAAGCTCGTGACCGAGGCGTGGTTCCCGCTGCTGAAGACGCTGGATGTCGCGAACGACGACTTCATCCGCACCACGCAGGAGCGCCACGAGACCCGGGCGCAGAAGTTCTGGCAGTCGATCTACGACCGCGGCTACGTCTACGCGGGCGAGTACGAGGCCCTGTACTGCGTCGGCTGCGAGGAGTTCAAGCCCGAGAGCGAGATCGTCGACGGCACCGGCCCGTTCGAGGGCCTCAAGGTCTGCGTCATCCACTCGAAGCCCCTCGAGCTGCTGCACGAGAAGAACTACTTCTTCAAGCTCAGCGAGTTCCAGGATCGCCTGCTCGCGCTGTACCGCGACCAGCCCGACTTCGTGCAGCCCGAGTCGGCGCGCAACGAGGTCGTCGCCTTCGTGCAGCAGGGCCTCAAGGACCTGTCGATCTCGCGCTCGGCGTTCGACTGGGGAATCCCGATCCCGTGGGACACCTCGCACGTCCTCTACGTGTGGATCGACGCGCTGCTGAACTACGCCACGGGCGTCGGCTACGGCGCCGACGAGGACACCTTCGCGCGCCGCTGGCCCGGCTACCACGTCGTCGGCAAGGACATCCTGCGCTTCCACGCGGTGATCTGGCCGGCGATGCTCATGGCCGCGGGTCTGGACGTCCCCAAGGGCGTGTTCGCGCACGGCTGGCTGCTTGTCGGCGGCGAGAAGATGTCGAAGTCGAAGGCGACGGGCATCGCGCCCGAGACCCTCGTCGAGACCTTCGGCAGCGATGCCTTCCGGTTCTACTTCCTCTCGGCGATCGCCTTCGGCCAGGACGGCTCGTTCTCGTGGGAGGACCTGTCGGCCCGCTACCAGGCCGAGCTCGCCAACGGCTTCGGAAACCTCGCCTCGCGCACCATCGCGATGATCGGCAAGTACTTCGACGGTGCCGTCCCCGAGCCGGGCGCGTACACGGACGTCGACCTCGCGATCCAGAAGACCGTGCAGGATGCCGCCGCGCGCGCCGACGAGGCGATGGACCGCTTCCGGATCGACGAGGCGATCCGCTCGATCTGGACGATCGTCGACGAGCTGAACGGCTACATCACCGACAACGAGCCGTGGGCGCTGGCGAAGGACGAGTCGCAGCGCGAGCGCCTCGCGACGGTGCTGTACACGTGCGCCGAGGGTCTGCGGGCCCTCGCCGTGCTGCTGTCGCCCGTGATGCCGCAGTCGACGGCGAAGCTCTGGACGGCGCTCGGCGCGGACGACGCGCTCGGCGCGCTCGCCGGGCAGCCGGTCCGCGAGGCGGGCTCCTGGGAAATCCTCCCCGCGGGCACCGCCACGCAGACGCTGGCGCCGCTGTTCCCTCGCATCGAGCAGGCCGACTGACGTGAGCTCCCCGGAGGCCCCGGAGACCTACGTCCGCGAGCGCGCGAAGGACGGACGCAAGGACATCCGCTATCCGGCGGCGCCCGAGCCGCTCGCGGTGCCGGTGTACGACAACCACGCCCACCTCGAGATCACGGACGGCGACGAGTCGCTCGACCTCGCGGCGCACCTCGAGCGCGCGCTCGAGGTGGGGATCGCGGGCGTTGTGCAGGCATCCGGCGACATCGAGTCGTCGCGCTGGGCGGTCGCGGCGGCCGAGGCGCACCCGCGCGTGCTCGCGGCGGTGGCGATCCACCCGAACGACGCCCCGGTGTACGACGCGGCGGGCCGCCTCGACGAGGCGATCGCCGTGATGGACGAACTCGCCGCGCACCCGCGCGTGCGCGCGATCGGCGAGACCGGGCTCGACTACTTCCGCACGGACGAGTCTGGCCGGCCCGCACAGCACCGGTCGTTCGAGGCGCACATCGCGCTGGCGAAGAAGCACGGCATCGCGATGCAGATCCACGATCGCGACGCGCACCGGGACGTGCTCGACACGCTCGTCCGCGTCGGCGCGCCGGAGAAGACGGTGTTCCACTGCTTCTCGGGCGATGCCGACATGGCGCGCGAGGCGGCGGATGCCGGCTACTGGCTCTCGTTCGCCGGCAACATCACGTTCAAGAACGCCCAGAACCTGCGCGACGCCCTCGCCGTGACGCCGCGGGAGCGGATCCTCGTCGAGACGGATGCGCCCTTCCTCACGCCGGTGCCGCACCGCGGCCGCCCGAACGCGCCGTACCTCGTGCCGGTCACCGTGCGTTTTATGGCGGCGGAACTCGGCATCGACGTCGACGAGCTCTGCGCCCAGCTCGCCGCCAACACCGTCGAGGTGTACGGGGAGTTCTGACCGACCCGCGACAATAGACGAATGGTCACTCTGCTCGGGCCCACCGAGATCCGCTCGCTCGCCGCGTCGCTCGACGTCACGCCCACGAAGAAGCTGGGGCAGAACTTCGTCGTCGACGCCAACACGGTGCGCAAGATCGTGCAGGTGGCCGGGGTGGATCGGGACGACCGGGTCGTCGAGGTCGGGCCGGGTCTCGGATCGCTGACCCTCGCGATCCTGGAGACCGGTGCGAAGGTCACCGCGGTCGAGATCGACCACCGGCTGGCCGAGCGCCTTCCCGAGACCGCCGCGCAGCACGGGGTGCCGGACGACGCTCTCACGGTGGTCGACGCCGACGCGCTGCGCGTGACCGAGCTTCCGGGCGATCCGTCCGTGCTCGTGGCGAACCTTCCGTACAACGTCTCGGTGCCCGTGCTTCTTCACTTCATGGAGACGTTCCCGGGGCTCGAGCGCGGCGTGGTGATGGTGCAGGCGGAGGTGGGGGAGCGGCTCGCCGCGCCTCCCGGCAGCAAGGTCTACGGCGCGCCGAGCGTGAAGGCCGCCTGGTACGGCCCGTGGCGGCTCGCCGGCACCGTCTCGCGGCAGGTGTTCTGGCCGGTCCCGAACGTCGACAGCGTGCTGGTCGCCTTCCGGCGCGATCCGGAGCCCCGCGGCACCGAGGAGGAGCGCCTCCTCACCTTCCGGATCGTGGACGCCGCGTTCCAGCAGCGACGGAAGATGCTGCGGCAGGCCCTCGCCGGCGTGCTCGGCGGGACGTCCGCGGGGGCCACCGAGGTG
The DNA here is from genome assembly GCF_015235415.1 of Microbacterium paludicola. Taxonomy (GTDB): domain Bacteria; phylum Actinomycetota; class Actinomycetes; order Actinomycetales; family Microbacteriaceae; genus Microbacterium; species Microbacterium paludicola. The sequence continues at coordinate 95,055 of NZ_JADGLL010000002.1, read as the reverse complement.
CTCGAGCGCGCCGGCGTCGCGCCGACCGCGCGCGGCGAGGAGCTCTCGATCGACGACTTCGTCCGGATCGCCCGCGCGGTCGTGTGACGGCGGAGCGGATCCGGTCCCGGAACCCCGGATAGCCTGGGGAACGTGAGCCACTCCCCGCGAGACCTCGACGCAAGCGCCGTACTGAGCGAGCGACGCCGGACGAAGTGCGCCGTACTGAGCGAGCGACGCCGGACGAAGTGCGCCGTACTGAGCGAGCGACGCCGGACGAAGTGCGCCGTACTGAGCGAGCGGAGCGAGACGAAGTGCGCCGTACTGAGCGAGCGGAGCGAGACGAAGTGACGTTCGCCGAGGAGATCCCGTCGGTGCGCGTGCGCGCGCCGGGGAAGATCAACGTCTACCTCGAGGTGGGCGCGCTGCAGGGCGACGGCTACCACGAGCTCGCCACGGCCTTCCAGGCGGTGTCGCTGTACGAAGACGTCGTGGCGACCGCCGCCGAGGGCTTCAGCATGACCGTCAGCGGCACCGTCGACCTCGACGGCGTTCCCACCGATGAGCGCAACCTCGCCCTGCGTGCGGCGATGCTGCTCGCCGAGGAGACGGGCTACGAGGGCGGCGTGCACCTCGACGTCTACAAGCAGGTGCCGGTGGCAGGCGGTATGGGCGGCGGATCGGCGGATGCCGCCGCGGCACTGCTGGCGTGCGATGCGCTGTGGGACACGCGCCTGACAGGCCAGGAGCTCCACCGTCTCGCCGCGCGGCTCGGCGCCGACGTCCCCTTCGCGCTCAAGGGCGGCACCGCGGTCGGCACCGGTCGCGGTGACGTGCTGAACCCCGCCCTGGCGCGCGGGCGGTTCGACTGGGTGCTGGTCACGAGCGACGAGGGAGTGTCGACGCCGAAGGTGTACGGCGAGCTCGACGCGCACCGCGAGCGCCACAAAGTCGACATCGGCCCCGTCGTGCAGCGCCCGTCGGTCGATCCCGAGGTGCTTCACGCCCTGCGGGCGGGAGACGCCGCGATGCTCGCCGCCGCGCTCCGCAACGATCTGCAGGTCGCGACGCTGAGGCTGCGGCCGGACCTCGCGGCGGTGCTCGAGCACGGCGAGGCCGCCGGCGCGCTGGCGGGCATCGTCTCCGGCTCGGGGCCGACGCTGGCGTTCCTGTGCGGATCGGCCGAGCACGCGCTCGAACTGCTCACCGACCTCGAGACCGCGGGGTTCCCCGCGCTGCACGTGCACGGGCCCGTGCCGGGCGCGCGCGTCGTCGGCTGAATCGGGTCGCCGGGCTCATCCCTTCACGGATCCGAGCATCACCCCCGAGACGAAGTGACGCTGCACGAACGGGTACACGCACAGGATCGGGATGATCGCCAGCACCATGGTCACGGCCTCGACGTTCGCCGAGATCGCCGCGCTCGTCGAGCCGATGGCCGCGGCGCTCTCCGCGGTTGTGGTCGAGGCCCCCGCGATCAGATTCCTGAGATGCAGCGAGAGCGGGAACAGCTCGCTCTTGTCGAGGTAGAGGAACGCCGAGAACCAGTCGTTCCAGTAGCTCACCGAGTAGAACAGCGTCATGGTTGCGAGCACCGCCTTCGACAGCGGCATCACGATGCGCGTGAAGATCCCCCACCAGCCGAGCCCGTCGATCCGCGCGGCCTCCTCGAGTTCGCGCGGCATGTTCTCGAAGAACGACTTCATCACAAGAAGGTTGAACACCGAGAGCGCGCCCGGAAGCACGACGGCCCACATCGTGTTCTTCAGCTCGAGGGATGAGATCAGCACGTAGTTCGGGATGATCCCGCCGTTGAAGAACATCGTGAACACCGCGATGCCGATGAGCACGTTGCGTCCGCGCAGGTGCTGCTGCGAGATCACGTACGCGAACGTCGTCGTCAGCGCCATCGCCAGCACGGTTCCCACGACCGTGTAGAGCACCGTGTTGCCGTAGGTGCCCCAGAACCTGCCGTCGGATGTGACCGCGTGATACGTGTCGAGGTTGAAGCCGACCGGCAGCGCGTTGACGAGCCCGGCCTTGATCGCGCCGGAGCTCGAGAAGGACTGCGCGATCAGGGTGACGAACGGGTACAGCGTGAGGAGGCAGATGACCACCAACGCCGTGACGTTGAACCACGTGAACACGCGGTAGCCCGTCGAGTCGCGGGGGCCTCGGGTGCGGGGGCCGACGGCCTTGCCGGTCACGATCGCTTCGGTCACCACAGGCTTGCTCCCACCACTCGCCGCGAGATGAAGTTCGCGGACAGGACCATCACGAGGCCGATGCACGCCTGGAAGAGGCCGATCGCCGCCGCGTAGCTGAGATTGTTCGAGACGAGACCCACGCGATACAGGTACGTCGAGATCACGTCAGCCGTCTCGTACGTGAGCGGCGCGTAGAGAAGCAGCACCTTCTCGAAGCCGACGTTGAGGAACGTCCCGATGTTCAGGATCAGCAGGGTGATCATCGTCGGCCGGATGCCGGGAAGCGTGACGTGCCACGTCTGGCGCCACCGGCCGGCGCCGTCGATCCGCGCCGCCTCGTACAGCGAGTCGTCGACCGTGGTCAGGGCAGCGAGGTACAGGATCGTCCCCCAGCCCACGGTCTGCCAGACCTCCGAGCCGACGTAGATCACCCGGAACCACTCGGGGCGCTGCAGGAACGGGATCGCGTCGCCGCCCATCGCCTCCACGATCTGGTTGACCGTTCCCTGCAGCGACAGCAGCTGCATCACGACGCCCGCGACGATGACGATCGACAGGAAGTGGGGGAGGTAGGTGATCGACTGCACGATGTTCTTGAACGCCCGCTTGCGGACCTCGTTCAGCATGAGCGCCAGGATGATCGGCAGCGGGAAGCACACGACGAGCGTCAGGGCCCCGAGGATCGCGGTGTTCGCAAAGACGTGCCAGAACGTGGCGTCCGAGATGAACATCTGCACGTAGCGAAGCCCGACCCACTCCTCGCCGAGGATGTTCCCGCCGGGCCGGAAGCGGCGGAACGCGATGACGTTGCCGAGCATCGGCACGTACCGGAAGACGAGCAGATAGATGATCGGCACGAGCGCCATCGCGTAGAGCACGCCGTCGTGCCGCAGCGTCTTGCGCCACGGGATCCTCGCGGGCCGGCGCCCGCGCCCTCCGGGGCGTCGCGACGGCGCCAGCGGCGGGCGGACGGCGGCGCCGTCACGCGCGGGCGGTGGTGGATCGGTGACGGCGGTCGTGCCGCTCGTCGCCGCGTGCGTCAGTTCCATGTCTGCACCTTCAACGGATCGGATGGCAACGGATCGGATGGCAACGGATCGGATGGCGGGTTCGGCGGGGCGCTCGCACCCCGCCGAACCCGGAGCGGACCGATCAGCCGTTCTCCGCGGCGTAGCGCTCGTGGGCGCCGTTGATCAGGTCGAGGTAGCCCTGCAGGTTCTGGCCCTCCAGCTCGCTCACGAACGCGTCCCACTCGGACAGCGGGCGCTCACCGAGGATGAACTTGAGCGTGTTGGTGTCGACGGTGTCCTTCAGCGGCGTCGACAGCAGCGACGCCTGCTCGAGCTCGGCCTCGTCGAGAGGCGCGGGCGGGAAGGGATCGCGCGGGGTGCGGTTGGTGAGCACGGAGTCGATGTAGTCGACGAACGCGGGCACGTTGTACGACTCCTTCAGTGCGCGCGACTCGGTCGACCCCGACAGCGGGTCGTTCGAGTAGCCGAGGTCCTTCTGGATGTCGGTCGGGGCGTCCGGGTTGATGTTGAACGCGTCGAGCGAGTACTCGGGGTTGAGCTGGTAGCTTCCGTCCGCGCCCTTGGTGTACGTCTCTCCCTCGACGCCCCAGCGCAGCAGGTCGCGCGCCTCGGGGCTGTAGTACAGCCAGTCGAGGAACTGCAGCAGGGCGATGAAGTTCGGGCTCTCCTCGGCCTCGGCGGTGAGCATGAAGCCGTTCCAGAAGTTGCGGGGCTCGACGATCTGACCGGCGGGTCCGCCCGGAGGGGCGATCTGCACGACCTCGTAGCCCTCGGCGCCGGCCGCCTCGAGGGCCGCGTTGAACTCCTGGACGGTGCCGTTCGCGCCCGAGGCGGCGAAGACCTGCCCGGCGGCGAACTTCTCCAGCACGGTGCTGCTCCCCTCGACCGCCGCCGTGAACGACTCGGTGTCGAGCAGGCCGTCCTCGACGAGGCCGTGGAAGTACTCGACCATCTCCTTGTATCCCTCGTTGGTCGCGGCGTACTCGAACTCGCCCTTCTCCTCGTTGAAGAAGGTGCCGTTGCCGAAGCCCCAGCCGGCGACGGTGCCGAACGCGTGGGCGGCGTAGTTGAGCATCGACTGACCCTCGAAGCCGTCGGCGAGCGGTGTGCTGTCCGGATACTTCGCCTTGATCTTCTCCAGGACGGTGCGCAGGTCGTCCCAGGTCTCCGGGACCTCGGCGCCCACCTCCTCGATGATGTCCGTGCGGACGACGAGGGTGAACGTCGGGACGGAGACCTCCTGCAGGCCCGGCATCATGTAGTACTTGCCGTCGGCCTGGCGGAGGTTGTCGATCATGTCGCGCAGGTCCCACTCGTCCACGTACTTCTGGAAGTGGGGCATGTGGTCCTCGTAGTCGCTGAGTGCGACGACGGCGCCGGTGGCGGCGAACTGCCTCTCCTCGCCGGTGTACACGAGCGGGATGATCTGGGGCGCGTCGCCGGCGCTGATCAGCAGGCTGCGCTTCTCCAGGGCGTCGCTGAACGGGATGTTCGTCAGCTCGAGCGAGACGTTTGTGCGTTCGGCGATCTCGTCGAAGACCTCCCATGAGTCCTTGATCGGCGTCTCCGGCCAGTCGGTCCAGAGCATCGAGAAGGTCAGCGGCTCGGAGGCCGTGAACGTCTTGTCGACGCCGTAGCCGCTCATCGAGCCCGCGTCGTTCTCACTGCCTGCCGGCTCCTCGCTCGAGCCGCCGGCGGTGCATCCGGCGACCGCGAAGAGGGTCCCGGCGACGGCCAGTGCGGTCGCGGCCCTGGCGAATCGGCGCGCCGGTCGCGCGGTCAGTTCACGCTTCATGTCTCTCCCTTGAGAACTGTGCCCGGACGTCGTCGGCCGAGCCATGCGGTGCCGGGGAGCGGATGCCTCTCGCCCTCGTCCCGTGCGGATTTTAACGTCAAACTATGTGCCGCCATCGGTTGCGTCAAGGGAAACATTTATCGATATAGTCCAGGTCACTGCCCATGCGCTCGACGGAGCGCGGCGCACCGGCGAGCGGTGACATGATGCAGGGGGGAGGGATCGCCATGGTGACGATGTCGGATGTCGCGCGAGAGGCCGGCGTGTCGACGATGACCGTGTCGAACGTCCTTAACGACCGCCGTCCGGTGGGTGCGCCGACGCGTGCGCGAGTGCTCGCGGCCGTGGAGTCGCTCGGATACGAGGTGAACCTGACGGCGCGCAACCTGCGTGCCGGACGCACGGGCACCGTGGCCCTGATCGTGCCGAGCTTCTACGACTACTACAGCGAGCTCGCCGACGCCGTCGCGCGGGAGGTGGAGGCCGGCGGGCGTCACCTCGTGCTCGAGCGCACGACGGCGAGCGCCGAGCTCGAGATGGCCTCGGTCAGCCGCGCGCGACTGCAGCTGTACGACGGCGTGCTGATGTCCTCGGTCGGGCTCGATCGCGAGGATCTCGATCGCATCCGCAGCTCCACGCCGATCGTGCTGCTGGGTGAGCGCGATGTGCCCGATCGCTTCGACCACGTGCGACTCGCGAATGAGGCCGGGGCCCAGGAGGCCACCGCGCACATGATCGCTCGCGGCTCCCGCCGGATCCTGGCCCTCGGCTGCACGTCGGGGGACGCGCATGCCATGACCTCCGATCGGCGTGTGGGATGGGAGCAGGCCCACCGCGACGCGGGGCTGCCGATCGACGAGCGGTACGTCGTCCCCATCGGCGACTACTCCTTCGAGGACGCGCGGCGCACCCTTCTGAAGGTGATCGCGGCGGGCCTGCCCTTCGATGCGGTCTTCGCCGCCACTGACGTCATCGCACTCGCGGCCCTCGGTGCGCTGCACGAGTCCGGGCTGCGCGTGCCGGACGATGTGAGGGTGTCCGGCTTCGACGACCTCCAGGTATCGAGGTACGTGCCGCCGGGGCTGACGTCGGTCGATCCCGGGCACGAGACCGTCGCGCGCGAGGCGGTGCGGCTGCTTCACCGTCGGTTGGCCGATCCGGATGCGCCGGCCGAGCACGTCGCCACGCCCGTGCGACTCGTCGTGCGCGGTTCGACGCGCTGATCCGGCCAGCTGCGCTACCGTGTCGCGGATAACGCTTTCCCGTCGATCGAAGGAGATCCAGTGCACGCCTCCGCCGCGTCCGAGCTCGTCGCTCCCGCCGCCCCGATGGCGGCGACCCGGCACCGACCCCTCGCCGTACCGGCCGTGCGTCTGCGCGGCGGCGCCCTCGGGCGATGGCAGCGACTGAACGCGGAAGCGACCATCCCTCACTGCATCGCGCAGGTGGAGTCCTCGGGAGTGCTCGACAACTTCCGCCGCATCGTGGGGGAGTCGGACGCAGCCCACCGCGGGTTCGTGTTCGCCGACTCCGACCTCTACAAGACCATCGAGGCTATCGCGTGGGAGACCGCGCGCAGCGGCGAGCGGCGGCACGAGGCGTGGCTCGACGACGTGATCGCGCTCGTCGCCCGGGTCCAGGAGCCGGATGGATACGTGCACACCTGGATCCAGGGAGTGCATCCCGATAAGCGGTTCGCCGAGCAGGAGTGGACCCACGAGATGTACGTGGCCGGCCATCTGATCCAGGCGGCCGTGGCCCTCGCGAGGGCGTCCGGGCGCACGGATCTCCTCGACATCGCCCGCCGCTTCGCCGACCTGCTCGACGACCTCTTCGGCCCGGGGCGGCAGGATGCGATCTGCGGGCACCCCGAGATCGAGACGGCCCTCGTCGAGCTCGCCCGGTTCACCGGGGAGGAGCGGTACCTGGCGCTCGCGGCGAAGATGATCGATCTGCGAGGTCGGGGGGTCCTCCCAGCCGGCGCCTTCGGCCCCCAGTACTTCCAGGACCACGTCCCCGTGCGCGAGGCCACGACCGCCATCGGCCACGCGGTGCGCCAGCTGTACCTGAACGCCGGCGTGACCGATCTGCTGCTGGAGGCCGACGCCCCCGGCCTCCGGGCGGCGATGGACGCGCAGTGGGCGAGCGTGCACGAGCGGAAGATGTACCTCACCGGCGCCTTCGGTGCACGGCACCGCGACGAGGCGTTCGGCGACGACTACGAGTTGCCGTCCGAGCGGGCCTACGCCGAGACCTGCGCGACCGTCGCGGACATCCATTGGACGTGGCGGATGCTGCTCGCGGACGGCGCCGCGGGGCCCGCGCGCTACGCCGAGACGATCGAGCGCGAGGTTCACAACGCGCTCGCCGCGGCCGTCGACGCGTCGGGAACGCGGTTCTTCTACGCCAACCCGCTGCAGCAGCGCCCCGACCGTCACTCGGAGGAGAACGCGCCGCGGCAGCGCACGTCCTGGTACTCGTGCGCGTGCTGCCCGCCGAATGTCGCACGCACTGTGGCGCAGCTCGGGGCGTACGTCGCGTCGGCGACGGACGGCGCGCTCTGGATCCATCAGCTCGCGGATGCCGAGATCGACCTCCCGGCGCCGCTCGGCTCGGGCACGGTCAGGGTGTGCACAGAGTACCCGGTCGACGGCCGGGTCGACATCGAGGTCGCCGGCGACGTCGCCGCCGGGGCCGTGCTGCGCGTGCGGGTGCCGAGCTGGTCGTCCGCATCGTCGCTCGAGGCCGCGGACGGCGCGCACCCGCGCGAGGCGGACGGCTACGCGACCGTCCCGCTGGCGCCCGGCGCGCACTACCGCCTGGAGCTCGACCTGACGCCGCGCTTCACTCGGGCCCACCACCGCGTGGATGCGCTCCGCGGTGCGCTGGCGGTCGAACGCGGCCCGCTCGTCTACTGCGTCGAGCAGGCGGATCTCCCGTCGACGCTCGCGGTGGACGACCTCGTCCTGCTGCCGGCCGACCCCGTCTCGGGCGAGGACGGGACGCTGCGCCTGCGGTGCGCCGAGGCGGCCGAGCCCGATGACCTCTACCGCTCGGGCCAGCCCGTCGCGGCGCGCGGGGAGCACGAGGTCACCGCCATCCCCTTCGCCACCTGGGGCAACCGGGCGCCAGGCGCGATGCGCGTCTGGCTCCCCACCCCGTGACCGACCATCCGCATCCACAGAAGGAAAGAGCGACCGTGAGCACGCCGACGACCACCGCGATCATCGACCTCGACCTGCCGGGGCCCACCATCTCGCGCCACGTGTACGGCCACTTCGCCGAGCACCTCGGGCGCTGCATCTACGGCGGGTTCTGGGTCGGCGAGGACTCGGACATCCCCAACGAGCGGGGTCTGCGGTCCGACGTCGTCGACGCGCTGCGCGCGATCCGGATCCCGAACCTGCGGTGGCCGGGCGGCTGCTTCGCCGACGACTACCACTGGCGCGACGGTATCGGCCCGCGCGATCAGCGCCCCAGGATGGTGAACTCGCACTGGGGCGACGTGGTCGAGGACAATTCGTTCGGCACGCACGAGTTCATGGACCTGTGCGAGATGCTCGGCGCCGACCCCTACATCTCGGGGAACGTCGGGTCGGGAACCGTGCAGGAGATGTCCGAGTGGGTCGAGTACCTCACGCGCGGCGACGACTCGCCGATGGCCGCGCTGCGCCGCGCCAACGGCCGGTATGAGCCGTGGAAGGTGCCGTTCTGGGGCCTCGGCAACGAGGCCTGGGGCTGCGGCGGCAACATGCGCGTCGAGACGTTCTCGGCGCTTGCCCGCCAGTACGCGACGTACGCGCGCAACCACGGCGGCAACGAGCTGTATCGGATCGCGGCGGGTGCCGACACCGCCGACTATCACTGGACCGAGACGCTGATGCGCTCGTTCGGCGATCTCGCGGCCGATCCGGCGGCTCCGGTGGCGCCGTTCCAGGCCCTCTCGCTTCACTACTACACAATGAGCGGCGACTGGGCCGACAAGGGCAGCGCCACCGAGTTCACCGTGGACGAGTGGTACACGACGCTCGCCCGGGCCCACCGGATGCACGAGCTGCTGACGCGGCACTCGACGGTGATGGATCGCTACGACCCGCACCGCAAGGTGGGCCTTGTGGTCGACGAGTGGGGAACGTGGTGGAACGTGGAGCCGGGCACCAACCCGGGCTTCCTGTACCAGCAGAACACCCTGCGCGACGCGCTCGTCGCGTCGGTGCACTTCGACGCGTTCCACGCCCACGCCGACCGCGTGGTGATGACGAACATCGCGCAGACGGTCAACGTGCTGCAGGCGATGATCCTGACCGACCCCGACAGCGGCGCGCTCGTGCTCACGCCGACGTACCACGTGTTCGAGATGAACACCGGGCACCACGATGCCGACGCCCTCGCCGTGCATCTGCGCGACGTCCCCACGCTCACGGCGGCCGGCCGGGAGCTGCCGCTCGTCTCGGCGTCGGCATCGACCACGGGGGACACCGCGCTGATCTCGCTGTCGAATCTCGACGCGGAATCCGGCCGCACGGTCCTCCTGGATCTGCGGGGGCGGCACGTGATCGGCCACTCCGCGCGGATCCTCGGGGCGGAGGGGCTCGGCGCGCACAACACGCCCGACCGGCCGTCGGACGTCGCCCCGCGCGCTCACGACGGCGTGCGCCCGAGCGAGCGCGGGCTCGAGGTCGACCTTCCCGCGCATTCGTACGTCACGGTGGCGCTCGAGCTGGCCTGAGCAATCCCGGCGCGAACCGCCCGGACGTCGGCGGACCGGGCTACGCTCGCTGCATGCGCGCACTCTGGCGCGACCATGTGGTCGCCGACACCCCGGACGATCGGATCGTCGAGATCGAGGGCAACCGGTACTTCCCGCCGGACTCCCTCGACCGCTCGATGTTCCACGCGAGCCCGACGCCGTACACGTGCCCCTGGAAGGGCGAGTGCCAGTACTGGACGCTGCGGCACTCCCAGGGCGACGTCCACGACGAGTCGATCGATGCCGCCTGGAGCTACCCGACGCCGCTGCACAGCGCGATCGAGCGGGTCGGCGTCGACTTCTCGGGCTACGTCGCCTTCGGCGACGAGGTCACCATCCTTCCCTGAGCGGCCAGCGTGAGCATCGAATTCCGGTCCGTCCGGAAGACCTACGCCGACGGACGCGGCGAGATCGTCGCGGTGGACGACGTCAGCCTGACGGTGCCGTCCCACCGGACCGTCGTGCTGCTCGGGTCGTCGGGGTCCGGCAAGACCACGCTCCTGCGCATGGTGAACCGGATGGTCGACCCCACATCGGGGGCGGTCCTGATCGACGACGAGGACGTGAAGGACCGGGATCCGGTCGCCCTGCGTCGCCGGATCGGCTACGTCATGCAGCAGGCGGGCCTGCTTCCGCACATCCGCGTGGTCGACAACATCGCCACGGTGCCGCTGCTGAACGGCGTCGGCAGGCAGGAGGCGCGCGAGCGCGCCCTCGAGCTCATGGAGGTCGTGGGCCTCGACCCGAGGTTCGCGAGCAGGTACCCCTCCCAGCTGTCCGGAGGGCAACAGCAGCGGGTGGGTGTCGCCAGGGCTCTCGCGGCCGACCCGAACATCCTGCTGATGGACGAGCCGTTCGGCGCGGTCGATCCGATCGTCCGCCGCGAGCTGCAGCAGGAGCTGCTGCGCCTTCAGCGCGAACTGGGGAAGACGATCCTGTTCGTCACACACGACGTGGACGAGGCCTTCCTGCTCGGCGACGAGGTGGTCGTCATGGCCACCGGCGGGCGGATCGTGCAGCGCGGGACGCCGGCCGAGATCCTGACCTCTCCCGCGGACGACTTCGTCGCCGACTTCGTCGGGGGAGGGCGGCGCGAGCTCCACGTGCGCCGCACGGCCCACGGAAGCGTGGTCGTCGACAGCGACGGCCGCGTGCAGGGAGTGCTGCGCGGCGGAGACGACGGATGACCTGGATCGCCGACAACGTCGGGCTGATCCTGTCGCTGACGGTCGAGCATCTGCGGCAGAGCCTGCTGCCGATCCTGTGGGGCCTGCTGCTGTCGCTGCCACTGGGGTGGGCGGCGCACCGGTGGCGCGCGCTGCGAGGCCCGGTCATCGCGGTGACGGGGCTGCTCTACACGCTTCCCTCGCTCGCGCTGCTGCCGCTTCTTCCCGTGATCTTCGGGATCAGCGCGCTCAGCGAGCTGAATCTTATGCTCGCCCTGACGATCTATGCGGTGGCGATCCTCGTGCGCGCCGTCGCCGACGGCTTCGACTCGGTCGACGGCGACGTGCGCCGGGCCGCGGTGGCGGTCGGGTACGGCCCGGTGCGGCGGTTCTGGGGTGTCGAGCTGCCGCTGGCCGGACCCGTGATCCTCGCGGGCCTGCGGGTCGCGGCGGTCAGCACCGTCGCGCTGGCGACCGTCGGCATCCTGATCGGGGTCACGAACCTCGGCTACCTGTTCACGAACGGATTCCAGCGCCGCATCGTCGAGGAGATCCTCGCGGGCGTTGTCGCCGTGGCGATCGTCGCGCTGATCGTCGACGTGCTGCTCGTACTCGCCGGCCGTGTGCTGCTGCCGTGGGCGCGCGTCGTCGCGCCGAAGGGGGCGAGGGCGTGAACCTGCTGCTGGAGGCGCTCGCGTGGCTGTTCTCGCCCGAGCGGCTTGACGGCTCCCACCCGCTGCCGGAGGCGTTCCTCACCCACCTCGCCTACACGTTCGGCGCTGTCGCCATCGCCGCGGCGGTCGCAATCCCGGCCGGCTGGGCGATCGGGCACACCGGACGAGGGCGCGAGCTCGCGGTGGGGATCTCGGGAGCGGCGCGGGCGATCCCGTCCTTCGGCCTGATCCTGCTGCTCGTGCTCGTCTTGGGCGTGACGCGCAAGCCGGAGGCGGCGCTCATCGCATTTGTGCTGCTGGCGATCCCGCCGATCCTCGCGGGCGCCTACTCGGGGCTCGAGGCGATCGACCGGCGGATCATCGATGCCGGCAGGGCGCAGGGGATGAGCGAGTGGCAGATCCTGTGGCGCATCGAGGCTCCGCTCGGGCTCGCGCTGCTCGTCGCCGGTCTGCGGTCGGCCGTGCTGCAGGTCGTGGCCACCGTGACCCTGGCGGCCTACGTCAATCTCGGTGGTCTCGGCTACGACATCATCCAGGGGCTGCAGCTGCGCCGCTTCGAGCAGGTGCTCGGGGGCGCGATCGCCGTCGCCGCGCTCGCGCTCGTGCTCGACGGGGTGTTCGCCCTGCTGCAGCGGGCCGCGGTGCCGCGGCACCTGCGCGGCGGTCCACGCCTTCTGTCGCGGACCGGTCCCCGTGTCCCCGTCCCGGCGTAGGCTCGGCGCAGGACGACGGGAAGGGACCTGGGTCATGGCACGGAACGGGATGAAGCGGGGCGCGGTCGGCGGCGCCATCGGACTTGCGCTCACGATGGCGCTCGCAGGGTGTGGCTCGAGCGACCCCCTCGCCGAGCCGTCGGGAGACGCATCGGCCGCGGCCGCCGGCGGTGACGCGATCGTCGTCGGCTCGCAGACGTACCCCTCGAACGAGATCATCGCCGAGATCTACGCGCAGGCGCTCGAGGCGAAGGGCTTCGAGGTCGAGCGCAAGTTCAACATCGGCCAGCGCGACGCGTACCTTCCCTCGCTCGAGAGCGGCGAGATCCAGCTCTTCCCCGAGTACAGCGGCAACCTGCTGCAGTTCCTCGACGAGGACACCGAGGCGCGCACGCCGGATGACGTCTACGCGGCGCTGACCGAGGCGCTCCCCGAGAACCTGACCGCCCTCGAGCAGTCGACGGCGACGGATCAGGACTCCTACACGGTCACGGCGGCCTTCGCCGAGGAGCACGGTCTCGAGACCATCGGCGACCTCGCCGGGGTGGAGGGCCCGCTGACGCTCGGCGGGCCGCCCGAGCTCGAGGAGCGGCCGTACGGGCCGAAGGGCGCCAAGGAGGTCTACGGCGTCGATCTCGAGTTCTCGGCGACGGGTGACACCACGGTCGAGGATCTGCTCGCCGGGACGATCGACGTGGCGAACGTGTTCACGGCCGACCCGAAGATCGAGACCGAGGACCTCGTGCCGCTCGCCGACCCCGAGGGGCTGATCCTGTCCTCGAACGTGGTGCCGATCGCCTCGAGCGAGGTGGCCGATGAGATCGCTGACGTGATCGATCCGGTCAGTGCGGCGCTCACGCCCGAGGGGCTCGTGGCGCTGAACGTGCAGAACACTGTCGAGCAGCGCTCGGCTGCCGAGATCGCCACGGAGTGGCTCGCGGACAACGGCCTCGGCTGAGCCGAGATGGACCTCTTCGGGGAGACCCGGGCCGCGTACCGCGATTTCGCGCGCTACGCGGCGGGCGCGTCGGAGACCTTCGCCGACTGGGCTCTCGCGGCGGCGGATGACGATCGGGTCTTGGCCTGGCTCGACGAGTTGCCGCCCCTGAAGCGGCAGCCGAACCTCGTCTTCGCCGCCGCGCGCCGTCACGGTGTGCCGGCGCCCGAACCATACGACGGCCTGCGGGACGCGCTGCTCGGCGACGACGGTCCGGCGATCCGCGAGACGATCCTCACGCACGCCACGCAGACGAACGAAGCCGGCAGGCTCGGCACGCTGCTGCCGGCCCTCGCGCTCGCCGCGGGGCAGCGGCCGCTCGCCCTGATCGAGGTCGGCGCCTCGGCCGGGCTGTGCCTGCTTCCCGACCGCTGGGCGTACCGCTGGCGGACGCCGAGCGGGGAGCGCACCCTGGGCGCGCCGGGGGAGCCCGAGCTCGTGACTGAGGTCACCGGACCGGCGCCTCTGCCCGTCGAGCGTCCCGAGGTCCTGTGGCGGCGCGGGCTCGATCTCGATCCGATCGACGTGCGCGACGGCGACCAGGTGCGCTGGCTCGAGACCCTCGTATGGCCCGAGCAGCACGACCGCCTCGCTCGGTTGCGCGCGGGGGTGGCGCTCGCGCGGCGGGATCCGCCGCCCGTCGTCCGGGGCGACCTGCGGGCCGACCTGGATGCGCTGATCCGGCAGGCGCACGAGGAGACGGACGGCAGCGCCGCGGTCGTCGTGTTCCACAGCGTTGTGCTGATGTACCTTGACGAGCAGGATCGCCGCGCGTTCGCCGCCGACATGCGCGAGCGCGTCGCGGAAGGGCGCTGCCGCTGGGTCGGCCTGGAGCCACCCGGCGTCGTCCCCGGGATGAGCGCCGATGCCCCTCCGGCGCAGCTGCTGCTCGGCATCGACGGGGAGCACGTCGCGTTCGCCGACCAGCACGGCCGATCGCTTCACTGGCTCGACTGAGCCTCGCCCGGCGACGCGCTCGTGTGCGCTCGCGCCGCGATCCCGGCATAATGAACCGACGGGTGTGAACGTGCACATCCGCATGCCGCGCCTCAGGCGCAACGGGTCGGGTCCGGCGCAGCTGCCGAGCCAACCGGGTTAGGGGAGCACTCGTGGAACAGGCGTCGGAGCGTACGCGGATGCCGAGCATCCGCGACGTCGCGCGCCTTGCGGGCGTCTCGCACCAGACCGTGTCGCGAGTGCTCAACGACCATCCGAGCATCCGGCCCGAGACCAAGCAGCGCGTGCTCGACGCGATCTCGGTGCTCGACTACCGCCCGAACCTCGCCGCGCGCGCCCTCGTCACGAGCCGCTCCAACGTCATCGGCGTGATGTCGGCCACGATCGGCGAGTTCGGCCCCGCGTCGTCCATCGCCACGATCGAGGAGGCGGCGCGCTCGGAGGGCTACTCCGTCACGACGGTCAATCTGCCGGCGACGACGCCCGAGGCGATCGGGGCGGCCGTGCGTCAGCTCGTGCGCGAGCAGATCGCCGGAATCGTCGTGCTCGCGCCCCAGGTGCGCGTGTTCCATGTCCTGCGTGGAATGGCGATCGACGTCCCGTTCGTGAGTCTGCAGACCGCATCGGGCGCGACGGGGGAGAGCCTCGCGGCCGATCAGGTCGAGGGGGCGAGGCTCGCCACGGCGCACCTCATCGAGCTCGGCCACCGCGACATCGTGCACCTCGCGGGCCCCCAGGACTGGATCGAGGCCGAGTCGCGCATGCGCGGTTATCTCGACGCGCTGCGCGACGCCGACCTGCCGACGATCGCCCCCATCCGCGGCGACTGGACAGCGGACTTCGGCCATTTCGCGGGCCTCGAGCTCGCTCGTCGCGGCGACTTCACCGCCGTGTTCGCGGCGAACGACCTCATGGCGATCGGGCTGATGCACGGCTTCCGCGACGCCGGGCTCGACGTGCCCGGTCACGTCAGCGTCGTCGGCTTCGACGACATCCCGGTCGCGCCGCACGTCTGGCCGCCGCTGACGACGGTCCACCAGGACTTCCCCGAGCTCGGCCGGCGGGCGGTCGAGCTGCTGCTCGCCGACATCCGGGGCGAGAAGACCCCGGCGTTCGGCCCTCTCGAAGCGCGACTGCTGCCGCGCGCCTCGAGCGCCGCCCCCTGGCGCAGCTGACGCCGCTTGACATGCGACGCGGAGAGATGCACGATGTACTCCGATGTGAACGGTCACAAAACCTCGACGACTGAGGTTCCTCGATGAACGAGGAGAAGGCGTGACCCAGACAGCGAGGTCGAAGTGAGCAATACGGCAGCCTTCCCGGCGGTGTCGCCGCCCATCCTGGAGATGCGCGACATCTCGAAGGAGTTCCCCGGCGTCAAGGCGCTCTCGCACGTGAGCCTGACCGTGCAGTCGGGCGAGATCCACGCGATCTGCGGCGAGAACGGCGCAGGCAAGTCGACCCTGATGAAGGTGCTGTCGGGCGTATACCCGTACGGCACCTACACCGGCGACATCCTGCTGCGCGGCGAGGAGATGCGCTTCCGTGACATCCGCGCCAGCGAGGCCGCCGGAATCGTGATCATCCACCAGGAGCTCGCGCTCATCCCCGAGCTGTCGATCACCGAGAACATCTTCCTCGGCAACGAGGTGCGCTCGGGTATCGCGATCGACTGGCGCACCGCGCGGATGCGCGCGACCGAGCTGCTCGCCCGCGTCGGTCTGCGCGACGACCCCGACACCCAGGTGAAGGCGCTGGGCGTCGGCAAGCAGCAGCTCGTCGAGATCGCCAAGGCGCTCAACAAGGACGTCAAGCTGCTGATCCTCGACGAGCCGACCGCCGCCCTCAACGAGGACGACTCGCAGCACCTGCTCGACCTGATCCTTGGCCTCAAGGGCCGCGGCATCTCGTCGATCATCATCAGCCACAAGCTCAACGAGATCGAGCAGATCGCGGACGAGATCACCATCATCCGCGACGGCCGCAAGGTCGAGACGCTCGACATCACCAAGGGCGAGATCAACGAGGACCGGATCATCCGCGGGATGGTCGGTCGCTCGCTCGAGAGCCGGTACCCCGACCGCGAGTCGCACCCCGGCGAGGTCTTCTTCGAGGTGCGCGACTGGGTCGTGCGCCACCCCACCGTCTCCGAGCGATACGTCGTGAAGGGCTCCAGCCTCAACGTGCGCCGCGGCGAGGTCGTCGGCATCGCCGGCCTGATGGGCGCCGGCCGCACCGAGCTCGCGATGAGCATCTTCGGCCGCTCGTACGGCGAATACGTGTCGGGCACGATCATCAAAGACGGCCAGGAGATCGAGCTTCCCGACGTGTCGTCGGCGATCCGTCATGGCCTCGCCTACGTCAGCGAGGACCGCAAGGTGCTGGGCCTCAACCTGCTCGACACGATCAAGCGCTCGACCGTCTCGGCCAAGCTCTCCAAGATCTCCCAGCGCGGCGTCGTCGACGAGCGGCTCGAGCACCGCATCGCCGAGGACTACCGCAAGGCCCTGCGGATCAAGACGCCCAGCGTCGGCACGGGGGTGGCGACGCTCTCCGGCGGCAACCAGCAGAAGGTCGTGCTGGCGAAGTGGATGTTCACCGACCCCGACCTGCTGATCCTCGACGAGCCGACGCGCGGCATCGACGTCGGCGCGAAGTACGAGATCTACCAGATCATCAACGACCTCGCCGCGGCGGGGAAGGGCGTGATCGTGATCTCCAGCGAGCTGCCCGAGCTGCTCGGCATCAGCGACCGGATCTACACCGTCTTCGAGGGTCGGATCACCGACTGCCTCGACGCCGCAGACGCGACCCCCGAGGCGCTCATGCGCAGCATGACCTCCCTGAGCCAGAAAGCAATCGCATGACCAGCACCACGCAGACCGAGCACCGCGGCTTCCGCTTCAGCGACATCCGCACGATGTTCGGCGGCAGCCAGTCCGTCTCGCGCCAGTTCGGCATCCTCGGCGCGCTGATCGTCATCATCCTGCTGTTCCAGGTGCTGACGCTGATCTTCCGCGGCACGGGCCTGACGCTCTCCAGCGGCAACCTCATCAACGTCGTCAACCAGTACTCGTACATCCTGATCCTGGCGATCGGCATGGTGATGGTCATCATCATGGGCCACATCGACCTGTCGGTCGGATCGGTCGCGGCGTTCACCGGCATCATCGTCGCCAAGGCGATGGCCGACTGGAACCTCCCCTGGCCGCTCGCGATCCTCCTCGGCCTCGGCGTGGGCGTGCTCGTCGGCGCCTGGCAGGGCTTCTGGGTCGCCTACGTCGGGGTGCCGGCGTTCATCGTGACGCTCGCCGGCATGCTGTTCTTCCGCGGTGCGAACCAGTGGATCGGCGACTCGCAGTCCGTCACCGTGCCGCGTGAGTTCGTCTACATCGGCGCCGGCTACCTGCCGGAGATCGCCATCCCGCTTCCGTTCAACGTGCCCACGATGATCCTGGCTCTGCTCGGCGTCGCGTGGATCGTGTTCAACGAGCTGCGCCTGCGCCGCGTGCAGACCAAGATGGGCGCCGAGAAGGCCCCGCTGTGGGTCAGCGTGACGAAGATGGTGCTGCTCGCGGCGGTCATCCTCGGGGCAGGATGGATGTTCGCGACCGGCCGCGAGGGAACCAGCTTCCCCGTGTCGGGCATCATCCTGCTCGTCCTCGTCATCATCTACTCGTTCCTCACGAACAGCACCGTCTTCGGTCGCCACATCTACGCGGTCGGCGGCAACCGTCAGGCCGCGCGACTGTCGGGCGTCAAGGACCGCTGGGTCGACTTCTTCGTGATGATGAACATGTCGGTCCTGGCCTCGGTCGCCGGCATGATCTACGTCGCCCGCGCGACCGCCTCGGGTCCGCAGGACGGCAACGGCTGGGAGCTCGACGCGATCGCCTCGGTCTTCATCGGCGGCGCGGCGGTCTCGGGCGGCATC
Organism: Microbacterium paludicola; assembly: GCF_015235415.1. Taxonomy (GTDB): domain Bacteria; phylum Actinomycetota; class Actinomycetes; order Actinomycetales; family Microbacteriaceae; genus Microbacterium; species Microbacterium paludicola. The sequence goes on along the minus strand of NZ_JADGLL010000002.1, from coordinate 76,852 downwards.
GGCACCGTGATCGGCTCGATCATCGGTGGCCTCGTGATGGCGTTCCTCAACAACGGTCTGTCGCTGCTCGGTGTCGACCAGTCGCAGGTGCAGATGATCAAGGGCCTCGTGCTGCTGATCGCCGTCGGCATCGACGTCTGGAACAAGCAGCAGGGCCGGCCGTCGGTCATCGGGTTCCTGATGAACCGACGCAAGGCGATCGCCGACTTCTCCGGCGACATCCAGACTCCCGCCGCGACGACCGCGGCGGGGAAGAAGGAGGCCTCGACTCGCAGCTGAGTCGCGATCTCGTTCCCCTCACACAGAACGCACTGTGCACAGAGAAAGAGTTGTGAATCACATGAAGAAGATCGCTCTCACCGCCACGGCGGCGGTCGCGGCGCTCGCGCTGGGCCTGACGGGCTGCTCCTCGGAGCGCGGCGGCACCGGCGGTGCGGCTCCCGGCGAGTCCGAGGCCCCGGCCGGGTTCGAGGAAGGCGCTCGCATCGGCGTCGCGCTGCCCGACAAGACAAGCGAGAACTGGGTGCTCGCGGGCGACCTGTTCACGCAGGGTCTCGAGGACGCCGGCTTCCAGGCCGACGTGCAGTACGCACCGGCCAGCAACACGGTCGCCGAGCAGGCGAACCAGATCCAGGCCATGGTCACCTCGGGTGCCAAGGTCATCGTGATCGGCGCGAAGGACGGCAAGCAGCTCGCCACCCAGGTCGAGGCCGCTCGCGACGCCGGCGCCTACGTGATCGCCTACGACCGCCTCATCGAGAACACCGAGGCCGTCGACTACTACGTCGCGTTCGACAACTTCAAGGTCGGCCAGCTCCAGGGCGAGGCGCTGCTCGAGGGCCTCGAGAAGAACGCCGGCCACGAGGCGCCGTACAACATCGAGCTGTTCTCCGGTTCGCCGGATGACGCCAACTCGGCCGTGTTCTTCAACGGTGCGATGGACGTCCTGCAGCCGAAGATCGACGACGGCACGCTCGTCGTGGGCTCGGGTCAGACCGAGATCGGTCAGACCGCCACGCAGGGCTGGCTCGCCGAGAACGCGCAGGAGCGCATGGACGGGATCCTGACGTCGACGTACAGCGACAAGGAGCTCGACGGCGTGCTGTCGCCCAACGACACGCTCGCCCGCGCCATCCTGACCTCGGTCGAGCAGGCCGGCAAGAAGCAGCCGGTCGTCACCGGTCAGGACTCCGAGGTCGAGTCGGTGAAGTGGATCATGGAGGACAAGCAGTACTCCACGATCAACAAGGACACCGCGCTCCTCGTCGACCAGACCATCAAGATGATCGGTCAGCTCCAGAAGGGCGAGGAGGTCGACGTCAACGACACCGAGCAGTACGACAACGGCGTGAAGGTCGTCCCCGCGTACCTGCTCGACCCGGTGATCGTGACGAAGGAGAACGCGGAAGAGGCCTACGCCAACGTCCCGAGCCTCCTCGAGATCGTCCAGTCCTACTGAGAAGTCCCCGGATCCTCCCCGCGCGGAGGTCCGTCACGCGAGGGCCGTCGGAAGTTCATCCGGCGGCCCTCGCCCGTGTCGGAGGTGGCTTCTAGGGTCGGGGCATGGGCTACTCGCCGGACTTCCTGGATGCCGACCTGCCGCTTCCCACCGTGCCCGCCGAGGCGCAGGCCACGGCGGTGCCGCTCGACTACACGCACTTCACGGTGATCCTCGATCGGGATCGCCGGCTCGCGCGGCTGACCGCCGTCAACATCGACGGGGCGGCGCTGGTCGACGTGCCGCGTGGTGACGACTGGCGCCTGGATGAGCGGATCCCGGCTGAGTGGCAGGCGGGTCCCGAGGTGTACTCGCGCAACGACCTCGACCGCGGTCACCTGGTGCGACGCCGTGACCCCGTGTGGGGTGAGGACGCGCGGCAGGCGAACAGCGACACGTTCCACTACACGAACGCTGCGCCGCAGGCGTCCGGCTTCAACCAGTCGGAAGAGCTGTGGGTCGGTCTCGAGGACCACGTGCTCGAGTACGCGGACGCGCATGACCAGCGCATCTCCGTCTTCACGGCACCCGTGCTCGGCGCCGACGACCTGCCGTACCGGGGCATCCTGGTGCCGCTGCGCTTCTTCAAGATCGCGGCGTGGGTGCGAGACGGCGAGCTGCGCGCCGCCGGCTTCGTGCTCGATCAGTCGCCCGTGATCGACGTCGACGAGATCGAGCAGGGGGTCGCCGCGGAGGTTCCCGACCTCGGTCCGTTCCGCACGTTCCAGGTGCCGGTGGCCGACATCGCCGAGCTCACGGGCCTCGGCCTCGACCGGCTCGTCGAGGCCGACGTGCTGCCGCCCGCGGTGCGCGCCGAGCCGTGGCGCGAGCTCACCGCGGCGGGGGACATCCGGCTCTGAGCCGGCCGGTCGTCGGAGGCGACGCTCAGTCGTCGGATCCGTGGGGCGCATGATGCGCATGAGCCTCAGGCGACGTCATCCGCACCGTCGGCCCGACGACCGAGCCGTGGATCCGACGACTGCGCTCAGCGCGGCTCGAGGCGGACGGCGCCGTCGAGGCGGATCGTCTCGCCGTTGAGCATCGGGTTCTCGACGATGTGCTCGGCGAGCGCGGCGAACTCGTCCGGACGCCCGAGTCGTGCGGGATGCGGCGTCTTGGTGGCGAGGGACTCCTGCGCCTGCGGCGGCAGGCCGGCCATCATCGGCGTCTCGAACAGCCCCGGGGCGATCGTGACGACGCGGATGAGGCTGGAGGCGAGTTCGCGGGCGGCCGGGAGCGTGAAGCCCGCGACGCCCGCCTTCGAGGCGCTGTACGCGATCTGACCGATCTGGCCCTCGAAGGCCGCGACGGACGCGGTGTTGATGATCACGCCGCGCTCTCCGTCGGCGGGATCGGTCTGCGCCATCGCGGCCGCCGCCTGCGCGGCGACGTTGACGGTGCCGCCCAGGTTGATGTTCACGACGCGCAGGAAGGTCTCGAGGGGGAGGGGGCCGTCCCGGCCGAGCAGCTTGCCGGGCGTGGCGACGCCGGCGCAGTTCACGACGATGCGCAGGGGGCCGTCGGCCGACGCCGCGGCGACGGCGGCGCGCACCTCCTCGACCTGCGTCACATCGCAGGGGACGAAGGTGGCGGCGTCGCCGATCTCGGCAGCGGTGTCCTCGCCGCGTGAGCTTGGGAGGTCGAGCAGGAAGACGCGCGCTCCTCGTGCCGCGAGTCGCGCGGCTGTGGCGCGCCCGAGCCCGGACGCCCCTCCGGTGACGACGGCGTGGGATCCGGTGATGCGCATGCTCAGCAGTCTGTCCCCTTCGGGCCCCTCGATCGAGTCCCTCCCGGTCGTTGAGCGAGCGGAGCGAGTCGAAACGGGGTTGTGCTGTTCGTTGGCCCGGTGTCGTGGGGGTTCCGCTGCGGCAGGGGGTTCGTCGGCGAAGTTGGGGCCCGGTTCGCAGGCTCACCCCTACTTCGCCGCCGAACCCCTCGCCTCCGCTGACCCGCGGGCGGTTCGCACCACCCGGTCGTTGAGCGAGCGAAGCGAGCGCCGCACTGAGCGAGCGGAGCGAGTCGAAGTGTCGAAACGCCCAAACCGGCCGTGGGTTGTACGCGCTTCCGGTCGTTGAGCGGAGCGAAACGGAGTCGAAACGGGCTGAGCGAGCGAAGCGAGTCGAAGCCGCCCCGGGCTCACCCGTGGCTTGTACCACTCCGGTTGTTGAGCGAGCGAAGCGAGTCGAAACGGGTTGTGCTGTTCGCGGCCGCTGCCGTGGTCGGTTCCGCTTCGGCAGGGATTCGTCGGCGAAGTTGGGGCCCGGTTCGCAGGCTCACCCCTGCTTCGCCGCCGAACCCCTCGCCTCCGCTGACCCGCGGTCGGGCTCACGCCCCTCCCGGTCGGTTCGCCCGTTGGTTGCACCGCGCTTCCGGTCGTTGAGCGGAGCGAAGCGGAGTCGAAACGGGTTGAGCGAGCGAAGCGAGTCGAAACCACCCCGGACGCGCCCGTGGGGCTGAGTGCCACGGCCCCGTTGCCTCGTCCACACCCCTCCCGACCCTGTCTCTTCTCCACAGTCGAAACCACCGGGGATCAGGTGTTTCCGCGACGGTGGAATGTCGGTGGCCCCTGTCAGACTTGCCTCATGACCTCACAGATGTTCGCCCCGGATCCGTGGATCGCCACGGCGGAGGAGAACGCGCGCGCCGATGTGCTGGTGTCCCGGTTCGTCGAGCTGGAGCAGCAGATCGCCCGGGCGCGGGCCGAGCAGGCGCAGGTGCTTGTCGGGTTGGCGGAGGTCGCTGCGGCGCAGGCTCGTCGGAGCGGGTCGGAGTCGGAGTACGACTTCGCCACCCGCTCCATGGCCGCCGAACTCGGCGCCGCCGCCCGCATCCCCGACGGCACGATCCGCACCCGGATGGGCGAGGCCCTCACCCTCGTCGTCGAGTTCCCCACCACGTTCGCCGCCCTGCAGGCCGGGCGGATCAGCGAACCCCACGCGAAGGCGATCGTCGCCGCCGGGGAACGCCTCGACGATGACTCCCGGGCCGAGTACGAGAGCATCGTCCTCCCTCGGGCGGAGGTCATGACCGCAGGCCAGCTCAGGTCCCTCGTCCGCTCCGTGGCGGAGCGGATCGACCCGGTGCCGCTGGCGGTGCGGCACGAGGAGGCGATGGCACAACGCGGTGCGTGGGTGAGCCCATTGGAGGACGGGATGGGGGAGTTCCGATACGTCGGGCCCGCCGTGATGGTCTATGCGATGCACGACCGGGTCACGCAGATGGCGGTGAAGAACAAAGCCGTCGCCCGTGCCGCCGGCACCGGCGACACGCGAACTTTGGATCACCACCGTGCGGACGTGCTCACCGACCTCGTCCTCACCGGCACCCCCACCGCCGGGGACGGTCTGGACGCCATCCGCGCCACCGTGCAGGTCACGATCCCCGTCGACACGGTCACCGGCATCGGCGATGACGCGGCGTTCCTCACCGGGTACGGGCCGATCGACCCCGACACCGCCCGTCGCCTGGCCGGCAACGCCGGCATGTGGGTGCGGTTGTGGCAGAACAAGGACACCGGCGCCCTCGACACCGTCGACGCCTACACCCCCACCGCCGCGCAACGCCGGTTCCTGGTCGCCAGGGACGAGCACTGCCGGTTCCCCGGATGCCGGCAACCCGCGAGGCGCTGCGACATCGACCACACCACGCCGTACTCACGCGGCGGCCCGACCGCGGTGACCAATACTGCCCACCTCTGCGAAGCCCACCACCGCCTCAAACACCACTCCCGATGGGGAATGCGGCAAGGGCCCGACGGACTCACCGAATACATCAGCCCGCTCGGACGCGTATACGCGTACAAACCGACCCCGATGGTCAGGTTCGAAGCCGAAGCCGAGATCCTGATGCCGGACCTGCACCTCAGCGACGACCCACCACCCTTCTGACCCGAGGCCCACTGCCGACACAGCACCCGCCATGGCATCGAGCGGCGAGGGACGGCGGGCGCTGCCGGCGCGATCACGCGGGCGGCGCGGGCGGTGCGACGAGGTCTTCGTCCTGCACGAGGTCGAGCTGCGACCACGCCACGTCGTGCCAGGCGCCGTGCTTCCACCCGACCCGGGGCTGCGTGCCGGTGTGCGTGAAGCCGAGCTTCTCGTGCAGGCGATTGCTCGCCGGGTTCGGCTGCGCGACGACCGCGATCGCCCGCCGGTAGCCTCGCTCACGGAGCATCGGCAGCAGAGCGTCGTACAGCGCGCGTCCCGCGCCGGCGCCGCGGTGTTCCGGGTGCAGGTACACGCTGACCTCGCAGCTCCACTGGTAGGCGGCGCGCGGCTTGAAGGGGCCGGCGTAGGCATATCCGACGACGGCACCCGCCTCCTCGAGCACGAGCCACGCGTGCCGCTCGTTCGACGTCGCGATGCGGACCGCCATGTCCGCCACGGACGGCGGCTCCGTCTCGAACGTGATGACCGTGTGCCGCACGTAGTGCGCGTAGATGACCGCGCAGGCGGCCGCGTCCTCGGTCGTCGCGAGCCGGATCCGGCGATCTTGCGTCATCGTCACATTCTGACTGAGGCAGGGGCCCGCAGCGCCGAGCCGCCTGCGGCATTGTGGCGGCGTGTACCCCGCCGCGTGGTGGCCCGCTCCGGCCTGGATCCGCGCGCCACGACGTCCACCGCAGGCGCTCGCGATTTCGCTATGGGCCGATCCGGGGCGAAATCCGCCCAGATCAAAGGGGGGACGGACATAATGGGGCCATGACCGCACCGCGCATCCTGGTCGTCGACGACGAGCCGAACATCCGAGACCTGCTCTCGCAGAGCCTGCGGTTCGCGGGCTTCCAGGTGAAGACCGTAGGCAACGGCGCCGCGACGATCTCCGCCGTGCTGGAGGAGGAGCCCGACCTGATCGTGCTGGACGTGATGCTTCCCGACATGAACGGGTTCAGCGTCACCACGCGTCTGCGCGACCACGGCTTCACGGCGCCGATCCTCTTCCTCACCGCGAAGGACGAGACCGAAGACAAGATCAAGGGCCTGAACGCCGGCGGCGACGACTACGTCACCAAGCCCTTCAGCCTCGACGAGATCGTCGCCCGCATCCAGGCGATCCTGCGCCGCACCATGCAGGACACCGAGGACGAGCAGGTGATCCGCGCCGGCGAGCTGACGATGGATCAGGACACGCACGACGTGTTCGTCGGCGACGCGCAGATCGACCTCAGCCCCACCGAGTTCAAGCTGCTGCGCTACCTCATGCTCAACCCCAACCGGGTGCTGTCGAAGGCGCAGATCCTCGATCACGTGTGGGAGTACGACTTCAACGGCGACGCGGGCATCGTCGAGAGCTACATCTCGTACCTGCGCCGCAAGATCGACCCGCACGCGTCGGAGTCGCTCATCCAGACCAAGCGCGGCTTCGGCTACATGCTGAAGGTCGACAAGGCGGGCTGATCCCGTCGCGCCCGCCGATCCGGCGGACGCACCCACCGAAAGAGGCACGTCCTGGCGAAGAAGACCGACGCGGTCACCACCTGGTGGCGGCGGATCAGCCTTCGGGCGAAGGTCACCGGGGTCACGGTGACCGTGCTCGCGCTGGGCCTGATGGCCGCCGGCATCGGCACGGTGCCGATGCTGCGCCAGGCGCTGATCGGAAGCATCGAGTCTTCGCTGCAGCAGCTCGCCTCCTCCGCCGTCGGCGAGCAGCTGTTCAACATCTCCGACGGCAGCAACGGGCCGCTGTTCACGGCCAAGGCGAACGCCCCGCGCACCGACTACTACGTGGCACTGTACGGCGTCGACGGGCAGCTTCTCTCGCGCGCCGGCGGCCCCGGACCCGAGGCGCCCTGGCCGCCGCCGGTGTTCCCCGACTCGATCGCCCTCGACTACGCCTACTCGCACGCCGGCGAGATCAAGCGCCTCACCGACGCGGACGGCGAGATGGAGTACCGCGCGGCGTTCGCGGTGATCCAGTTCCCCGGCAGCAACAACATCTACACGCAGCTTGTCGCGCGGCCGTTGAACGAGGTCGAGGACGTCGTGGGCACGTACTTCGGCATCTTCTTCCTCGTCGCGCTTGTCACCATCATCGGCGGCGCCCTGCTCACGCGCTGGGCGGTGACGCTGACGTTCCGCCGCTTCGGCCAGGTCGAGAACACCGCGATGTCGATCGCCGCGGGCGACTTCAGCCAGCGCCTGAGCGACATCGAGCCGCGCACCGAGATCGGCCGCCTCAAGGCGGCGATCAACACCATGCTCGACCGGATCGACGACGCGATCGCCGAGCGCGACGCGACCGTCCGCCAGATGCGCCGCTTCGTCGGCGATGCCAGCCACGAGCTGCGCACTCCCCTCGTGAGCGTGCGCGGCTACGCCGAGCTGTACCGGATGGGGGCCATCCAGGGCGAGGACGACACCGCGCGCGCAATGGAGCGGATCGAGAAGGAGGCGATCCGGATGGGCGTCCTCGTCGAGGACCTCCTCGCCCTCGCCCGCCTCGACGAGAAGCGCGAGCTCGACATCCAGCCGCTGGATCTGCGCCCGATCGCACGCGACGCCGCGCTGGACGTGCGGGCGGCCGAGCCGGGGCGCGACGTGACGGTGGTGGACACGACGATCGAGGCCCTCACGGAGCCGATCGCGCTGGTGCGCAGCGAGGAGCCGGAGGACGCCCACCCGCACGAGACGCCGCGCCGCCTCCCCCGCACCCTGAGCGCCGCGACCGAGGGCCTGAGCTCGCTGCTGCGGCGCCGGCCGAAGGCACCGGGCGATCCGCACACCGGCGAGCTGCCGGTGGTGGAGGAGGACCGCCCCTCGGGCGGGGTGCCGCGACTCGACTTCTCGGTGCCGCACTCGCTGCGCCCCGTGGCGGTGCCGCCGGTGATCCTCGGGGAGGAGCACCGGGTGCGCCAGGTCGTGGCGAACCTGCTCGGCAACGCCCGCCGCTTCAGCCCCGAGGGCTCGCCGATCGAGATCGAGGTCGGCGTCGACGTCGCCGCGCGGATGGGCTGGATCGCCGTCGTCGACCACGGCGAGGGAGTTCCCGAGGCGATCCGCGACCAGATCTTCGAGCGGTTCTGGCGGGCGGACTCCTCGCGCGCACGCGAGACCGGCGGCAGCGGCCTCGGGCTGGCGATCGTCGCCTCGATCGTCGAGGCCCTGCACGGCTCGGTGAAGGTGCTCGACACCCCGGGCGGCGGGGCGACCTTCCGCGTCGCGTTCCCGCTGGCACCGCCTCCCGCTCCCGAGCCGGATCTCGCCGAGACCCGGCCTGTGCCGCGCGTGCGGCGCGAGCTCACCGACTGAGCCGGTCGTCCACAGCACGCGTTCGCGGACCGGTCTCTCCCGGATCCGCTGCCGGCCCCCTGCGGGGTGTGCGGGCTTCCTAGCGTGGGGTCATCCACCCGCCACACGACCCAGGGAGCACATCGTGGCCATCTTCACCGTCGACACCGACGCGGTCTCCGCCGCCAACGGGCAGGCCCTCGCCACCGCCGAGCAGCTGCGCACCACGAGCCTGACCCTCAGCGGTCAGCTCGCGCAGCTCGAGACGACGTGGACGGGCGCCAGCGCCACCTCGTTCCAGTCCGCGCTCGCTCAGTGGAAGGCCGTGCAGCAGTCCGTCGAGCAGGCCCTCGACGGACTCGGCCGCGCACTCGGCGCGGCGAGCTCGCAGTACGCGGAGGCCGAGCGCCTCACCTCCGGGATGTTCCGCTGACCCCGACAGCGGACAGCAGAACGGCCCCTCCCGAAGGAGGGGCCGTTCTGGCTCAGCGGCTCTGGATCAGAAGTCCATGCCACCCGTGGGGTCGCCGGCCGGCGCCGACGCCTTCTCGGGCTTCTCGGCGACGACGGCCTCGGTCGTGAGGAAGAGGCCGGCGATCGACGCGGCGTTCTGCAGCGCCGATCGCGTCACCTTGGCGGGGTCGATGATGCCCTGCGCGAACAGGTCACCGTACTCGCCGGTGGCGGCGTTCAGGCCGTGGCCGACGGGGAGGTCGGCGACCTTGTTGGCGACGACGCCCGGCTCCATGCCGGCGTTGAGCGCGATCTGCTTCAGCGGGGCCTCGATGGCGACCTTGACGATCTGCGCACCGGTCGCCTCGTCGCCGACCAGGCCGAGGTCACCGGCGAAGACGACCTTGCCGGCCTGGATGAGGGCGACGCCACCACCGGCGACGATGCCCTCCTCGACGGCGGCCTTCGCGTTGCGGACGGCGTCCTCGATGCGGTGCTTGCGCTCCTTGAGCTCGACCTCGGTGGCCGCGCCCGCCTTGATGACGGCGACGCCGCCGGCGAGCTTGGCGAGGCGCTCCTGCAGCTTCTCGCGGTCGTAGTCGCTGTCGGTGTTCTCGATCTCGCGACGGATCTGCGTGACGCGACCCTCGATCTGACCGGCATCGCCGGCACCCTCGACGATCGTGGTCTCGTCCTTGGTGACGATGACCTTGCGGGCACGACCGAGCAGCTCGAGGTCGGTGTTCTCGAGCTTGAGGCCGACCTCCTCCGTGATGACCTGGCCGCCGGTCAGGATCGCGATGTCCTGCAGCTGAGCCTTGCGACGGTCACCGAAGCCGGGGGCCTTGACGGCGACCGACTTGAAGATGCCGCGGATCTTGTTGAGCACGAGCGTCGCAAGAGCCTCGCCCTCGACGTCCTCGGCGATGATGACGAGCTCCTTGCCCGACTGGATCACCTTGTCGACGACGGGGAGAAGATCCTTGATGTTCGAGATCTTCTGGTTCGCGATGAGGATGTACGGGTCCTCGAAGACGGCCTCCTGGCGCTCCGGGTCCGTGACGAAGTAGGGGTTCAGGTAGCCCTTGTCGAAGCGCATACCCTCGGTGAGCTCGAGCTCGGTGCCGAAGGTGTTCGACTCCTCGACGGTGACGACGCCCTCCTTGCCCACCTTGTCGATGGCCTCGGCGATGAGCTCGCCGATGGCGGGGTCGGCGGCCGAGATCGAGGCGGTCGCAGCGATCTGCTCCTTGGACTCGACCTCCTTGGCCTGCGAGAGCAGCTCGTCCGAGAGCGCCTTGACGGCCTTCTCGATGCCGCGCTTGAGGCTGATCGGGTCAGCGCCCGCGGCGACGTTGCGGAGACCCTCGCGGACGAGAGCCTGGGCGAGAACGGTCGCGGTCGTGGTGCCGTCACCGGCGACGTCGTCGGTCTTCTTGGCGACCTCCTTGACGAGCTCCGCGCCGATCTTCTCGTACGGGTCGTCGAGCTCGATCTCCTTGGCGATCGAGACGCCGTCGTTCGTGATGGTGGGGGCGCCCCACTTCTTCTCGAGCACGACGTTGCGACCGCGCGGGCCGAGCGTCACCTTGACGGCGTCGGCCAGGATGTTGAGGCCGCGCTCGAGGCCGCGGCGGGCCTCCTCGTCGAAAGCGATCATCTTTGCCATGTTGGTGTCGTCCCTCCCGGACGTAGGCGTGTGGTCTTTAGCACTCACCTGAGGGGAGTGCCAGGACGATTCTGGCACTCACCCCCATCGAGTGCAAGCCGCGTGGGCCGCCGCGCCGTACACACGGAAAGCGCCCCGCGAGCGATGTCACGGGGCGCCTTCCGGGAACGATGGGGATCAGACGGGACGCACTGCCTCGGCCTGCGGGCCCTTCTGGCCGGTGCCGACGTTGAACTCGACCGCCTGGCCCTCCTCGAGCACGCGGAATCCGCTCATCTCGATGTTCGAGTAGTGGACGAAGACGTCCTGGCTGCCGTCCGCCACGGTGATGAACCCGTAGCCCTTCTCGGCGTTGAACCACTTGACGGTGCCCTGGGTCATGCGAACTCTCCTGGTACTGGGCCCTCCTGATGGAGGGGATTACCGGGGAATCGTATCCGCGTGTTTTCGGGGCTCGAGGCGGTTCAGGCGACTATTGACACGCCTGCATCGAACTGTTTACCCGGCGGAAACACGGTCGAGTCCGACGACGACCGTGAGCTCCTTCTCCTCGTCGCCCGGCTGGTCGTACTGGTCGCTCTGCTCCGTGCGCGCGCCCCCGATCGCCTGGGCGACGCCGAGCGCGGCGGCCTCCTCCTCGGGCGACGCGTAGTAGACAGTGGTCTCCGGGAAGTCGGTGGCCGACGAGTCGCTGGGGATGACGGAGCCCTCCTCCCATCCGGCCGCGACGAGCTGAGCGGCCACCTCCTCGGCGACGCCGCTCGTGCTCGTTCCGTTGAGCACGAGCACCGTGTACTCGGTGTCGACGACGGGCGCGACGGTCGGCTCGGCCTGCGGCGGGTCGGGCACGATCCCGGTGCGCTGCGAGAGGACGAGGAACCCGAGGATTCCGGCGATCATCAGGATGACCGTCGCGAGGGCGGCCCACATCAGCACGACGCCGCGCGGGGTGCGAGGCTGCTCGGCCCGATGAGCGCCGACGCGGGCGGGCTGGCGGGGGACGTCGTCGAAACGGTCCCGGGGGAAGCTGGTCGGCACGGCTCGATCGTACCCGGGCGTCCGAGCAGGACCTCTCAGCCGGCGATGCGGGAGCGGGCGGCGTCGCGCGCGTCGCGCATCCGCCGCAGGCGCCCGACGAGCAGCGGATCGGCGGCGAGCGCGTCGCCCGAGTCGATCAGCCGGCCGAGCAGCTGGTAGTAGCGGGCGGGCGCCATCTCGAGCTCCGAGCGGATCGCCTCCTCCTTCGCGCCACCGTGGACGCGCCAGCGCGCCTCGAACGCCAGGAGGGCGCGGTCGCGGTCGGAGAGGGGCATGGATTCGAGGCTAGGCGCCCGTCTGGCGCGGGTCGGGAGGCGCACCGAGAGGTGCCGTCATTCACCGTCGAGCGGGCCCGGCGTCGATCACGCGCGCCAGTCGATCCAGGATCCGAGCGGGTCGGCCGCGGCGAGCACCCGCCCGTCCAGCGCGAGCGCGAAGCCCGGCCACGTCGCGGGGTCGATCGGCGGGACCCACGCGTCGTGGAGGCCCGGCTGGTCGAGCGTGATCCAGCGCACGCCGCCCGCGCGGATGCCGGCGGCATCGTCCGGAGCCGCGGTGAGCGCCGCGATCAGCCCGTCGCGGCGGGCGCGTGGCACGTACGGCAGGATCCCCGGCGTCGTGACGACGAGCGTGGCGTCGGCGGGGGCGTCCGCCGCGACCCGGCGGACGAGGTCGACGTCGGCGGCGTCCCCCGCCACGAGGCGGGGCGGCTCCGAGGCGACGATGCCGAGCGCCGCGGCGATGCGTGCGGCGCGCTCGCTCTCCTCGGGCCACACAAGTCCCTCGAGCCAGGCGCGGTCGGCCGGGTCACGGGCGTCGAGCGGCTGCAGGTCGATCCCCGCGCGCCAGACGATCTCGGGCAGCCGCGGCTCCGGCAGCGCGGCACCACGCGACGCGGATGCGAGCGTCACGGTCGATTCCCCGATCGCGACGGTTTCGTAGCGGTAGGCGTAGCGATCCGGATACAGGCAGAGCCCGCCCGAGGCGCCGAGCTCGAGCAGGGCGATCGGGCCGTCGATCAGCGCGAGCGCCGGCAGCAGCACGGCGCAGCGCAGCGGCTCGTTCGTCTGCAGCGTGCGGGCGGCGCACTCGGCCACGACCTCTTCCGCATGCGCGCGGACGAACGCCGCCCACGTGGGCCCGTCCGAGACGGGCGCCCCGAGCATCCGCGTGACCGCGAAGACGAGCGGGGGCTGCCGGTGCGTGGCCGGGATGCGGGACAGGATGTCGCGCAGCCCGGCGTCGCCCGCGACCTCGCGCGCCCATGACAGGTAGACGTCCGACCGACCCGGCGCCTCGTCGCGGGCGAAGCGGGCGAAGCGCTCGGCGACGGCAGCCGCGGCGTCCTCGTGCGTGTCCATCGCCCCATTCTCCCGGGGCCGGGAGGCCGATCCGTCCTGCGTCACACACGATCCCGATGGCCGCAGACGGCCGTAATCTTGATAGCGACCCCCGGGAGGATTCCATGTCGTACAACGTGAGCAAGTCCGAGGACGAGTGGCGCACTGAGCTCTCGCCCGAGCAGTACGCGGTGCTGCGCGAGGCGGGCACCGAGCGCCCGTGGACGGGCGAGCTGCTGGATGAGGAGCGCGCGGGCCTGTACACGTGTGCCGCGTGCGGCAGCGAGCTCTTCCAGAGCGGCACCAAGTTCGACTCGCACTGCGGCTGGCCGAGCTTCTACGAGTCGGTGCGCCCCGACGCGGTCGAGCTGCTCGAGGACAACAGCCACGGCATGCGGCGCACCGAGGTGCGCTGCGCGAACTGCGGCTCGCACCTGGGCCACGTCTTCCCCGACGGGTTCGGGACGCCGACCGGCGACCGCTACTGCATGAACTCACTCTCCCTGAACTTCGCACCCGCTGAGGAGTCGTGACCGCCCTCGAGGCGATGCGGGCCCGCCGCTCGCTCTCGAAAGTCACGGATGCGGCGCCGACCCACGACGAGCTCGTCGAGCTGGTCTCGGCCGCCGGACGCGTCGCCGATCACAAGGAGCTCAGGCCCTGGCGGCTCATCGAGATCCGCGGCGACGACCGGATCGCCCTCGGCCGCGCGATCGCGAAGTCAGAGGGCAAGAAGGGCGTGTACTCCAAGCCGCTGCGCGCTCCCCTGCTGATCGCGGTCGTGGCATCGGTGCGCTCGAAGAAGGTCGACGCCTGGGAGCAGGAGGCGACCGCCGCGGGCGTCGCGCACGCCCTGAGTCTGCTGCTCGACGAGGCCGGCTGGGGAGTGTTCTGGCGCACCGGCGACTACACGCGCGCCAAGGCGGTCGCGAAGGCCCACGGCCTGGAGAAGGGCGAGCACCTGCTCGGCTGGCTCTACGTCGGTGGCAAGCCCGAGCGCTCGCGTCCGCTGCGCGGCAAGACGATCGACGGCGCCCGCCACCTCTCGCGCATGCCGCGCGGCAAGAAGGACTGACCTCGCGTCAGCGGACGGGCCGACGCCCGAAGGCCGCGACGGCCACGCCCACGCAGGCGATGACGACGGTGATCGCCGAGCGGATCGGCGACGGCGGCACGGCGGGCGGCCATACGAGGTCGAGCACGAACGATCCCACGAGCATGCCGAGCACCGACCCGAGGGACAGCAGCAGCACCCCGATCCGCGGCGCGAGCGCGGCCGACAGGAAGATGTAGATCACGCCCACCGCGCCGCCGGTGTACAGCCACGGCGACGCGGGCAGCGGCGAGAACCCGACCTGCGGCACCTGCACGAGCGCGATGATCGCGAGCAGCACCGTGCCGCCGACGAAGTTCACGAACGTCGCCGTGAGCGCCGAACCGGTCTTCAGCTGCAGCCGCCCGTTCGTTCCCTGCTGCCACGCGAGCCCGGCGCCGACGAGCACCGGCAGGATGAGCATCCACAGCGGCGCCTCTGCGGTTCCGCCACCGGCGAGCGACACCGCGACCGCGGCGAGCGCCAGCCCGACGCCGAGCACCCGCGGGATGGTCACGGCCGTGACACCGGCGGGGCTGTACCCGACCCGATCGAGCACAAGCCCGTTGAGCGTCTGGCCGGCGACGAGTCCGACCGTGAACAGCGCGGTGCCGATGATGCCGACCACGAGGCCCTGCGACGCGACGGTGAAGGCGCCGCCCGCCCCGCCGATGAGCAGCCACCACGGGATCCCCCGATCGCGGATGCCGGCGATGAGGCGCGCCACGCCCGCGCGGCCGGACGGCAGCGCGGCGGCGAGCACGGCGGTCAGCAGCAGTCCGCTGCCGAAGGAGATGACCGCCGCCAGGATCCCGTTGTCGAGCTCCGCCCCGAGGGCGCCGTTGATGCGCGACTGGATCGCGGTGAGCACGCCGACCGCGATCGCCGCCGCGAGGGCGAGCATCCCGCCCCGCCGCGCTCGCGCCTCGGCTGGCCCACGGGATCCACTCACTCGTCCCAGCCTAGGCGCGCGCCCGGCGCCCCCGATCCGCCGGGACGGCGCCGCTTCGGGGAGACAGTGATCGAAAGCGTTGCGGTATCTATCGACTTGCGATAGGTTTATGTCGTTCTTCGATGAAGGAGGCCCCATGGGCAAGTACGTCGTCCTGGCGCTGCAGATCGTGATCGCGCTCTCGCTCGCCGGATCCCTGTTCGTACAGGCGGTCATCCTGCCCCTTGTGTGGGTCGACCTCGAGGGAGAGGCGCTGTGGGGCCGGATCGTGCTCGTCGCCATCGCCGCTTTCTGGATCCTCGGGCTGCAGGTGTGCGCCGTGTGCATCTGGCGCCTGCTGACCCTCGTGCGCCGAGGATCGGTCTTCTCCCGCGCGGCCTTCCGCTGGGTGGATGTCATCATCGGCGCGATCGCGTTCGACGCGGTCGTGACCTTCGCTCTCGCCGCACTGCTGGCGCCCGGTTCGGCGGCGCCCGGCGTGGTGGGCCTCGTGTGCGGGGCGGCGTTCGTCACCGGCGGCGTCGCGCTGCTCGTCGTGGTGATGCGCCAGCTGCTGCAGCAGGCGATGGACCGCGAGATCGAGGCCCGGACGCTGCGCTCCGAGCTCGACGGGGTGGTCTGATGGCGATCATCGTCGACGTCGATGTGATGCTGGCGCGGCGCAAGATGGCCGTCGGCACCCTGGCGGAGCGAGTGGGCATCACTCCCGCGAACCTGGCGGTGCTGAAGAACGGCCGCGCGAAGGCGGTGCGCTTCACGACCCTCGACGCGATCTGCCGGGTGCTCGAGTGCCAGCCGGGCGACGTGCTGCGCTGGGAGCCGGACGAGCCCGGCGAGCCCGGCGAGCCCGAGCCGGCCGCTACCTGATCGCCGCCGTCGCCTTGCTGGTCCGCGCGGTCGTCGCGTAGTTCGCCTTCTTGCCGGTCACCCGCACCGAGATCGCCTTGCCCTTGTCGGCCGCCGCGAGCCTGTAGGTGCGCGCGGTCGCCCCGGCGATCGGCTGTCCGGCGCGCAGCCACTGGTAGGTGAGGACCACGCCCGACGGCGCCCACGCTCCCGGGTTCGCGGTGAGAGTCGAGCCGACGCGCAGCGTGCCGGTGATCGTCGGCACCGGCGCGCTCATCGCCAGCAGCGGCACCGACACCGCCGCGCTCCTGCGCGTGGTGGTCGTGTATCCCGCCTTGGCGCCCGTGACCTGCACCGACACCTTGGTGCCGGCGTCGGCCGTGACCACGCGATAGGTGCTCTTCGTCGCGCCGGAGATGGCCGCCCCGTTGCGCAGCCACCGATACGTCAGCGCGACACCGGTCGGCGCCCACGTGCCGGGCCTGGCGGTGAGCGTCCCGCCGACGACCGCCGATCCGGAGACCGTCGGGATCGGCGACGCGGGAAGCGACGGCTTGGCGACGCGGATGAATCCGGAGACCTCGCTGATCCGGTACACGCGCCAGTCGAAGTCGGAGCTGTAGTTGTCCTCCGAGACCGTGAAGGTGCCGGCCCTGACGTCGACCTTCTCGACGTAGGCGACGTGCCCGAGGCCGCTGCCGCCGATCGCGGCACGGTCCCACCACGCGACGTCGCCGACGCGGGGCGTGCCCTTGTCGACCGCGAGGCCCGCGGCCTTCGCCTCCGCTCCCCACTGGTACGCGTTGCCGTAGCCGACGCGGACGAAGCGCGGGATCCCCGCCTTCTGCATGCGGTAGGCGACGTAATTCGTGCAGTTGTGACCGCCGTACATGTTCCAGAACGACTGCTTGTACACGCTCTGGTAGCCGGCGTTGCCGTACCCCTTGGCGGCGCAGGCGGCGAAGCCGTCGCAGAGCTTCGGGCCCCAGGTGATCGCCTGCGCGGGCGCGACGAACACCAGGGACGACACCACCAGCGCGAGGGTCGCGAGCAGGGCGGCAAGGGCCCGGGGCAGCCGGATCCCGGCGCGTCGGTCGACGATGGTCACATCCACTCCTCACGGGCGTGCGCACACAGGCCCGGCCGAACACTATCGGGTACTCGGGTTGTGCCCGGGCACCGGGTCCTGTCCACCGCGACGGACAGCCGGCCGCGGATTGTCAACCCGGATGGCGCACCCAGGCCGGGTCCGTACGGTGGAGGCATGACCGGAAGCGAACCCGAATCGCAGACGGGCGCCATCCTCGACGGCCGTTACCGCCTGATCGAGCGCATCGGCACGGGCGGGATGTCCCGTGTCTACCGCGCCGAGGACGCCGCCCTCGGCCGCACCGTGGCGATCAAGCTCATCGCCGACATGGAGGGCGACGCCGCCGCACGTGCGCACAGCGAGGTCACCCTGCTGGCCTCACTCAGCCACCCGTCGCTCGTGACGCTCTTCGACGCACACATCGGACAGGGCCAGGACTACCTCGTGATGGAGTACGTCGACGGACCACCCCTGTCGCGGCTGCTGCGGGAGGGACCGCTCTCCCCCGCCGAGACCGCCGTCCTCGCCACCGAGCTCGCCGAGGGCCTGCACACGGTACACCGCGCGGGAATCGTGCACCGCGACATCAAGCCATCGAACGTGCTGCTCGCCTCGACCGAGACACCGGGGCGCCGCTTCCACGCGAAGCTCGCCGACTTCGGCATCGCGTACCTCCTCGACGGCGACCGGATGACCTCCCCCGGGCTGGTGATGGGCACGGCGGCGTACCTCGCGCCCGAGCAGGCGCGCGGCGAAGCGCCGACGCCCGCCGCCGACATCTACGCGCTCGGGCTTGTGCTGCTCGAGACGCTGTCCGGCTCGCCGGGCTTCCCGCGGTCGACGCCGATGGAGAGCCTCGTCGCGCGCCAGACGGCGCGCCCCACCATCCCCGCGTCGGTGCCGCCTGAGTGGGCGTCGCTGATCGATCGGATGACCGCGCAGGATCCGGCGCACCGCCCGTCCGCCGCGGCCGTCGCGGGCGAGACCTCGCGTCTCGCGAGCCGCCGGGCGGCGGACCGCGACGGCGCGGCGACCGTGCCTCTCGCCGCGCTCGGCGGCGCGGCGGTGCTCGGTGCGGGCACCGCGGGTGCCGCAGCCGCCGCGGGCGACGCGCCGACGACCGCCTTCCCGGCCACGGACGCCACCACCGCGTTCGCGCAGGCGCCGGGCCCTCCCGTCACGGCGCAGCACACGGCCGCGGCGCATCCCGCGGCACCATCGCGTCGGGGGCGCCGCGCGCTTGCCGTCACGGGGGCCGCCGCGGCACTGGCCGCGGCGGGCATCGGAGTCTGGGCGCTCGGCTCCGGGCTGGCCGGATCGGGCGAGCCGAACCGGTCCGTCGCTCCCGCCGTGGAGCGGACCCCGTCGCCCGAGCCGACCGCTCCGGCCGAGGAGCAGCCCGCCGAGGTGCCGGCCGCCCCGCCCGTCTCGGAGGACGAGCAGAGCAAGGCCGAGGAGGAGCAGCGCAAGGCGGACGAGAAGGCAGCGAAGGAGGCCGAGAAGGCGGCCGAGGAGCAGCGGAAGGCCGAAGAGAAGGCCGCGGAAGAGCAGCGGAAGGCGGAGGAGGAGCAGCAGAAGGCCGCCGAGGAGGATGCCGAGGACGACGGCGACGATTCGGCGCCGGTCGAGATCCCGACACCCCTTCCCACGGAGCAGCCGGTGCAGTAGTCGGCGCCGGCGGGCCGCGCATGTCCGCGGCTGCGCCTACGCTCCTCATCCGTGGCGAGTACGAAGGTCAGTGAGCAGATGCTCGAGATCGTCGTGTCGAACATCGCCCCCTGCACGCTGCCGGCGCTGGCGTACGGGCCGCAGCCGATCGAATGGCACAGCGATGCCATGCCGGTCTGGGCGTGGATCTCGTGGCCGCATCGCCCGACCGAGCGCATCGAGGCCTTCGCTCGCGGCTGGAACGACCGCGTCGTCATCGTCGAGTGGACGGCCGAGCGCGGAACCGTCAGCACGGTCGTCTGGCGCAACGCCGTGACACGACGCGACGCGGCCGCCCGGCGTCTCGCGGACGATCCCGGCCGGCGCGCAACCGCACCGAAACCGCCCCTCCCGGCGTCGCCCCGGCCTACCCTGTGAGTGCCGACGGAGGAGGACGCATGACAAGCGAGTGGACAACAGACGACCTTGACCGGATCGGGCGCGCGGAGGAGCTGCAGATCGCCTCGCACCGGCACGACGGAACACTGCGCCCGTACGTCACCATCTGGGCCGTCCGCGCCGGCGAGGGCCTCTACGTCCGCTCCGCGTACGGGCCGGAGAACGGCTGGTTCCGACGCGCGGTGGCCGCGGGAACCGGGCGCATCCGCGTCGGCGACGCGGAGTTCGACGTGCTCTTCGAGCCGGTGGACGCGGGAGATCCGCGTCAGGACGCGGTCGACGACGTCTATCGCGCGAAGTACGGCCACTTCGGTCCCCGCTACATCGACACCGTGGTCAGCGCGGCGGCGCGGGAGAGCACGCTGCTGATCCTCCGGCGACCCGACGCCGGCTGACGCGCTGCTGCGGCCGGGCGTCAGGCGAGCGGGAACGGACCGGCCGACAGGCGCGGCAGGTCGCCCGCGGGGCTCGGCCGGCCGATCAGGTACCCCTGCACCACGTCGCACCCGAGCTCACTGAGGCGCGTGAACTGGGTATCGCGTTCCACGCCCTCGGCGATCACCGTGAGCCCGAGGAGATGCGCCGCGCCGATCACGCCCGCCAGCAGCATCGCATCGGCCTCATCCGAGTCGATCCGGCCGGTGATGCTCTGATCGATCTTCAGCGCGTCCAGCGGCAGGTGACGCAGGCGCGCGAGCGACGAGTATCCGGTGCCGAAGTCGTCGAGGTGCACCCGCACGCCCGCCGTCCGCAGATCCGCGAGCTGCTCGAGCGCGAACGGGACGTCGCCGATCGCGCTGCTCTCGGTCACCTCGATCTGCAGCAGGCGTGTCGGGATGCCGGCGGTGCGCACCGCCCCGAGCACCTCGGAGACGAATCCCTGGATGCCCAGCTGCACGGGAGACACGTTGATCGCGACGGTCCAGCTGTGCCCCTGGTCCATCCACTCCCTCGCCTGCCGGCACGCCGCGCGCAGCACCCACGATCCGAGCGCCCGGATCTGGCCCGTGTGCTCGGCGACGGGGATGAACTCGGCAGGAGAGACCTGGCCCAGCTCGGAATCGTTCCACCGCAGCAGCGCCTCGACCGACTCGACCTCGCCCGAGTGCAGATCGAGCTTCGGCTGGTAGTGCAGCGAGAGCACGCCGGGCGCGGTCTCGTTCTGCGCCGCCTGCTCCAGCGCGTGACCAAGCCGGCGCCGGATCACCGCGGGCCGGTTGGGTGACGCCATGTCGTCGTGGGCCCCGAGCCGACCGATGCGCGCCTTGCCGGCGCGCTTCGCGTGCAGCATCGCGACGTCGGATCGCTGCAGCAGCGTGTCGAGCACGCTCAGCGACGACTCCTCGTACGCCACCTCCGCGCCGGTGACCACGCCGACGCTGGCCGACAGGTACAGCTGCAGGCCGTCGATCAGGAAGCTCTCCTGCGACGCGGCGATGATGCGGTCGGCGACCGCGATCGTCTCCTCCTCGCCCACGTCGGTGAGCAGCACGGCGAACTCGTCCCCGCCCAGGCGGCCGACGAGGTCCTGGGGGCGCACGGACGCGTTCAGCCGCCGCGCGAACTCCACAAGCAATTCGTCGCCGGTCTTGTGGCCGAGGCTGTCGTTGATCTGCTTGAAGCCGTCGAGATCGACGTACAGCACGGCCATCCGGCTCGGGTCCACCTCGGTGGACAGCAGCTCCCCCCGCTCGTGCAGCAGGCGCCGATTGGGCAGTCCCGTGAGCTGGTCGCGCATCGCGATGTCGCGGAACAGCAGGCCGACCTCGCGGAAGATCACCGATACCGACGCCACGGCGGGCTCGCCGTCCGGGCCCATCACGAGCACCTCGTCGTCGCGCAGCCAGTCGACACGCGTGAGCAGCTGCTCGGCCGCCTCCAGCAGCGGCGCGTCCGACTCGAGCACGAGGCTGTCGGCGTCCACGATCCCGCCCACCACCGCGCGCGACAGCAGTGCGCGTCCGTAGCCGAGGCGGCCGCTGAGCTGCGTCTCGAGCAGCCGCAGCGTCAGCAGCGCGAGCCCGCCCGGCCCCGCCACGGCGACGGCGCGGAGCGTCGGCTCATCGCGGAAGCGCCGCTCGGCGACAAGGATCGGAGTGTCGGCCGCGAGCGTCGGCACCGGGGTGCTCAGATCCCCCACGGTCTGAGCTCCGGTGCCCGCCGCGGCGGTCCCACCGACGCGACGGAATGCGTCGCGGGGCGGGGCAAGAAGATTTTCGGAAGGCACGCGCACACTGTGCGGCATTCCGGGAAACTCCCGGTGAACAGAATGCCTTTATGCCGGTGCCCATTATGCAAATCCAGAGGAACACTTTGGCGCCGAATTCACGCGCCGACTTTCCCCGCATTTTCGGATACCGGTATCGCGAATATCGCACGAAGAGACCCACGAGGCGGCGCCTCCGCGGCGATCGGGGGCGCTTGACCCCTGATCTTGGACACGCTGATTCCAGCACGATGCTGGGGAAGCGAGAATCCAAGGGATGGCTAGGAAGAACTACACGGACGAGTTCCGGCAGCGCGCGGTGGACTTGTATGAGTCCACGCCGGGTTCGACGCTCAAGGGCATCGCCGGGGATCTCGGGATCTCTCGGGGTGCGCTGAAAGAGTGGGTCGACAAGTTCGGCTCCGGGGTCACGGTTGCCGCTGCGTCGCCGCCGGGGGCGACGGGGCGACCGGAGTCGCAGGCGGCGAAGGTCCTCCGGTTGGAGGCCGACCTCGCGGCCTTGCAGGCCGACGCCCGCAAGCTCGAGACGGAGCGGGACATCCTCCGTCAGGCGGCGAAGTATTTCGCCGGGGAGACGAACTGGTGAACCGCTTCCAGTTTGTTGAGGATCACAAGGACGCCTACGGCGTGAAGCGGTTGTGTGAGGTCGTCGAGGTCGCCCGCTCGTCGTTCTACGCCTGGCTGGACTCCGCCGGGCGGCGAGCCGCGAAGGCGACAGACGACGCGGTGTTGGCGGCGCGGATCCGGGTGCTGCAAGACCCCGCTCAGGGTGGCGACCGCGCCTACGGGGCGCCCAGGATCACCGCCGACCTCAACGACGGTGTGCCCGTGGCGGAGCGGGTGAATCACAAGCGCGTCGCGCGGGTAATGCGTGAGCACCGTCTCGCGGGGATCCGGTTGCGACGACGGGTGAAGACCACGATCCCGGACCAGTCCGCCAGGCGCTTCCCCGACCTGATCGGACGGGACTTCTCCGTCGGCGACCCCGGCCGCCGCTACGTGGGCGACATCACCTACCTGCCTATCGCCGACGGCACGAACCTCTACCTCGCGTCCTGCATCGATCTCGGCTCCCGGAAGCTCGCGGGCTGGCAAGTCGCCGACACATGCGCACCGAACTCGTCGAAGACGCCCTCCGCGCCGCGCACCGCGACCGCGGGTCGCTGGTCGGCGCGATCTTCCACTCCGACCACGGCAGCGTCTACACCTCGAAGGCCTACGCCGCGCTCTGCGAGCAGCTGGGCGTGACCCAGTCCACGGGCGCGGTCGGCACGAGTGCCGACAACTCACTCGCGGAAAGCTTCAACGCCACGCTCAAGCGCGAACTCCTCGCCGGCCGGTCAGCGTTCCCGGACCAGGCCACCGCCTACCGGGCCGTGTTCCGGTGGGCGAACCGCTACAACACTCGCCGGCGCCACTCCGCGATCGGCAACATCAGCCCGAACGCCTACGAAGCCGCACGCTCCGCTACGCTCGCGGAAGCGGCATAACCGAACCGACACCGTGTCCACGATCAAGGGCCAAGGCCCGGGGCATGATCGACACGTGAACCGCACGGACCGCCTGTACGCCCTGGTCGAGGAACTGCGGGCGGCATCGCCGCGCCGGCGCAGCGCGCGTTGGCTTGCGGAGCGCTTCGAGGTCTCCGTCCGCACCGTCGAGCGCGACCTGTCCGCGCTGCAGCAGTCCGGCGTCCCGATCTGGGCCGATCCGGGCCGCACCGGCGGCTACGCGATCGACGCGTCGGCGACGCTTGGGCCGATGGGCTTCACGCCCGATGAGGCACTCGCACTGCTGGTCGGCCTCGGCGCTCTCCGCCGGGGTCCCTTCCGCCACTCGGCGGGCACGGCGCTGCGCAAGCTCCTCGCCGTGATGCCCGAGGAGGACGCCCGGCGGGCGACGGCCCTGGCGGCGCGCGTGCATCTGCTCGAGCCCGACGACGAGGATCCCGTGCCGCCGGCCTTCGCCGACGCCCTGCGCGCGGATCGCGTGGTGCGCCTGACCTATCGGGACCGCGACGGGTCGATCACCGAGCGCGAGATCGAGCCGCTCGGCTCCATCGGCCGGGACGGCACCTGGTACCTCATCGCGTGGTGCCGCCTCCGCGACGGCGCCCGGGCGTTCCGCGGCGATCGGATGATCTCGGCCGAGCTCACCGACGAGCGCCCGCCGCCACGCGCGCTGCGCCGGGAGGACCTCGACATCCCGTTCGGCACGCTTCGCCCGGTCATGGACGACATGCCCTGATCGATCCTGCGAAACACCGACAGGACGCTGTCGCGCCACGGCGCGAGGCTGGTGAGGATCGAATTCGCACCACGACCGGAGGCACCCATGCCGTTCGCATCCATCCGCATCATCACCGACGACGTCGACCGTCTCGCCGCGTTCTACGAGCGCGTCACGGGCCAGACCGCGGCGCGCCCCGCACCGGTCTTCGCACAGTTCACCGGCCCGGGGGCCACGCTCGCGATCGCCAGCCCCGCGACGGTGGCGATGCTCGGCGGCGCGGTCGGCCCTTCCGCGAACCGCTCGGTGATCGTGGAGTTCGAGGTGGACGACGTCGACGCCGAGTTCGCCCGGCTCGAGGCCGAGCTGAGCGACGTGGTGCTGCCGCCGTCGACAATGCCGTGGGGCAACCGCTCCGCGCTGTTCCGCGATCCCGACGGCAATGTCGTGAACCTGTTCAGCCGCCCCGCCGGCTGACCAGTCACAGGGTGATGATCACGTTCTGACGGACCCCCGCGGCCGACGCAGGGCATTCATATGGTGCCGGCTGCGGGGTTCGAACCCACGACCCCCTGTTTACAAGACAGGTGCTCTACCAACTGAGCTAAGCCGGCGTGGCGCCGAGAACGGCGACCGAGTCAGCATACCGAGCGGGCGCGAACGCCCGACGCTCACTGCCCCTCGGACTCGTCCTCGGGCTGTGCGGTCTTGAGGTACTCCTCGCTGTCGAGCGCGAGCAGGAAGGCCGCGAACTCCTCGGGCTTGTCGAGCGAGCCGACGTAGGGCTCGCCGTTGACGAGGATCATCGGGGCACCCGTGAGCGAGACGTCGCCGGTTCCCGGCAGCGGCTCGTTCAGCGCGCGCTCGGTGGCCTCGCGGGCCCACCCGAAGAAGTCCTCGTTCTCGATGCAGGCGCGCACGGCCCTGGTGTCGTCGGCTCCCGTCGCGATCGCTCGGTCGGCGAGCTCCGCGTCGGTGTAGCCGTCGCTGTCGACCGGGGGCTGGTTCGTCAGCAGCTCGTTGTTGAACGCGATGAAGGCCTCGGGCGCGTGCTCGTAGACGCACGCGGCGGCGCCCGCGGCGCGCTGCGAGTACTTGGTGCCGTTCGACTTCGAGGTCAGCAGGGCGACCGGGTGGTACACGAGCTCGACCGCACCCTGGTCGACCCACTCGGTCAGCTGGGTCGCGTTCGCGCGCTGGAACTCGCCGGCCGCCTCGGAGAGGTAGTCGACGAAGAGGTGGATCCGGATCGGCTCGGTCGCGGGGGTCTCCTCGGGAGCGGGGGCCTCCTCGCCCTCCGCCGGCTCCTCGGGGACCTCGCCGGCCGTCTCCCGCTGGAGGGCCCGGTCGATGACCACGCCGTCATCCGTCATGGCGGTGGGGTTGAGCGTCGGCTCCGAGAGCGTCGGCAGGACTGCGCTCGTCACCCAGTACGCGGCCCCCGCGACGGCGGCGAAGCCGACGAGCAGGATCGCCGAAAGACGCAGCACCCGATTGCGCGACTGACGCGCCTTGACCTGCTGGGCCTTCTCGCGCACCGCATCACGACGGCCACGCGCATCGGGGGTCTGGCCCGTCTCGTCGCTTGACATGCAACCTCTTGGAACGTGGATCTCGGGGCCGGAGACACCGGCCACAACGTCCTCGATGCTAGCCACGGCTGCTGGGAGAAACCCAGACAGGACGGCGATACGCGGCGCGGCACACCGCGGCGACACGCCCGGATGCCGGGCCGGCCGCCGGTCATGCAATACTGATCGAGACCCAAAGGCGGGTCGGCGGCGGCTCATCCCGTCGCTCCATCACTACGGATCGTCCGGCACGTACCTGCCGGTGAAGGAGAAGAAATGGCCTCGGTCACTTTCGACAGCGCAACTCGTCTGTACCCTGGCGGCACGCGCCCCGCGGTCGACAGCCTCGACCTCGCGGTCGGTGACGGCGAGTTCCTCGTCCTCGTCGGCCCCTCGGGCTGCGGAAAGTCCACCTCGCTGCGCATGCTCGCCGGCCTCGAAGAGGTCAACGAGGGACGCATCCTGATCGGCGACCGCGACGTCACCGACGTGCCGCCCAAGGACCGCGACATCGCGATGGTCTTCCAGAACTACGCGCTGTACCCCCACATGACGGTCGCCGAGAACATGGGCTTCGCGCTCAAGATCGCCGGCGTCAGCAAGGACGAGCGCGCGAAGCGCGTGCAGGAAGCGGCGAAGCTGCTCGACCTGGAGCCCTACCTGAACCGCAAGCCGAAGGCCCTCTCGGGTGGTCAGCGTCAGCGTGTCGCCATGGGTCGCGCCATCGTCCGCGAGCCGCAGGTGTTCCTCATGGACGAGCCGCTGTCGAACCTCGACGCCAAGCTCCGCGTCCAGACGCGCACGCAGATCGCGTCGCTGCAGCGCCGCCTCGGCGTCACCACCGTCTACGTCACGCACGACCAGACCGAGGCCCTCACCATGGGCGACCGGATCGCCGTGCTGAAGGACGGCATCCTGCAGCAGGTCGGCACGCCGCGCGATCTGTACGAGAAGCCGAACAACGTGTTCGTCGCCGGCTTCATCGGCTCGCCCGCCATGAACCTGTTCTCGGCCGACCTCGCCGAGGGCGGCATCCGCTTCGGCACCAAGGTCGTCCCGGTCGAGGCCTCGGCCCTGGCCAAGGTGCACGGCAAGCAGGCCACCATCGGCGTGCGCCCCGAGGACATCGAGGTCGGCCCCGCCGGCGGCGAGGGCCTCAGCGTCGTCGTCGACCTGGTCGAGGAGCTCGGCGCCGACGGCTACCTGTACGGCCACTCGGACATCGAGGGCGTCCGCACCGACATCGTCGCCCGCGTCGACGGCCGCAACCACCCGAACGCCGGCGAGACCGTCACGCTCGCCGCCGTGCCGCACCACGTGCACGTGTTCGACATCGAGTCGGGCCAGCGCGTCACGGCTGCGATCACGCACTCCTGACGCACCACACCTGACGGCGCGGGCGGATCACAGCGATCTGCCCGCGCCGTTCTGTTCTCCCTGCACCCCGATACCCGACCCGGAGGCGATCCGTGCCCGACTCCCTGCGCATCACCGCCGCCGAGACCGACCCCCAGCTGCTCACGCTGCCCTGGTCCACGCGGCTCGAGGACTGGCCCGCGCAGCACATCGTGAAGCTGCCCAAGGGCATCTCCCGGCACATCGTGCGCTTCAGCGAGCTGTCGGGGCAGGTCATCGCCGTCAAGGAGACCACGGCCGAGATGGCGCAGCGCGAGTACGACATGCTGGGCGCGCTCGCCAAGCTGGATGTGCCGTGCGTGCGCCGCGTCGCTGTCATCGCCGGACGTCACACCCCGCAGGGCGCTCCCCTGCCGGCCGCGCTCGTCACCGCGCACCTGAAGTTCTCGATGCCGTACCGCGCGCTGTTCACCCACTCGCTGCGGCCCGACACGGCGACCCGCCTTGTCGACGCGCTCGCGCTGCTGCTCGTGCGGCTGCACAACGTCGGCTTCTACTGGGGCGACGTCTCGCTGTCGAACACGCTGTTCCGCCGCGACGCGGGAGCGTTCGCCGCGTACCTCGTCGACGCCGAGACCGGCGAGCTGCACGAGGACGGCCTGAGCGACGGACAGCGCGACCACGACCTGGATCTCGCGCGCACGAACATCGCCGGCGAGATCCTGGATCTCGCCGCCAGCGGCCGCGTCGAGGGCGTGGATCCGGTCGCCGTCGCCGACGGGATCGTGTCGGCCTATCGCGGCCTGTGGAGCGCCATCCACGACGAGCAGACCTTCTCGGTGAGCGAGGTGTGGCGCATCACCGAGCGCGTCCGCCATCTGAACGAGCTCGGCTTCGACATCGACGAGATGTCGATCGAGACCGAGGCGTCGGGCACCCGCGTGTCCATCCAGCCGAAGGTCGTGGACGCCGGGCACCACACGCGCCGCCTCATCCGCCTGACCGGCCTCGACGTGGAGGAGAACCAGGCGCGGCGCCTGCTGAACGACCTCGACGAGTTCCGCCTGCGCGCGGGGCGCTCCGAGGAGGAAGAGGAGCTCGCCGCGCACGAGTGGCTGACGCAGGTGTTCGAGCCGGTCGTGCGCGCCATCCCGTTCGAGCTGCGCGGCAAGCTCGAGCCCGCCGAGGTCTACCACCAAGTGCTCGAACACCGCTGGTTCCTGCAGGAGCAGCGCGAGGCATCCGTCCCCCTCGCGGAGGTGCTGACGAGCTACATCCGCGACGTCCTCAGCCACCGCCGCGACGAGGCGACCATCATGGGTCCCCTCACCGAGACCCTGACGGCGCCGATCGGCACCCGCTCCCCCGAGGTCGACTGGCGCGACCTCGTCTGAGCCCGCGGCTCAGTAGCCGACGGTGAACCGCGCGCGACGGTGCTTCGGGGTCTCGATCTCGTCGATCATCGCGATCGCGAAGTCCTCGCCGGAGATGTACGACTCACCCTGCTCGTCCGAGACGAGGATGTCGCCGCCCGTGCGGTAGTGGCCGGTGCGCTCGCCCGGGGCGAATCCGCCGAAGCCCGCTGCCGGGTGGACGAAGAACCAGTCGACCGACTCGGGCGCCTCGAGCAGGTCGTCGAGCACGCCGATCGCCTCGAGGGCCTCGGGCTTGAAGTCCTCGGGGAACTGGCCCGCATCGACGAGGCGGGGGCCGCCCTCCGCGACGAGGCTGCCGCCCGCACCGCCGATGACGCCGAGGCGCACGCCCTGCGGCAGCTCTGCCACGAGCTCGGCGACCGCCGGACGGACCTTGCCCGCCATGTCCCCGCGCGGCGCGACGGCGAGGATGATCGCGTCGACACCCTGCAGCTCGGCGAGGAGCCCCGGGATGTCGAGCAGCGATCCCTCGACGTACGTGACGCCCGGGACGCGCTGGGCCGGCACCTTGCGGGCGACCGAGACGACGGTGTGACTGCGGTCCGCGGCCTCCTTCACGATGTGGCCGCCGGCGTAGCCGGTGCCTCCGATGACGGCGATGCGGGCCATGTCACACTCCTGTCGGGTAAGGCTGGTTCGGGAACTGCTCGAGCCGATCCGGGGATCCGGGATCATCCTCGCCAACGCCGGCGGGCGATCCGCATTC
Organism: Microbacterium paludicola; assembly: GCF_015235415.1. GTDB lineage: Bacteria > Actinomycetota > Actinomycetes > Actinomycetales > Microbacteriaceae > Microbacterium > Microbacterium paludicola. The sequence goes on along the minus strand of NZ_JADGLL010000002.1, from coordinate 48,016 downwards.
CCGGTCAGTCCTGCAACTGGCGCAGGGTGGCGATCTGGTACAGCGCGACGGATGCCGCGATGCCGGCGTTGAGCGACTCGGTCGCCGACGAGATCGGGATCGAGACGACCTGATCGCACGTCTCGGTGACAAGGCGCGACAGGCCCTTGCCCTCGCTGCCGACGACCACCACGACCGGACGGTCGGCGAGGCCGAGCGACGGCAGCGAGACGTCGCCGCCGCCGTCGAGGCCGAGCACGAACACGCCCTGCTTCTTGAAGTCCTTCAGCATGGCGGTGAGGTTCGTCGCCATCGCGACCGGGATGCGCGCGGCGGCGCCGGCGCTGGTCTTCCACGCGCCCGAGTTCATTCCCGCCGAACGACGCTGCGGCACGATGACCGCGTGGCCGCCGAACGCGGCGGTCGAGCGGATGATCGCGCCGAGGTTGCGGGCATCGGTGACGCCGTCGAGCGCGACGAACAGCGGTGTCTCGCCGCGGTCGATGACCTGCTCGAGCAGATCCTGCGGGTGCGCGTACTCGTACGGCGGAACCTTGAGCGCGACACCCTGGTGCACGCCGTCGAAGCCGGCCATCCTGTCGAGCTCGGGGCGCGTGACCTCGAGCATGGGAATGTCGCGGTGCTTCGCGATGGACAGCATCTCCTTGACGCGGTCGTCCATCTCCACGCGCTGGGCGATGTAGAACGCGGTCGCGGGGATCTTCGCGCGCAGCGCCTCGAGCACCGAGTTGCGGCCGGTCACGAACTCGATGTCCGTGTCGCCCTTCGCGCGGGGCGCCCGCGTGGTGGGCTTCGGGCCCGTGCCGCGCTTGGCCGACAGACGCTCGGCGGCCTGCTTGCGCTTGTGGGCGACGTGATAGACGCGGTCCTCCGCCTTGGGCGTCGGTCCCCTTCCCTCGAGCGCCTTGCGGCCGAGCCCGCCCGAGCCCTTCGTGGGGCCCTTCTTCTTGCCGCGGCCTGCGCCGGGGCGACCCGTATTAGCCATTGATACTCCAGACTGTTCCGTCGGTGTTGTCTTCGAGGGCGACCCCCGCGGCCGCGAACAGGTCGCGGATGCGGTCGGCGGTCGCCCAGTCCTTCGATGCGCGCGCCTCGGCGCGCTGCGCGATGAGCTGCTCGACGAGGGTCGAGAGGGCGGCTTGCGCACCGGATGCCGTCGACTCGGGCTCGGCGGCGACGTCGAGCCCGAGCACGCGTACCATCGCCGTCACGCGCTGGTGCGCCGCGCGGAGCGCAGCCTGATCCCCGGCGTCGAGGGCGGTGTTGCCGGCGCGCACGGTCTCGTGCAGCACCGCGAGCGCCTGCGGCACGCCGAGGTCGTCGTCCATCGCCGCGGCGAATGCCTCCGGCACGTCGGAGGTGTCCGCCGTGCCCAGCTGGCGCTCCGCCCTGGCGAGGAACCCCGTGATCCGCCCGAGCGCGGCGGCGGCCTCGTCGAGCGCGCCCTCCGAGACGTCCAGGCTCGAACGGTAGTGCGCCGCGGCGAGCGCGTAGCGCACGACGGGCGCGGGGCGCGCGGCGAGCAGGTCGTGCGCGAGCGTGAAGTTGCCGAGCGACTTCGACATCTTCTGGCCGTCGACCGTCACCAGGCCGTTGTGCACCCAGAAGCGCGCGAACGGATCCCCCGCCGCGGTCGACTGCGCCAGCTCGTTCTCGTGATGCGGGAAGCGCAGATCGAGCCCGCCGCCGTGGATGTCGAACTCGGCGCCGAGGTAGCGGCGCGACATGGCCGAGCACTCGATGTGCCACCCGGGCCGGCCCGCGCCCCACGGCGACTCCCACGTCGCAGAGGACGGCTCGCCCTCCTTGGTGCCCTTCCACAGCGCGAAGTCGCGCGGATCCCGCTTGCCGCGCGGATCCGCATCCGCCGCGGGCTCCATGGCGTCGAGCGACTGGCGCGTGAGCGCGCCGTACTCGGGCCACGAGCGCACGTCGAAGTACACGTCGCCCGCCGCGGCATACGCGTGGCCGCGCTCGATCAGCCGCGCGATGAGCTCCTGCATCTGCGGGACGGATGCGGTCGCGCGCGGCTCGTACGTCGGCGGCAGGATGCCGATCGCGGAATACGCCGCCGTGAACTCCTGCTCGATCCGGTACGCGAGCGCCCACCATGGCTCGTCGGGCGTGGCCTTCTCGAGCACCTTGTCGTCGATGTCGGTGACGTTGCGCACGAGAGTGACCCGCCCGAAGCGGTGCTCGAGCCAGCGGCGCATCAGGTCGAACGCGAGCGCACCGCGCAGGTGCCCGATGTGGGGGCCCGACTGCACCGTGGGACCGCACACGTACATCGACACGTTCCCGGGCACGAGCGGCACGAAGTCGCGCAGGGTCTGCGCGCGGGAGTCGTAGATGCGGACGGTCACCCCTCAAGCCTACGGGGCGAGGGATGCGAAACCCCTGGTGTGACAAGAGAGCGGTGCGGCACCGAGGCGGGCCGGGGATGCGATAGGAATGCCTGGTGGGTTTTGTGATCGCCGTCCTCGCCGCAGCCCTGCTGTTCGGCACGACCGGCACCTCTCAGGCCCTGGGCCCGGAGGGGACGACCCCGTTCGCGGTGGGGGTGATGCGCCTGCTGATCGGCGGCACGGCGCTCGCGCTGCTCACCGCCGGGGCGGCGTGGCTGCGGAGGCGGCGTGGGCCGGCATCGGAGCGGCCTCGCCTGACCGCCGTGCCCCTCGGACTGATGGCGCTCACCGCGGTGTGCCTGTTCGTGTATCAGCCGCTGTTCTTCCTCGGCACCTCGACGAACGGCGTCGCCGTCAGCACGGTGATCGCCCTCGGTTCCGCCCCCGTGCTGGCCGGGCTGCTCGAGTGGGCCCTCACCCGCACCCGTCCGGGGTCGCTGTGGCTCAGCGCCACGGCGCTGTCCACCACGGGCGTCGCCCTGCTCGGCTTCGGCGGCGGCGCGGGCGGATCGGCGGATCCCGCCGGACTCGTCGGGTCCTTCGGCGCGGGGGCCTCCTTCGCGGTGATCGCCGTCGCCCAGCGCCGCCTGCTCGACGCGGGCTGGCATCCGTTCACTGTCGTCGGGGCGATGGGAGGCGGGGCCGCCGCGATCGCGCTCGTCGCCCTGCCGTTCACGGATGTCTCCTGGATGGCGGATCCGCGCGGTCTCGTGATGGGCCTGTGGCTGGGGCTCGCGACCATCACCGTCGCCTACGCGCTGTTCACGTGGGGGCTCGGTGGGCTGAAGGCCGCCACCGCCGCCACGCTCACGCTCGGCGAGCCGCTGACGGCGAGCGTCCTGGGGCTCGCGGTGCTGGGCGAGCACCTCGCCCTGCTGCCGACGATCGGGCTGGTGGTGCTCGGCGCCGGCCTCATCCTGCTCGCCTGGGGCTCGCGCACGCGCCGCGCCCCCGAGCCGTTCGCCGTGGAGGGCTGACATGGACATCCGGATCGACGACCTGTCGGGAGCGGACACCCGCGCGCTGATCGCGCATCACCACGCGCAGATGCATGCGCAGACCCCGGCCGAGAGCGTGCACGCCCTCGACATCGACGCGCTGCGCGACCCCGGCATCACGGTGTGGAGCGCGTGGCTCGACGGCCGCGTGGCGGGCGTCGCCGCGCTCACGCAGCTCGACGCCGAGCGCGGTGAGCTGAAGTCCTTCCGCACCGCCGACGAGTACCTCGGGCGGGGCGTCGCCCGCGCTCTGCTGCGCCGGATCATCGCCGACGCACGGGGCCGCGGGCTGACGTCGCTCTGGCTCGAGACGGGCAGCGACGACGGCTTCGTTCCCGCCAGGGCCCTCTACGCGAGCGAGGGATTCGTCGAGTGCGGGCCGTTCGGGGGATACATCGACGATCCGCTGTCGACCTTCATGACGCGCGCGCTGTAAGGCCGTCGAGCCGCTCCGCGCGCTCCGTTCGCAAGGGTGCGGGCCGTCGCCCCTGAGGTCGACGGCCCGCATCCGTGTGTCAGGCGATCAGCTGCGGATCACGCCCCGGAGCCCGCCGCGCCCGGCTTCTCCGGCTTGCCGGGCTTGCCCGGCTTGTCGGGCTTCCCGGGCTTCCCGGGCTTCTCCGGCTTGCACGGCTTGTCGGGGTTCCCCTTCCCCTTGCCCGGCTTCTCGCAGGGCTCCTCGGACGCCGCGACGAGCTGACCGACGCCCCAATGCGACGTGCTCTGGTAGCCCGCGCCCGTCGGATCCGCCCAGTTCCGGATGCCCGTACGCGCGCCCGCAGCAGCGTCGTTGACCTGGAAGTCAAGGCCGTGGAACGTCCCCTCGCCGCCGTACTCGAGCAGCGAGATGGCCGCCTCGACGACGTAGCCGCCCTCGACGGTGGACGTCGCGGACGTCACCCGGCCCTGCTGGAATGCGACGTCGCCGGTGCCGAACGAGACCACGTTCTGCGCGCTGATCCGCACCTGCATGTCGTCGTAGCGATACGCGCCGTTCTTGGCGTTGCCCGGATCGACGTAGATCTCGACGGAGTCCTGCACCCACGGGTCGCTGCCCGAGACGTCGATCTGCGCGTCGGCGACCTCCGCCAGCACGTAGAGCGTGTTCTCGCGCCACAGGGTGCGCACCGTCGCGGTGGCACCGCCGGAGCCCTCGACCTGGACGTCGGTGGTCACGGCTTTCGCCGCGTCCCACAGCGCCGCGTCCACCGCACCGTCGATGACGGGGGCCGCGGCGGTCTCTGCGACCTCCAGGTACGCGAGCGTCTCGATGAGCGACAGCGTGCCGATGGCGCCGGGCGAGTTCCAGGCGCCCCCGCCCGCCACGCGCACGTCGAAGTCGACGGTGTCGCCCTCGCCGGCGTCCCCCAGTGGCAGCTGCGCCGCGAGGCGCACGCCCTCGGCCGTGACCTGCGCGGTCACCGGGACGTCACCCGTGCCGTCTCCGCGCACGGTGTAGACCGCGTCCTCCAGCTGCAGATCGACCGTTGTGCCCGCGTTGCCGCCCGGCACGTCCACCAGCACCGCGAGGGTGCCGGGGGTCCAGCGGGCCTGGAAGGCCCCGCCGCCGTCGAGCTGCTGCATCGGCAGGCGCCGCCACTCCTCGGATGCGGGATCGGCCGGGGCCGCGCCTCCGAACACGTCGGCCCGGCGCAGGCGGTCGGGCAGCTCGGCTCCGGCCGCACCGTAGTAGGCGGGCTTCGCCTGCAGCGCGTCATCGAAGAGCAGCGGTGCACCGCTCGACGACCGCCAGCTGCGGCCGTCGGTGAGCCCCCACACCGTCACAGAGAACAGATCGTGCGCGCGGAAGACCTCGAACGCGTCCCGGAAGTAGTAGCCCTGCTCGATGAGCAGCGCCTCGGTCACGGGAGTGCCGGTCGTGACGTCGAACTCCGTGACGATCTGCTCGAGCCCGAGTCCCTCGAACCGGTCGAGGGCTGCGGCGAGCGCCGACACCGGCATCGCCAGGCTCACGTGGAACTGGTGGCCGACGCCGTCGATGGGGACGCCCCGGTCGAGCAGTCGCTGCACCAGGGCCGCGTAGCGATCCTGCTTGCCGTCCTGCTCGGTGTTGTAGTCGTTGATGAACAGCGTCACCGGGTGCTCGGCGCCTTCGGCGGCGTGCACCTGGTTGAACGCCTCGTCGGCGTAGCGGAAGGCGAGGTCGATGAACTCCTCGCCCAGGATGCGGTACCACTCGCTGCGGCGCAGGCCGTCGGCGTACTCGCCACTGTCCGAGACCACCTCGTTGACGACGTCGAACGCCGTGAGCGGATTCGTGTCCGATCCGAACGCTCCCCACGTGTCGCTGAGGCTCTCGGCGACGGCGAAGATGTGCGTGCGCAGCCGATCGCGCAGCGCCTGCTTGCCGGCCTCGTCCGCGGCGAGCGGCTGCCCGGCCTCGTCCTGGAAGAACCACGCCGGCGTCTGGCTGTGCCACACGAGCACGTGGCCGTACAGGTCGAGGTCGTTCTGCTGGGCGAAGTCCATCAGCGCGGCGGCCTCGGGATGCACGCGGAAGTTGCGCTCCGCGTCGTACCAGGCCTCGGGCTTCATGTGGTTCTCGCCCGTGATCTGCGTGAAGTGACGAAGCAGCAGCTCGGCCGCGGGCCCCGTCGTCTCGCGCGAGTCGATCGCGACGCCCATGGGGTACTCCAGCGTTCCGGAGAGCGGCGGAAGATCCTCGATCACCGCCGGATCCGGGACCTTCAGCACGATGTCGTCGATGAGGAGGTCGCTGGTGTTGGTGCCGTTGTAGTTCGTCTCGAAGTACAGCAGCGCCGCATCGGCGTCGCCGCCCTGGAACGTCGCCGACACCTGTGTCCAACCGCTGTTCGTGACGCCGTCGAACTGCGCGAGCGTCGAGTAGGACGTGGATCCGTCGACGGTGCGGGCAAGGCTCAGCCACACTTCGTCGACAGGCTGCCCGTCGGCGAAGCGCACCGCCGCGTCCAGCTGATACGTCACGCCGGCCTGCATGTGCTCGGTCACGTCGCGGCCGATGCCCGAACCCTGGCTCGTGCGGTCGGTGACGAGCGCCGCCTGCGCTCCCCCGTGGGCGACGTCGGTCAGCGCGACGGTCGGTGCACCCGAGCCCGAATCGCGCGGCGCCCAGCCGTCGAGGCCGTCCTCGAAGTCGGCCTCGAGCAGCACGGTGCCGGGCTGCGGCCCCTCGGTGGGCGGCTCGTCGCCGAGCGGCTCGGCGGCGATCACGAGGTCGTCGACGAGGTAGTCGTACGCGGCACCCGTGTCCGAGGTGCCGATGTACAGCTGCAGCTGCGAGGTGTCGGTGCCTGCGGGCACGTCGTACGTGCCGGTCACGGTGGTCCACGCGGCGGCGGAGACCGGGGTGTTGCCGATCCAGGTGTAGGCGGGCTTCATGACGAACCGTGCCTGGGCATCAGGGGTGCCGTCCGCGAGGCGCACCGACATCGTGAACGTGTAGCGGTTTCCTGCGTCGAAGGCGCCGGCCGGCGACTGGATGCCGGTGTGGTCGTCGGCACGGCCGGTCACCTGCAGCGCGAGACCGGTGTCGGCCTCGACGAACTGCAGCGTGCCGGCGCCGCCGCCGGATTGACTCCAGCTGCCGGTCGTGCCGTCGTCGAAGTCGATCGTCTCGACGACGGTCGCCGCGGCCGCGGCCGGGACCGCGAGTCCGGTGACGGCGAGGGCGGCGGCGCCGATGACGGCACCGATGGATGAGAGAAAGCGAGACCTGCGCATGGCGCTCCTTTGCGCTGCGGGGAATGTTGCCAACGCCACCATATTCACCCTGGGGCGGGGGTTGCAAGCGGTTTACCCGACCGTTACCAAGTCGGATCCGCGCGAGACCGCGCTCTCCCGCACAGTGAGTCAGGAGCGCTGGATGAGCGCCACTGCGAACGCCTGGACGCCCTCGCCCGCGCCGGTGAACCCGAGGCCGTCGGTGGTGGTCGCCGCCACCGACACGGGGGCGCCGCCCAGGGCCGCGGACAGCACGGCCTCGGCCTCCGCGCGACGGGGCGCGAACTTCGGGCGATTCGACTGCAGCTGGACCGCGACGTTGACGATCGTCCAGCCCGCCTCCCCGAGCAGCGCCCTGGTGCGCGCGAGGAAGGCGTCGGCGTGGGCATCGGCGAACTCGGGCCGCGACGTGCCGAAGTGCGTGCCGATGTCGCCGAGCCCGGCGGCCGAGAGCAGCGCGTCCACGATCGCGTGTGCGACCGCATCGCCGTCCGAGTGTCCCGACAGTGCCGGCTCCCCCGCCCACTCGATGCCCGCGAGCCACAGGGCGCCGTCCCCGCCGAAGGCGTGAACGTCCGTGCCGACGCCCACCCGGGGAAGAGCGGAGCCGGATGCCGCGGCCGGCACCGCGGGAATGGGCGCGGCGAGCGAGCGCGCGCGCTCGAGGTCGGCGGGAGTGGTGATCTTGAACGCGTGCACGTCGCCCTCCACGATCGCGACCCGATGACCGGCGGCCGCGACGAGGGCGGCGTCATCCGTGAACTCCTCCGCGGCGATCGCGTACGACGTCTCGAGCACGTCGCGGCGGAATCCCTGCGGCGTCTGGGCTGCTGCGAGCTGCGAGCGGTCGACGGCCTCGACGATGCGGTCGCCGTCCACCCGCTTGATCGTGTCGATGACCGGCAGGGCGGGGACGACGCCCCATCCCGTGCGGTCGACGGCATCGACGACGCGCTCGAAGACCGCCGGCGGGGTCAGCGCGCGAGCGGCATCGTGCACGAGCACCACCTGCACGGCGGGCCACAGCGCGGCGAGGCCCGCGGCGACCGACGCCTGACGCGTCGCTCCCCCGGTGACGACCGACACGAGCTCCGCGCGCGCTCCGGCGGCCTCGCGCGCGTCGGTCAGCGCCTCACCCTCGCGCCCGGCGGGGGCGACGACGACGACCTGGGCCTCGGGCGCCGCGAAGACGCCCCGCAGCGCGTGACGCAGGATGGTGTGCCCGCCGATGCCGACGAAGGCCTTCGGCGCATCCTGTCCGAGGCGGGTTCCGGATCCGGCGGCGACGACGATGACGCCGACGCGCGGCGAGGCGGTGAGAGTCACCTCACAAACGTACCCACGCGGCGGCATGGCCGTGCACGCGAAAGCGCCCCGCCGGATGGGCGGGGCGCTGTGCAGAGGATTACGAGGCCAGGACCTCGTCGAGGACCGTGGCGGCCTTCTCCTCGTCGGTCTTCTCCGCGAGCGCGAGCTCGGAGATCAGGATCTGGCGGGCCTTCGCGAGCATGCGCTTCTCACCCGCGGACAGTCCGCGATCCTGATCGCGGCGCCACAGGTCGCGCACGACCTCGCTGACCTTGATCACGTCACCCGAGGCGAGCTTCTCCAGGTTCGCCTTGTAGCGACGAGACCAGTTCGTGGGCTCTTCCGTGAAGGGGGCGCGCAGCACCTCGAAGACCTTGTCCAGTCCCTCCTGGCCGATGACGTCGCGCACGCCGACCAGGTCGACGTTCTCTGCAGGAACCTCGATGACGAGGTCACCCTGAGTGACGTTCAGCTTGAGGTAGACCTTCTCTTCACCCTTGATTACCCGGGTCTTGACTTCGGTGATCGTTGCCGCACCGTGGTGGGGATAGACGACCGTCTCGCCAACCTCGAAAAGCATAGAATTGTGTCCTTTCGGCGACTATCAGGATACCACAGCGAGCAATGCACTAAGGTTCGCGGCCACCGATGGGCGGCAGCGACACACGGCTCCGGGCGACTTCGCGGCGAGCATCCCAGACCCCGTCGGAGGCATCGGGAGAGGGGGTCGCGACCCCCTAGAATGGCAGACAGGGCCCGCAGCTCGGCGGGACCGCACCACCTGGAGGTTCCGTGAACTCCCGCATTCTCGCGTCGCTCGCCCTCGGCGCCGTCGTCCTGCTCGGCACCACCGGGTGCGCCGGACTGACGGAGCAGGCGACGACGATCCCGTACTCGCCTTCCGACGGCGTGAACGTCCCGGCCCCCGAGGGCTCCCCGGCCCCGGTCCTGATCCGCAACGCGGTGGTCGTGGCCGACGACGACGGCACCGAGGGCAACCTCGTGGCCGCGCTCGTCAACACGACGGACGAGGCGGCGACGCTGAACCTCGAGTGGGACGGCCAGACCGCCACCGTGCAGGTCCCCGCCGGCGAGGTCGTCAGCCTCGGCGCCGACGGCGAGTCCCCCGTGCTGCTGTCGGCCATCGACGCGAAGCCCGGCGCGACGCTTCCGCTCTACTTCCAGTCGGGCGACGCCGAGGGCGTCCTCGCCGAGGTGCCCGTGTTCGACGGCTGCCTCGAGCACTTCGCCGACCTGGTGCCCGGCGGCGCCGAGAGCGACTGCTCGCACCTCGAGCACACCGAGAGCGAAGGCGAAGAGGGCGGCCACTGAGCCACCCCACATACGCGGAAGGGCCGCAGGATCTCCGGATCCTGCGGCCCTGCTTTTTCACACGGTCCCCGTCTCACCGCGTGCGAGCGAAGCGAGCGTGCCGCGGATGCGGCCCGCAGCGCGAAGCGCTGCCCTCACGCCCCGATGGAGCGAAGCGACAGCGTCCGCACATGCGAGCGGCATCCGCGAAGCGGGTGCCCGAGCGGATGCGGCAGGCGTGAGAAAGAGAGAAGCGCTAACCTTCGAAGCGGTAGCCGAGGCCTCGCACCGTGACGAGCATGACCGGCTCGCTCGGCACCTGCTCGATGCGCGAGCGGATGCGCTTGATGTGCACGTCGAGCGTCTTCGTGTCGCCGAAGTAGTCGCTGCCCCACACTCGGTCGATCAGCTGCCCGCGCGTAAGGACGCGCCCGGCGTTGCGCATCAGCACCTCGAGGAGCTCGAACTCCTTCAGCGGCATGTTGATCTGCTGCCCGTCGACCGCGACGGTGTGGCGGTCGACGTCGAGCGTCACGCGCCCGCCCTCGAGCACGCGCTCGTCGAGCTCGGCCTCCGCGTCGGCGGTGCGGCGAAGCACCGCGCGCATCCGCGCCAGCAGCTCGCGCGCCGAGTAGGGCTTCGTGACGTAGTCGTCGGCCCCCAGCTCGAGACCCACGACGATGTCGACCTCGGAGTCCTTCGCGGTCAACATGATGATCGGCACGTTCGAGGTCGCGCGCACCTGGCGGCACACCTCTGTTCCCGGCATGCCGGGAAGCATCAGGTCGAGCAGCAGCAGATCCGCCCCCTGCTCGCGGTATGCGGCGAGCGCGGCGGGACCGTCCTCGGCGATCTCCACCTCGTAGCCTTCGCGACGGAGCAGATAGGCGAGGGGTTCGGCGAGGTCGGGCTCGTCCTCGACCAGGAGCACACGCGTCATTCGCGGCCTTTCTTGACTGCTTGAGCGCCCGCGACCGCGGGCTTGCGCTTCTTCTTCTTCTTGACGGGGGAATCGATCACGGGCGCCTCCGCGAGCGGCAGGCGCACCGTGAACGTGGATCCGCGGTCGGGCTGCGACCACAGCCGGATCTCGCCCCCGTGCCGCGAGACCGCATGCTTGACGATAGACAGTCCGAGGCCCGATCCGCCGGTGCGCCGCGAGCGCGCCTGGTCGGCCCGGTAGAAGCGCTCGAACACGCGCTGCTGGTCTGCCTCGGCGATGCCGATGCCCTGGTCGGTGACGGCGATCTCGACGACGCCTCCGTTGGTGCGCACGCCGACACCCACACGGGATCCCCGGGGCGAGTACGCGATGGCGTTGGCGACGAGGTTGCCGATCGCCTCTTTGAGGATCTGGGCGTCGCCGCGGACGTACAGTCCCCGGTCTCCGCCGCGGGCGAGCTCGACGCCCGCCGAGTCCGCCTGCACAAGGTGCGCCTCGACAGCGGATGCGACGACCTCGTCGATCGCGACGTCGCCGACCGAGGTGAGCTCCTCGGCCGCCTGCAGGCGGGAGAGGTTCATGATGCGGCCCGTGAGCCGGCCCAGCCGATCCGCCTCAGCGGACAGCCGCGCGGTGAACGCGCGCACCTGGGCGGGGTCGTCGGCCGCCAGCTCGATCGCCTCCGCCAGGAGGGTGACCGCGCCGACCGGGGTCTTCAGCTCGTGACTCGTGTTCGCGATGAAGTCGTGGCGCATCTGCTCGAGGCGCTCCTGCTCCGACAGATCGCGGACGAGAAGCAGGATGTAGCGCTCGCTGACGCGGGTCGCGCGCGCGGCGACGAGGCGCGATTCGGACGACATCCCCCCACGCAGCAGGCGCAGGTTGGCCGTCTCCGTGGTCCCGCCCCGCGCCGCGCGCACAAGATCGCGCAGGCCCGTGTGCTCGAGAGGGGCGTCCTTCTCGATCCCGAGCCAGGGAGCCGTCGGCGAGATCGCGATCACCTGACCGGAGGTGTCGACGACCGCGGCGGGGTCGTCCATGGCGTCGAGCACAGCGGTGATCCCGGCCGGCACCGCCTCTGACGCCTCACGGGCTGCCCGCTCGCGGGCCCGCAGCGCGATGAGCGTGAGAAGCGACGCGCCGACCCCGATGATCGCTCCCAGAAGCAGAGCGAGCAGCGCAAGCTGCGTGGAGTCCATGTCACCAGAGTAAAGTCATGGCGAACACCGAGTCGTCCGGCTCCGCGCCACGACGAGGGCGCGTCGCCGACTGTTCACCATTGCGGCCCCGCTCATTAACCGGCGCTCACGAGAATCGCAGAGACCGTGCTCGGCGGCTGCCGCCCCGGGAACGCCCCGCGACACAGACGAAAGGTCCACGATGCGCGAAGTCTTCCACCAGTCTCTTGAGGACGTACAGTCCCGCCTCGTCGAGATCTCCGACCTCGTCACGATCGCCATCGACAAGGCGACCAGGGCATTCGGCTCCGGCGATGTCGCTCTGGCCGAGGAGGTCATCGCCGATGACCGCCTGATCGACGAGCGCGCCCTCGCCCTCGACGAGCTCGCCATCGAGATCCTCGCGATGCAGCAGCCGGTCGCCCGCGACCTGCGCATCGTTGTCACGGCGCTGCGCGTGAGCGCCTCGCTCGAGCGCATGGGCGACATGGCCGAGCACATCGCCCAGCTCGCCCGCACGCGCTACCCCGACCGCGCGATCCCGAAGGGTCTGAAGGGCACCTTCACGCGCATGGGCGAGCTCGACGTGCAGGTCGCACGCTCGCTCACCGAGCTGCTGCGCACGCAGGATCTCGCGATCGCCGACCACATCCGCAACAGCGACGACGACATCGACGAGCTGCACGCCAGCGTGTTCGAGAAGGTGCTCAGCGACAGCTGGCAGGGCGAGGCCGGCGCCACCGTCGACGCGACGCTCGCGAGCCGCTACCACGAGCGCTTCGCCGACCACGCGGTCTCGATCGCCAAGAAGATGATCTACCTCGGCACCGGCGACTGGACCGGCCTCGAGCACGGCGTCGTCCCCGTGGAGCCCACGGCCTGACCCGCGCAGACACCGAAAAGCGCCGCCCGGATACTCCGGGCGGCGCTTTCTTCATGCACTCCCCGCCGACTCCCCGGGGAGTTATTCATCCGTCTGGATAAGAACTGGCGGCGACACGTCCGATACCGATATGAGGGTTCACGGTGCGCCTGTTCACAGCGCCATCCGAACCATCAGGGGGAAATCCACCAATGTCACATGTGCGTTCACTACGCAGCAGGCTGCTCGCGCTCGCGACCGCCGCGGTCATCGCGCTGGGCGTGACCGGCCTCGCGGCCCTGCCCGCCACCGCCGCCACCGCCGGCGCCGGCGTCATCAGCGGAACCGTCACGGATGCCGACAGCGGCGCCGCTCTCCAGGGCGCGAGCGTCACGGTCACCAACGACGACTACTCGGTCTACGAGTCGGCGACCACCGCGGCCGACGGCACCTACACGCTCGAGTCGGTGCCCGCGGGCGCCTACACCGTGAGCGCGTCGGGCCCGTACGACAGCGCGACGCCCTACGCCGACGCCGAGAAGGCGGTCACGGTCGCGGGCGACTCCACGCAGGACTTCGCCCTGAAGCCCACGTACACGCTCAGCGGCAAGATCGTCGGCGACGACGGCACCGCCGCAGCCGGGGTGTACGGAACGCTGAAGACCGCCGATGGCGGCGAGCTCGACGCGTACCTCGACATCGCCGAGGACGGCACATTCACGACCGAGCTGCCCAAGGGCGAGTACTCGGTCGAGCTCGGTGGCAGCGGCTACGTCGACACGACGCTCCCCTTCACCGTGTCGGGCGCCGATGACGCCGTCACGTTCGAGATCCCGCGCCTGTACGCCGTCAGCGGCAAGGTGCTCGACCCCTCGGGCGCCGTCGCCTACGAGGCCGGATCGACCTCGCTGACGTTCGTCGACTCCAAGGGCACCGAGGTCGACTCGGCCTACGCCGAGGAAGACGGCACCTGGACCACCGGCGAGTACGGCGGCATCCCGGCCGGCACCTACACGCTGAAGGCCGACAACCCGGCGTACGTGCCGACCAGCACCGAGATCACCGTCGAGACCGAGGCGAAGACCGGAGCGAACATCACGCTCGACGCCGGCATCACGGTCACCGGCAAGGTCACGCACAAGACCACGGGCGACCCCATCGCGGGCGTCGACGTCCGCGTCAGCCCGACGGGCGAGGACAGCAAGGCCTGGGGCTACGCCGTGAACGACGGCGCCACGGCCGAGGACGGCACGTACAAGATCCAGGGCCTCTCGGCCGAGGAGTACGAGCTCTACCTGACGACATACGACCTCGAGCAGCCCTGGGTGGCCGTCGAGTCGCAGACGGTGACGCTCACCGAGTCGATCGAGAAGAACTTCGAGCTTGTGCTCGAGGAGCGCATCATGGGCGTCGTGACCGGCCCCGACGGTGCCCCGATCGAGGGCGCATCCGTCGTCGCGTACCGCGCGGACATCGACCGCACCAACATCCCCCAGTGCTACGACGCGCGTTACGCCACCACCGATGCCGAGGGCCAGTACACGCTGCTGGTCGACGCCGGCGACTGGATCGTCCGCGCCGAGGGCGTCGACGGCTTCATCCCGGCATGGCACGGCGGCGCCTGGGTCGACGAGGCCGCCACGGTCAGCGTCGCCTCCGAGCAGACGGTCGACGGCGCGGGGATCGCGCTGCAGACCGGCGGCCACCGCATCAGCGGCACGGTGTCGAACCTCGTCGAGGGCAGCGAGTACTCGTCGGTCACCGTCTACTCGGCGGATGACTCGCGCTCGTGGCTCGACTCGTTCGGCAACGGCGTCGAGATCGGCGCAGACGGCAAGTACAGCCTGACCGGCGTTCCCGCCGGCTCGTACGAGATCCGAGCCAGCTCCTCGACGGACACGCAGCACAACTCGGCGATCACGGCTCCGTTCACGGTCGACGGCGACGAGACGATCGACGTCGCGCTCCAGGAGAACCCGGCCTTCGAGGCCCACGTGTGGGCGGCCGAGGGCGCACCTACGGGCAAGGCCGTCCTGGTCACGGTGTACGCGAACGTCGACGGCGCGTGGCAGGTCTACGACGAGGAGCCCCTGTTCCTCGACGAGGAGACCAACGCCGCGAGCCCGCAGATCTGGAAGGACCTCTCCTTCCCGGCCGGCGAGTACAAGATCGGCGTCGGCAGTGCGCACGCGTACTACGAGGCGCTCGTGAACAGCGTCTACTGCGGTGAGCAGCAGACCACGTGGGAGGAGCTCAACGAGCAGTACGGCGAGGGCTTCACCGACTTCCCGTACACGCCCGAGTTCTACAACGAGGCAGCCTCGCTCGACGCGGCCCAGGTCGTCACCTTCGCCGCGGGCACGCCCGTGAAGCTCGGCTTCGAGCTCGGCGTTCCGGCCACGCCGGCGCCCAGCGAGACGCCCGCTCCGAGCCAGACGCCCGCCCCGAGCGAGACGCCCGCCCCGACCGAGCCGACCGACCCCGTGGCCGAGGGCCCGGAGCCGGGCGTCACGGTGAGCGACAACATCGTCTCGCCGGGCGAGCGGATCACCGTCACCGGTGCCGGCTTCGTCCCCGGTGAGGACGTCCGCGTCGAGATGCACTCGACGCCGGTCGTGCTCGACACGGTCACGGCGTCCGCCGACGGGACCATCACCGCCGTGGTGACGATTCCGAGCGATGCCACCGCCGGTGCGCACCAGATCGTGGCGACCGGTTCGGGCTTCTCGGCCGCCGCCGACATCACGGTCGTGCTGTCGGGCGGCCTCGCCGCCACGGGTGCCGAGGGAACGCTGCTGTACGCGTCGCTCGGTGGCCTGGTCCTCGCAGCCGGCATCGTGCTCCTGGTGGTCGCGTACAACAAGCGCCGCCAGCTCGCGACGCGGGTCTGATCCACTGAGACGACGGAGCCCCGCCCGGCATCGCGCCGGGCGGGGCTTCGCCGTTGTGGGCCTTTCTCACCCAAAAGAGAAGCGCCGCCCGGATGATCCGGGCGGCGCTTCTCTTTTCATTCGTCACGCACGCTGCGGGGCCGCAAGCGGCGCCCTTGCGAGCGAGGGCGGCGGCGTTACTTCTTGCCCTGGGAGGCGACCGCGGCGGCGCCGGCGGCAGCGGCCTCGGGGTCGAGGTAGCGGCTGGCGCCGGTCGGCTTCATGTCGTCGTCGAGCTCGTAGACGAGCGGGATGCCGGTCGGGATGTTCAGCGCGGCGATGTCGTCGTCGCTGATCCCCTCGAGGTGCTTGACCAGACCGCGCAGCGAGTTTCCGTGCGCGACGACGATCACGGTCTTTCCCGCCTTCAGGTCGGGGACGATCTCCCCCTCCCAGTACGGAAGCATCCGGTCGATCACGATCTTCAGCGACTCGGTGCCGGGGATCTCGCCGTCGATGCCGACGTAACGGGGGTCGTCCGTCTGCGCGTACTCGTCGGCGGGGTCGATCACGGGCGGCGGCACGTCGAACGAGCGACGCCACTCCATGAACTTCTCCTCGCCGAACTCGGCCAGGGTCTGGGCCTTGTCCTTGCCCTGCAGGGCGCCGTAGTGACGCTCGTTGAGGCGCCACGAGCGCTTGACGGGGATCCACAGCCGGTCGGCGTGGTCGAGCGCGATGTTCGCCGTCTGGATGGCGCGGCTGAGCACCGACGTGTGGACGATGTCGGGGAGCACTCCCTGCTCCTTCATCAGCTCGCCGCCGCGCTGTGCCTCGGCGCGGCCCAGTTCGGTGAGCCGGACGTCGACCCATCCGGTGAAGAGGTTGAGCTCGTTCCACTCGCTCTGGCCGTGTCGCAGCAGGATCAGGGTGTGTGCCATGGCTCCAGCCTAGCGAGCGGGAGGCACGCCCCGCCTCGGCGGCTTCCGCCTCGCCTGTGCCGGGCAGGCGAGAATGGAGTCATGCCGAAGCCCGAGGGTCGCCCTACGCGCGGCACGACGGGAACAAACCGGCTGCGACGCGTCGACCGCTGGATCGCGCACCTCGCGGAGCTCCGACGGGCGTCGGATCCGCTCGTCGTCGACCTCGGCTACGGCGCGAACGGGGTCACGACGCTCGAACTGGAGGCGCGCCTTCGCCGCGTGCGCGGCGACGTCGAGCTGCTCGGGCTCGAGATCGACCCGGAGCGCGTCGCGCGCGCCACCGCGCAGATCGATGCGACCCGGCGCGGCGAGACGGTGTTCGCCGCCGACGCCCGCGTCTCCTTCGCACGCGGCGGCTTCGAGGTACCCGTTCCCGGCGGTCGGCGCCCCGCCGTGATCCGGGCGTTCAACGTGCTGCGCCAGTACGACGAGCAGGATGTGCCGGGAGCCTGGAACCGGATGACCGCCCGCCTCGCGCCCGGGGGCGTGCTCGTGGAGGGTACGTGCGACGAGATCGGCCGCGTGTGCAGCTGGATCGACGTGTCCGCCGACGGCTCCCCCGCGCGGCTCACGATCTCGCTGCGCCTCGCCGATCTCGAGTGGCCGAGCGTTGTGGCCGAGCGGCTGCCGAAGGCGCTCATCCATCGCAATGTGCCCGGCGAGCGCATCCATGACCTCCTCGCCGCGCTCGACAGGGAGTGGGAGCGCGCCGCGGCCCTCGCCCCCTTCGGGCCGACCCAGCGTTGGATGGCGGCCGTCGCCGCGCTGCGGGCATCCGGGACCCCCGTGCTCGGTTCCCGCAGCCGATGGCGCCTCGGCGAGCTCACGGTCCCCTGGGACGTGGTGCGGCCGGCCTGACGGGCCCCGTCAGATCCGCGGGATCGCCGCGCGCGCCTCGGCCGGCGGCATCCCCGTCGCGACGAGCAGATCCACCACGAGCGGTCGCAGGGACGACAGCAGCGCCTGCTCTCCGAGCGACTCACCGGGAAGCATGGCGGCCGGGTCGAGCCGGCGCGCGATCGCGAGCAGGCTCTCGCGCGCGATCGGCTCCTGCGCGATGTCGTCGAGCGAGGCGCCGACGAGCGTCGCCGCGCGCGCGATCTCGGCGAGCACCTCGCCGGGCACCGTTCGCGGCTGCCGGTCCTCGACGACGTACACGATGCGGCGGCCGACGACGCGGAGGTTGCGCATGGCGAGATCCATCGCGTGAAGGATGCGCGCCTGCCGGTCGAGCTCCGCGCGCCGCCCGCGCAGGAAGGGCGAGATGCGCGCGATCGACAGTCCCGACTCGAGCGAGGTGCGCCACGCATCCAGCGCCGGCTGCAGCCCGCGGGCCTTCTCGAGCCCGCGCTCGGCGCGCAGGCGGTCGCCGCGTCGCGCGCCTGTGACGAGCCGGGCCGCGGCCGCGTCGAAGCCGGCGAAGAACGCCCGCGCGTCGCGGAGGGCGGCGGCGGCCGGGTTCCGCGGCAGCAGCGCGGTCACGACGACCGCCAGGACTCCGCCGATGACCCCGTCGAGAAGCCGTGTGAACGGCACCGGCGCCACCGGCAGGATCATCGCGATCGCCGCCTGGATCGCCGCGGCGATCGCGAAGGCCGGCGACGGAGACAGGAACCGCGCCACCAGCATGGTCACGCTCAGCGTGATCGCGAGCTGCCACCAGCCGCTGCCGACGCCGAGGCGCAGCGCCTCGGACAGCAGGATTCCCGTCAGCATCCCCACGACCGTCTCGGCGACCTGGCGTGGGCGGGCATCGCGCGCGAGGCCGAGGCTCGAGATCGACACGGTCGCGGCGATCATCGGCGTCTCGTGCCCGAGCAGGTATCGGCCGATCAGGAATGCGCCCGTCGCGGCGACGACGATCTGCGCCACGGCGATCCAGGATCCGCGCACGCGCGCGAGCCCGGGGCGCGGCGAGAAGCGCGTGCGCCACGTGACCGGCACGGCGACCGTGTCGGTCGAGGGCTGGTCCCGCTGCGGGTCGGACATCCGGCCCGTCGCCTATGTCGTCGGCGGCTGCTGCGCGAGCGGGCGCCGTGACAGGCGCGTCAGGCGCGGCACCTCGGCGGTCGCTCCGGCGTCGGCGGGGACGATGATCTCCTGCGCGGCGGCGATGCGCGATCCGTCGGTGCGGATCTCCAGCGTCGCGTCGGCAGGCACGCGCCGCGCGAGCACGGCCAAGGCGATGGGCCCGAGTTCGTGATGCCGCGCGCTGCTTGTGATGTGGCCGACCTCGCTCGCCTCGTCGCCGGAGGACGCCAGCAGGACGGGAGTGCCCGGCTCGGGCAGCACGCTGTCGCTGCCGTCGAGATGAAGCAGCGTCAGGCGGCGGGGCGGGTGGCCCAGGTTGTGCACCTTGGCGACGGTCTCCTGGCCGCGGTAGCAGCCCTTGTCGAGGTGCACGGCCGTGCGCAGCCAGTCGTACTCGTGCGGGATTGCGCGCTCGTCGACCTCGCGCCCCCAGCGCGGGCGCCAGGCGGCGATCCGCAGCGCCTCCGCAGCAAGCAGGCCGGCGAGCTCCACGTCCGCGAGCGTCGCCAGGGCCTGGCGCTCGACGATTGCCTCGATCCACGTGTAGTGGGCGCCGGGGTGCGCGGGAGCGGCGGCGTACTGCCAGCCGCCGATCGCCACCTCGCGCCATGGGTCGCCCCACACGAGCGGCAGGTCGTGGGGCCGGTGCGCGATCAGCGCGACGGTCTTCTCGGCGGTGCCGAGCTCTGTGTAGCCGAGCACGGCGAGGTCGTCGCGCACGCGCACCTCGACCCGCGAGCGGAACCTCATCATCGTGAGCCACTTCGCAAGCCCCGCGACGTCGCCCGCGTCGGCGATCAGCCAGGTCGAGACGCCGTCGTCGAGCACCCCGGCGGCGTGCTCGACGCGACCGTTCGGATCGAGGACGAGCAGCTCGGTCGGCGTCCCCGGAGCCAGCGCGCGCAGCGCCTGCGACGTGATGGAGTCGAGCCAGGTCAGCCGATCCGGTCCCTCGACCTCGATGACCGCGCGGTCATCCCGCGGGACGACCGCCTCCCCCGCGGCGAGGCGGCGCTGCTCGCGCACCGGGTCCCCGAAGTGCGCGATGCCGTCGTCCGACGCCACGGCACCCGCTCGATCGGCGAAGAACGGCGCGGCGCCGGCCGTCATCAGGAGACCTTCGCGAGACGGGCCGAGGCGTGCGAGCCGAGCTCGCGGCCGAGCGCGGCGATGTCCCACGCCCAGAGCAGGTGGTTCTCGACGAGGCCGTACATCCGCGTCGCGGCCGCGTAGTGCCGGGCACTCGCGGTGCGCACGACCGCATCCGTCGCGAGATCGATCCGGGGGCCCTTCGCCTGGCCGAGGTACAGCTCGCTGACGCCGTCGGAGTGGACGAGCGAGACCTCGATGTCGAACCCGCCGGCGGCGTTGCGCAGCTTCTCGACGTCGTCGGCGGTCCGCACGATCTCCGACTCGCGTGGCGGCAGCAGACCGGGGCCCGGCTCGGCGGCGGTCGATGGCCGCGCCAGACGCCAGAACCCGGTCTCCGAGTTCAGGGCACGCGACGGTGTGCCGTCGGCCGAGGCGAGCGTGGCGGACGCGGAGTAGTTCAGGAACGGACCGCCGTCATGGCTGAAGCTGACGCGGTGCGAGAACTCACCCTCGAAGTGGGTGTCACCGACGCGGTAGTCGATCACGCCGGTGCCCTCCCACACGCCGAGGAGCCACGACAGCGGCACGAGGTCGGCGGGGAGGTCTTCAGGCAGCTCGATCATGCCGCCCTCCTTCAGCGCTGGCCGCGGAACAGGTTCCAGACCACAGCACCGGAGACGAAGGCGATCGCCAGGCTGGCGAGGCCCAGCAGCCCGACGAAGAACAGTTCGAGCGCGACGAGATCCATGCGGCCAGTCTAGTCCGTCACGCGGGGCTGACGGCGGCGAGCACCGCGACGAGCGCGACGATGCCGATCAGGGTCATGCCGCCGAGAGCCGCGACGCTCACCCGGAAGATGTAACCGCTCGGCCGGCCGTCGATGAGCTGGGCGACGAACGCGAAGATCAGCGTCGCTCCCCCGGCGAGGCCGAACCAGCGGAAGTGGGAGTCGAGCGGCACGACCACCGCGATCATCACCGCCACGAGCAGCGCGAACGCCCAGGTCGCCGCGATTGCGCCGTAGCGGCGGCGGGGAGCGAGCTCGGGGATCGTCATCGCCCCATTGTCGGCGACGACGCCCGGTGGCGCCAAACCCCTCACCTGGGAGCGGTGCCGGCCCGGCGCGGGCACGCGCGACGAGCGCTCTATGATGGGGTCACGATGCGGCGTCCCTACCGCATCGATGCCAAGGCGCGAATCCCCACCGTGCCGGAAGGACATCGCTTGGCCCAGCTGCTTGTCTTGAGCTCCGCCCCCGGAGGAAGCGCTGCCCTGCCCTCGCTCGAGCTGCTGAGCCACCGGGTGCGGCAGATTCCCGCCGAGCCCGCGCAGCTCGTCAATGCCCCGAGCGCCGACGTCATCTTCGTGGATGCGCGCACCGACCTCGTGGGCGCCAAGTCGCTGTGCAAGATCCTCAACACCACCGGCCTCGACGCGCCGCTGCTCCTCATCGTCACCGAGGGCGGGCTCACGGCCGTCTCCCCTGACTGGGGCGTCGACGACGTCATCCTGGTGTCCGCCGGTCCCGCCGAGGTGGATGCGCGCATCCGCCTCGCGATCGGACGGCAGGCGACCGAGCAGGTGAGCACCCGGATCCAGACCTCCGGCATCACGATCGATGAGTCGTCGTACTCGGCGAAGGTGCACGGCAAGCCGCTCGATCTCACCTACAAGGAGTTCCAGCTGCTGCACTTCTTCGCCACGCACCCGTCGCGGGTGTTCACGCGCGAGCAGCTGCTGAGCGAGGTCTGGGGCTACGACTACTTCGGCGGCACGCGCACGGTCGACGTGCACGTGCGGCGCCTGCGCGCCAAGCTCGGCGACCTCGAGCAGCTGATCGGCACCGTCCGCAACGTGGGGTACCGCTTCAACGTCTACGAGGACGACGACCAGCTGCCCGCTGTGCCCTGACCTCTCCCTCGTTCACGCGCGCGTCACGCGACGGTGGCAGGATGGCCGCATGATCGACTCCGCCATCGTGGACACCGGCATCGGCGACGCCGAGGACGACGACTTCGACGCCGCCGTAGAGGCTCCCGACGCTCAGCTCCCCGAGAACCGCTATCTGGACCGCGAGCTGAGCTGGCTGGCGTTCAACCAGCGGGTGCTGGAACTGGCGGAGGACCCGACGCTGCCGCTGCTCGAGCGGGCGAACTTCCTCGCGATCTTCGCGAGCAACCTCGACGAGTTCTTCATGGTGCGCATCGCCGGCCTGAAGCGTCGCATCGTGACCGGCCTCGCCGTGCCCACGAACGTGGGAGTGGCGCCGGCCGACGCGCTCGCGGCGATCTCGGCCGAGGCCCACCGCCTGCAGCTGCGTCACGCGAGGGCGTGGAACGACGCGGTGCGCCCGGCCCTCGCCGAGACCGGCATCGAGGTCGTCGGATGGGAGGCGCTGAGCGTCGACGAGCGCACCGCGCTGTATGACTACTTCCACGCGAAGGTCTTCCCGGTCCTGATGCCGCTGGCCGTCGACCCGGCGCATCCGTTCCCGTACATCTCGGGTCTCTCGCTCAACCTCGCCATCCGGATCCGGAACGCGCGGACGGGCCGGCAGGAGTTCGCGCGCCTCAAGGTCCCGCCGATGATGCCCCGCTATGTCGAGGTGCCCCACTCGGAGGGCGAGAGCATGCGGTTCCTGCCCCTCGAGGAGCTCATCGCCCAGCATCTCGAGGATCTGTTCCCCGGCATGGAGATCCTCGACCACCACGCGTTCCGCCTCACCCGCAACGAGGACGTGGTGATCGAGGAGGACGAGACCGAGAACCTCATCCAGGCGCTCGAGGCCGAGCTGCTGCGGCGCCGCTTCGGCCCGCCGATCCGGCTCGAGATCACCGACGACATGGATGACCTGACGCTCGACCTCCTCATCAAGGAGCTCGACATCACCGAGCAGGAGGTCTACCGACTCCCCGGGCCGCTCGACCTGCGCGCCCTGTTCGCCCTGTCGGCGATCAAGCGTCCGGACCTTCACTACCCGCCGCACGTGCCGACCACGTCTGTGCCGTTCCAGCCGGTCGACCAGGAGGCACGCCCCGACATCTTCGCCGCCATCCGCAAGTCGGATGTGCTCGTGCACCACCCGTACGAGTCGTTCGCGACAAGTGTGCAGGCGTTCCTCGAGCAGGCCGCGCGGGATCCGCACGTGCTCGCCATCAAGCAGACGCTGTACCGCACGTCCGGCGACAGCCCGATCGTGCAGGCCCTCATCGACGCCGCCGAGGCCGGCAAGCAGGTGCTCGCGCTTGTCGAGGTGAAGGCGCGGTTCGACGAGGCGAACAACATCGTCTGGGCCCGCAAGCTCGAGAAGGCCGGCGTGCACGTCGTCTACGGCCTCGTCGGGCTCAAGACCCACTGCAAGCTCGCGCTCGTGATCCGCGAGGAGAAGGGCGAGCTGCGCCACTACAGCCACGTCGGCACCGGCAACTACAACCCGAAGACCAGCCGCCTGTACGAGGACTTCGGTCTGTTCACCACCGACCCGCAGGTCGGCCGCGACCTCACGCGCCTGTTCAACGAGCTGAGCGGTTACGCGATCGAGAAGAAGTTCAAGCGACTCCTCGTCGCGCCGCTGCACCTGCGCAAGGGGCTGCTGCGCCTGATCGACCGCGAGCGCCGCAACGCGCTGGCCGGCAAGCCGGCCCGCGTGCGCATCAAGGTCAACTCGATGGTCGACGAGCAGATCATCGACGCGCTGTACCGCGCGAGCATCGCGGGCGTGAAGGTCGACGTGTGGGTGCGCGGCATCTGCTCGCTGCGCACAGACCTGCCGGGCGTGACCGACAACATCACTGTGCGCTCGATCCTCGGTCGCTACCTCGAGCACTCGCGCATCTTCGCGTTCGAGAACAACGGCTCCCCCGAGGTGTTCATCGGCAGCGCCGACATGATGCACCGCAACCTGGACCGCCGCGTGGAGGCGCTCGTGCGCGTCACGGCCCCCGCGCACGTCACCGAGCTGCTGAACCTGTTCGACCTCGCGATGGACGAGCGGATCAGCTCGTGGCACCTCGGCGAGGACGGCGTGTGGACGCGTCACAGCGTGGATGCCGACGGGAAGCCCCTGCTCGACCTGCAGGACCGCCGGATGTCCTCCGTCAAGCGCCGCCGGCAGGCGCGCGCGATCCGATGACCGCCGATCTCGCCGTCTACGCCGCGGGGGGCGTCGTCTGGCGGCTCGTCGACGGCAAGCTGCGCGTGCTGCTGATCCACCGCACGAAGTACCGGGACGTCACACTGCCCAAGGGAAAGGTCGATCCGGGCGAGATGCTCGTGGAGACCGCGGTGCGCGAGATCCTCGAGGAGACGGGCATCCGCACGACGCTCGGCGCCCCGCTGGGCGTCTCGCGCTACACGCTGCCGAGCGGCAAGCAGAAGATCGTCCACTACTGGTCGGCCGCCGCGAGCGACGAGGCGATCCGCGCGAGCGCGTTCGTCCCGAACGACGAGGTCTCCGGCGTCGAGTGGGTGAGCCTGAAGAAGGCCCACGCGCGCCTCAGCTATCCCGTCGACATCGAGATCCTCGAGCACTTCGAGCGGCTGCTCGACGACGGCGTCCTCCGCACGTTCCCGATCATCGCCCTCCGGCACGGCAAGGCGCTGTCGCGCGACGAATGGGATGGCCGCGACGCGCTGCGACCGCTCGCGCCGCGGGGCAAGGCGCAGGCGAAGGCCGTCGCCGGGCCCCTCCAGGCGTTCGGCGTGCGTCGCATCGTCTCCAGCACCGCGGTGCGCTGCACATCGACCGTGGCACCGCTGTCGAAGGCCACGGGTCGCCGGATCCACGAGACCGACCTGATCAGTCAGGATGCCTGGGAGGACGGCACCGCGGGAGTGCGCGAGGTCGTCGGGCGCCGCGTGCGCTCCGGCAAGCCCGCGGTGCTGTGCAGCCACGGTCCGGTGCTGCCCGAGATCCTGACCGAGCTCGCGCTCGCGACGGGGACCATGCGCGGCTCGTACCTCTCGGACGCCGCGGCGCTCGAGACCGGCGCGTTCAGCGTCGTGCACATCTCCGCGACCAACCCCGGATCCGGCATCGTCGCGATCGAGACGCACGCACCGAAGGCCTGACCGGTATCCACGTCTCACGATTCGATCTCGAATCGTGTGAGAACGCCGTGGATTCCGCCTCTGATCCGGGATCGATGGGGGTCGTTCACCATCCGTTCACCCGCGCACCGCAGTCTCGTCACCGCCCTCTCCTAGCGTCACGACGTGCCCTGCAACCCGGTGGGGGACGTCCCTGAATCCCTGATCGAAACGGATACACAGTGAAGATCACCCGTCTCTCCAGCATCGCGGCCCTTGGCGCGGTCGCTGCACTCACCCTCGCCGGCTGCGCCTCCAACGAGGCCCCGGCCGGCAACGACGGTGGCACGGCCCCCTCCGCGAGCGGCGAGCCCACGACCACCGTCAGCGGCACGATCGAGGCCACCGGCGCCTCGTCGCAGGGCTCCGCTCAGGAGGCCTGGGTCGCCGAGTTCCAGACCGCCAACCCCGAGGCGAACGTCCTCTACGAGTCCACGGGCTCGGGCGTCGGCCGCGACAACTTCAAGGCCGGTGCATCGAACTTCATCGGCTCCGACCGCGCCTTCAAGATCGAGGAGATCGAGGAGGGCGGCTTCGGCTCCTGCGCGACCGACGAGATCGTCGAGGTCCCGAACTACATCTCGCCCGTCGCCGTCGCGTTCAACCTGCCCGGCGTGGACTCGCTGAACATGGACGCCGACACGATCGCGAAGATCTTCGCCGGCGAGATCACCTCGTGGGACGACCCCGCGATCGCCGCGCTGAACGAGGGCGTCGAGCTGCCGGCCACGACGATCACCCCCGTGCACCGCTCGGACGCGTCGGGCACGCAGGAGACCTTCCAGAGCTACCTGGCCGCCACGGCCCCCGACGTCTGGACCTGGGAGCCCGAGGACACCTGGCCGCTGCAGAGCGGTGAGGGTGCGGACGGCACCTCGGGTGTCGTCGACGCCATCGCCGCGGGCGAGGGCTACATCGGCTTCGCCGACGCGTCGCGCACCTCGGAGCTGGGTCAGGTCGCCGTGCAGAACGGCGACGAGTTCATCTCCTACTCGGCCGATGCCGCCGCGGCGCTCGTCGAGGCCTCGCCGCTCGAGGAGGGCCGCTCGGACCACGACCTCGCGTTCGCGGTCGACCCCGCCGCCGCCCCGGCCGGCTCGTACCCGATCGCCCTTGTCTCGTACCTCATCGGCTGCGTCGAGTACGAGGACCCGGAGGTCGCCAGCCTCGTCAAGGCGTACTTCCAGTTCGTCACCTCCGAGGAGGGCCAGGCCATCGGCGCCGAGGCCGCCGGCGCCGCCCCGCTGTCGACCGGTCTGATCGAGAAGGCCGCCGCCGCGATCGACGCCATCGTCACGGAGTGACGCTGACCGCCTGATCCGCATATCAGCACCGCCGGTGCCCTCGCGCCCCTCCCCCTGTGGGATCCTCGGTTCCGAGGAGCGCGAGGGCACCGGCCGCATTTCCGACTGACGAATCCCCGGCTTCACAAAGCGCCCAGCACGAACCCGAAACCCTGAGGAGCGGGAACTCCATGACCACCACCACGACGGAGCCCGAGGCGCCCACCTCGGCGCCCGGCACGCCGCCGAAGGCCGTCAAGCGCCCCGGCGACCTCATCTTCTCGGGCACCGCGCTCGGCTCCGGCCTGATCATCCTGGTCGTCCTCGCCGCGGTCGCCCTGTTCCTGATCATCCAGTCGCTGCCGGCCTTCAAGCCCGACACGACGGACAACAACATCCTCAGGGGCCAGCCCTTCCTCGAGTGGGTCTGGCCGCTCGTGTTCGGCACGCTCTGGGCCGCGCTGATCGCCCTCGTGATCGCCTCGCCGATCGCCCTCGGCATCGCGCTGTTCATCTCGCACTACGCGCCGCGCCGGCTCGCCAGCGCCATCGGCTACGTGATCGACCTGCTCGCCGCGGTCCCCTCGGTGGTGTTCGGCCTCTGGGGCGCCCTGACCTTCGGCCCCATGCTCGTGCCGATCTACCGGTGGCTCAACGAGAACCTCGGCTGGATCCCGTTGTTCGCGGTGCCCGAGAACGCCGCACCGTCCGGCTCGGGAAAGACCATCCTGACCGCGGGTCTCGTGCTCGCCGTGATGATCCTGCCGATCATGACCGCCATCTGCCGCGAGATCTTCCTGCAGACGCCCAAGCTGCACGAGGAGGCCGCGCTGGCGCTCGGCGCCACCCGCTGGGAGATGATCCGGATGGCCGTGCTGCCGTTCGCCCGCAGCGGCATGGTGTCGGCCGCGATGCTCGCGCTCGGCCGCGCGCTCGGCGAGACCATGGCCGTGGCCATGGTGCTCGCCCCGTCGTCGCTCGTGACCTTCCAGCTGCTCAGCACGGTCAACCCCTCGACCATCCCGGCCACGATCGCGCTGCGCTTCCCCGAGGCGCACGGCGACGGCACCGCGACGCTCGTCGCGGCGGGCCTGATCCTCTTCCTCGTGACGTTCGGCGTCAACTTCCTCGCGCGCTGGATCGTCTCGCGCCGGGCCGAGTTCTCTGGAGCGAACTGATGTCGACCGCCACCGCCACCACCTCTGACGCGCCGAAGGTCAGCACGTCCTCGCTCACCTCGGGTCGCATGCCCAAGGGCATGCCGTGGATCCTGCTGGGCTTCTCGATGTTCGTCTCGATCGCCCTGTTCGTGGTGCTGAACATCGGCGGGGACCTCGCGCAGTTCAACATCACGGGCGCCCTGCTCGTCGGCATGGTCATCTACCTGATCGCCATCACGGTGTTCTCGAGCATCGCCGAGAGCCGCCGCCACGCGGTCGACCGCCTGATGACCGCCCTCGTCGCGACGGCGTTCGTGCTCGCCCTGCTGCCGCTCGTGTCGCTGCTGTTCACCGTCGTCGCCGAGGGCCTCGCGCGCTTCGACGGCACCTTCTTCAGCTGGTCGATGCGCAACGTCGTCGGCGCGGGCGGCGGCGCCGTGCACGCCATCTGGGGCACGGTGCTGATCACCCTGACGGCCACCGTCATCTCGGTGCCGATCGGCATCATGACGGCGATCTACCTCGTCGAGTACGGCCGCGGCCGGATCGCCCGCACCATCACGTTCCTCGTGGACGTCATGACGGGCATCCCGTCGATCGTCGCGGGTCTGTTCATCTACGCGGTGTTCTCGCTGTTCATCCGGCCCGGCATCTCGTTCGGCATGATGGGCGCCCTGGCGCTCAGCGTGCTGATGATCCCGGTCGTGGTGCGCGGCACCGAGGAGATGCTGCGGATCGTCCCCAACGAGCTGCGCGAGGCGTCGTTCGCGCTCGGCGTGCCGAAGTGGCTGACCATCGTGAAGGTCGTGCTTCCCACGGCCATCACCGGCATCACCACCACGGTCATGCTGGCGATCTCGCGCGTCATCGGCGAGACCGCCCCGCTCGTGCTGACGGCGGGAATCACGCCGAACCTGAACATGGATCTGCTCGACGACCCGATGATGACGCTGCCCGTGTTCGCGTTCTACAGCTACGACACCCCGGGCACCGACGTGCAGGCCTACCTCGACCGCGCGTGGGCCGCCGCGCTGACGCTCATCCTGATCGTCATGGTGCTCAACCTCGGCGCGCGCGTGATCGCCAAGATCTTCGCGCCGAAGATGACCGGCCGCTGACCCCCACCCGACTCAGACTTTCCCGACTGCGATAAACAGAAAGAGACCCAGGTGTCCAAGAGCATCGAAGTCAACGACCTGAACGTGTACTACGGCGACTTCCTCGCCGTGGAGGGCGTTTCGATCGACATCCAGCCCCGCTCCGTGACGGCCTTCATCGGCCCGTCGGGTTGCGGCAAGTCCACGTTCCTTCGCACCCTGAACCGCATGCACGAGGTCATCCCCGGCGCGTACGTGAAGGGCGAGGTGCTGCTCGACGGCGAGGACCTGTACGGAAACGGCGTCGACCCCGTGATGGTGCGTCGCCAGGTGGGAATGGTGTTCCAGCGCCCCAACCCGTTCCCGACCATGTCGATCCGCGAGAACGTCCTTGCCGGCGTGACGCTGAACAACAAGCGCATCTCCCGCAGCGACGCCGACGACCTCGTCGAGAAGTCGCTGCGCGGCGCGAACCTCTGGAACGAGGTCAAGGACCGCCTCGACCGCCCGGGTTCGGGCCTGTCGGGTGGTCAGCAGCAGCGTCTCTGCATCGCCCGAACGATCGCCGTGTCGCCCCAGGTCATCCTGATGGACGAGCCCTGCTCGGCCCTCGACCCGATCTCGACCTTCGCGATCGAGGAGCTCATCTCCGAGCTGAAGAACGACTACACGGTCGTGATCGTCACGCACAACATGCAGCAGGCGTCGCGCGTGAGCGACAAGACGGCGTTCTTCAACATCGCGGGCACCGGCAAGCCGGGCAAGCTCATCGAGTACGACGACACCGCGACGATCTTCACGACGCCGTCGGTGCAGGCGACCGAGGACTACGTCTCGGGCCGCTTCGGTTGATCCGCTGATCGTTTGACAGGACGGCCTCGCCTTCGGGCGGGGCCGTCCTGCTTTGATGGATCCATGACCGCCTCCCTCGTCTCCGCCCGCCGCCTGATCGACAGGAACGGATCGGATGGGCCGGGCTGGGCGCTCATGGAGGACGGCCGTCTGGCGGACAGCGGGCCGGGCGAGGCGCCGCGCCGCCCCGACCGCGAGGTCGACACACTGCTGCCGGGCTTCGTCGACGCGCACGTGCACGGCGCGCGGGGCGTCGACTTCGCGACCCCCGGCGCCGACCCGGCCGCGGCCATCGCGTGGCATGCCGGCCGCGGCTCCGTCGCGCTCGTGGCATCGCTCGCCACCGGGACGCTCGACGACACCCGCACGCGCCTTGCCGAGCTCGCCCCGCTCGTCCGGTCGGGCGTGCTGGCGGGGCTCCACCTCGAGGGCCCGTTCCTGTGCCACGGCCGGCGCGGCGCGCACAACCCCGACCTGCTCCGCGATCCCGCACCGGCCGAGATCGAGGCCCTGCTGGCGGCCGGCGACGGCGCCATCCGGATGATCACGCTCGCCCCCGAGCTGCCGGGCGCGCTCGATGCCATCCCGCTGCTTGTCGACGCCGGGGTGCGCGTCGCGGTCGGCCACACCGAGGCGGATGCGGACACGGTGAGCCGCGCGATCGACCGGGGCGCCTCCGTGATGACGCACCTGTTCAACGGCATGCCCCCGCTTCATCACCGCTACCCCGGGCCCGTCGGCGTCGGTCTCGCGGACGAGCGGATCACCGTGGAGCTCATCGGCGACGGAGACCACCTCGACGACCGCGTGCTCGACCTCGCGCTGCGTGACTGCGCCGGGCGGGCGATGCTCGTCTCGGACGCCATGGCGGCCGCCGGCCTCGGCGACGGCGAGTACGTGCTGGCGGGGTCGGAGGTCGTCGTGCGCGACGGCGTCGCCACGGTCGCGGGCACGTCCGCGCTCGCGGGAAGCACCTCATCCGTGTCGGATGCGGTCGAGCGCCTTCTCGCCCGCGGCACGGACCCGGCGGTGGTCGCGGAACTGACCTCGCTCACTCCCGCACGGGCCCTCGGCATCGAGGTGCCGCCGCTCTCGGTCGCCGTGGCCGGCGGCCGGGTCGAGGTCCTGTAGGGACGGCTGTCAGTCGCGCGGACTGAGCAGGTACGCGTTCATCGCCGCCGTGAGCTCGCGATCGACGGGAAGCTCGACGCCGTCGAGCTGCGTGACCGGAGCCGCGAGGCGCACGCTCGAGACCAGCCACATCGCGTCGGCGTCGGCGAGTGCCGCCGCCGGGACGTGCTCGTAGCCGGTGGAGTGCCCCTGCTCCTCGAGCCAGTCGAAGACGCTCAGCTGGGTCGTCCCCTGCAGGATGCCGCCGGTCGGCTCCGGGGTGACGAACGTGTCGCCGCGACGCAGGATGACCGACGCCGTAGGCGCCTCGAGGACGTAGCCGTCGCTGGTGAGGAAGATCGCGTCGTCGGCGCCCCGGCGATGGGCCTCGCGGAGCGCTGCCATGTTCACGGCGTAGGACAGGGTCTTCGCGCCGAGCAGCAGCCAGGGCGCGCGTGTCGCGGCCCCGCTGTCGAGCCCGCGGTCGAGCGTGGCGACCTTGATGCCGTCCGTGCGGGCGGCCGTGTGGTCAGCGACGGGCGACGCGGTCACCCAGGCCGTCGGCCCCTCGAGTCCGGTCGCCGCGCGCTCGACGCCGCGGCTCAGGATCAGCTTGATGGCGCTCTCGCCGGTCGGGCACTCAGCGGCCGCACGCTCGACCGCCGCGCGCCACTGCCCGAGGTGCGGGGCGGGAAGGTCGCACAGCCGCGCGGAGTGCGCGAGCCGTTCGAGGTGCGCCCGCACCTCCTGCGGGTGCCCGTCGACGACGCCGATGGTCTCGAAGATGCCGTCGCCGCGCTGCGTGCTGAGCTCGCCCACGCTGAGCGCGGGCGCATCCGGATCGATCACGGCGAGGGTGTCGGCGAAGTCGGTGCGGGGGTCGTCGGCCACCACGGGGGCGACGAGCAGGGCGAAGCGCCAGGTCATGGGATGAGCCTATGCATGGCCTGGGCATCCGGTGAGCATGACGGCCCCGGGAATACCCTGCCGGAGGCCTCCGTTAGACTTGAACAGCCGGGCCGCAGCAAACCCCGGGCTCCAACTTTCGCCGCCGCGAGCGGCCTCGCGCCGAGAGGCGTTTCTGCGGCCCGGTATTTCTTTTCTCCCGTGACGTCGGTCACACGTACGCGAACACTCGCGCCCCCGCTTCGCGCGGGTCAGGTGAGCGAGTCGCGACGCCAGAGCTTCGCCGACGCGGCGAGATCGTCGGCGTAGGTCGACAGGCGCAGCGCGCGAGTGGTGAGCTCGCTTGCGCGGTGCGACTCGGTGAGCTCGTAGTCGTCGGCGAGGTGCGTCGCGCCCGACGCCTGCACCCGGCAGAAGGCCGCCGCCCGGTCGAGCGCCA
This sequence comes from Microbacterium paludicola, assembly GCF_015235415.1. Lineage (GTDB taxonomy): Bacteria > Actinomycetota > Actinomycetes > Actinomycetales > Microbacteriaceae > Microbacterium > Microbacterium paludicola. The sequence continues at coordinate 16,377 of NZ_JADGLL010000002.1, read as the reverse complement.
CGGCGAAGTCGCCCTGGAACGCCCCGCGCAGGATCGTGTCGATCAGGGCCACGAGCTCCGTCGGGCCCGCGGGGACCGGTGCGCCCGCCACCACGGCATCCGACGAGTGCAGCTCGACGCGGCCACGGTCGTAGAGCAGCGCCGCCGTGGCGGGATCGTCGTGGATCGACAGCTGCACGAGGTACAGACGCCACAGCGAACCGGGCAGCGTCTTCGCCGGCGAGCGCGACCACAGCTCAGCGATGTCGTCGATCCCGTGTCGCGACGTGAACGCCACGAGGCGGTCGACGGCATCCGGATCCTGCTCGTGCCGCACGCGCGAGAGCAGGGCGGCGGCGGTCGAGTGCGCGGCGCGCGACACCTCCGCAGGATCCACCGCGGCGAAGAGCCGGTCGAAGGTCTCGGACGGACGCCGCACCGGCTTGTGGAAGTCGTCGGTCATCGATCCAGGCTAACCGCGACGCGCATCGGAGGCTCATCCGGGCCCGTAAAGTAGGTGCGGGGCCTCTAGCTCAGTTGGCAGAGCACCGGACTTTTAATCCGAGGGTCGTGGGTTCGAGCCCCACGGGGCCCACCATCCCCCTCAGACCCGCGCGAGCGCCTCGCGGATGGGCGTCGCGCCGTCGACGTACTCGATCGTCCGGCCGATCGTCGCATCCAGCTCGAGGGCCGCCACGATGGTGCGGGCGACGTTCGCGCGCGACACCCTGCGCTCGGCGTCCTCCGGCAGCGGCGCCACGTCGATGAGGCCGGTGGGCTCCTCGAGGGTCAGCCCTGCGGGACCGAGCACCGTCCAGTCGAGGCCCGACGCCCGCAGGTGCGCGTCGGCCGCGGCCTTCGCCTCCGCGTACGCGTGGAAGGAGTTGTCCTCGGGCACGCCGTGATCCGGCCCCGCGCCGAGGTACGACACCATCACGTACCGGCGCACTCCCGCGCGCGCGGCGGCGTCCATGCTGCGGATGGCCGCGTCCCGGTCGACGGCGTAGGTGCGGCGAGTGTCTCCCCCGCCGGCACCGGCCGACCACACGATCGCGTCGCGCCCCGTGAACGCCGCGGCGAGTTCGTCCTCTGTCGCGTTCTCGACGTCGAGCACGAGCGGGGTGCCGGCTGCGGCCTCCACATCGGCGGCGTGCGCCGGATTCCGGATGACGGCGGTGGCGGAATGCCCCGCCTCCGCCAGCAGCGGCAGCACCAGCAGCGCGACCTTCCCGTGGCCTCCGATGATCACGACATCAGCCATGAGCGCTCCTCTCGAGCCGCGCGGCACTCATCCGGCGCCGGCCGGCACCCCCCCCCCAGTCTGCACCGCGAGCACCCACCCGCGGCGTGTCAGCCTTCGACCTCCTCGGCCGTCAGCGTGATGCCGCCCAGCGCATTGGCCGATTCGGCCATCGTCGCGAGCCAGCGCTGGTTGAGTTCGGGCTGTTCGGTCTCCTCGAAGATGAACCGCAGCGGGATTCCTGGGTGCAGCCAGATGGTGGAGCGGCCGCCCTCCTTCCCCGGCGGGTGGGCCCACGACACCGCGAAGCTCTCGCCTCGCCGCAGCTTGGCGATGACCACCACCTTCAGGTGCGCAAGGGCGCGATCCTCGATCTCGATCGGCGGCACGACGCTGTCGTAGACGAGAGTTCCCATGCCGCGCACACTAATGCCCAGGGAGCGGTGCCGCACGTGCCGGAACCGTTCACCGGCGCGAGATGGGCCTGTGTCCCTCGCAGGCGTAGCGTCGTCCATATGACCACTGCGCACGACAGAGCCCTCACCCTCAAGTCGCTGTACGAGGCGCCGGAGATCCTCCGCGTCGTCAACGTCTGGGACGCGATCAGCACGAAGGTCGTGAGCGACCTGCCCGACACGAAGGCCATCGCGACCGCCGGCCACTCGATCGCCGCGAGCCACGGCTTCGCCGACGGCCAGATCCCGATGGAGGCGATGATCGCCGCGGTCGCCGAGATCGTCGCCGCCACCGACCTGCCGGTCACCGCCGACCTCGACAACGGCTACGACGATCCGGGCGAGACGACCCGTCGCGCGATCGGCGTCGGCGTTGTCGGCGCCAACATCGAGGACCGGCTCGTGCCGCTCTCGGAGGCGGTCGCCCGAGTGGAGGCGTCGGTCAAGGCGGCCGAGGCGGAGGGCGTGCACTTCCAGCTCAATGCCCGCGCGGACTCGTTCGTGCTGGGACGCGGACGTCCGATCGACGAGATCGTCGCCGACGCGATCGAGCGCGGGCGCGCCTACCTCGATGCCGGCGCGTCGCTCGTGTTCGTCCCCGGCCCACTCGACCGCGGCCTGACCGAGCGTCTCGTCGCCGGCATCGGCGACCGCAAGCTCAGCGTCATCGGCTTGCCTGGCGCGCTCCCCGCGGCCGAGTACGAGGCGCTCGGCGTCGCGCGCATCTCGTACGGCCCCCTGCCGCAGCGCGTCGCGCTGCGCGCCCTGCGCGACCTCGCGACCGACCTCTACGGCGGCGGCGTCATCCCGCAGGACACTCCCGCGCTGAACTGAGCTGTCCCCGGATCGACATCCGATGAAAGATTTCTTCTGCGGGTGTCGATCCGGGCTGCTCCCATCCGACGCCTGAGTGAAGGGTCGAGAGACGGCCCGCAACCGACGAAGGAGTTCGAGATGGCCAAGTACATGCTGATCATGCGCGCGACGGACGAGGCGGTCGCCTCTTACGAGCAGAAGCCGTTCGAGGAGGTCATCGCCGAGATGGGCGCCTACAACGAGTCGATGATGAAGGCCGGCGTGATGGTCGGCGGCGACGGCCTGGCCCCGGAGGCCGGCGTGGTCGTCGACTTCAGCCAGACCCCGCCCGTCGTCACCGACGGCCCCTACGGCGAGACCAAGGAGCTGTTCAACGGCTTCTGGATGCTCGAGGTGCCGACGATCGAAGAGGCCGCGGAGTGGGCCAAGCGCGCACCGGTCGGCCCGGGAAGCAAGCTCGAGGTCCGCCGCGTCACCGGCCCGGAGGACTTCCCGGCCGACAACGAGTGGATCCAGAAGGAAGACGAGTGGCGCGAGGAGCTCGCGCGCAAGGCCGAGCAGGACTGAGATGAGCGCGCACCCGACCTCGGCCGCCGCCGCGTCCGCGCGACGAGCGGTCGAGGCGGTGTGGCGCATCGAGTCGGCGCGCATCGTCGCGACGCTGACGCGCATGACCGGCGACTTCGCGCTGGCGGAGGACGTCGCGCAGGAGGCGCTCGCGGATGCGCTCACGTCGTGGCTGGCCTCGGGCGTCCCCTCCAGTCCGGGCGCCTGGCTGGTGGCCGTCGGCAAGCGCCGCGCGATCGACCACTGGCGCCGCCGCGCGACCCAGGACGACCGCTACGCGGAGCTCGCCCGCGACCTCGACGAGACGACAGAGCCCGGATGGGATCCGGACGCGATCGAGGACGACGTCCTGCGCCTGATCTTCGTCGCGTGCCATCCGGTGCTCTCGCGCGAGGCGAGCATCGCGCTGACGCTGCGCGTCGTCGGGGGCCTCACGTCCGAGGAGATCGCCCGGGCGTTCCTGGTTCCCGTGGCCACCGTGCAGCAGCGGATCGTGCGCGCGAAGAAGACGCTCGCCGCGGCCGCCGTGCCGTTCGAGGTGCCCTCCCCCGATGCGTATCCCGCGCGGCTGTCGGGCGTGCTGAGCGTGCTGTACCTGATCTTCAACGAGGGGTACTCGGCATCCGGCGGCGAGCGCTGGATGCGGATCGACCTCGGCCGCGAGGCCCTGCGCCTCGCGCGCGTGCTCGCGGGGCTCGTGCCGCGGGAGCCCGAGGCGCACGGCCTCGTCGCGCTCATGGCGCTCACCGCCGCGCGGTTCCCCGCACGTCTCGACGCCGCGGGAGAGCCCATCCTGCTGGCGGATCAGGACCGCACCCGCTGGGACCGCGGGCTGATCGCGCTGGGCCGGGACGCACTCGCGCAATGCGACGCCCTCGGCCGCGGACGCGGCCCCTACGCGCTGCAGGCGGCGATCGCGGAGTGCCACGACGTGGCGTCATCGGTCGAGGCGACCGACTGGGAGCGGATCGCCCTGCTCTACGAGGCGCTCGGCCGGATCGCGCCGTCACCCGTGGTCGAGCTCAACCGCGCGGTGGCCGTCTCGATGTCCGAGGGGCCCGCCACCGCCCTCCGGATCGTGGACGACCTCGCCGGGAAGCTCCCCGGCTACGCGCAGCTTCCCGGCGTCCGCGCCGAGCTGCTCATCCGTCTCGGCCGGACGGATGAGGCCCGCCGCGAACTCCAGACCGCGGCGCGCCTGACGGGCAGCGCCGCCGAGCGGACCGTGTTCGAGCGCAAGCTGCGCGCGCTGGACTGAGCGGATCTCCGGCCGCGGATCACGCGAGCCGCAGCCGCTGCGTGCCGTCGTCGACGGGCAGGGAGCCCCGCGCGGTCGCGAGGATGCCGTACGAGCGCAGCAGGATGGATCCGCCGTGATTGTCGAGGAACGCCGTGTCGGCCGCGTCCCGGCCCGTCGCGATCCGGACGAGCGTCTGCCGGGGAGCCAGCCGCGTCGCATCCACCACGATCCACTCGTCGTCGACGATCGCCTCGACGACCGCATGGAAGTCCATGGGGCTGAGACCGGGCGCGTAGACCGCGGCAAGGCGCGCCGGGATGCCGAGTGCCCGCAGGATCGCGATCGTCAGATGGGCGTAGTCGCGGCAGACGCCGGCGCCGTCCAGCAGCGTGTCGATCGCGCTGTCGTTCACGTCACTGACGCCGGGGACGTACCTCAGCCGCGACGCCACGAACGCGACCACGTCGTCCACCAGTTCGGCAGGTGTACGGCCGCGGTCGAACTGCGAGCCGACGAGGGCGAGGAACCGGTCGGACTCGGCGTAGCGGCTCGGTCGCAGGTAGACGGATCGGTCGTGCGGCGCGACGGCGACGGGTGTTCCCGGGTCCTCGACCGCGGCGCGATATGCGACCCTCAGCTCCCCCGCGCCCAGCTGCATCCGGTGGATCCGGCCGCCCAGGGGGTCGACGAGCTCCTCCACGTCGACGCGCGCGCCGTCGAGCGTCACCTCGAGCGCCTCGTCCACCTCGATGCCCGGCACGTGGGCGACGGCGATCTGCATCTCCAGCTCGCTCGGAGTCTGGACCTCGATGTCCAGCGTCACGCGGATGTCGCGCGCGGTCATGCCCGCCCGCTCGAGGCGAGCTCGGCGCCGGCATGCGCGAGCTCGGCGAGGGCTGCCTCGCTCGGCTCGGCGGCGACCCCGGCGATCAGGTCGGTGAGCACACGCACGTGCTGACCGTGCTCCAGCGCATCCAGCGCGGTCGCCCGCACGCAGTGATCCGTCGCGATGCCGACGACATCCACGGTCTCGATGCCGCGCGCAGCGAGAACGGCCGCGACAGTGTCGCCGTCGTCGGTCACTCCCTCGAACATCGAGTACGCGGGCTTTCCCTGCCCCTTCTTGACGTGATGCGTCACCGCGGCGGTGTCGAGGCCCGGGTCGTACTCGGCGCCTTCGGTGCCGGCGATGCAGTGCGGCGGCCACGAGTCGACGAAGTCGGGCGCGCCCTCGCTGCCGGCCGGCACGATGTGCCCGCCGTTGTCGCTGTCGGGGTCGTGCCAGTCGCGCGACGCGACGATCACGGCGTAGTCGACCGCGTGCTCGGCCAGGTGGCGGGTGATGCCCGCCGCGACCGCGTCGCCGCCCGTCACGCCGAGCGCGCCGCCCTCGGTGAAGTCGTTCTGCACGTCTACGATCAGCAGTGCCCTGGTCATGTTCCGAGCGTACGCCGCCGCCTCGCTGGCGAGAACGGCACGTCCGTTCACGAGCCGACGCCCCGTCCCGTTGCCCCGAGGAGATCCGGATGCCTGAGAAGGTCGACCTCAAGAAGACGCTGGACGGGTACCGCGCGAAGCGCGGCGAGTTCCGCTTCCTGGACGTCCCGGACGCGCGATACCTGATGATCGACGGGCACGGCGATCCCAACACCGGCGCGTTCGGCGAGGCGATCGAGGCCCTCTACCTCGTGGCGTATCGGCTCAAGTTCGCGAGCCGGCGCGAACTCGGCCGCGACTACGTCGTGCCGCCGCTCGAGGGGCTGTGGTGGGCCGACGACATGGCGGTGTTCACCAGCGCGCGCGACAAGTCGCTGTGGCACTGGACGCTGATGATCCTCGTGCCCGAGTGGGTCGAGGATTCCCTGTTCGCCGGCGTCGACGCGCCCGCGGAGGTGCGCCTCGAGCCTCTCGCGGAGGGCCGGTGCCTGCAGACGCTGCACGTCGGCGCGTTCGACGACGAGGGGCCGGTGCTCGCCCGCATGCACGACGAGGCGATCCCGGCCGAAGGTCTGGTGCCGACCGGGCGGCACCACGAGATCTACCTCAGCGATTTCCGCCGCGTGCCTCCCGAGCGGCGGCGCACCATCCTGCGTCAGCCCGTGGGGCCGGCCTGAGCCTTCAGTCCGCGAGGATCATCGCCGCGATCTGCACGATCACCGCGATGACGCCGACGGTGCCGCAGGCGAGCGCGACGCCCCCGAGCAGCCGCGGCCACGGCGAATGCCGGTGGAGGCGCACGACGTCACGGGTGCCGATGCGGTGGAACAGGTCGAGCTCGTCGCGCGTGGCCGCCGCCCGCAGTTCCGGCGTGAGCGGGGCCTCGTGCACGCCGTCGTCGCCGAACCAGCGGACGACGTCGTCGATCACGACCCCGCGGACCGGCTGCCAGGCGCCGTCGGCGAGCCGGACGATCAGCGCCGCGACGCCGAACAGCACCGCCGCGCCGATGCCGACCCAGCTGAGGATCTCGGTGATCGCTCCGAGCGCTCCGCCGGCGCTCATGCGCGCGGCGACGGGGGCGGAAGCGGGCTCACCGTCTCAGTCTCTCAGGTGAGCACCCGCGTTCAGGCGAGCGGCGCGGTGAGCGGATCGACGGGTCGGCGGCTGCGCCCCTCGGCGGTCTGGATCGCGAGGCCCTCGCGCGCCCAGTACTCGAAGCCGCCGATCATCTCCTTGACCGTGTAGCCGAGGCGGCTCAGCTCGAGCGCCGCGCGCGTGGCGCCGTTGCAGGCGGGCCCCCAGCAGTACACGACGAGGCCCGGCAGGCCCGCGAGCTCCTCGTGGCGGGCGGCGATCTCGGGGCGCGGCAGGTGGATCGCGCCCGGCACGTGACCCTGGTCGAAGGAGGCTTTGTTGCGCACGTCGATGACGGTGATCGGCTCGCGGGCGGCACGTGCGGCCGCGACGTCGGAGGGGTCGGTCTCGTGGCGCAGCTTCCGCTCGAACCAGGAGACGGCGTCGGAGGTGTCAGCGGGCGACGGGGCGAGGTCGGTCATGCGTCAATTGCGCCACACCCGGAGGCACGAGCGGGCGCCGAACGCCGGAACCGGCAGAAATCCTTCGCAGAACTGCGGTCCTCCGCCCTCTGCGGCGCCGAATGGCCGTGCGGGAACATAAAAAGACCCCCGGAGTGGAGTCCGAGGGCCTTATCGAGCCACCTGTCAGATTTGAACTGACGACCTGCTCATTACGAGTGAGCTGCTCTACCCCTGAGCTAAGGTGGCGATTCGCACCGCTCGCGCGGCACGAAGATCAATCATACCCGATCCGAAACGGTGCTCCGAACCGGGGCGACCGCCCGGGAGGGTCGCATCACGGCGCGCAGCGGAGGCCGTCCTGCGGCACCGTTCCCTCGAGGAAGTAGGCGTCGACGGCCTGATCGACGCAGTCGCTCTGGCCGTTGTACGCCGTGTGGCCCTCCCCCTCGTACGTCACGAGCACGCCGCTCGAGAGCTGGTCGGCGAGCGACACCGCCCAGTCGTAGGGAGTTGCCGGATCGCCGGTGGTGCCGATCACGACGATCGGCGCGGCCCCGGATGCCGCGATCTTCTCGCGGACGCCGGTCGGCTCATGCGGCCAGACCTCGCACACGCCGGGCCCCTCCCAGTAGGGAGCGATGGTGGGCGCCTCCTTCTCCAGGAGCGCGGATGCCGCATCCTCGGCCTCCTGCGACTGCGCGACCGGATAGTCCATGCAGTTGTAGGCCTGGAACGCCTCGCTCGAGTTGTCGGCGTACTCGCCGTTCTCGCGCCCGTTGTAGAAGTCGGCGAGCATAAACGCGGTCGTCGGGTCGCCCTGCAGGGCCTCGCTCAGCGCCTGGGTCAGGTACGTCCAGTTCTCGGGCGCGTACAGCGCGGCGACGATCGCCGTGACGAGGGTGTCGGCGCCGAGCTGCCGGTCGTCCGGGGCGGGCAGCGGCGACCGGTCGACCGCGGCGAGCAGGGCGGACAGGTCGCCCATCGCCTGATCCACGGTGCCGTCGAAGGGGCAGCCCTCGCCGTCGAGGCACGACTGCATGTAGGTGCGCAGCGCCCGCTCGAAGCCGATCCCCTGGGTGATGCCGACATCCGTCCCCGACACCGACGGGTCGATCGCGCCGTCGAGCACAAGCCGGCCGACGCGGTCGGGGAACAGCTTGGCGTACGTCGCCCCGAGGAACGTGCCGTACGAGTACCCCAGGTACGTGAGCTTCTCGTCGCCGAGCACGCCGCGGATGAGGTCCATGTCGCGCGCGGCCTGGTCGGTGGTGATGAACTCGAGGATGCCGCCGCTGTTCTGCTCGCACGCGTCGGCGAAGCCCTGGTTCTCGGCGACGAGCTCCGCCTCCCACTCCGGCGTTCCGCGCGGGTGCTGCGGAAGGTCGTAGAGGAAGTCGTCCATCCCCGCCGTGTCGAGGCACTTCACGGGCGTCGAGCGGCCCACACCGCGCGGGTCGAAGCCGATGATGTCATAGCGCTCCTGCAGCTGCTCGCTCACGGCGAAGTCGACCGACTCGGCGACGAAGTCGTAGCCGCTCGCGCCGGGACCGCCGGGGTTGATCAGCAGCGATCCGAGCGAGTCGCCGCCCGTCGCCGGCTGCCGCACGAGTTCGAGCTCGATCTCGCCGGCGCTCGGGTCGTTCCAATCGAGCGGCGCCGTCACGGTCGCCGTCTCCATGCCGTTGCCGCAGTCGGCCCAGTCGAGCTCCTGCTCGTAGAACGGCCGGAGCTCGGAGCTGACATCGGCGCCCACCTCGGGCTGGGTGACGCAGGGTCCTCCCTCCTCGGTCGGCGGGATCTGCGCGTAGAGGCATCCGGAGAGCGCGAGCGCGCCCGTGAGCAGGATGGCGACTGCGGCGAGCAGGCGACGGATGTGAGAGGTCACGCCTGTCTTCCTCCAAGGGGACGTCGTCCGCTGACCACGGTGACGAGCAGCGATTCGAGCGCGAGCGTCGGCTGCACGTTCTGCTCGAGCGCCTCGCGGGTCTCGGCGATGTGGTCGAGCACGGTGAGGGTGCGCTCCGCGGGCCAGGCCGCGGCGCGCTCGCGCAGATCGTCGATCAGCTCGAGGTTGATGATGTCGGCATCCTCGCGGAACTGCAGCATCACGATGTCGCGGAACAGTGACTGCAGGTCGGTGAGCACACGGTCGAGGCCGTCGCGCAGGCTGCGCGTCGCGCGCTTCTTCTGCTCGTCCTCGAGGGCGCTCAGCTGACTGCGCACCGCCGGCGGGATCCGGGCGCCGTCGGCGATTCCGACCGTGCGCAGCAGCGACGCGCGCTCGGCCTCGTCGCGCTCCGCGGTCAGGGCCTTCGCGTCGTCGGTCGCGGCCTGCACGATCTGCCCCGCGACCTCGACCACGTCGGCGATGCCGCGCACCCGCAGGACGCCGCGCAGGGTCTCATCGCGCCGGATGCGAGACGCCTCATCGGTGGCCAGGCGCTGCGCCATGCCGATGTGCCGCTGCGCGTGACGCGCCGCCTGCTCGGCGATCACGGGATCGGCCCCCGTGCGGGCCGTGATGAGAGCGGCGACCTGCTCGACCTCCGGCTCACGCAGCCGCAGCACCCGCACACGCGAGCGGATCGTCGGCAGCAGGTCGGCATCGCTCGGGGCGCACAGGATCCAGACCGTGCGCTCCGGCGGCTCCTCGAGCGCCTTCAGCAGCACGTTCGACGTGCGCTCGGTCATCCGGTCGGCGTCCTCCATGACCATCACCCGGTACCGCCCGGCCGACGGCGCGAGGTACGACCGCGAGGCCATCGCGCGCGCGTCCTTGATGGAGATGATGACGCCCTCGGTGCGCAGCGCCGTGAGGTCGGGATGAGTGCCCGCGATGACCTGGCGCATCGTGTGCTCGTCGTCGGGCCGCTCGGCGATCAGCGCCGCCGCGAACGCCCGCGCAAGAGGCGCCCGGCCCGAGCCGGGAGGCCCCGTGATCAGCCACGCGTGGGAGAGGGCGGCCGGGTCGGATGCCGCAGCGCGCAGCGTCTCGACGGCGTCATCCTGCCCCCACACCTCGCCCCACGGCAGGGTCGGCGCGGCCACGGAGGTCATGGCGTCCACCCTATCCCGGGGGTCTGACGTTCCCTTTTCCGCTTCGCGGGTAGTGCAGTGAACGTGCTCGATCACTCGGCCAGCGCTTCGCGCCGGCGCTCGCGATCTCGGGCTGTCGCTGCGCTCCATCCGGGGCGGGAGCGTCACGTTCGGAGATGGTTGGCAGTCGCTTCGCTCCACGCTCGCTGCGCTCGCACGGGGGCACAGGTCGGGTCCTTTTCCGCTTCGCGGGTAGTGCAGTGAACGTGCTCGATCACTCGGCCGACGCTTCGCGCCGGCGCTCGCGATCTCGGGCTGTCGCTTCGCTCCATCCGGGGTGAGGACGTCACGTTCTGGAGATGGTTGGCAGTCGCTTCGCTCCACGCTCGCTGCGCTCGCACGGGGGCACAGGGGGGCGGGGCACAGCCCGTTTCGCGCGGGTCGTCAGCCCCCGGTTGTCGAGCGAGCGCCAGCGAGTCGAGACGACGACGCAGGACCGCCCGCGGGGTCAGAGGAGGGGCTGGATGCGGGCGCGGATGGCGGCGGCGAGGTCCTCGACCGGGCGGGAGGCGTCGAGCACGAGGAAGCGCTCCGGCTCCTCGGCCGCGAGCGCGAGGAAGGCCGCGCGGACGCGCGCGTGGAACTCGTCCTTCTCGGACTCCAGCCGGTCGAACGGCTTGTCGGCCGCGTCGAGGCGCGCGCGTGCCGTCGCCGGATCCAGGTCGAGCAGCACCGTCACGTCCGGAAGCGCACCGTCGGCCGCCCAGAGCGAGAGCCCGCGCACCTCGGTCGCATCGAGCACGCGGCCCGCGCCCTGGTACGCGACGGACGAGTCGAGGTAGCGATCCTGGATCACCACCTCGCCCCGGGCGAGCGCCGGGCGCACCAGCGTCTCGACATGATGGGCGCGATCCGCCGCATACAGCAGCGCCTCCGCGCGGGGAGCGATGTCACCCCGATGATGAAGGACGATGTCGCGGATGAGCACGCCCACCTCGGTGCCGCCCGGCTCGCGCGTGCGGACGACGGTGCGACCGGTGCCCTCGAGCCACTCGTGAAGCAGGCGCGCCTGGGTGGTCTTGCCCGACCCGTCGCCGCCCTCGAGGGTGATCCAGAGGCCGCGGCTTGCGCTCACTGCTCTTCCGCGTCCTTCTTCGCCTTGTTGGCGGCCCGGGTGGCCGCGGCCTTCTTCGCCGCCTCCGAGCGCGACGTGGACGCGGCCTTCGTCGTCTTCTTCGCGGTCGTCGCCTTCGCGGGAGCCTTCTTCGCCGCTGTCGTCTTGCTCGCGGCGGGCTTGGCGGCCGCGCGGCCGCGCTTCGGAGCCGGGCCCTTCGCGCGCTTCTCGGCCAGCATCTCCACCGCGCGCTCGAACGTGATCTCGTCGGGCGTGGTGCCGCGCGGGATCGTGACGTTCGTCTCGCCGTCCGTGACGTACGCGCCGAAGCGGCCGTCGCGGATCCGGATCGGCTTGCCGCTGACCGGATCGGCCTCGAACTCCTTGAGGGCGCTGGAGGCGCGGCGGGCTCCGTACTTCGGCTGGGCGTACAGCTCGAGCGCCTTCTCGAGCGTGATGTCGAAGATCTGGCTCTCGCTCTCAAGCGAGCGCGAGTCGGTGCCCTTCTTCAGGTACGGGCCGAACCGGCCGTTCTGCGCCGTGATCTCCTCGCCCGTGGCGGGATCGGTGCCCACCACGCGGGGCAGCGACAGCAGCTGCAGGGCGGTGTCGAGGTCGATCGTCTCGGGCGACATCGACTTGAACAGCGAGGCGGTGCGCGGCTTGGGAGCGGCGGCCTTCTTGGTCGTGCGCTTCTTCGGCGCTTCCTCGGCGACCTCCCCGGTCGCCTCGTCGACGGCATCCGGATCGACCGGATCCTGCTCCTGAACGTACGGTCCGAAGCGGCCGTCCTTGACGACGACGAGCTTGCCGTTCTCGGGGTTCTCGCCGAGCACCCGGTCGCCCGCGATGGGGGCGTCGATGAGCTCCTGAACCTTCTCGGCGGTGAGCTCGTCGGGCGCGAGGTCCTCGGGAACGTTGACGATGCGCGACTTGCCCTCGGGGTCGGCCGGGTCGATGACGTCGATGTACGGGCCGTACTTGCCGAAGCGCAGCGTCGCCGTGTCGGTCAGCGGCGTCGCGTTCAGGGCGCGGGCGTCGATCTCGCCGAGGTTGTCGACGATGCCGCGCAGGCCGGGGTGCTCGCCCGATCCGAAGTAGAACGAGCGCAGCCATTCGACGCGCTTCTGCTCGCCGCGCGCGATCGCGTCGAGGTCGTCCTCGAGCTCGGCCGTGAAGTCGTAGTCGACGAGCGCGGCGAAGTGCTGCTCGAGCAGGCGGACGACGCTGAAGGCGAGCCACGACGGCACGAGCGCCTGCCCGCGCTTCGACGCGTAGCCGCGGTCGAGGATCACGCCGATGATGCTCGCGAAGGTCGAGGGACGGCCGATGCCCTTCTCCTCGAGCGCCTTGACCAGGCTCGCCTCGGTGTAGCGCGGCGGCGGGGTCGTCGAGTGGGCCTTCGCCTGGGCGTCGGACAGCGAGACGCGATCGCCCGTGGCGACCTGCGGCAGCGACTGGTTCGCCTCCTCGTCGGCGTCGCGGCGGCGCTCGTCGCGGCCCTCCTCGTACGCCTCGAGGAAGCCCTTGAAGGTGTAGACGGTGCCGGATGCGGTCAGCTCAGCGGTCTTGCCGTCGGCCTGCGTCTCGAGCGTGACCGTGGTGGTCTCGAACTCGGCGTCGGACATCTGGCTCGCGACAGTGCGCATCCAGATCAGCTCGTACATCCGCTGCTCGTCGCGGCCCAGCTCGCCCGCGACCTGCTTCGGGGTGCGGAACTGCTCGCCGGACGGGCGGATCGCCTCGTGCGCCTCCTGCGCGTTCTTGCTCTTGGAGGCGTAGACGCGCGGCTTCAGCGGCACCGCCCGCTCGCCGTACAGCGCGACGGCCTGCTCGCGGGCGGCGTTGATCGCCTGCGCGCTGAGGTTGGTCGAGTCGGTGCGCATGTAGGTGATGTAGCCGCGCTCGTAGAGGCTCTGCGCGACGGACATGGCGTTCTTGGCCGACAGGCCGAGCTTTCGGCCGGCCTCCTGCTGCAGCGTCGACGTGGTGAACGGCGCGTAGGGCCGGCGCTTGCCGGGCTTCGCCTCGACCTTGGTGACGGTCGCCTCGCCGGTGGCGTCGAGCGCCGTCGCGAGCGCGCGGGCGGCCTTCTCGTCGAGAACGACGACGGCGCGCTTGAGCTGTCCGCGGTCGTCGAAGTCGCGGCCCACGGCGAGCGAGGCGCCGTCGAGGCGCACGAGGCGCACCGAGAAGCCCTCGTCGGAGCGGGCGGCGGTCGCCTGGATGCCCCAGTAGTCGGCCGCCACGAACGCCATGCGCTCGCGCTCGCGGTCGACGATCAGGCGCGTCGCGGCCGACTGCACGCGGCCGGCGCTCAGCGCCTGCCCGCCCGCGCCGCTGCCGATCTTGCGCCACAGCACCGGCGAGACATCCCAGCCGTACAGGCGGTCGAGGATGCGACGGGTCTCCTGCGCGTCGACGAGCGCGAGGTCGAGGTCACGCGTGCGCTCGACCGCGGCGCGGATGGCGTCCTTGGTGATCTCATGGAACACCATGCGCTTGACCGGCACCTTGGGCTTGAGCGTCTCGAGCAGGTGCCAGGCGATGGCCTCGCCCTCGCGATCCTCATCGGTGGCGAGCAGGACCTCGGAGGCGCCCTTCACCGCCCGCTTCAACTCGGAGACAGTCTTCGTCTTGCGGTCGCTGACGACGTAATAGGGGTCGAAGCCGTTGTCGATGTCGATCGAGTACTTGCCGTACGCGGCGCGGTCCTTCTCGGGGATGTCGCGCTTGCCGGCGAGGTCACGGATGTGACCCACCGAGCTCAGCACCTCGTACTCATCGCCGAGGTAGCCCTGAATCGACCTCATCTTCGTCGGGGACTCGACGATGACGAGCTTCTTGCCTGTTGACAACGGGTGTCCTTTCGTCGTTGCAAACCATACACACCGGCGACTGTGCACTGGCGTGAGATGCAGTGAGCCGAAAGGCGACGCGGCGCGTGCGGCGGGCTCAGCCGGGTCCGCCGGGAGGAGGCGGGCCGGCCCGCGCGGTCGCGGTCGTCGGCATCCCGGCGAACAGTCCGCCGACGGTCACGGTGGCGATCAGCCCGTCGACCGCGCACGCCGAGACGGATGCGCGCTGGGCGCCCGCCACCTCCGCGGCACGCGCGCACGGGTCTCCCGTGACCGCACCCGATGCGGCATCCGCCGCCGCGAGTGCCGCCGCGTCGGCGACCGACGCCATCCGCTGGCTCTCGACCGCGGCGGATCCGGCCGCGGCGAGGCCGAGCATCAGCACCGCGGACGCCGCGACGACGCCCGCGGCGAGCGCGGATCCGGCCATGTCGTTCCTCTCTATAGGGGCGCCGCTCGCCGCGACGTCGGATCACAGGCCCCCGGCCAGCGCGCAGCTCGACGACGTGAGCGTGACGGGGATGCCGGCGATCGGCACGTCGGCCGTCGCGGTGACGCAGACGAGGTCGCCCGAGTGGGACGAGGCGCTGCGGGCGCCCGCGACGGCCGAGGCGACCACGCCCGCGGCGCGCTCCCCCGGCTCGCCGCGGGCGAGCAGCCGCGCCGCGTCGGCCGCCGCATCCTGCAGACGGACGTGGGTCGAGGCGGCGAGCAGGCCGCCGATTCCCAGGGCGATCACCACGACAACCGCGGGAAGCGCCACCGCGAGCTCGGCGGCCACCGAACCGCGTTCGCCGCGCAGATCCTGTCTGCGACGCGTCGGACGCACGCGGCAGCGACTCACGCCACGCTGAGCGCCCGGCGGACGAGATCCGTCAGGATCTCGCGCACCTCGCCCGAGCGCATGATGACGACGAGGACGCCCGCGAAGGCGACGGCCGCCATCGTGACGATCGCGTACTCGGCGGTGGATGCTCCCGTGTCGTCGGCGATCAGGTCGCCGAGGGACGGGGTCGTGGTGTCGGATTCGAATGTCGTCATGACTCCTTCTTTCTGTAGGGATGGCCCTGGGGCCGGTGGATCACCCGGGCAGTTCCGGGAGAGGGGTGGCCGACAGCACGCCGAGCAGCATCGGCGCGACTCCGAGGCACAGGAACGCCGGCAGCGTGCACACCCCGAGCGGCAGCAGCAGGCGGGCACCGAGCTTCGCGGCGCGGAGGCGTCCCTCGGTGCGGGCGCTCTGACGTTCATGCGCGGCGGTCGCCCGCAGCAGCTCGACGCCCGGGACTCCGGCGTCGCGGGAGAGCGCGAGCACCGCGGCCGTCTCCTCCGCCCCGGGCCGGGGCCCGCCGGGCGCTTCTGCGACCAGCCGCTGCGCGCGTTCGATCGATGCTCCGCCGCTCAGCGCGATCGCCGTCAGCTCGGCGTGCATCCCCGGTGTCCCCGGCGGCGGCTGCGCCGTCCGCACGAGCCGGCGCGTCCATCCGCGCGCGAGCAGCAGCAGCCCGGCGCCGACGAGGAGACAGGCGATGCCGACGGGATGGGTGAAGAGGACGCCCAGCACGTCGAAGCCGAGCGCCGCGCCGAGCAGCAGGCCCGCGAGCGGCAGCCACGTCATGAGCCGCGCGGTGCCCGCGGGCTCGGCAAGGGCGATCCGGACGTCGTCCTGTGCCTCGCGCGCATCGCGCAGGGCCGCGGCGATCGACCGGAGGCAGTCGGCGAGCGGCGCGCCGACGGTGGCGGCGATGTCCCATGCCGCGGCCACGTCGCGCCAGGGGTCGCCGCCCGGGCGCGCGGCCTCGGCTTCGATCGAGTCCGGCAGCGGCGTTCCGGCCGCGGCGCGGCGCGCGATGCGCTCGGCGTCGGCGTCGCCGGTGCCTGCGAGGTGGCGCCACGCAGCGTCGGGGCTCGCCCCCGCCTGCAGCAGCACAGCGAGCTTGAGCACACGCCCCGCGATGGCGGCCGCCTCGTCCCCCGCCGACCGACGCGAGGAGATCCGGCGAACAGAGGAGGATCCGCGCCGATTCATCCTCGGCTCGCGCGATCTCCTGTTCTTGCGCGCCCGATCCGGGCCCGCGCTATCCCGCCCCGCAC